>NZ_JCAXDX010000003.1:0-724086 GCF_059758575.1 Sinorhizobium sp. GQ132 | reverse complement strand
GGGTACGCTTCCTGTGGTCAAATCGGATGGATCAGCCGGCGGGGCCGGTTTGTCGAGCCGTTTAAGGGTTTCGTCGCATTTGCGCAAGACTTAATTGCGTGCGCCGGAACGGCAAGGTCTCGCCTCTTCAGAAAGGCAGCGGCAAGCGGCGGCAGAAGTACCCAAAGCGTTACGCCTCGGGCTGGAAAATAGAACGTAAACAAGCGCGTGCGGCACAAACCTGAAGTGCAGCGGAATTTTTGGTGCTTTGAAAGAGAAGCTGGAGCGGGTAGCGGGAATCGAACCCGCGTATTCAGCTTGGAAGGCTGCTGCTCTACCATTGAGCTATACCCGCGGGCCTTCGATCCTGAAGCAGAATGGTGGAGGGAGTTGGATTTGAACCAACGTAGGCTGAGCCAACGGATTTACAGTCCGTCCCCTTTAACCACTCGGGCATCCCTCCATTTTTCTGTCGGGATCAATCGACCAAGCATTTGAGATCGCGTAAGAACCGGCGTCGTTTGTCGCCGCCCCGCGATCTGCGCCGGGTATATGACCGCCTGCATTCGTCCTGTCAACACGGCGAAATGCAAATTCTCAGAATTTCTCCACTGCCGACCGCAGCGGCGATTTCCGAAATCAGTTTCAACCGGAGGCGAAGCTCACTATAAGACCGGCATGAGCAAGGACAAGACCGGCGACAAGAGCGCCAAAGACACCCACTATGCAAATCTGCGCCGTGCGCATCGGGACGCCCGGCGCGAACGCGGGGAGATTCCGACTCCACGCCAGGACAAGCGCGGAAAGCTGCCCGCCGACTGGAAGCCGCCGGCACTCGCCCCGGACCAGGTGCTTCTCTACGGCCTGCACACGGTCCGCGCCGCCCTCGACAATCCGGAACGCCGCATCATCCGCCTCTCGGTAACGCAGAACGCCGCCGCGCGCCTGGAGCTCGGCGATCTTTCGGCGCTCCCCTTCCCGGCCGAGACTGTAACACCGCAGGAGCTCGACCGCATGCTCGGGCCCGATGCCATTCACCAGGGCGTGATGCTGGAGACGCAGCCTCTGCCGCACCGCAAGCTCGAGGCTCTTCGCGACTGCCCCTTGATTCTCGTTCTCGATCAGGTGACCGATCCCCACAATGTCGGAGCGATCATGCGCTCGGCGGTCGCCTTCGACGCAGGCGCGCTCATTACGACGATGCGCCACAGTCCAACCGAATCAGGTGTGCTGGCGAAATCGGCCTCGGGTGCGCTGGAACTCATTCCTTATATCCAGATCACCAATCTCGCCGACACCCTCGAAGAGCTCCACGAACTCGGCTTCATGACGATAGGCCTCGATTCCGAGGGGCCGCAGCCGCTCGAAGGCACATTCGCCGGCGACAAAATCGCGCTGGTGCTCGGTTCGGAGGGTAAGGGCCTGCGCCAGAAGACCCGGCAGACGGTCAAGGCGCTCGCACGGCTCGACATGCCCGGCGCGATCAAGTCGCTGAACGTGTCGAATGCCGCCGCCATTGCGATGTACGCGGCAAGACATCATCTTAGGGGATAGGAGCCGGCGGGACGATCGTCACGGCGAGCCCCGCCGTCGGGCAGCCGTCCTGCAATCTCTTCCAGGTCGTGACGTTGAGGTTCATTTCGCAGCGCGCGAGATAGGAGACGTCGCCGATGCGGATGCACGCAGTCTGGCCGAGTTCGTATTTGCCCCCATCGCGGTGACGGCAGGTGCACCGCCCGCCCGGCGCAGACGCGGAAACACTTCCGGCCACCAGGGCGACGGCCGCGAGCGACAACGCCAGAAACCGCAGGGCGCGCACGCATTTCATGCCCGACAGAATAGCGCAGTTTCGACCCGATCAGAAACGGAGAATGCCGGCTGATTGCTCGGCCGGCATCCTCCGCAACGAACCGGCGCCACGGCGCCGGCCGAATGATTAGCTTGCGAGCTTCAGAACGTTGCCCTGAGCAATCGTCTTTTCGGCTTCGGCTATGGCGAACTGCTTCTGGTCGGGGCCGAGGTTCAGGCCCTCAGCGCGGATGAACTCGATGTCCGTTATGCCGAAGAAACCGAAGACCGACCGCAGATAGGTTTCCTGGTGATCCATGGCGGAAGCCGGGGCGACCGAATAATGACCGCCACGGGTGGAGGCGACGATAACCTTCTTGCCCTTGGCGAGGCCTTCCGGTCCTGCTTCGGTATAGCGGAAGGTTTTGCCGGCAACGGCCAGACGGTCGATCCACGCCTTGAGCTGGCTCGGGATCGAGAAGTTATACATCGGCGCACCGACGACGACCGTGTCGGCAGCCAGGAATTCCTCGAGCATCTGGCGGCCGATGCGCACATCGGCGGCCAGAGCGGCATCGACACCATCGAGGTCTGCAGGCGCCATGATCTGTGCGCCGGTCAGGTGCGGAACGCGTTCGGATGCGAGATCCCGATAGGTGATCTCCGCATCGGGCTGGTCGGCCTTGAGCTGCGACACGATTGCCGATGTCAGGCGGCGGGAGACGGAGTGTTCGCCGAGAATGCCGGAGTCGATATGAAGGATTTTCATGGGAAGCACCTTTGCTTACGTTGCGGTGCATCACATATGATCTGCAAACAATCATTCGATAAGTCAGCGAATATTTGACATTCCGTTTCCCCAGGGAAACAATTCGGCATATATCGCGGCAGATGGCCCCCTGAGCTCCAATCGTTACCCTCCAATCGACGGGGAGCCGCACCGAACGTCGATACCGCCTTTGATGGGAGGCACTCATGCAGGATCTCAACGATATCGCGCTTTTTGCCGCAGTCGTCAAACACAACGGCTTCAGCGCCGCCGCGCGCGACTTGAACGTGCCGAAATCCAAGCTCAGCAAACATGTCGCACGCCTGGAGGAGCAATTGGGCGTGCGTCTGCTCGAGCGCTCGACGCGCAAGCTTCGAATGACCGAAATCGGCCGTGTCTTTTACGAGCACGCCCAGGGGCTGCTCGACGGCGTGGCCGCCGCCGAAGCCGAGATCGCCGCAGTGCGCGCCGAGCCGACGGGCGTCGTCCGGCTCGCCTGTCCCATCGGCTTCACACCGATGCTCGCCGACATCCTGCCCGCCTTTCACCGCCGATATCCGGGTGTCCGCCTGTTGATCACCGCCTCCAACCGGCGGATCGATCTCATCGAGGAACGGATCGACGTGGCCTTGCGCGCACGCGACCAGCTCGACACCGACAGCCAGCTGATCGTCCGCAAATTCGGCGAAGTGCGCCAACGCCTCGCCGCCAGTCCGACGCTTCTCGCGCGCCTCGGTGAGATCACGACCGACAATCTTTCGCAAATGCCGACGCTGTCGATGAACGAGCAGCACCCCAATGATGTCTGGCGGCTCGTACACGCAACCGGGGGAGCGATCGAGATCGCTCACCGGCCCGTCGTCGGCTGCAGCGATTTTCTCATCCTCGAACGCGCGGCCATCGAAGGCATGGGCATAGCGCTTCTGCCCGACCACATTTGCGAGCGCGCCTTCCGAACCGGCGCCCTCGTTCCGGTCCTGCCGGAGTGGACCTCCGGCAACGTCATGGTTCACCTCGTCTTCCCCTCGCGCCACGGCCTGCTGCCCGCGACCCGCGCCCTCATCGACTTTCTGGCGGAAAATCTGATCAAGGCGCTGGAGCGCTGCCGCGAGGTCGACCCAAGGCCGGCCGCGTCGTTCGAGATTTGATGCGACGGTTGGATGGCTGCGCCACTTCGATGCCGATGAAACCTTGCCGGAGCGAAGGGGGCAACCGGAAGGAAGCGTGGGCGACGCATTGTTTTCAGGGTTTTCTGGTGCCCCCAGAGAGACTCGAACTCCCGACCTACTGATTACAAATCAGCCGCTCTACCAACTGAGCTATAAGGGCACGTTAGGGCTGGGAGTTACCATATTCTCTCCCGGTGTAAAGCAAAAATGCGGCTTCTCCCAATTTTTCGGATGCGTTCGTGCCGAGGCCGTGCCAGAAAAAGCGACCGTGGCGTCTATAGCGCCGCCCGCCTAAATTGACGCGAAAACAAGCGGAAGCGCCCCTGCCCCCGCAATGACAGACGGACTGAGTTCATGGCCCGCAAGTTCAACTCCCTCGCCTTCATCGCATCGCCGGCAGAGGAAGCGCAGAAGGCGGCCGAGGATCTCCGGGCCCTCTATGGAGATCATGATGCGGACAAGGCCGAAGTGATCGTCGCGCTCGGCGGCGACGGCTTCATGCTGCATACGCTCCACAGGACGATGAATACCGGCAAGCTCGTCTACGGGATGAACCGCGGCTCGGTCGGGTTCCTGATGAACCGCTACAGCACCGAGAACCTGCATCAGCGCATCGCCAATGCGGACGAAAATGCATTTCATCCGCTTGAGATGCGCACCACGGACGTCAACGGCGACAAGTTCACCGCGCTTGCCATCAACGAGGTCTACCTTTTCCGCCAGTCCTACCAGGCCGCAAAGTTGAAGGTCATCGTAGACGGAAAGACGCGGCTCGACGAACTGACCTGCGACGGGCTGCTTCTGGCGACACCTGCGGGCTCCACCGCCTATAATCTTTCTGCGCACGGGCCGATCCTGCCGTTGGAAGCGCCGCTTCTGGCGTTGACGCCCGTCAGCCCATTCCGGCCGCGGCGCTGGCGCGGGGCGCTGTTGCCGAATCACGTGACGGTGGACATCGAAATTCTCGAGGCCGACAAGCGCCCGGTCAACGCCGTGGCAGACCACCAGGAAGTCAAGTCCGTCGTGCATGTCCGCATCGCCGAATCGGAAAAACTCACGGCGCGGATCCTTTCGGATCCGGACCATTCCTGGTCCGATCGCATTCTCGCCGAGCAGTTTTCCAATTGAAATCACACGTTGCAAGGCCGATATGGTATGATCACGGGCGGTAGCGTGCCTCGCGGTCCCGGCGTTCGGTTGCGAAGGATATCCACAATGCACAAGGCCCTGCTGATAGCGCTCTGCCTGACCCTGCCCTCAAGCGCGCTTTTCGCTCAGGACAATGGCCTCCTGCCCTCGAACGTCATCTTCGTGACGAGCACGGGCTTTTGGGAGGAGAGCGGCGGCGCGCCGCAGCCGGACGAAAGCAGGGATGGCGAAAAGGGTGCGAAGACTGCGGCGCCCGGTGGGCGGCGCGGCTATTATAAACTGATTGCCGTTCGACAGGAGGACGGCACCGCGCAGGTCCATCTGCAGCAGATCGCCTCCACTCCGACCGGTCCCGAGGTGGTTTCCTCCGCGGAACTGGAGGAATTCACGGCGCTGAAACCCTATGTCACCGATATTCGCCCCGAAACCTCGACAGGGATCACGCCGCAGCCGGGAATGTTCGCGACGGTTTATCTGAAGACCGAAGCGGGCGCGACCGAGCCCGAGACCTGGACGGTCCTCATCGACGAGCTCGGCGACATCAAGATCGAGCGCGCGACGAATTGAGGGGCACCGAACTTCGCCCCCTCATCCGCCTGCCAGCACCTTTATAACTTGTCATTAACCGAATCCGCCATGCTTGTGGATGCGGTGGCGAAGGGGACTGGGGCCTGCCGCGAGTCCCCTTCGCCCCGCTTGCGGGGAGAAGGTGGCCGGCAGGCCGGATGAGGGGCGGCTTTCAGCGCAGACCGCATGCCGCGCATGCCGAAAGGAATTTCCCCTCGCCCCCTCAACACCGGGGCAACGGCAATCAGCTCAGGTCGTCGACGGCCGCATCCGCGCCACCGCTGACGCGATGCGCAAGGGCTGCCTCCATGAACTCGTTCAGTTCACCGTCGAGCACGTCGCCCGGGCTGGTGCTTTCGACGCCCGTCCTCAAATCCTTCACCAACTGATAGGGCTGAAGGACGTAGGAGCGGATCTGGTGACCCCAGCCTATATCGGTCTTCGACGCCGCCTCGACGTTGGCGGCCTCCTCGCGCTTCTTCAGTTCAGCCTCGTAGAGCCGCGCGCGAAGCATGTCCCATGCCTTGGCGCGGTTCTTGTGCTGCGAGCGTTCCTGCTGGCACTGCACCACGATGCCGCTCGGCATATGGGTGATGCGCACGGCCGAATCGGTCGTATTGACGTGCTGACCGCCGGCGCCCGAGGAGCGGTAGGTATCGATCCGGCAATCGCTTTCGTTGATGTCGATCTGGATCGATTCGTCCACGACGGGATAGACCCAGATGGACGAAAAGGACGTATGGCGGCGAGCGTTGCTGTCATAGGGAGAAATGCGGACGAGGCGATGCACGCCCGATTCCGTCTTCAGCCAGCCATAGGCATTGTGCCCCTTGACGAGAAGCGTAGCGGATTTGATGCCTGCTTCTTCCCCGTCCTGGATTTCCATGAGCTCGACCTTGTAGCCCTGGCGTTCGGCCCATCGCGTATACATGCGAAGCAGCATGTTCGCCCAGTCCTGGCTTTCCGTGCCGCCGGCGCCCGAATGGACTTCGAGATAAGTGTCGTTCTGGTCGGCCTCGCCCGAAAGCATGGCCTCGACCTGCTTCTTCGCCGCCTCGCCGCGCAATTGGCGAAGCGCTTCCTCGGCCTCGGATACGATCGCCGAATCGCCCTCCTCTTCACCGAGTTCGATGAGCTCGATGTTGTCGTTGAGCTGCTGCTCGAAGCGGCGCAGGCCATTGATGCCATCGTCGAGCTGCTGGCGCTCGCGCATCAGTTTCTGCGCCTCGGCCGCATCGTTCCAGAGCGACGGATCTTCCGCCTTGTTGTTCAACCAGTCCAGTCGTCTTACCGCCTGATCCCAGTCAAAGATGCCTCCTCAGCAGGCTTATGGCCTGCTTGATTTCGTCGACGATGTTCTCGATTTCGCTGCGCATGATCCTGCTTCTTCAGGTGACTTTTCCAACGTGACGGTCAAATAGCGGTGCCCGCCGCCGATGTAAAGGCGACGGGCACCGCGTGCAATGGAAAGGGTCAGAACAGTCCGTTGGAGCCGGAGGTTACCGCCTGGTTGGCCTGCGGAGAGGTTCTCAATATTTCTTCCGGCGGCGCATATTCGTCGAGGTCGCCGATGACCGAGAAGGTGTCCGCAGGGCCGGTGCCCGGCTTGAAGGCTTCGATGATCGTGTCCGGCTCGCCCTCGACGGCCGCCATGCCGGTTTTGCGGTTGACGGGAATAAGGCTCATGCCTTCCGGCACCACGAACTTGCCGGGACGGGTACCCTCCACCGCCTTCTGCATGAAGGCGTTGAAGATCGGCGCCGACAGGCCGCCGCCGGTCGACCCGCGCCCGAGCGGTGCCGGGTCGTCGAAGCCGAGATAGAGCCCCGCGACGAGGTCGGGAGTGTAACCCACGAACCAGGCGTCCTTCTCGTCATTGGTCGTGCCGGTCTTGCCTGCGACAGGGCGATCGAGTTTGATCTTGCCTGCCGCGGTTCCCCGCGCGACTACGCCTTCCATCATGGAGGTGATCTGATAGGAGGTCATCGGATCGAGGACCTGCTCACGATTGTCGATCAGCACCGGCTCTTCCTGAGCTTCCCAATGATCGGCATTGCAATTCTCGCAGGCCCGGTCCTCATGGCGGAAGATGGTCTTGCCGTAACGGTCCTGAATCCGGTCGATCAGCGACGGCTTGATCTGCTTGCCGCCATTGGCGATGACGGCATAGGCGGACACGAGACGCAGCACAGTCGTTTCGCCGGAACCGAGCGACATCGCAAGAAGCGGCGCCATCTTGTCGTAGATCCCGAAACGCTCGGCATATTCGGCGACGATGTTCATGCCCAGGTCGTTGGCAAGCCGGACCGTCATCAGGTTGCGCGATTTTTCGATGCCGAGGCGGAGCGTCGACGGTCCGGCAGAGCCGCCGCCGTAGTTTTCGGGCCGCCAGACCTGACCGCCCGCGACGATCTCGATAGGCGCATCCAGAATGACCGATGCCGGCGTATAGCCGTTGTCGAGGGCGGCCGCGTAGACGAAGGGCTTGAAGGCGGAACCGGGCTGGCGCATCGCCTGAGTCGCGCGGTTGAACTCGGACTGTCCGTAGGAAAACCCGCCGACCATCGCCAGCACGCGGCCGGTATGCGGGTCCATCGCGACCAATCCGCCCTGAACCTTCGGCGGCTGGCGCAGCCGATATTCGCCGGCCTCTTGCAACGGCTCGACATAGACGACGTCGCCCGGCCCGAGGACCCCCTCCGGCGACTTGGCGTTCTTGCGCTTTCCGCCCGCGGAGCGATAGGCCCACTGCATGTTCTTGGCGGCAATCCGCCCGGTCACCCGTTCAGGCACGATCTTGCCCGAGACTTCCTTTTCCGGCTGGACGCCGATTTCGGCGCCTTCGCTATCTACCGAGAGCACGACTGCCAGTTTCCATTCCGGCACGTCGCTGAGCGTGGGGATCTTGCTCAGCGGCTCGCCCCAGTCGCCGCCGATCTCGATTGTCTTCACCGGACCGTGAAAGCCCCGCCGCTCGTCGTAGTTCAAAAGCCCGTCCTGAAGCGCCTTGCGCGCCGCAATCTGCAGCCGCGGATCCAGCGACGTACGTACGGAAAGCCCGCCCTCGTAAAGCGCCTTGTCACCGTATTTCTGGATGATCTGACGACGCACTTCTTCGGCGAAGAAATCGGAGGCGAAGAGGTGCGCGCCGCCCCGCCGCGGCTTGACGCCGAGCGGTTGTTGCTTTGCCTCCTCACCGTCAGCCTTGGTGACGTAACCATTCTCGACCATCCGATCGATCACCCAGTTGCGGCGCTCGATCGCAGCCTCGACCTGGCGGAACGGGTGGTAATTGGCCGGCCCCTTGGGCAGGGCCGCAAGATAGGCGGTCTCGGCAATCGTCAGTTCCGTCACCGACTTGTCGAAATAGGTCAGCGCCGCGCCGGCGATGCCGTAGGAATTCAGCCCGAAGAAAATCTCGTTGAGATAGAGCTCGAGAATGCGGTCCTTGCTGTAGGCCTGTTCGATGCGGAAGGAGAGGATCGCTTCCTTGATCTTGCGATCGAGCGTCTGGTCGGAGCTCAAAAGGAAATTCTTGGCGACCTGCTGGGTGATCGTCGACGCGCCGACCGGGCGCCGGCCGGAGCCGAAATTCTGCACATTGACCACGATGGCGCGCGCAAGGCCCGTCACGTCGACACCCGGATGCCGGTAGAAATTCTTGTCTTCCGCCGAGATGAATGCGGCCTTGACGCGATCGGGTATCGCCTGAATGGGCAGATACAGCCGGCGCTCGCGCGCATATTCGGCCATCAGCGCGCCGTTACCCGCATGGAAGCGGGTCGTCACCGGCGGCGCATAATTGGCCAGCACCTCATAGTCGGGCAGGTCCTTGGTGATGCCGCCGAGATAGATCGCGACGGCCGCGGCTGTGCCAAGCAGCAGAAACGCACCAATGCCAAAAAAATATCCAATCAGTCTGATCATCAGTCAGGTACCGGTATCTAATTATCGTCCTATTGCGAGGTCGCCGAGTGCCCGAACGCTCGTTTTCCGCGAAAGGAGGCCGACGTCGCCAAACTCTTCCAAAGAAAACGTCCGGCATTTTCAGTTACACGCGTTTGGGCTCCCTCATATGGCCAGGAACCTGAAGCATCAACACCGTTTCCCACAAATCGGGACGCCCTCCCCCTAAGGGGCCTGGATTGTGAGTAAAATAGGGCTGTTACCGGATTATACAGTGCGCATCCGCTGAAAAGCATATCGCTGTTACCGGCTCGACACAAATCACATCCCCATTCCGTGGCGCCGGGCTGGGACGAGATCAGCGGCCCCGGAATGCCCTGCACATTCAACCGCCGTTTGCAACCGCGGTGTTCCGGTAGCGCTGAACGGCGCCGGCAAGCAGGGCGGATACCTTCTTCCTCCATTCCGCATCGAGCAGTTGCTTCTCATCTTCCTTGTTCGACAGGAAGCCGAGCTCGAGCAGAACCGAGGGCACGTCCGGCGCCTGCAGGACCCGGAACCCCGCATAGCGGTGCGGATTGTTGATCAGCTTGATCTGCCCTTCGAACGAGGAAATGACGCTTCGGGCGAGATTGACCGAGAAAGCCTGAGTTTCGCGGCGGGTGAGATCGATGAGAATATCCGCGACTTCGGCCGGCTCGCTTTCGAGCGGAATCCCGGCAATCTCGTCGGAGAGATTCTCGCGTGCGGCAAGATCGGCCGCGAGGTGGTCGGACGCCTTGTCGGAGATCGTGTAGACCGTGGCGCCCCGAATATCCTTCTGCCGTAATGTGTCGGCGTGAACCGAAATGAACAGGTTGGAGCCTCGCTGGCGTGCAATCTGCACGCGTTGAGGAAGGGAGAGAAATTCGTCGCGTTCCCGCGTCAGAAACGCCTCGATGCCGGGTTCGTGATTGAGCCGTTCCACCAGCTCCTTCGCGAAGGCCAGGGTCACGTGTTTCTCTTCGGTTTTCGTGACGCCGCCGATTGCACCGGTATCGATTCCGCCATGGCCGGCATCTATCGCAACCACGAAGGCCCCGGCCTTCGGGGGCGGCGCGGCGGCCGGCCGGTCGGTCTTGGCGGAGGGCACCGTGCCGGTCCACTGCTGCTCGGCCAGGAGCGTGTCGAAGCGGTCCTGGCCGATCCTCTCCGCATCGAGCACGAGGCGAAAGCCCTTCCCGTCCTCCACCGGCTTCACTTCCGCGTGGGTCACCTCCGTCGGCCCCTTGGCGGAGAGCACAAGCCGCGAGGCCCCTGCCCCCATTCCGCCATAACGGATGGCGTCGAACAAGCCGCGAGGCTCCAGGCTCTCCGGTTTCAGTCCGAACGACGTTTCCGGCAGATCGACGATGACGCGAACGGGATTGGCGACGTAGTGGATGGAGAAGGCCGGCTCGCGATCGAACTCGATGACCAGGCGCGTGCGGGCATCGTCGCCGGCAATCCGCGCGGCATAGGCGAGGAGAGGCACCGGCTCGCCGGCGCGCAGGCCCGCCACGGGCGACAGGAGAAGCAAAACGGCACCAAAGGCAGCGACGAGCACGCGCATACCGCGACGACGCCCGATCGCCTCCATGGAACACAGCCTAGTCGCCGAACGCTTCACCTGAAACCCCGCATCCATCCAATAAATGTGCCGGCGAAGGTCTCCCCGGCACCCCCTTATCCGCCCCTCAACCAATGAACCCTCAGGGTTAACCAAAGCTTGACGCGGAGGCCGTCGCACCGCCCGTCAGCCGGCGCTGTCTTCTCCTGAAGGTCCGGTTACACCCGCGCAAGCGAATCGATCAATATTGTGGCGGCAAAGGCTTTTCCCTTGCCAATGTGACATGGAAAACATAAAAGCGTCACAAGGAGAAAGTGTTGACGGGATAGAATCGTCGGCCGGGCAGCCGGAGCTTTTAGACGAGCTTGGCGCCAGGGAGTGATCGAGCCGGAACAACCGGTTGCAACCGTATCAAGCTTCCGCGGCCGCAGGAATTCATCCGCCGTCGCCGCATTTCCTCCTCCGTATACTGGTTCGCAAATTTCCGGCGGTGGCCGGAGTTCTTGATGGTGAATTTCACCGGATGCCCGCAAGCGGGCGCATTCATCGGGCCTCTTCCAGAGGTCCAGGACATTGGCATTCTTGTTTGGTCTTTGATGTGACTCAGCAGTATCGGTCAGAAGTAGAGCGGCCCCGGGACCCCAGCGTTCCGGCTGCCGTCTGGCTGCTGCACCATCGCTTGCGCCAAACAGGACCTTTCATATCCGGCGCAGCCTCCGACGTCTTCGACAGCCTTCTTGAAAAAGGCACTCTGTCTGTCGTCCCGCCGCGCCGAGGAGCACAGCTTAGATGGCAGAGAAAATGCTTATCGATGCGTCTCACTCAGAGGAGACGCGCGTCGTTGTCGTACGCGGGAACCGCATAGAAGAATTCGATTTCGAATCGGAACATAAGAAACAGATCCGCGGCAATATCTACCTGGCGAAGGTAACCAGAGTGGAGCCGTCGCTCCAGGCGGCCTTCGTCGATTACGGCGGCAATCGCCACGGGTTTCTGGCCTTCGCCGAAATCCATCCCGACTACTACCAGATCCCCCTCGCCGATCGTCAGGCCCTGTTGAAGGCGGAAGCCGAAGAGGCCCGCCGCGACGATGACGAGCCGAACGACACCGTGGCGGAACAGAAGTCCGCGCCGGCCGGCGATACGGTTGCCGAAGTCGTGGCACAGGCCGAAGCCGCCGAGGCAGCCGGAGAAGCCGCCGAGGCCGCCGAGGCCGCTGCGGAGAAGCCCAAGGCCAAGGCCAAGCCGAAGCGTACCCGCCGCGCAAAGCCGAAGGCCGGCGAAGAGCCCGTAGCGCCTGAGGGCGGCCCGTCGGAAGACGGAGAAGGCGACAAGAACGAAATGGCCGCGGTGGTCGATACCGATTCGATCTCCGAGGATATCGACGCGCGTCGTCAGCGTGACGACGACGATGACGACGACAATCACGACGGCGAAAAGGAAATCATCGAATCCGTCGGCGCCGAAGATGCCATGGAAGAGGTGGCGGATCGTCATATCCGCAAGCCGCGCAAGCAATACCGCATTCAGGAAGTGATCAAGCGCCGGCAGATCCTGCTGGTTCAGGTCGCAAAGGAAGAGCGCGGCAACAAGGGTGCGGCACTCACGACCTATCTTTCGCTCGCAGGCCGCTACTCCGTTCTCATGCCGAACACGGCGCGCGGCGGCGGTATTTCGCGCAAGATCACCAACCTGCAGGACCGCAAGCGTCTGAAGGAAATCGCCCGCGGTCTCGACGTGCCGCAGGGAATGGGTGTGATCCTGCGCACCGCCGGAGCCAATCGCACGAAAGTCGAGATCAAGCGCGACTTCGAATACCTCATGCGGCTGTGGGAGAACGTCCGCACGCTGACGCTGAACTCGACTGCCCCCTGCCTCGTCTACGAAGAGGGCAGCCTTATCAAGCGATCGATCCGCGATCTCTACAACAAGGACATCAGCGAGATCGTCGTTTCGGGCGAGGAAGGCTACAAGGAAGCCAAGGGCTTCATGAAGATGCTGATGCCGAGCCACGCAAAGGTCGTGCAGCCCTATCGCGACGTGCATCCGATCTTCTCTCGCTCCGGCATCGAAGCGCAGCTCGATCGCATGCTGCAGCCGCAGGTGACGCTGAAGTCTGGCGGCTACATCATCATCAACCAGACCGAAGCTCTGGTTTCCATCGATGTGAACTCCGGTCGTTCGACGCGCGAGCACTCGATCGAGGATACGGCTCTCCAGACGAATCTCGAGGCAGCCGAGGAAGTAGCGCGGCAATTGCGCCTTCGCGACCTTGCCGGCCTGATCGTGATCGACTTCATCGACATGGAAGAGAAGCGGAACAACCGCTCCGTCGAGAAGAAGCTCAAGGATTGCCTGAAGAACGATCGGGCCCGTATCCAGGTCGGCCGCATCTCGCATTTCGGCCTGCTCGAAATGTCTCGCCAGCGCATCCGCGCCTCGGTGCTGGAAAGCACGATGCAGACCTGCCCGCACTGTAACGGTACGGGCCATATCCGTTCGCAATCCTCAGTTGCCCTGCATGTCCTGCGCGGCATCGAGGAACATCTGCTCAAGAACACCACGCACGACATCAGCGTGCGCACGACACCCGATATCGCGCTCTATCTGCTCAATCAGAAGCGCAGTTCGATCACGGATTACGAACAGCGCTTCGGTGTCTCCATCTTCATCGAAGCGGACGCCCAGGTCGGGGCGCAGCACTTCGCGATCGATCGCGGTGAACCGGTCGAAAATCCGGTGAGGATCGACCAGATCCTGCAGTTCGAGCCGGAGCCGGAAGACGAAGAAGAGGTCCTCATCGAGGAGGAGTCCGACGAAGAGGAAGCGGAAGAGATTGCTGCCGACCGTCAGGACCAGAAAAAGGCGCAGACCGACGAACAAGGCGGCCGCAAGCGCAAGCGTCGTCGCCGCCGGCGCGGCAAGGGTGCGGGTCAGGGAGCGGACGAAGCCTTCGCTGAGGCAGCCGACGCGGCTGAGGACGAGACCGGCGATGAAGGCGCCGTGGACGATGCCGAGGATGAAGGCGACGCCACGGATGCCCTGAATGGCGATAGCGAGCAGAAGCGCAAGCGTCGCCGCCGCGGCAAGCGTGGCGGCCGCCGCAGTCGTCAGGATGAACTGGCTGAAGCCGAGGGCGAGGCCGGCGTGGCTGCAGAAGCCGGCGAAGCGGCCGGTGACGACGCAGAGGCGGAAGTCCCCCCAGCCGCGGCAGCCGAGGAGACGTCGCCGGATATCGCGGCAGCCGCTGCCGTCGAGGCAGCAGCGGAGGAGCCGAAACCGGCAAAACCCCGGCGCAGCCGCAAGAAAGCAGTCAAGGCCGAGGAGCCGGCCGAGAGTGTCGATGAAGGAGCCGAGAAGGCCGTCGAGTCCCAACCCGAAGCACCCGAAGCCGCCCCTGAGGCGGTGGAGGAAGCTGTTGCCGATCTGGAAGGCGCAAAGCCCGCGCGCGCAAACCGGGATCTGTCGGCGATCGCTACCGAGCCGGTCGTGACGTCCAGCAAAAGCGAGGGCGAAGAGGAGCCGGCAAAACCCAAAAAGGGCGGCTGGTGGCAGCGCCGCGGTTTCTTCTAAGAAGCAAAGAAATAGCCCGGAGCGATCCGGGCTTTTTCATGGCTGGGATGGGTGGCGGCTCAGGTGTGAGCTTCCCCTTTGAAAAACTCCGCCCTTTCCGGACGGAATGCCGCACATAGTTTTCCTTGTCCCGCTCTATACTTTCCAGAGGGAGACGAGGCCATGCACAAGTTCACAGTCATCGTTACGGAAGAGTTCGAAGCCGACACTGCCGAGGAGGCTGCCTTGCTCATGTATCAGCAACTGACCAACGGGCCGGCCCCTTTGCATTATTCGGTCAGCGATGAAACGAAGATCGCAACCAACCTGACACTGGACCGGAAACAGGCAGATGAGTTTGCGAGTGTCGATCACACCGCAGACCCCGGCAACTGGTAAAACCCGGCGCGGGCGGCCCGAATCTCAACAGGCCTTAGGCCAGCCAGCGCGCGATGCGGTTCATCGCCTCCTCCATCTCGGTAGCCGCGCCCGCATAGGAAAAGCGCATGGTGCGATGCCCTTCGACGGGATCGAAGTCGAAGCCGGGCGTTGCCGCGACGTCGATCTCGGCCAGCATCCGACGGGCGAAGGCCATGCTGTCATTGGTGAAGCGGCTGACATCCGCATAGGCGTAAAATGCGCCGTCCATTGGCGAGGCGATCGAAAAGCCGATCTGCGGCAGCCGTTCGAGCAGCAATGCCCGGTTCGCGGCATAGGCACGCTTGTAGCCGTCGAGCTCCTCATGCGCGCCGAGAGCCGCCTCCGCGGCAATCTGTGACAGCTCCGGCGGCGAAATATAGAGGCTCTGCGCGATGCGCTCGAAGGCACGCACCCGCGCCTCGGGCAGAACCATCCAGCCGATGCGCCAACCGGTCATGCAGTAATATTTGGAGAAGGAGTTGATCACGACGGCGTCGTCGGCGACTTCAAGCGCCGTCGTCTCCTCCCCGGCGAAAGTAAGGCCGTGATAGATCTCATCGGAGATGAAGGCGATCGAGTGGTCCCGGCAATAGTCGGCGAGCGCCTTCAGCTGCGCCTTTCCGGTCACCGTTCCAGTCGGGTTCGCCGGGCTTGCGAGAAGCACGCCCTTCAACGGTTTTCCGCCACGTGCCGCGGCGCGCTCGAGGCTGTCCGGGGTCAAAGTGAAGCCGGCATCGGCATTGGCTTCGATCTCGACCACTTCGAGCCCGAGCGCGGCCATGATGTTGCGATAGGCGGGATAGCCCGGGCGGGCGATGGCCACGCGATCGCCCGGATCGAACAGGGCGAGAAAAGCGAGATTGAACCCGGCCGACGATCCGGTCGTCACCGCAATCCGCTGCGGATCGAGCGTGATGCCGTGTCGGTTGTGATAGTGAGCGGCAATCGCCCTCTTCAGGGAGAGTGTGCCAAGAGCATCCGTATAGCCGAGCCGACCGTGATCGAGCGCACGCCTTGCTGCATCGAGTGCCGCTTTCGGCGCCGGATGCGCGGGCTGACCGACCGCCATGGATATGACCGGGTGACCGGAATCGCGCCGCCGCGTGGCCTCGGCCAGCACATCCATGGCGTGGAACGGCTCGACTGCGCTGCGTTTCGACATCTGTGCCAAAAGTACGGTCCTCGCAAGTTTCTCAATGCCCTTTGCCCCATCGCTCGCGGCTTCACAAGTCCGCGAACGCCGCAATTCGGCCGATTTTGCCGTTTCGTTTCCCCCCGCCACGCCCTATGCTTCAACCAGTCGGCGCAAGCCGGGACTTGCCGTCGTCTTCAAACTGGCGCATTGACGCAAGCGTGCGGAGCCTACGACCGACATAGAACAGCAGACCACGAGGAAAGAATGACGCTCAAGATGAAGATGATTGCCGCAGCATCCCTGATCGCGCTTGCTGCCGGCGTCGCCCTGCCCGGTCCCGCGGCGGCGCTCGATGCCAAGCAGAAGGAGGAATTCGGCGCCTTCATCAAGGAGTACCTGCTCGCCAATCCGGAGATCATGCTGGAAGTGCAGGAAGCCCTCACCTCCAAGCAGCGGGCCAAGCAGCAGGAAACCGCCCAGGCGGCAATCGCCGACAACAAGAAGGCGATCTTCAACTCTGCCTACGACATTGCCCTCGGCAATCCGGAAGGCGATGTGACGATCGTCGAGTTCTTCGATTACAACTGCGGCTATTGCAAACGGGCTCTGTCCGACATGGACGACATCCTCGCCAAGGACAAGAATGTCCGCTTCGTTCTCAAGGAGCTCCCAATTCTCGGACCGGACTCGCTCGCGGCCCACAAGGTCAGCGCCGCCTTCCGCGTGGTCGCACCAGAGAAATACGGCGATTTCCATCGCGCCCTGCTCGGGGGAGAGGAGCGCGCGACGGAGGAAACCGCGATCGCCGTTGCGGCCAAGCTCGGCGTGACGGAAGCGCAGTTGCGCGAGAAGATGGATGACGGGCCGTATGATGCCTCGATGCGCGAAGCCTATACGCTCGCCAACGAGCTCGGCATCACGGGAACGCCATCCTACGTCGTCGGCAACGAGGCGGTCTTCGGCGCTGTCGGGGCGCCAGAGATCGAACAGAAAGTCGCCAACATGCGTGCGTGCGGCAAGACCGTCTGCTGACGGCCGGCCGGCCACCGCCCCTATAGGAACAGCACGACTTGTGGACAAAGCCCGCTGGTACCCAGGGGGCTTTTCCTCGGGGAACCATCAGTCTATAGGTAACCCTCCATCACCGGACCGGATTCCCTTATGCCTTCGACTATCTTTGTGCTGAACGGCCCAAACCTGAACGCGCTCGGCAAACGCGAACCGGGTATCTATGGCGGCAAGACGCTTGCCGACATCGAAGCGATGTGCAAGGAGGAGGCCAGACACCTCGGCTTCGACGTCGACTTCCGGCAGTCGAACCATGAAGGCACGTTGGTCGACTGGTTACACGAGGCTGGCGAAAAGGCAGTCGGCATCGCCATCAATCCCGCCGCCTACGGACACACCTCCATCGCCATGCACGATGCCATTCGGGCGATCACCGTCCCCGTGGTGGAGCTGCATCTTTCCAATATTCATGCGCGCGAAGAATTCCGGCACAAGTCGATGATCGCGCCAGCCGTCAAAGGCGTTATCTGCGGTTTCGGCGCACAGAGTTACATTCTGGCGCTGCATGCGCTAAAGAACCTGACGGAAAAATCCAAATAAGAAGAACACGAGGCTCATATCCCATGGCTGAAAAGAAACCGGGTATCGATCAGGCGCTGATCCGTGATCTCGCCAATATCCTTAACGATACCGACCTCACCGAGATCGAAGTGGAGCAGGACGATCTGCGCATCCGCGTTTCGCGGAACGGCACGCCTGTTGCCATGTCCATGCCGGCGATGCCCGCCTACCAGGTGCCGCCCGCCATCGCCGCTGGTCAGCCGGCTGGTGCGCCCCAGGGTGCCGCCGAAGGCGGTCACAATGCCAAGAACGCAGTGACGGCCCCCATGGTCGGCACCGCCTATCTCGCCCCGGCTCCGGGCTCCCGCCCCTTCATCGAAGTCGGTGCGGTGGTGAAGGAAGGTCAGACGATCCTGATCATCGAGGCAATGAAGACGATGAACCAGATTCCGGCCCCCCGCTCCGGCAAGGTGACGGAAATTCTCGTGCAGGACGCCGCCCCGGTCGAATATGGCGAACCCCTGATCGTGATCGAATAGGGCACGGTGGCGATGATCTCGAAAATCCTCATTGCCAATCGCGGCGAAATTGCTCTGCGCGTCCTGCGTGCCTGCAAGGAGCTCGGCATCGCGACCGTGGCCGTGCACTCGACGGCGGACAGCGACGCCATGCATGTCCGGCTCGCTGACGAGAGCGTCTGCATCGGCCCGCCGCCTTCGCGCGAGAGCTATCTGAACATCCATCAGATCGTTGCCGCCTGTGAGATCACCGGTGCGGATGCGGTGCATCCGGGTTACGGCTTCCTCTCGGAGAACGCCAAGTTCGCCGATATCCTCGATGCGCACGGCATCACATTCATCGGACCGACTGCCGAGCACATCCGCCTCATGGGCGACAAGATCACCGCCAAGAAGACGGCGGAAGAACTCGGCATTCCGGTGGTTCCGGGCTCCGATGGCGAAGTGAAGCCGGAGAACGCACTGGAGATCGCCCGCCAGATCGGATTCCCCGTGCTGATCAAGGCGACGGCGGGTGGCGGTGGCCGCGGCATGAAGGTCGCCCGCACCGAGGAGGAACTCGAAAACGCGGTTGCGACGGCACGTTCCGAAGCGGCGGCCGCATTCGGCAACGACGCGGTCTACATGGAGAAGTTTCTCGGCAAGCCGCGCCATATCGAAATCCAGGTCGTCGGGGATGGCGAAGGCAATGCGATCCATCTCGGCGAACGCGACTGCTCGCTGCAGCGCCGCCATCAGAAGGTCTGGGAAGAAGCCAATTCCCCGGCCCTGAACGTCGAACAGCGCATGAAGATCGGTCAAATCTGCGCCGACGCGATGAAGAAGTTGAAATATCGCGGCGCCGGCACGATCGAGTTCCTCTACGAGAACGGCGAGTTCTACTTCATCGAGATGAACACGCGCCTGCAGGTCGAACACCCGATTACCGAAGCGATCACCGGGATCGACCTCGTGCACGAGCAGATTCGCGTTGCGTCCGGAGCCGGCCTCTCTGCCAAGCAGGAAGATATCGTCTTCTCCGGTCACGCCATCGAATGCCGCATCAATGCCGAAGATCCGCGCACCTTCGTCCCTTCTCCGGGCACGATCACGCATTTCCACGCCCCGGGCGGCCTCGGTGTGCGCGTCGACAGCGGCGCCTATCAGGGTTACCGCATCCCCCCCTACTATGACAGCCTGATCGGTAAGCTGATCGTCCACGGCCGGACGCGCGTCGAATGCATGATGCGGCTGCGCCGCGTACTCGATGAATTTGTCATCGACGGCATCAAGACGACTCTTCCCCTTTTTCAGGACCTGATCAACAATCAGGATATCGCAAACGGCGATTATGATATCCATTGGCTGGAGCACCATCTGGCCACAACATCCGCATAGGATACGACATTGAAGGAGACGCGCAGCAAACAACCGGATATCACGCCGGACATGTTGTTGCGCGCCTACTCGATCGGCCTCTTCCCCATGGCCGACTCGGCCGACGATCCTGAACTTTTCTGGGTCGAGCCCGAGATCCGCGGCATCATCCCGCTGGACCGGTTTCACGTCTCGCGCAGCCTCGCCAAGGCGATCCGCAGACGTCCCTTCGACATTCGCTTCGATACGGCCTTCACTGAAGTCATGGAGGGGTGCGCTCAGCCCGCACGGGACAGGCCGACGACCTGGATCAACGACACGATCCGCTCCCTCTATGCGGCCCTGCACCAAATGGGCCATGCGCACAGCGTCGAGGCATGGGAGGGAGACGTACTCGTCGGCGGGCTCTACGGCGTTTCACTCGGCGCAGCCTTTTTCGGCGAGAGCATGTTCTCGCGGCGCACCGACGCATCGAAGATCTGCCTCGTCCATCTGGTCGAGCGATTGAGGTCCAAGGGATTTCGGCTCCTCGACACGCAATTCACGACCGAACACCTGAAGTCCTTCGGCGCAGTCGACGTGCCCAAGGCTCAGTACGAAGTTCTGCTCGCGAAAGCCATAGCTTCGCCAAATCTCGAATTCTGAGGATCATGCCTTCTCAAGGGAAGGCTTACGCTTTGCGTCGCTCCGGTGAGTGGCAGGCAAAGAGAGATGGATCGCAGGAGGCGCCTTGCCAAGTGCTCTATTGCTTTGCCGCCGTGTCCGGCGGGGGGACGTCCGACGAGGTCTTGCAGGACTGCAGCCAAACGTCATAGACGGGGTGCTCGACCGCATTGAGCCCCGGGCTGTCGGCAAACATCCAGCCGGTGAAGATGCGGCGGATCTTCCGGTCGAGCGTGATTTCGTCCACCTCCACAAAAGTGGTCGTCTTCGGCGCTTCCGTTTCGTCGCGGCTGTGGCAGACGCGCGGCGTTACCTGCAGCGCACCGAATTGCACCGTTTCGCCGATATAGACGTCAAAACTGGTGATGCGGCCGGTGATCTTGTCGATGCCGGAGAAGACCGCGACGGCGTTGGAAAGGCGCGCCGCCTGCGCGGTTTCGACGGTAGACGTCACCGGAGCGGCAAGGAGAAGGGCAATGGCAGCGAACCGCCCTCCCCGGCCAATCAAATCCCGCAGACAGAAACCCGCCATTACCGCCAATCCCCCGCACATTGCTGTTAGTCCCGGATGGACTTCAGGCGCTAAACCCGAAATGTGGCTGCGCCGTGATCGTCCCGCATGTCGCGGGATGATACCCGAAGAGCCCAGGCTCAGGAGCGCGGCGTCCAGGCGTCGTAGTCGCCGGTCACACGCGGGCGCTTGCCGGCGCCGGCAATCGACCCCTTCGGCCGGTAGGCACCGGGCGTGCCGGTCGGGTTGGCGCGGTGGGGCTTCTGCCACTCGCGGACGACATATTTCTCGTCGGCGGGGGAGACGTCGGTGCGGTGATGCATCCAGCCATGCCAGCCCGGCGGGATCGCAGACGCCTCGGCAGGGCCGTTGTAGATCACCCAACGCCGCGTCCGGCCCTCGGAGTCGGTGCCGCCCTGATAGTAGACGTTGCCGAACTCGTCTTCCCCGACGCGCTGGCCATGGCGCCAGGTGTGAAACCGGGTACCGATCGTCTGTCCGTTCCACCAGGTGAAAATCTGCAGCAGGAGCTTCATAGGCATCGTCCTTTACCGGCCGATGGGAGCCAGCCGGATGTCAAAATCTCGCCCCCGCTTATGCCGCGCCGCTTCCGGCTTGTCCAGTGATTCCGCTCTTTGCTGCGGGGCATTTCACCTGCATCTGGCGGCCGAAGCGGCTGTGTCGCATCGATGCGAGCGGCGTCAAAGGTCAGGATAGACGCTTTTCGAGGATGAGCGCCGGTATGCCGGACTGCTCGTCGCCGCAACTGGATGTTTTTGCGACTTCCACAAATCCATGCGCGCGATAAAAGGCGAGCGCGTGCAGGTTCTGCGGCTCCACCTCCACCCGCATGCGTTCCGCATCCGGGAAGCAGGTCTCGAGCTCCGCGAACATGTCGCGACCGACGCCATGGCGTTGATACTTCGGCAGCACATAGAGCTGGTGCAACACGGCTGTCTTTTCCAGCGACTCGGACATGGCGGCATAGCCCATCCCGGCAAGCTCGCTGCCGTTGTCGGCGACGACAAACTCGGAGTGCTTGCGCTGCAACCGCGCGCGAAGGGCCTCGACGGAATGCCACCTCGCCGTCAGTTCATTGACCTTTTCGACACCGTAGAACGTATCGTAGGTCGCGTGCCACGTCTCGGCAAGCAGAGCGCGAACCTTTTCGAGGTCGCGCTCGCTCGCGGTACGGACGAAGAACATCGTCACTCCTCGATGCCGAGCTTGGATTTTACGAGGGCCTGCACCGCCTGCGGATTGGCCTTGCCGCCGGTCGCCTTCATCACCTGCCCGACGAACCAGCCGGCCAGCGACGGCTTCGCCTTGGCTTTTTCAACCTGGTCGGGATTGGCGGCGATGATCTCGTCGACCGCCTTCTCGATCGCACCGGTGTCGGTTACCTGCTTCATACCGCGGCTCTCGACGATCTCGGCCGGATCGCCTCCCTCGCTCCAGAGGATTTCGAAGAGATCCTTTGCGAGCTTGCCGGAAATGGTGCCGTCCTTGATGAGATCGATGATACCGCCGAGCTGCGCCGGCGAGACCGGCGTTTCCTCGATGGTCTTTCCGGCCTTGTTCAGCGCGCCGAGAAGATCGTTGATCACCCAGTTCGCCGCCGCCTTGCCGTCACGGCCTTCGGCCACGGCTTCGAAGTAATCGGCAATCGCCTTTTCCGAGACGAGAACGGACGCATCGTAAACGGACAGACCGAGATCGCGAACGAAGCGTTCCTTCTTGTCGTCCGGCAATTCGGGAAGATCGGCCTTGAGCGCTTCCACGAAGGCATCGTCGAACTCGAGCGGCAGGAGATCCGGATCGGGGAAGTAGCGGTAGTCGTGCGCCTCTTCTTTCGAACGCATCGAGCGGGTCTCGCCCTTGTTGGCATCGAAGAGACGGGTCTCCTGGTCGATCGCGCCGCCGTCCTCGAGGATGGCGATCTGGCGACGGGCCTCGTATTCGATCGACTGGCCGACGAAGCGGATCGAGTTGACGTTCTTGATTTCGCAGCGCGTGCCGAAAGCTTCGCCCGGGCGGCGAACCGAGACGTTGACGTCCGCGCGCATCGAGCCCTCGTCCATATTGCCGTCGCACGTGCCGAGATAACGCAGGATCGAGCGGAGCTTGGTGAGATAGGCTTTCGCCTCGTCCGACGAACGCAGGTCCGGCTTCGAGACGATCTCCATCAGCGCGACGCCCGACCGGTTGAGGTCGACATAGGACATGGCGGGATGCTGGTCGTGCATCGACTTGCCGGCATCCTGCTCCAGATGCAGGCGCTCGATGCCGATCTCGACGTCTTCGAACTGCCCCTGGCGATCCGGACCGACGGAAATGATGATTTTGCCCTCGCCGACGATCGGATCCTTGTATTGCGAGATCTGATAGCCCTGCGGCAGGTCCGGATAGAAATAGTTCTTCCGGTCGAAGATCGAGCGATTGTTGATCTTTGCCTTCAAGCCGAGGCCGGTGCGCACGGCCTGCTTGACGCATTCCTCGTTGATGACCGGAAGCATGCCGGGCATTGCGGCATCGACCAGCGACACATTGGCGTTCGGCTCCGACCCGAACTCGGTCGACGCACTGGAGAACAGCTTCGAATTGCTCAGCACCTGCGCATGGACTTCCATGCCGATGATGACCTCCCAGTCGCCGGTGGCGCCTGGAATGAAGCGTTTCGGATCAGGAGTGCGGACGTCGACGATGCTCATGTCATGCTCTTCTTTGAAGCCTGAATTCGTGGTTTCTCGGTAGAGCAATTGATCCCACGGTGCAAGCTTGTAAGGCGCGGCCGCACATGGGGCACTGGACAATGCCGGCTCTCGCAGCCGGTCATTGCAACCTTGACGATTGCGCGGCGATCTCCTAGAAAGCGCGATATCCGACAGGAGTCTTTATGTTCCATCAGTCTGAGTCCCGCTAAGGGCCCTGCCCGCTTCCACTGAAAAGCGCGCATGGGCCGGAAACGTAAACCCCGCTCTTCTCACGAAGAACGGAACGTTTTCCTGCGTTCTGACGAACGCCATTCCGGAACACTCCAACGATGGACATTTCACGCGCCGAACAGCGCATTCTTCACCATTTGGCCCAGGGCGGCCGCATTGAAATCACCCGCGAAGGCAAGGCGATCGCGGACGTTCGCTGCTTTACGAGAGACGGCTGGGTCTATCCCGGTGTCGATCTCGAGCTTTTCCGTAAGCTGAAACGAAAGAGAGCGATCAAGTCGTCGGCCGGTAAGCCCTATCGCATCACCGAACGCGGACTGCATCTGGTCAGATCGGAGCTCAACAACCGCTGAGCGCCGGCGATCCGAATTGCACCGGATGCCGGAGATATCGTCTCCGGTGTCCGATGCGGTCGGTGTTGCCGCGATTTCGACGGATTACGTCTCTTTACGCCGTCACCACCACTTGGACGGCGTGAAGCGGCCGGCGGCCTGTTCGATGACATGGGCCGTCTTGAACAGCGTTTCTTCTTCGAAGGGCTTGCCGATGAGCTGCAGACCGAGCGGCAGCCCCTTGCGGTCGAGCCCGCCCGGCACCGCAATACCCGGAAGGCCGGCCATGTTCACCGTCACGGTGAAGATGTCGTTCAGGTACATCTTCACCGGATCGGATGCGAGGTCCTCGTCGGCAATGCCGAAGGCGGAGGACGGCGTGGCCGGCGTCAGGATCGCATCGACACCCGCCTGGAAGGCGAGCTCGAAGTCGCGCTTGATCAATGTGCGGACCTTCTGCGCGCGCAGGTAATAGGCATCGTAATAGCCGGCGGAAAGCACATAGGTGCCGATCATGATACGGCGCTTGACCTCCTGGCCGAAGCCGGCGGCGCGCGTCTTCTCATACATGTCGATGATGTCCTTGCCGTCGACGCGCAGGCCGTAGCGAACGCCGTCGTAACGCGCGAGGTTGGACGACGCTTCGGCCGGAGCGACGATGTAGTAAGCGGGCAGCGCGTATTTCGTATGCGGCAGCGAGATATCGACGATTTCGGCGCCGGCGTCCCTGAGCCAGGCGATGCCCTGCTGCCAGAGCGCCTCGATATCCTCCGGCATGCCGTCGACGCGGTATTCCTTCGGAATGCCGATCCGCATGCCCTTGATCGACTGGCCGATCGAGGCTTCGTAATCCGGCACCGGCAGATCGACGGAGGTCGTGTCCTTCGGATCGATGCTCGCCATCGACTTCAACAGGATCGCCGCATCGCGCACGTCGCGGGCGATCGGGCCCGCCTGGTCGAGCGACGAGGCGAAGGCGACGACGCCCCAGCGCGAGCAGCGGCCATAGGTCGGCTTGATGCCGACGGTGCCGGTGAACGCCGCCGGCTGGCGAATCGAGCCGCCCGTATCGGTCGCGGTGGCGCCGGCGCAAAGACGCGCCGCGACCGCGGCCGCAGACCCGCCGGAAGAGCCGCCCGGAACCAGGTCCAGATTCGAGCCTTTAGCGCGCCACGGGTTCTTGACCGGTCCGTAATAGGAGGTCTCGTTAGACGAGCCCATCGCGAACTCGTCCATGTTAAGCTTGCCGAGCATGACTGCGCCGTCGTTCCACAGGTTCTGGGTCACGGTCGATTCGTAGCGCGGCTCGAAGCCGTCGAGTATGTGGCTGCACGCCTGCGTGTGGATGCCCTCCGTGCCGAAGAGATCCTTGATACCAAGCGGGATGCCCTCGAGCGCGCCGGCCTTACCGGCCGCGATGCGGGCGTCCGATGCCTTCGCCATCTCGCGCGCCTTTTCCGGCGTGACGGCGACATAGGCATTGATCGTCTGGTTGGCTGCCTCGATCGCGGCAAGATAGGCGTCGGTCAACTCGACCGCGGTGATCTCCTTGGCGGAAAGCTTCGCGCGGGCTTCGGCGATCGTGAGGCTCGTAAGGTCGGTCATGGTGCAATCGGACTTTCGCATTCAAAACGGCGGGGCGGACGGCGGGTGGTTATTCGACCACCTTCGGAACGAGGAAGAAGTTGCGATCCGAGTTCGGCGCGTTTGCGACAATGTCGTCCGCCTTGTCACCATCCGCGACGATGTCGTCGCGCTTTTTCATCTTCATCGGCATCACCGACGTCATCGGCTCGACTCCGTCGACATCGACTTCGGAGAGCTGCTCGACGAAGCCCAGGATACCGTTGAGTTCGCCGGTCATCCGCTCGGCTTCCTCATCGCTGACAGCGATGCGGGCAAGGCGCGCGACGCGCTTCACGGTGGCAAGATCTACGGACATGATCGTCTCCGGTATCGCAAAGTTTCCCCCGCTATAAAGGCGAGTTGCACAACGTGCAACTCGCGAATAGCGCCGACCGGTTTCCGGCTGGGCTGCGCTCCTCTTCAGAGGGTTACTGCGCCACCGACCTCGGGGATGGCGACCAATGTCGAGGCACCGTCCATGCCCGCAACGAAGGTCTCCGGCGTCTGGTCGATGATCGGGAAGGAGCCATAGTGGCAAGGGATCGCCGTGTTGAACTTGAAGTAACGCTGGCATGCGAGCGCGGCCACGGCACCGCCCATGGTGAAACGGTCGCCGATCGGCACGATGCCGATTTCCGGCTCGTGCAGTTCCTGCACGAGCGCCATGTCGGAGAAGATGTCCGTGTCGCCCATGTGATAGAGCGTCGGCTCGTCGTCGAAATGGAGAACAAGGCCATTGGCGTTGCCGAGCGAATGCGAAACGCCGTCGTCGGTGATCTGCGCCGACGAGTGCAGCGCGTTGACGAATGTGGCGGTGAAGCTCCCGAGCTGAATGGTTCCGCCCGTATTGCCCGGCTCCAGCTTCGAAATACCCTGCCGGCCGAGCCACATGCAAAGGTCGAAATTGGCAAGGACCGTCGCGCCCGTTTCCTTGGCTATGGCAACGGTGTCGCCGACGTGGTCGCCGTGGCCGTGGGTGAGCAGAATGTGGGTCAGCCCCGCCGTTGCGGCCTTGCGCTCCTCGTCCCGAAAGGCGGGATTGCCGGTGAAAAACGGATCTATCAGGATTTTGGCTTTCGCCGTTTCGATGTGGAAGGCGGAATGTCCCAGCCATTTGATGTTCATGATGTTCTCCTCAGATCGCGCGCGGCACCCCAGACGAGTCGGGCGATAAAATCGTTCGATTTATGTCTAGGACAAGCATATGGATCAGACCAGCGCACTGGAAAGATCGAATCGGTAAATCCCATGGCAATTCTCACGATGGAGGAACTCGCGGAGCGGCTGCCGCCCTATAGGTCGGTGGCCGGCCTGGATCTCGGGACGAAAACGATCGGCCTTTCGGTTTCCGATCTGGGGCGGCGCTTTGCGACGCCGCGCGATGTGATCCGCCGCGTCAAGTTCGGCGCCGACGCGCAGGCGCTCCTGGCCTTTGCGGAGAAGGAAGGGATCGCGGCCTTCATCATCGGCTTGCCGGTGAACATGGACGGATCCGAGGGGCCGCGCTGCCAGGCGACGCGGGCCTTCGTGCGCAATATGGGGGAAAAGACGGATATCCCCTTCGTCCTATGGGACGAACGCCTGTCGACGGTGGCAGCCGAGCGGGTCCTGATCGAAATGGACGTATCGCGTAAAAAGCGGGCCGAACGTATCGACTCGGCAGCCGCTTCCTTCATTCTTCAGGGAGCGCTGGATAGATTGGCATCGCTGGCGAGAGGCGCTTCCGGCGATCGTGACGCACCGTAACGGCGCCGATACCAGGCCGCGATCTGCCGCCGCTTCCTGAGCGCGACAAGGCCGAACACGATCAGGCTGTCGACGATCATGGCCCGGGCGACGAGCGGCGGAATGGTTTCCGGCGGCATTCCCAGGATATTCCCGTAAACCCGGAAGACGAGCTCATGCGCCTCCCGCGTCAGCATGAAGACGCCGAAGCTCATGTCGTAGTAGGAGAGCCCGTACCAGCCCGTAAGCAGCATCACGGGACCGCCCCAGAAGATCAGCAACCACTTCATGAGGCGCCCCTCTCCGGCTGATGGCCGCGCAGAAGCGAGCTGATCGCACGATCAAGCAGGACGAATGTGGTCAGGACGGTCGCGAGGCTCGCTATATCGAGCGCCAGGCCGGCAAAAAACATCACCATGATGATCAGCAAGGCAGCTCTCATCGGCCGCTCCGTTCCATCCTTGAAAAAATCGCACCGCCAGTATCTCCGCCTCTGAGGCAGAAGCGCAACGTAAACCATTTGTTAAGGTTAATATTCACGGTAAACGCCGGCTTGCGGCCGGCGGTCCAGCGGCCTACAGCGAGTTCTGCGCACCTCATAAGAATGCGCGGCGCTACGTGCTTGAACCTGCCTGGAGCCCTGATGACCATCGTCTTCGAAAGCATTCTGCCCGTCTTCCTGCTCGTGCTCCTTGGTGTCGCGCTCCGACGCTCTACGCTTGTCGACCAGGGGCTATGGATCGGGCTCGAGCAGTTCGGCTATTATTTTCTCTTTCCCGCGCTGCTCTTCTCGACGCTGGCGAAGGCGGACTTGGCCGGACTCGAGGCCGATGCGACGGCCGTCGCTACGGTCGGCAGCGTGACATTGATGTCGGCCGCCCTCCTCTCGGCCTGGCCTCTGCTGCGTCGAAGCGGCATTTCGGGCCCCACCTTCACGTCGGTCTTCCAGACGGCCACGCGATGGAATGCCTTCATTGCACTGGCGGTCGCTGAAAAACTCTTCGGCGCGGTTGGACTCAGCCTGACGGCCCTCGTCATGGCACTGCTCATCATCCCGATCAATTTCTACAATATCGCCGTTCTGACCTGGTTCGGCGGCGGCAGCCGTGGCATCGGTTTTTTCTTTTTGAAGATCATCACCAATCCCCTGATCATCTCGTCGGCGCTCGGGATATTGTTCAACTTGACGGGCATCGAACTCTATGAGCCGGTGATGACGGCGGTCGACATGCTGGCGAGCGCTTCGCTCGGGCTTGGGCTGATCCTGGTCGGGGCCGGCCTCAAGGTCGCCGACGCCCTGAGCCCGAGCATCCCAGCCCTCTTCGCGGTCGTGCTCAAGCTGATCGTCATGCCGCTGTTCATGGTGGGCGGCAGCGCGCTTCTCGGCATCCGGGGGGATGCCCTGCTGGTCATCGCCGTGGGTGCGGCCGTCCCCACCGCCATGAACGGCTATCTTCTGGCCAAACAGATGGGGGGTGACGCGGAGCTTTACGCCTCCGTCGCCACGATCCAGACGGCGGCCTCCTTCCTGACGATACCGCTCGTGCTCTTCGTTACGGGCTATGTCGCCGCCGGATAGAGCAGGTCCAGGACATAGGCCGAATCGAAGCGCGAATCGAGCATGCCGTAAGTCGAGCGCCAGCCGGCGGCCAGGCGCGATTCCAGAAACGCATCGGCGATGCGCCCGGCCCCGAGCCTGTAGAGTTCGGCAGCAGCCGCCGCCAGCGCCAGTTGCTCGACCAGCATGCGTGCCGCGCCCTCGTCACGCTCGCAGAGCGACATGGCGGCACGCAGTACCTCGATCGTCTTGCGCCCGGCGGGACCCAGATCGCGGCCGATCGTTGCGAAGAGCTGCTCGAACAGTTCCTTGCGGCGCCCGAGCACCCGCAGGACGTCGAGCGCCATAACGTTGCCGGAGCCTTCCCAGATCGCATTGACCGGCGCTTCGCGGTAGTGGCGCGCAAGCGCCCGCTCCTCGACATAGCCGTTGCCGCCCATGCACTCCATGGCCTCGTAGATCAGCGCGGGGGCGATCTTGCAGCACCAGTATTTCGCGACCGGCGTCATGATGCGGGCATAAGCGGCATCCTCGGCGCTGCCATGGGCATTATCGAAGGCTTCCGCCAGGCGGAACGACAGCGCGCTTGCGGCCGCGACATCCAGGGCCATGTCGGCGAGCACTCTGGTCATCATCGGCTGGCTGACAAGCGCTTTGCCGAAAACCTTGCGGCCGCGGGTATGATGGACGGCTTCGGCGAGCGATGCGCGCATCATGCCGGCCGAGGCCAGCGCGCAGTCGAGCCGGGTCAGCGTCACCATGTCCAGAATCGTACGGATACCGGCATCCGGCGTACCGAGCAGGAAACCGAAAGTGTCGGAAAACTCGACCTCGGAGGACGCATTGGAACGGTTGCCCAGCTTGTCCTTCAGGCGCTGGAAACGCAGGCCGTTGGCCCCACCGTCCTCCAGCAGCCGTGGGACCAGGAAGCAGCCGAGCCCCTCCCGGGTCTGTGCCAGCATCACGAAAGCGTCGCTCATCGGCGCGGACATGAACCATTTGTGTCCGGTGAGGCGATAAATGCCCTCCCCCACCCGTTCGGCCGTGGAGGTATTGGCGCGCACGTCCGTGCCGCCCTGCTTCTCGGTCATGCCCATGCCGATCGTGACCGCGGATTTCTGCATCCACGGCCGATTGGACGAATCATATTTGCGCGAGAGTATCTTCGGCGCCCATTCCTTCTGAACGGCGGGGGAAGCGGTAATCGCCGCGACCGAGGCACTCGTCATCGTCAGCGGGCAGAGATGGCCGCATTCGAGCTGCGCGGTCAGATAGAAGCGGATCGCCCTTACCTTGTGCGAGCGGCCACGCTCATCGGGCAGGTTCTCCCAGGCGGAAGAATGCAGGCCGGTCGTCATGGATCGGCGCATCAGCGCATGCCAGGCGGGATGGAACTCGACGACGTCAAGGCGCTCGCCGCGCGGCCCGTGCGTCTTCAGCTTCGGCACGCCTTCATTGGCCATCCGGGCCAGTTCCTGCGCCTCGGGCGAAGTCACATAGCGCCCAAGCCCATCGAACTCGTCGCGCAGCGTCTTCGGCATGCTGGACGTGATGTCGACCACCAGCGGGTCGGAGCGAAAGGCGTTGACACCGGACCAGGGCTTTGGCTGGTTCAGTTCTGCAAGTTTCTGTTCTGTCCGGTTCATCTGATTCATGGGCCGGTTTTAGAGCCTTTCCTGTCTAAATGGAAACAATTCTGTCGGCCCAAGTTTTCTTCGGAACGGGCGGCGCGCCGCTTGCCGCGCCGGGGTCCACGTTCTATAGAGCGACCGAATTCCAGAAATGCAAGGGCGGCCCATGATCACCTTCCCGCATCGCCACCTGCTCGGCATCAAGGGGCTGACGGAACAGGATATCACGCTCCTGCTCGATCGCGCCGACGAGGCCGTCAAGATCTCTCGACAGAGGGAGAAAAAGACCTCCTCGCTGCGCGGGCTCACGCAGATCAATCTGTTCTTCGAAGCCTCGACCCGGACCCAGTCTTCATTCGAGCTCGCCGGAAAGCGGCTCGGCGCCGACGTCATGAACATGTCCGTCGGCAATTCCTCGGTGAAGAAAGGCGAGACGCTGATCGATACGGCGATGACGCTGAACGCCATGCACCCGGACGTGCTGGTCGTTCGCCACTCGTCGGCCGGGGCCGCCTCGCTGCTTGCCCAGAAGGTCTCCTGCTCGGTCGTCAACGCCGGCGACGGCCAGCACGAACACCCGACTCAGGCGCTGCTCGACGCGCTGACGATCCGGCGCGCTAAAGGCAAGCTCTCGCGGATCATCGTGGCGATCTGCGGCGACGTTCTCCACTCGCGCGTCGCCCGCTCCAACATCCTGCTTTTGAACCAGATGGGCGCCCGTGTGCGGGTCGTCGCGCCGGCGACGCTGCTTCCCGCCGGCATCGCCGAGATGGGCGCCGAGGTCTACCACTCCATGGCCGAGGGCCTCAAGGATGCGGACGTGGTGATGATGCTGAGGCTCCAGCGCGAGCGCATGGCCGGCTCATTCGTGCCTTCGGTGCGCGAATACTTTCATTACTACGGGCTGGACGCCGAGAAGCTCAAGGTCGCGAAGGACGACGCGCTCGTCATGCATCCGGGGCCGATGAACCGCGGCGTCGAGATCGCCTCGGAGATCGCCGACGGGCCGCAAAGCGTGATCGAACAGCAGGTCGAGATGGGCGTCGCCGTGCGCATGGCCGTGATGGAAACATTGCTTCTCTCCCAGAACCAGGGGCCGCGCCTATGACCAGACCACTCGTTCTGCAGAACCTCCGCATCGTCGATCCTTCTCGGAACCTCGACGAAACCGGCACCATCATCGTCGGGGACGACGGCCGTATCCTCGCGGCGGGGAAGGATGCGCAGAACCAGGGCGTACCTGCGGGCGCCTTCGTCAAGGACTGCGCCGGTCTCACCGCCGTTCCGGGCCTGGTCGATGCGCGCGTCTTCGTCGGCGAACCGGGCAGCGAACATCGCGAGACGATCGAGTCGGCCTCGCGTGCCGCGGCGACCGGCGGCGTCACTTCTTTCATCGCCATGCCGGACACCGATCCGGTGATCGACGATATGGCGCTGGTCGAATTCGTGCAGAAGACCGCGCGCGACAAGGCGCTCGTCAACGTGCATCCGGCGGCGGCCCTGACCAAGGGACTGCTCGGCCAGGAGATGACCGAGATCGGGCTGCTTCGCGATGCGGGCGCCGTCTGCTTCACCAATGGGCGACAGCCGGTGCACGATACGCTCGTGCTTCGCCGCGCGATGACCTACGCGCGCGAGTTCGGTGCCGTCGTCGCGCTCGAGACCCGAGATAAGTATCTCGGCGCCAACGGCGTCATGAATGAAGGACTGCTGGCGAGTTGGCTCGGCCTTCCCGGCGTTCCGCGCGAAGCCGAGATCATTCCGCTCGAACGCGACCTGCGCATCGCCGGCCTTACGCGTGCGGCCTATCACGCAGCCGAAATCTCCGTTCCCGAATCGGCCGAGACCATTCGCATCGCCCGCGAGAACGGCACCAACGTCACCTGCGGGATCTCGATCAATCACCTGACTCTGAACGAGAACGACATCGGCGAGTACAGGACTTTCTTCAAACTCTCGCCGCCTTTGCGCACCGAGGACGATCGCGTCGCAATGGTCGAGGCGCTGGCCGACGGAACGATCGATATCATCGTCTCGTCCCATGATCCCCAGGATGTCGACACCAAGCGCCTGCCCTTCGCGGATGCGGCGGACGGGGCGATCGGTCTCGAAACACTGGCGGCAGCGGCGCTGCGGCTCTACCACAGCGGCGAAGTGCCGCTGATGCGGCTGATCGATGCTCTGTCCACCCGCCCGGCCGTGATCTTCGGCCTGGATGCCGGCACGCTGAAGCCCGGCGCCCGGGCCGACATCGCCGTCATCGACCTTGACGAGCCTTGGGTTCTCCACAAGGAGACACTCGTCTCACGCTCCAAGAACACGCCTTTCGAAAATGCACGCTTTACCGGACGGGTCGTCCAAACCTATGTTGCGGGCGAACTCGTGCATTCGGCATAACCGGCGCGGGTCAGCGGAAGGGGGGACCGGTGGACATGTTTTCCTGGCAGTTGGGGCTGCCTTCGACGCTCGCATGCCTTGTTTTCGGTTATCTGCTGGGCTCGATCCCGTTCGGCCTCATCCTGACGCGGATGGCCGGCCTCGGTGACGTACGCAAGATCGGCTCCGGCAATATCGGCGCGACGAACGTGCTCAGAACCGGCAACAAGAAGCTTGCCGCCACGACGCTGCTGCTGGATGCCCTGAAGGGCACGGCTGCCGCGGCGGTCGCATCCTACTGGGGTGTCGAAGCGGGCATCGCCGCCGGTTTTGCCGCCTTTATCGGGCACTTGTTTCCGGTCTGGCTTTCGTTCCGGGGCGGCAAGGGCGTTGCCACCTATATCGGCGTGCTGCTCGGCCTCGTGCCGGTGATGGTGCTCCTCTTCGCCGTCATCTGGCTGGCAATGGCAAAGATCACGCGCTACTCATCCCTGTCGGCGCTCGTCGCTACCGCTGTCGTCCCCATCGCGCTCTATGCAGCCGGCCACGGCAAGGTGGCCGTGCTCTTCGCGGTCATGACGGCCATCGCCTGGATCAAGCACCGCGCCAACATCCAGCGCCTTCTGAGCGGCACCGAAAGCCGGATCGGAGAAAAGGGCTGATGCCGCCGGGCGCTCGACGTGCCGGGATGGCGCTGAGCGAACGGCAGAAAATCGCATGGTTGCGGCTGATCCGAAGCGACAATGTCGGCCCCGCAACCTTCCGCGATCTGATCAGCCATTTCGGCACTGCAGAGGCGGCGCTCGAGGCGCTGCCGGAACTTTCGCGTCGTGGCGGGGTGGACCGGTCCTTCCGCGTCGCCACGGTGGACGAAGCCGAGCGAGAACTCGAGGCCGCACACCGGTTCGGCGCCGTGTTCGTGGGCATTGGCGAGCCCGATTACCCGGATGCGCTCAGACAGATCGACGGCGCCCCGCCGCTTCTCGCGACGAAGGGCAATTTGAAGGCGGCGGCCCGCCCCTCGCTTGGGATCGTCGGTTCACGCAATGCCTCGGTCAGCGGCGCGAAGTTCGCGGCGATGATCGCCCGCGACGCCGGAGCTGCCGGCTATGTCATTACATCAGGGCTCGCCCGCGGCATCGACACCGCCGCCCACCGCGCCAGTCTGCGGACAGGCACGATCGCCGTGCTCGCGGGTGGCCTCGACCGCCCCTACCCGCCGGAAAATCTCGGCCTGCTGCAGGAAATCGTCTCCGGCGAGGGGCTGGCGGTCAGCGAGATGCCCTTCGGCTGGGAACCGCGCGCCCGGGATTTCCCGAGGCGGAACCGGCTCGTCGCGGGCATCAGCCTCGGTGTTGCGATCGTCGAGGCCGCGAGCCGCTCAGGGTCACTGATCACTGCGCGTTACGCCGCCGATTTCGGCCGGCTGGTCTTTGCCGTGCCCGGGTCGCCTCTCGATCCGCGCTGTCACGGCACCAACGACCTCTTGAAACAGGGCGCGACCGTCACGACCTCTTCGGCGGACGTGATCGAGGCACTGGCGCCTCTCAGCCGCGACGATCTTTTCTCGCGGCTGGACCTGAAGGAACCGGGTATCGAGGAACCGCGATCGACGCCGCCGGCCCCGGACGACACCGATCGCGCGCGCGTCGTCCAGGCTCTGGGGCCGACCCCAGTCGAGATCGACGATCTCATTCGATATACGGGGCTTGCCGCACCGCAGATCCATATGGTGCTCGTCGAACTGGATCTTGCCGGTCAGCTCTGCCGGCACGGAGGCAATCTCGTATCGCTTGCGACCGCCGAATGACGGCCAGGATCCGCCGCTCCGCCGCCCCAAAGACAACGGCAAGAAAGACGACCACCGGTTGAGCCGAATCGAATGTTGCCGCTTGGTTGCGGTCGAGCGCGATATAGCTATTTTCGATCAAACCCCTTGACCGCGCCCGAATCCCTGTCCATGTCGTGGCGTCGGTATTGGCGCGCAGGGTCGCCAAACAAGTTGTCTCAGAGAATGTCGATGAATGTTGTAGTGGTGGAATCGCCTTCCAAGGCCAAGACGATCAACAAGTACCTGGGCCCAGGCTACAAGGTGCTTGCCTCGTTCGGCCATGTGCGTGACCTGCCTGCCAAGGACGGATCGGTTCGCCCCGACGAAGACTTCGAGATGTCCTGGGAGGTCGACGGCGCCTCCGCCAAGCGGATGAAGGACATCGCCGATGCGGTGAAATCGTCCGACGGTCTCATTCTCGCAACCGACCCCGACCGCGAGGGCGAGGCGATCTCCTGGCATGTGCTCGACCTTCTCAGGAAGAAGAAGGTCATCGGCGACAAACCGGTCAAGCGCGTCGTCTTCAATGCGATCACCAAGAAGGCCGTGCTCGATGCGATGGCCGAACCCCGCGACATCGATGCCTCGCTGGTCGACGCATATCTCGCACGCCGCGCTCTCGACTACCTCGTCGGCTTCAATCTTTCGCCCGTGCTCTGGCGCAAGCTGCCGGGCGCACGCTCCGCGGGCCGCGTGCAATCGGTGGCGCTGCGCCTCGTCTGTGACCGCGAGGCGGAAATCGAGCGCTTCGTCACCGAAGAATACTGGAACATCTCGGCGCTTCTGAAGACGCCGCGCGGCGACGAATTCGAAGCGCGCCTCGTTTCGGCCGACGGCAAGCGGCTGCCGCCGAAGGCGATCGGCAATGGCGAGGAAGCCAACCGGTTGAAGTCCCTGCTCGACGGCGCGAGCTACGTGGTAGAGAGCGTCGAGGCAAAGCCGGTCAAGCGCAACCCCTCCCCGCCCTTCACCACTTCGACGCTGCAGCAGGCCGCCTCCTCGAAACTCGGCTTCTCGGCATCGCGCACCATGCAGGTTGCGCAGAAGCTCTATGAAGGCGTCGATATCGGCGGAGAAACCGTAGGTCTCATCACCTATATGCGTACGGACGGCGTGCAGATGGCGCCGGAAGCGATCGCCGCCGCGCGCCAGGCGATCGGCAGCCAGTTCGGAGAGCGCTATCTTCCGGAAAAGCCGCGCTTCTATTCCACCAAGGCAAAGAACGCCCAGGAAGCGCACGAGGCCATTCGCCCGACGGATTTCGACCGCACGCCGGACCAGGTTCGGCGCTTCCTCGACGGCGACATGCTCAGACTCTACGATCTCGTCTGGAAGCGCGGCATCGCGAGCCAGATGGCATCTGCGGAGATCGAGCGCACCACCGCCGAGATCGTTGCCGACAATGCCGGCAAGAAGGCGGGCCTCAGGGCAACCGGTTCGGTCATCCGCTTCGACGGCTTCATCGCAGCCTATACCGACATGAAGGAAGACGGCGAGCAGTCGGATGACGGCGACGAGGGCGGCCGCCTTCCGGAAATCAACGCGCGCGAAAATCTTGCCAAGCAGAAGATCAACGCCAGCCAGCACTTCACCGAGCCGCCGCCGCGCTATTCGGAAGCGACGCTCATCAAGAAGATGGAAGAGCTCGGCATCGGCCGTCCGTCCACCTATGCGGCGACCGTCACGACCCTCATCGACCGCGACTATGTGGAAATCGACAAGCGCAAGCTGGTGCCGCAGGCGAAGGGCCGTCTGGTCACGGCGTTCCTCGAAAGCTTCTTCACCCGCTATGTCGAATATGACTTCACCGCATCGCTCGAGGAGAAACTGGACCAGATTTCGGCGGGCGAGCTCAACTGGAAGGACGTGCTGCGCGACTTCTGGAAGGACTTCTTCTCCCAGATCGAGGACACCAAGGAACTGCGCGTCACCAACGTGCTCGATGCGCTCAACGAGGAATTGGCACCGCTCGTGTTCCCGAAGCGGGAAGATGGCGGCGACCCGCGCCTTTGTCAGGTCTGCGGCACCGGCAAACTGTCCCTGAAACTCGGAAAGTACGGCGCTTTCGTCGGATGCTCCAACTACCCGGAATGCAACTACACGCGGCAACTCTCCTCCGACAGCAGCGGTGACGCCGAAGCAGCCGCAGCGAACGAGCCGCAAAGCCTCGGCAAGGATCCGCATACCGGCGAGGAGATCACGCTGCGCAACGGCCGCTTCGGCCCCTATGTCCAGCGCGGCGACGGCAAGGAGGCGAAGCGTGCCAGCCTGCCGAAGGGCTGGACGCCTGCAACGATCGATCATGAGAAGGCCCTGGCTCTTCTCTCCTTGCCGCGCGACATCGGGCCGCATCCGGAAAGTGGAAAGATGATCTCCACCGGCATCGGCCGTTATGGCCCCTTCGTGCTTCACAACGGTACCTATGCCAATCTGGAGTCGGTCGAAGACGTCTTCTCGATCGGTCTGAACCGCGCGATTTCCGTCCTCGCCGACAAGCAGTCCAAGGGCGCCGGCGGCGGTCGCACTGCCGCGGCGGCCCTCAAGGAGCTTGGGGAACATCCGGACGGCGGCGCGATTACTGTTCGCGACGGACGCTTCGGACCCTATGTCAACTGGGGCAAGGTGAATGCCACGCTGCCGAGGGGCAAGGACCCGCAATCGGTGACGGTCGAGGAGGCGCTTGCGCTCATCGCCGAACGCGAAGCGAAGGGCGGCGTGACCAAGGGCAAGGCGGCAAAGGGAAAATCGGCCGCAGGAAAATCGGCAGGAGCGAAGTCTGCCAAGGCTGCATCGGCCGGAACCGCGAAAGCGGAGAAGCCGAAATCAGCAACGAAGACGAAAACGAAAGCGGCCGCGAAGGCCAAGAAGGACTGACTTTGACCAGGATTCCGCGCGACCCGACCGAAACGCCCGCAAAGGGCGCAGGCAAGAAGTCCGGCCGCGCGGCCAGGACGGCACCGGCCGGAGAAAAGGAGACGATCGTTCACGGCGTCGTTCCTTCCCGCGAGGTGCTGATGCGCTTCATCGCCGAGAACCCGCAACACGCCTCGAAGCGCGATATCGCCAAGGCGTTCGGCCTGAAGGGCGAAGCACGGGTAGAACTCAAGGGATTGCTGCGCTCGCTCGAGGAGGACGGACTCCTCGACAAGAAGCGCAAGTCGCTCGTTCGCCCCGGCGGGCTCCCGCCCGTCACCGTTCTTGACATTACCATTCGCGATGTCGATGGCGACCTGATCGGCCGCCCGGCCGAGTGGCTCGACGACGACGGCGTCGCGCCCGCAGTCCTGATCAAGCAATCAAGCGTCGCCAGGGCCAAGGGCAAGACGCCCGTAGGCGGTCTCGGCGACCGGGTGCTCGCAAAGATTTTCCCGGCCAAGGAACGTGGCGGCCCCGCCTATACCGCGCGTATCATCAAGGTGCTCGACAAGCGCAAGGACGCGGTGCTCGGCGTCTTCCGCGCCACGCCGGGCGGTGGCGGCCGACTGATGCCGATCGACAAGCGCGGCGAGGAACTTCTCATCGATCCGGACTTCACCGGCGACGCCAAGGAAGGCGATCTCGTCGAAGCGCATCTCTCGCGGATCGGCCGCTACGGTCTGCCGCGCGCGCAGGTGCAGAACGTCATCGGCTCGGTCGCATCCGAAAAGGCGATCTCGATGATCGCCATCCATGCGCATGGTATTCCGCACGTCTTTCCGGAGAGGGTGTTGCAGGAGGCGGAAGCCGCGCGTCCTGCAACAATGGCCCATCGCGAGGATTGGCGCACCCTGCCGCTCATCACCATAGACCCGGCAGACGCCAAGGATCACGACGACGCGGTCTACGCGGAGCCGGATCCGTCGCCGGACAATCCAGGCGGCGTCATCGTCACCGTCGCGATCGCCGACGTCTCCTGGTACGTCCGGGCACGCTCGGCGCTCGATCTCGAGGCGTTGAAACGCGGCAACTCGGTCTATTTTCCGGACCGGGTCGTACCGATGCTGCCCGAGCGCATATCCAACGACCTCTGCTCGCTGAAGGAAGGCGTCGACCGCCCGGCGCTTGCGGTCCGGATGCGCTTTTCCAAGGAAGGCCGCAAGGCCGGCCATACGTTTCACCGCATCATGATGCGGAGCGCGGCCAAGCTCTCGTACCAACAGGCGCAGACCGCGATCGACGGTGCTCCCGACGACAAGACCGGCCCCATACTGGATACGATCCTCAAACCGCTCTGGGACGCCTATCGTATCCTCACACGCGGAAGGGAGCGCCGTCAGCCGCTCGAACTCGACGTGCCGGAGCGCAAAATCATCCTGAAACCGGACGGAACGGTCGATCGGGTGTTCGTGCCGGAACGCCTCGATGCGCACAAGCTCATCGAAGAGATGATGATACAGGCGAATGTCGCCGCCGCCGAGACGCTGGAACAGAAACGTCAGGTTCTGATCTATCGTGTCCACGACCAACCCTCGCTCGCCAAGCAGGAGAGCCTTCGCGAATTCCTGGCGACACTCGAGATCGCGCTCGCCAAAGGTGGCAACATGCGGGCGAACCATTTCAACGGGATTCTCGCCAAGGCCGACGGAAAACCTTACGAGACGATCGTGAACCAGATGGTGCTGCGCTCGCAAAGCCAGGCGATCTACAGCCCGGAAAATATCGGTCATTTCGGCCTGAACCTGTTGCGCTACGCCCACTTCACCTCGCCGATCCGGCGCTACGCGGATCTGATCGTACACCGCGCGCTCGTTTCCGCGCTCGGGCTCGGCGAAGGCGGCATCATGCCCGAGGAAGAAGCGACGCTCGACGATATCGCCGCCGAAATCTCGACCTTCGAGCGGCGCGCCATGGCGGCTGAACGCGATACCGTCGATCGCCTGATCGCCCATCATCTGAACGGCCGCGTCGGCGAAGAGTTCGACGGACGGGTTTCCGGCGTCACCAAGGCGGGACTATTTGTCACTCTCCCCGCCTATGGCGCCGACGGATTCATCCCTATATCTACGCTCGGGCGCGACTATTTCATCTATGATGAAGCGCATCAGGCCCTTTCCGGCGAGAAGTCCGGGCTGGGCTACCGTCTCGGGGACCCGGTGCAGGTCAAGCTTGTCGAAGCGGTGCCGTTGGCCGGTGCACTCCGCTTCGAAATGCTGAGCGAGGGACGAAAGATGCCGACGGCAATGCGCTCCTTCCACAAGGCCGGCCGCCGCGACCGGACGGGCGCGCGCAAACGGCCGGGGACGCGGCCGCCCCGCGGCAGGCACTGACAGCCGGACGCGCGACGTCCGGCACGAGGATTGGACATGAAGGCAACGGCGACAGACATGCTTCAGCTCGGCGGAGCGGAGGGCGACAAAAGGCCTGTCGGCCGCTCGATCAAGCGTGGCCTTTTCGGATCCTGTCCGGCCTGCGGCCGCGGCCGGCTGTTCCGCGCCTTCCTTAAATCGGTGGACGCCTGCGACGCTTGCGGCGAACGCATGGATCACCACCGCGCCGACGATTTCCCGCCCTATATCGTCGTCACGATTGTCGGCCATGCCGTGCTCGGCGGTTATATGATGACCGATCTCGTGCTGCCGCTTACGACATGGCAGCATCTCGCGATATGGGCGCCGGTTACGCTTGCCAGTTCGCTCGCCCTGATGCAGCCGGTCAAGGGCGCGGTCATCGGCCTGCAGTGGGCTTTGAGAATGCACGGTTTCGGCGGTCACGACGATCTGCCTGAAGACGTGCTTCCGCCGCGAGATCCTTCGGCATGACCCCGGAGCGGCTTGGCGGCCGCGCTTTCGCACTCGACGCCGAAGCGGAGAGTTGTCCGACGGTCAGGACGCGCGATGCGGCCTCCATCATGCTTCTCGACAGATCGGGCACGGGCATTCGCGTGTTGATGGGCAAACGCCACAGCGCCCACGTCTTCATGCCGGACCTTTACGTCTTCCCGGGTGGACGCCGCGATCCCGGCGACCACCGCCTGAGATTTGACGGCGATCTTCATCCGGCGGTTCTGCGATCCCTCAGGGCAGGCGAAGGGCGGGCGATCACGGTGGCTCGCGCACGCGCGCTAGCACTTGCGGCCGCGAGGGAACTCTACGAAGAAGCCGGAATAAGCCTCGGCCGGACGCACGAGCGCCAAGGCTCGGCGCTTCCGTTTCTTCCCGATCTTTCGAATTTGCGCTATATGGCGCGGGCCATTACTCCTCCGGGACTGCCGAGGCGATTTGACACGCGGTTCTTTGCCGTTTTCGCGGACGAGGCCGAGATCGATCCCTCACTGGTGGCGGAAAGCCGGGAGCTTCAGGATTTGCAATGGATCGATGTCAACGACTTTTCCGCGCTTCGCGTGCCGGAGATCACCGCGATCATCCTCTCGGATCTGAGAAACGGTCTCGAATCGGATCCTTCGCTCCCGCCTGAAAGAACCGTTCCATTTTATTTTACGCGCCATGGGCGCTTTCACCGTACGCTTCTCTGAGGGCCCTGTCGCATGTCGAAGCCGCCGCCCGGTACGTCAGGACCGGTTGACGAAATCCACTGGCCTTCATTGATCGCCGCGCTCGCGTCGATCACTGCCGTCGGCATCGCGATCGGCCTGGGGCTCCCGCTGCTCAGCGTCATCATGGAAAAGCGGGGCATAGCGCCCACGCTGAACGGGCTGAATGCGGCAATGGCCGGCCTCGCATCGATGGCCGCCGCGCCGTTCACCATGAAATTCGCCCATCGTCACGGCGTCGCTCCGACCATGCTGCTGGCAATAGTGTTTGCGGCGGCGAGCTCGCTCGGTTTCTACTACCTCACGAATTTCTGGCTCTGGTTTCCCCTGCGCATCGTCTTTCACGGCGCGATCACTGTCCTCTTCATCCTTTCGGAGTTCTGGATCAACGCCACCGCGCCCCCCAACAGGCGCGGCTTCGTGCTCGGGATCTACGGCACGGTACTCTCGCTCGGCTTCGCGAGCGGTCCCCTGCTCTTCTCGATCCTGGGCAGCGAAGGCTTCCTGCCCTTCGCGGTCGGCGCGGGCGTCATCCTGCTTTCCGCGATTCCGATCTTTCTCGCGCGCAATGAAAGTCCGGTGCTGAACGAAAAGCCGAAACGCCATTTCATGCGTTATGTCTTGCTGGTGCCGACCGCGACGGCCGCCGTCTTTATCTTCGGTGCAGTGGAATATGGCGGCCTTTCCCTGTTTCCAATCTTCGGGACACGCGCGGGCTTCAGCGAATCGCAGGCAGCGCTGCTGCTGACGGTCATGGGCGTCGGCAATTTCATCTTTCAAATCCCCCTCGGCATGCTTTCCGACCGCGTGAAGGACCGCCGTACGATCCTGTCGGCGCTGACCCTGATCGGGTTCGTGGGCGCCCTGTTCCTGCCTATGCTGGTCGAAAACTGGTTCCTGATGGCGCTTGTTCTTCTGTTCTGGGGCGGATGCGTCTCCGGTCTCTATACGGTCGGCCTCAGCCACCTCGGCTCCCGTCTCCAGGGAGCGGATCTTGCGGCCGCCAATGCCGCCTTCGTGTTTTCCTACGCCGTCGGTACGGTAGCGGGTCCGCAGGTGATCGGGGCGGCCATGGATGTGACGGGCAATGACGGATTTGCCTGGGCAATCGCCGGCTTCTTCGGGCTTTATGTCGTACTTTCCCTGGTCCGCATCGTTTTGAAACCAAAACGGCCTTGACTTTTCGATCGTGATTTGTAGTTTCGCGGCAACTTGACCGTGGCCCGCAACAGGTTGTCCACGGCTTTCAATTTTTCATAAAGGCAGGACGACCATGGCGAAAGCTACCACCATCAAGATCAAGCTGCTGTCGACGGCCGACACCGGTTACTTCTACGTCACCACCAAGAACAGCCGCACGATGACCGACAAGATGACGAAGACGAAATACGATCCGGTCGCGAAGAAGCACGTCGAATTCAAGGAAGCCAAGATCAAGTAAGGTCGCTGCTTTCTTCGATCCAGAAGCGCCGCCCGCAGGGCCGGCGCTTTTTCTTTGCCCTTCTCCCGAGGGGACGGACAAAGCGAAAACGCCGCCTCTTTCGGAGCGGCGTTTTCGAATGGGGGTCGACTGGTCCGGTTGCAGCACGAGGAATCCGCAAATCCGAGGCCAGCCGACCGACCCCACGACCCAGGAGATGCGGCGGACCTGAGCATCATGGGGTAACCGAATTCTGTGGAAGTTTCCTTCCTCGCTTATCAGCATTGCCTGAAACTAAAAAAAAATCAACGCATTCTTAATCGCGGAGCGGGGGTTGCTCGGCGTTTGGTTAATTCTGTTCCAAAATCGGACAGTGTCGCCTGCGGATGTGCTTACTCCGGCACGGCCGCGCAACCTGGAAGAGCCGGCGCGCGAGGCCCTGAATAGCACAGCATGTGCGGCGGATCAGGCTGCGGCAGCGACAACCCGGTTCCGTCCGCCGTTCTTCGCCTGATAGAGCGCCATGTCGGCGCGCTTCAGCAAAGCCTCGGCCGTATCGCCATCCGGCCTCAGGGTTGCAATGCCGAGCGACGCCGTGACGTTCAGGACCGTCGCGGCCTGCGGAATGTCGAAGCCACGGCTCTCGACCGCCAGTCGGAGCCTCTCCGCAACGATCGCTGCCATTTCGGGCGTCGTATCCGGCATGACGACCACGAACTCCTCCCCGCCGAAACGGCAGGCGAGATCCGCGCCGCGCACCGTGGCGCGAACGCGGTTGGCAAATTCGCGCAGTACATCGTCACCGGCGTCATGACCGTAGGTATCGTTAACACGCTTGAAGCGATCGATATCCGTGATGCAGATCGACAGGGGACGCCCCCTTGTGGTCGCGCGATCGATCAGCAGCTTCAGGTGGCTTTCCAGATAGCGCCTGTTGTGGAGCCCGGTGAGATCATCGGTCACGGCCAATTCGATCGTCTGTTGTACACTGGCGCGCAGGCGATCGTTGCAATGCTTGCGCCGGATCTGCGTTAGGGAACGGGCGACAAGTTCGTTCGGATCGACCGGGCGCATGATGTAGTCCGTCACGCCCAGTTCGAGTGCGCGGACGATTCTCTCATCGTTTCCCTGCTCGGTTACCAGCAGGATCGGAATGAAGCGGGTCCGCTCGAGCGACCGCAATTGCGAACACAGACGCAAGGGGTCGTAATCGTCGAAATTCGCGTTGACGATGATCAGGTCGAAACTGCTTTCGGCAGCCTCGAACAGAGCGGCCTGCGGGTCCGATATGACGGCGACATCGGCGATCGGCTTCAGGGCACGCGTCAGCCGCTCCTGTGAGGAAGCACGGCCATCGACGAGCAGAACGCTGCCGGGCTCGTCCGGCCGATCGACGCGGCCCGTCTCCTGCAGCCCGATCGTTTGTGCCGTCTGGGCTCTGAGACGCAGCTCGTCGCTGACGTTCTTCAGGCGTACGAGACTTTTCACGCGCGACATGAGCTGCAGATCGTTCACGGGCTTGGTCAGGAAGTCGTCCGCGCCGGCCTTCAGCCCGCGCACGCGATCGGACGGCTGGTCGAGCGCCGTTATCATCACCACCGGAATATGCGCGGTCCGGCTGTTCGCCTTCAATCTTTCACAGACCTCGAAACCGTCCATCCCCGGCATCATGACATCGAGCAGGACCAGATCCACCGGCGTCTTTTCGCATGTCGCCAAGGCGGCATTCCCGTCCGGTGCCGTCAGCACGTCGAAATATTCGGCCACCAGCCGCGCTTCCAGGAGCTTCACATTGGCTGGTACGTCATCAACGACGAGGATGCGCGCAGTCATATCGATCTTTCCGGCAGTCAGGCATCGCCCAGATATGTTTTGATGGTCTCAATGAATTTTGGTACGGAAATCGGCTTGGAGACATAGGCCTCGCATCCCCCTTGGCGGATGCGCTCCTCGTCGCCCTTCATGGCAAAAGCGGTTACGGCGATGACCGGAATCACGTGAAGCTCATCGTCTTCCTTGAGCCATTTCGTGACCTCGAGGCCGGAAACCTCCGGCAGCTGGATGTCCATCAGAATCAGGTCGGGACGGTGCTTGCGCGCGAGTTCGAGGGCTTCCATGCCGTTGCGCGTCTGGATCGTCGCGTAGCCCGAAGCCTCAATCAGGTCGCGGAAGAGCTTCATATTCAGCTCGTTATCCTCAACAATCATCACCTGTTTGGGCATGTCGATCCCTTGCTGTCTGCCGCCGCCTTGCAAGTCTCCGGGAGAGATTTAAGTTGCAACAACGGCGACTCGACCCTTTTCGTCGATCGCCAGGCTAGCGCGATTTGGTTGAAAAATAGGTAATTGCGGCCGGCAAACGAGAAGAGAGTGGATATCATGAAGAACGCTGAGGATACGGCGATCGCCATCCTGACCTGGCTCGCGAACGAGCCTGAGCTGATGTCGCGCTTTCTGGCGCTCACCGGCACCGACCCTGCCTCCCTGCGCGGCGCCGTCGGCGAGCCGGGCTTCATGGGGGGCATCGTTGCGTTCCTGATGGAGCACGAGCCGACGCTGATGGCCTTCTGCAACGAAACGCAAACCTCGCCGGACGAGGTCGTCCGGGCGCACCATGCCCTCTCCGGCCCGCGCGATTTCGAGGAAGGCTGAATGCTGCCGGCACGCGGCGTGCGCAGCGCGGTGCACCGCCCGGTGCCGAGTGCGCCGTGCCGACTAAAGGGCATCCCGAAGTCCGGCCGGCGATCGGCCGGCACCGTCTCAAATTTAACTGCGATATCCAAAACAGCCTCCAGCCGCCGCCTTGAGACTCAGCAGCGTAGAGCGTAAAGTCGCCGCGTTCAACATTTGTTCCGGATATGATCGACAGCGCCGCCCCACCCTCCGGCTTCTGCCGTGATTGCCTCAAGGAGCAAGCCGCCCAGGCACCGCGGTGCCTCGCCTGCGGCAGTCCGCGGCTCCTCCGGCACCCCGAACTCTACCGGCTGACCCTGGCGCACATCGACTGCGATGCCTTCTATGCCTCGGTCGAGAAGCGCGACAATCCGGAGCTCGCCGACAAGCCCGTGATCATCGGCGGCGGTAAGCGTGGCGTCGTCTCCACGGCCTGCTACATTGCCCGCATCAACGGCGTGCGCTCCGCCATGCCTATGTTCAAGGCCCTCGAAGCCTGTCCGCAGGCCGTGGTGATCAGGCCCGACATGGAGAAATATGTGCGCGTCGGGCGGGAGGTCAGAGCGATGATGCAGGAGCTGACGCCTCTCGTGCAGCCGCTGTCGATAGATGAGGCCTTTCTCGATCTGAGCGGCACCGAGCGGCTTCATCACGATCCGCCCGCCCGAACGCTTGCCCGCTTCGCCAGGCGTGTGGAGCAGGAAATCGGCATCACCGTCTCCGTCGGGCTCTCCTACTGCAAATTCCTGGCCAAGGTCGCCTCGGACCTTCAGAAGCCGCGCGGCTTTTCGGTCATCGGCCAGGCCGAAGCCATCGACTTCCTGAAGGCCAAACCCGTTACTCTCATCTGGGGCGTCGGCAAGGCCTTCGCCGCCACGCTCGAAAGAGACGGAATCCGCGCGATCGGGCAGCTCCAGACGATGGAAGAGGCGGACCTCATGCGCCGCTACGGCACGATGGGCCGGCGGCTCTACAGGCTCTCGCGCGGCCTGGACGAAAGATCCGTGGAGATCGAAGGCGAAGCGAAGAGCGTCTCCTCCGAGACAACCTTCAACGACGACCTGGCACGCCAGGAAGACCTCGTAACGCATCTGAGGGGCCTCAGCGAACAAGTGGCATTCCGCTTGCGAAAATCCGACCTCGCCGGACAGACGGTGGTGCTGAAGCTCAAGACCGCGGACTTCAAGACCCGCACGCGCAACCGCAGGCTGGAAAGCCCCACCCGCCTTGCCGACCGCATCTTCCGCACCGGCCTGCAGCTGCTCGAGAAGGAGGTCGACGGCACGAAATACCGGCTGATCGGGATCGGCGTCAGCGATCTGGTCGATCCCGACCTCGCCGATCCGCCGGATCTTGTCGATCCGCAGGCATCCCGGCGTGCCGCCGCCGAGGACGCGATCAACAAGCTGCGCGACAAGTTCGGCAGGACGAGCGTCGAGACCGGCTATACGTTCGGCAAGGGGCGGCGCCGGCAATAGCAGTCACGGTTGCCCGACCGGACGGCTGACGCATCGTATGGGGCAATTCCTTAAATATTGAACGCTAGCCTGCTTCCACGGCTCCGTCGTCCGTTTGCGGTGCCGCCACTGTCTGAATGAGGGTAGGTGTTGCGTTTCGCTCTCCGGATGGGATTCGCGGTTTTCGTCATGGCGTCGCCGTCCGCGCTTGCGGCCGGCGCCAAGGCGCCGTTGCAGATCGTCGTATCGAGGGAGCAGCAGTCCCTCGTCGTCTATGACGGCGACACGGTGGTCGCCACGTCGAAAGTGTCAACCGGCAAGGCCGGGCACGCGACGCCGACGGGCATTTTCTCGATCCTGGAGAAGCGCCGACGCCACGAGTCGAACATCTATTCGAATGCGCCGATGCCGTTCATGCAGCGGCTTACCTGGTCCGGCATTGCCCTGCATGGCTCAAACCATGTACCGGATTATCCGGCTTCGCACGGTTGCGTGCGGCTGCCGAGCAAATTCGCGGCGAGCCTGTTCAAGATGACGGGCTACGGCATGCATGTGGTCATATCGGATCGGCAGATCGCCCCGGTCGAGATCGCGCACGAAATGCTTTTCCAGCCGAGCCAGTCGCGCCCGCAGGGACCTGCCCTGTCGGACGTCCCCCTGCGGCCGGCGATCGGGGAGTTCAACCGGAGCGCAGTTGAAGTCGCCATGACCGACAAACGCCCCTCGCCCGTCACATCCGACGAGGCGAAGGCCCCGATACGTATTCTGATTACCCGGCGCGGTACGCAAGAGAGCGTGCGCGACCTCCAGACGCTCCTCAATACGCTCGGCTACGATGCAGGTCTGCCGGATGGCTTCAGCGGTCCGGCAACGGCCGCCGCGATCGAAGCGTTCCAAAGTGCCGAAGCTCTGCCCGTCGATGGCAAGATAACGCCGGAGCTGATCGAAGCCGTCTTTCGCAAGGCGGGCCGCAGTACACCGTTGAATGGCGTGTTGCGCGTGCGCCGGCAATTCCAGCCGCTTTTCGAAGCCGAGATTGCCATCGCAGAGCCGGGAATGGCGCTCGGGACACATCTGCTGCAGTTCCAGGATCTCGATACGAAAACCGGACAGGGCAAATGGTTCGGCATGTCGCTCGAGAACAAGCTGCCGAAAACGACGAAGAAGCGACTTGGCATCACAGAGGAAGGCGAGCCCGACACGCTGGAGAGGACGTTGAGCCGCATCACGGTGCCCGAAGACGTTCGCGAACGCCTCGCCGGCCTCCTTGCAAACGGCTCGTCACTCTCGATCACCGATACCGAATCGGGACTGGAGACGGGCAAGGGAACGGATTTCATCACCGTGACGAGGGAGCGGCGCGGGTGAAAGGCATGGGGTGATTTCCGCACCCTGGTTTGCCCCTTGTCGCCCTGCCTTCTCCCGGCAAGCGGGGCGAAGAGAAAAGCGGCAAAGGCCCGCTCTTCGAGGGGGTGATATGGTAGCCTGTCAATGGACAAGACATAGAGCAGCTCAAAGTGCTGCAGCGACCTTTGCGTGTCTGATAGACGCGGCGGCGCTGTAGGAAACTTTTCGGAAAGCTGCGCTCTCTCATCCTCATCTCTCTCTGTGCTTGTCAAAGAGATCCAGCAGCGCCGCATACGCGGCGCGGGAAAAGTTCTTTCAGCCCAAGGACTTGGTCTGGAAGGCTCTTCCGCGCCGCAGACGCGGCGCTGCTCTCATCCCTGTGACGAGCACAGGGATGAGAGCAGAGAGGGTGCGGTCCCTCAGCGCGCTTCATAAACCGTGAAGATAGCGAGGCGGCGCCGAAGGTCCCGGGTCACGCCCGTATACAGCGTCCCGATTCGCTTCGATGTAGTAGCCGCACATCCCAGTTCCTCATTCCTGTGCTTGTCACAGGAATCCAGCCAGACCAAGACCTCGGGCTGGAAAGGGTCTTCCGCGCCGCAGACGCGGCGCTGCTGGATCTCTGTGACGAACACAGAGATGAGGATGAGGAGAGATTGCAGCCCTCCGAAAAGTTCCCTACAGCGGCCGCGCGTCTTACGAGACGCGAAATGAATCTCGACGGGCCCTAAACCAGCTCGACGTCCACCACCCCGGGAGCGGAGCGAAGGGCGGCGGCGATCTCGGGTGAGATCCGGTATTTCTCGTTGAGCTCGACTTCGATCTCCCGCTGCCCGTTGTCCTTGATGACGATGAAGGAAACCAGGCCGTCCCCCTTGGCGTTCAGATGCGAGGCGATGGAGCGCAGCGGTCCGCAGTCGCGCACATAGACGCGCAAGGCCTTCTGCATCTGCAGCGATTCTTCCTCGAGCGAACGCAGGGTTCGGATGCGAAGGCCGATCCCTTCCGGCCGCTCCTCGGCGTCGACCGTCATCACCAGCGATTTGCCGGGCTCCAGAAGGTCGCGATACTGGTTCAGCATTTCGGAGAAGAGTACGGCCTCGAATTGGCCCGAAGCGTCCGAGAAAGCGACGATCCCCATCTTGTTGCCGGTGCGCGTCTTGCGTTCCTGCTTCGACGTCACCGTCCCGGCGAGGCGGCCCGCCGCCGCTCCCTGTTTTACGGCTGCCGAGAAATCCGCAAATGTCTGCACGCGCATCTTGGCGAGCAGATTGTTGTAGGTGTCGAGCGGATGGGCGGAGAGATAGAAGCCCAAAACCTGGAACTCGCGATGCAGCTTCTCCGAGGCGAGCCACGGCGTATAGGGCGGGAGCGCGATCTTCTCGGGCCCGGTTGCGGCGCCCGCGCCGAACATGTCGCTCTGGCCGCTCACCTTGTTTTCCTGGGCGCGCTGGGCGAAACCGAGGATACGATCGAGGCCGCCGACGAGCTCCGCCCGGTCGTAGCCGAAGCAGTCGAAAGCACCGGCGGCGATCAGGCTTTCGAAAACACGCCGGTTCAAGAGCTTCGGATCGATCCTCAGGCAGAAATCTTCGAGATTTGCGAAAGGCCGATCGCCGCGTACGGCGACGATGTGGTCGACGGCAGACTCGCCGACGCCTTTGAGGGCGGCGAGCGAATAATAGATGCGGTTGTCGCCGGTTTCGAAGTGGCGGTGGGAGGTCTGCACGGACGGCGCGACCACCTGGATGCCGAGGCGCATCGCGTCCTGGCGGAAATCGTTGATCTTGTCGGTGTTCGACATGTCGAGCGTCATCGACGCTGCGAGGAACTCGACCGGATAATGCGCCTTCATGTAGGCGGTCTGGTAGGAGACGATGGCGTAGGCGGCTGCGTGCGACTTGTTGAAGCCGTAATTGGCGAACTTGGCGAGAAGGTCGAAGATCAGGTCGGCCTGCGGCTTCGACACGCCATTCTTGACGGCACCGTCAACGAAGCGGGCGCGTTGCTTGTCCATCTCCGCCTTGATCTTCTTGCCCATGGCGCGGCGCAGAAGGTCGGCCTCGCCGAGCGAATAGCCCGAGAGCACCTGGGCGATCTGCATCACCTGCTCCTGGTAGACAATGACGCCCTGCGTTTCCTTGAGCAGGTAATCGATCTTCGGATGGATCGATTCGATCTCTTCCTCGCCGTGCTTGCGGGCGTTGTAGACCGGGATGTTCTCCATCGGCCCCGGGCGATAGAGCGCCACAAGCGCGATGATGTCCTCGATGCAGTCCGGGCGCATGCCGATCAGCGCCTTTCGCATGCCGGCGCTTTCCACCTGGAACACGCCGACCGTCTCGCCGCGCGAAAGGGTCTCGTAGGTCTTCAGATCGTCGAGCGGAATGCTTGCCAGGTCGATGTGGATGCCGCGCTTGCCGACGAAGTCGACGGCCGTCTTCAGTACCGTCAGCGTCTTCAGGCCAAGGAAGTCGAACTTCACGAGACCCGCCTGCTCTACCCATTTCATGTTGAACTGGGTGACCGGCATGTCGGAGCGCGGATCGCGGTACATCGGCACGAGCTGCGAGAGCGGCCTGTCGCCGATGACGATGCCGGCCGCATGCGTCGAGGCGTGGCGGTAAAGCCCCTCGATCTTCTGGGCGATGTCGAGGAGGCGGGCAACGACCGGCTCCTTCTCCGCCTCTTCCTGCAGGCGCGGTTCCTCCTCGATCGCCTTGGAAAGCGGCGTCGGGTTCGCGGGATTGTTCGGCACCAGCTTGCAGATCTTGTCGACCTGGCCGTAGGGCATTTCCAGCACGCGGCCGACGTCGCGCAGTGCTGCGCGCGCCTGCAGCGAACCGAAGGTAATGATCTGCGCCACCTGCTCGCGGCCGTATTTCTGCTGCACGTAGCGGATGACCTCTTCGCGCCGGTCCTGGCAGAAATCGATGTCGAAATCGGGCATCGACACGCGTTCGGGATTGAGGAAGCGCTCGAAAAGCAGAGAGAAGCGCATCGGGTCGACGTCGGTGATCGTCAGGGCATAGGCGACCAGCGAGCCGGCACCCGAGCCGCGGCCCGGCCCGACCGGAATGTCATGCTGCTTGGCCCACTTGATGAAGTCCGCAACGATGAGGAAGTAGCCCGGAAACTTCATCCGCTCGATGACGCCGAGTTCGAAGGCCAGCCGCTCCCGATAGTCCTCTTCCTTGTAGCCGGGCGCCATGCCGAGTTTGGCGAGGCGGCCCTCCAGCCCCTCCTCCGCCTGCCGGCGCAGCTCCGCCACCTCCGCGCGTTCGGCCTCCTCCGGATCATCCGAAGCGCCGGTAAAGCGCGGCAGGATCGGTCCGCGGGTCTTCAACATGAAGGAGCAGCGCCGCGCGACCTCGATCGTATTCTCCAATGCCTCGGGCAGATCCGCGAAGAGCGCCGCCATCTCCTTGCGGCTCTTCAGATAATGATCCGGAGTCAGACGGAACCGGCTATCGTCGGACACCATCGCATTGTGAGCGACGGCCATCAGCGCATCGTGGGCGTCATAGTCGGACGGCGACGGGAAAAACGCCTCGTTGGTGGCGACGAGCGGAACGTCGAACCGGTAGGCGAGATCGATCATGCGGTTCTCGTGACGCCGGTCGTAATTCCCGTGCCGCTGCAGTTCGACATAGAGGCGATCGCCGAAAAGCTCGATCAAGACTTTCAGGCGTGCCTCGGCCAGGGCCGGCGCACCCGACTTCAGCGCCATGTCGACCGGGCCGGCTCCCGCCCCGGTGAGCGCGATCAGCCCGGACGTACCGCCTGCGGCGAGCCAGGAGCGGCTTATTCGCGCCTGCTGGTGTCCCTCGCCTTCGAGATAGGCGCGGCTGACGAGCTCTACCAGGCGAGCGTAACCGTCATCGGTCGCCGCGATCAGCACGATCGCGGGAAGTTTGACGAACTGATGGGCGTTTCCACGCCGCTCGCCCTCCGCTTCGTCCTCCATATCGATGGAGAGTTGGCAGCCGATGATCGGTTGCAATCCGTCGTCCGCGGCCTTCTGCGAGAATTCGAGCGCCGCGAACAGATTATTGGTGTCGGCGATGCCGATCGCCGGCTGATCGTCGGCCACCGCCTTGCCGATGATCTTCTTCAAAGGCAGGGCGCCTTCCAGCAACGAATAGGCGGAATGCACCCGCAGGTGAACGAACTGCGGATCCGCCGCAGCCCCTGTGCCGTGCCCGATACTCTGCCCGATACTCTGGTTGCCTGTCATCGCCGCACTCCGATTCTTGTCCGGAGCCGAGGATATCCTGTTTCCCGCCCCAACTGTCCAGTCTCAAGGACGGGCCGCCGGGGTTTTTGCCCGGCGTGCGGTGTTTGGTGCGCGTTCGACAGGAACGCGGAGCACGCTCGAAAATCCCGGTCACAGGCCGAGAGCGATTACCGAGATGCTCACGATGAAAAGGCTCATCGAGGCGAAGGCAGCAAGATCACGTACGAAATCAGCCATAACTTCTCTCCTTTCCGCTACTGTTCCCTTTTTGTTCTAATTTTGTTCGATAGTCAAGGAAGTCTGCATAGAAGACCCGCTATTCAGTGGCTATGGTTAACGTGCACCGGCGGCCCGCATTCGTGCATGCCCTTCCGAGGGGCGACACGCCTCGAATGGAACATGCAAGGAGCGCAGCCCGAGGCGGGTGACCGCGCCTCGAGCGAGGTCAGAGCCAAGTAGGCGCAGCCGCGGCCGAACTATTTCAGTTCGACGACCTTGCCGTCCTCGATGGTCACGCGGCGATCCATGAGCGAAGCGAGTTCGTGATTGTGGGTGGCGATCAGCGCCGCGAGCCCCGACTGGCGAGCGAGGGCTTCCAGCGCCTCGAACACATAGCCGGCCGTCTCGGGGTCGAGGTTGCCGGTCGGCTCGTCCGCCAGAAGGATGAGCGGCGCATTGGCGACCGCCCTGGCGATGGCGACGCGCTGCTGCTCGCCGCCGGAAAGCTCGGTCGGGCGGTGGCTGCCGCGATGGCCGATGCGCATATAGTCCAGGAGGGCCGATGCCCGCTCCGCCGCTTCGACCTTGGGCAATCCGGCGATCAGTTGCGGCATCATGATGTTCTCCAGCGCCGAGAATTCCGGCAGGAGATGATGGAACTGGTAGACGAAGCCGATCTCGTTGCGGCGGATTGCGGTTCGCCGGTCGTCGCTGAGCCCGTTGCAGGAGGTGCCGTTCACGAGCACCTCGCCCTCGTCCGGGTGTTCGAGCAGCCCGGCGATATGAAGCAATGTCGACTTTCCGGTACCGGACGGGGCCACGAGGGCGACCGTCTCGCCGCTTCGCAACGTCAGGTCGGCTCCCTTGAGGATCGGCAGAAACGTGTCGCCCTCGCCATAGTGCCGCTCGATGCCGGAGAGCTGCAGTGCCACGCGCGCATTCATCTAAGCTGTTGTCCTTGTTATTCGTACCGCAGGGCCTGCACCGGATCGAGGCGCGAGGCGCGCCATGCCGGGAAGATCGTGGCAAGGAAGGAAAGGGCAAGCGCCATGACGACGACGGTGACGGTCTCGTCGGCGTTCATATCGGCCGGAAGCTGGCTGAGGAAATAGAGCTCCGGATCGAAGAGCGTGGCGCCGGACACCCAGGAGAAGAACTGTCGGATCGACTCGATGTTGAGGCAGACGACGACCCCGAGGACGACGCCGGCGATGGTTCCCGTGACCCCGATTGCGGCGCCGGTCATGAAGAAGATGCGCATCACCGAACCGGAGGTCGCGCCCATCGTCCTAAGGATCGCGATATCGCTGCCCTTGTCCTTTACCAGCATGATCAGGCCGGAGATGATGTTCAGCGCCGCGACCAGCACGATCAGCGTCAGGATCATGAACATCACGTTCCGTTCCACCTCGAGCGCGGAAAAGAATGTTCTGTTGCGTTCGCGCCAGTCCGTAATGAATATCTGCCGGCCGGCGGCATCCTCCACCGGCTTGCGAAGCTCGTCGACCGCGTCCGGATGCTCGGCGAATATCTCGATCGACTGGACGAGGCCTTCGGCATTGAAGTAGAGCTGCGCTTCCTCGAGCGGCATGAAGATGATGGTCGCGTCGTATTCCGACATGCCCATCTCGAAGATGGCCGAGACGGTATAGGCCTTGACCCTCGGATTCATGCCCATCGGCGTGACGTCGCCGTTGGGTGAGGTGAGCGTGATCGTCCCACCCACCCGGATGCCCAGCTGCTCGGCCATGCGCGAGCCGATGGCGACGCCGCTGCCCGAGGCGAAGCCGACGAGGTCGCCGGACTGAATATTTCCCGAGATCGACTTCAGCTTGGTGAGGTCGTCGGCGCGTATCCCGCGAACGAGCGCACCCGTCGACGCATCGCCCAGGCCTTGCGCGAGAACCTGGCCCTCGACGATCGGAATGGCCATGGTCACGCCCGGAACGGCGGAGAAATTGGTGGCCAGATCGGCATAATTGGTGAGCGGGCCGTCCAGAGGCTGGACGATCATGTGGCCGTTCATGCCGAGAATGCGCGAAATGAGCTCGGTTCGGAAGCCATTCATCACCGCCATGACGATGATCAGCGTTCCCACCCCAAGCATGATCCCTATGAAGGAAAAGCCGGCAATGACCGAGATGAACGCTTCCTTGCGCCGCGAACGCAGGTAGCGCCAGGCGACCATACGCTCGAAGGCGGAGAAGGGACGGCTGGAAGATTTGCTGGATGGAGCGGCAGCCTGCACTTGCTCATCCGTCGCCGCGGTCATCATCGATCCCTTCGTCTGTTATCTCGCCGCGACCAGTTTGTTGATCGCCGCTTCGACGGTCATCGTCTCCCGCGCGCCGGTCCTGCGGTCCTTCACTTCGACTTCGCCGTTCGCGATCGAACGCGGTCCGACGATCACCTGCACCGGCACGCCGATAAGGTCGGCGGTCGCGAACTTCCCGCCGGCGCGCTCGTCGGTGTCGTCAAGAAGAACGTCGAATCCAGCCTTGCCGAGATCGGAGTAGACCCTGCCGCAAGCCGCATCGCAAGCGTCATCGCCCGTTTTCATGTTGATGACGACGACGTCGAACGGAGCGATCGCTTTCGGCCAGATGATGCCGTTGTCGTCATGCGAAGCTTCGATGATCGCCGGCACCAGGCGGGTCGGACCGATACCATAGGAGCCCATGTGCACCGTGTGTTCCTTGCCGTCCGGCCCGAGCACCTTCGCACCCATCGCCTCGGAATATTTGGTGCCGAAATAGAAGATGTGACCCACCTCGATGCCGCGCGCGGACAGGCGCTCGCCTTCGGGGATGGCGCCGAAGGCGGCCTCGTCATGCATTTCCGAGGTCGCCGCGTAGCGCGACGTCCACTTGTCGAAGATCGTCCTCAGGCCCGCGACGTCGTCGAAATTCGTATCCTCGCCCGGAATGTCGAAGCCGAGGAAGTCCTTGTGGCAGAACACCTCGGACTCGCCCGTGTCGGCAAGGATGATGAACTCGTGGCTGAGATTCCCGCCGATCGGGCCCGTGTCGGCACGCATCGGTATGGCGCGCAGGCCCATCCGGTCGAAGGTGCGGAGATAGGCGGCAAACATCTTGTTATAGGCGTGCTCCGCCCCTGCCCGGTCGAGATCGAAGGAATAGGCGTCCTTCATCAGAAACTCGCGCGAACGCATGGTGCCGAAGCGCGGACGGATCTCGTCACGGAACTTCAGCTGGATATGGTAGAGGTTCAGCGGCAGATGGCGGTAGGACTTGACGTAGGAGCGGAAGATGTCGGTGATCATCTCCTCGTTCGTCGGTCCGTAGAGCATCGGCCGGTCCTGCCGGTCCTTGATGCGCAGCATCTCCTTGCCGTAGGCGTCATAGCGCCCGCTCTCCTGCCAGAGCTCCGCCGACTGCAGCGTCGGCATCAGCAGTTCGATGGCGCCGGAACGGTTCTGCTCCTCGCGAATGATCGCATTCACCTTGTCCAGCACGCGCTTGCCGAGCGGCAGCCATGTATAGATGCCCGCGGACTGTTGGCGGACCATGCCTGTCCTCAGCATCAGTCGATGGGAAACGATTTCCGCTTCCTTCGGATTTTCCTTCAAGATGGACATGAAAAAGCGGGACAGGCGCATGACGGGTTCCAGAACTGGTGAATTCGCACTATCGACGGATTCAGGCAAAATGACGTTGTGCTTCGGCCGCTCCTTCGCCTGAGATCAGGGTAGGCAGCTGTTGCCATTCTAACAGGGCTCTTGATTTTCCCGGCGACGCATCGACGGGAACCTTTCGAGTTCAGCGTTCATAGCCGCTTCGCGCGCGGAAGGGAACCCTGCCTTAGGGCCGGCTATCGCTGCGTCGACACATAACCCGGATGAGAAAACCGGTCCCGCCCCTGCGGCAAAAGAGCACGCTAGTAACAGGACGAAGACAGTTGGTGTCAACGGAAAAATTTTACCCGACTGTAGCAAAAATGCAAAAAAAGCAGATGACAGCGCCCAAGGTTTGAGCTAATTTCGGCTCACAAAACAGGCAGGAAGACCAAATTCTTGCCGAAATTCGCGGTCAAGTCTTGGGAGGATAAGATCTTAGGCGCGCTCGTTCGCTGCCGCCGGAAACGGATTAGAGATCACGCGACACTTAGAAAACAAGGCTTTGGCCTTGTTTTTTTTTGGTTTTTCATCACCCCCTCCTGGCGAAGCAGGCGCGAGAAAGCGTCAATAATCTGTCTGTCAAGTGTGCAAACGCGCCGGCCGACCTGCATGGCTTCCCGCCCCCCGGTTCTGCTCCTTCATATTTTAGGGGTGAAAGAGAGTTGAAGGCGGTCCGCCCGTTGGTCCTGCGAGAGACCGCCCTCGTCTCATATCCTACGGAATTGCGTCAGCCGTCCTGCGGCAATGGCTTTGCTTCCCCTTCGGTGGCCGGAGCCGCTTCGTCGCCGTGCAGCGGATGATGATGAGCCATCTGCTTCATCATCCCCGCGCATGCCTCCATCATCGGCCCCATGGCGCGCATCATGTCCATCATGCCCTTCATTCCGGACATGTCGCCACCCATCATATCCATGCCGCCTTTAACCGCCTCGTCCTTCGCGACGGGGGACGCGCTATCGTTCGCATAGGCGGCGGTTGCAATGAGCAGTGCTGCCGAAAGCGTTAGCTTCGTAATGGTATTCATCCTGGTCTCTCCTTTTTCTGGTTACTTGGTTCGTTCATCGGTGCCCGGTGCATCGGCCGGCTTCTTGCTTCGGCACATGACGCAATATCCGGTGGCACACATCACCGCGCAGGGCGCGAGGCTCAAGAGAATGGGGGCCACACCCGCCGCTGCGAGCCAGTCCCAATTTGCGGCCAGGCCGGTTCCGGCAACGCCCAGTCCGACAAGGATCCAGCCGCGGCGGCCGAACGGCATCCGCAGGCCAGCTACTTGCCTTGTGCTGGCGGTTTTTACGATTTCACTCATTTTCGAGTCTCCCGTTGTTCTCATGGCTCTGCCCGTCGCCCGCGGTGATCCGGGTCTGTATTTTGCGCTGGCGCTCCGGCCACCTGCTCTTGATGAACCCCAGAACCGCAGTGATCTCGGCATCGGTCAGCAGCCCCCCAAAAGCGGGCATATCGCTTTCATAGTCCGGTAGAACCGCGCCGAGACCCGATTTGGTGAAGGTGAACAGCTCCTGATCCGAATGATGCCAGGTATGTCCGGTTGCATCATGCGGCGGCGCGGGCATGCGGCCGCTCGCTTTTCTCCGTCGCCAGTCAGGCTCTCCTTCCAGCCGCACTCCGTGGCAAGAGGCGCAATGGTCCTGGTAGATCGCCCGTCCAAGGTCGATCTGTTCGGACGTGACGGCCTCCCCCAGAAAGGTCAGGCCGTTGGCCACCGGCCGCTCCGCGGCGGCGGCAGACCAGCCCGCAGCGCCGATGCCCGCCGCGACAAAGGCCGTCATGAGTTTGCGCACACGCATCGGCCCCGCCTCCGCTGCTCACTCATCGGAATAGACCGCCGGGCCGTCGGGACCGAAAGAAAAGATGCGCAGCGACCCCGTCTTTTTGGAAGCCATACCCGGCGCATTCGCCGGCATGCCCGGCAGCGTGATACCCGTGACGGCGGGGCGTTCATGGAGCAAACGCCGGATGATATCGGCCGGTATCAGGCCGCTCAGGGTATAGCCGTCGATTTCCGCCAGGTGGCAACCCATGCCACGCTCCGGCACCCCCGCCGCCACCGAACGGTTGACGAAGTCCCGGTCATCGATCACGTGAACCTCGAAGTTCTCGGAGCGCAGGTAATCGACGTAGGCGTCGCAGCAGCCGCAATCCGGATCGCGCCAGACCGTCATCGGTTTTTCGGCAAGGGCCGGGGTCGCCAAGGCGAGAAAAACGGCCAGGGAAAGTATATTTCGCAAGAGAGTTCTCCTTCAGAGCTTCGTCCAGTTTGTGCCGCCATCGCGGCTGACTACGACCGCATCTTTCGTGACGGCGGCAAGCTGTTCGGGGTTTTGTGGATGCGATGCCAGGGCGAGCGCATTCAGCTCCGAGCTGCGGGACCAGCTCACGCCCGCATCTGCGGAAGTCCAAAGACCGGAAGGCATCGCGGCGAACAGCCTCTCGGATTCCGCGAGGCAGGAGACGAGCGCGCGGACCGCCTCCCCCTTGGGCAAGGGTGCTTCCGGTTTTTGCGGGCCGCCGGCAATCAAAGCGTCCATCGCGTCGCCCGCTACGATCGCCTGCCAGCGGCAGAAGCAGTCGGGCACCCGGATCAAGCCGGCCTCGGTTGCGGCATAGATCCAGATGCCCCCCATGCCCGAGGCGGTGTTCACCGAGGCGAGCCCGACGATCTCGCGTTCCCCGTCCCCGATCCAGGGCCGGTCCATTGCGAGGCTCCAGACCGCCCCTTTGTCTGTGCTGTGCCAGAGACCGTCACCTGCAACGGCGGCGTAGAGCGTGTCGGGCACTGCGGCGGATGCGGCCAATGCGGTTACGGGCGCCCCCGGCAGTCCCTTTCCCGGGAATTGCCAGCTGCTGCCGCCATCCGAAGAACGTGCGATGCCGCCCCCCGCCAGACCGGCGACGATCTCGCCCGGCCGCGCGGGGAGGCTGGCGAGCGCCGTCACGAAACCGGGTGACTTCAGGACCTGCCAGCCGATAACGGGAGCGAACCGTCGGATCTCTCCTTCGATCGCAGTTACGAGCGCATCGCCATCGAAAGCGATCGCGCGCGGGACAGAGGTCGCTGCCCCGATCCTGTATGGCAACAGGACGAAGCCGGCGCCGGTGGCAAGCAAGCCGACAACACTTCGCCGGGATAGGCCGGCGCATGCGGCCGTGGAAAAGATCATTATCTTCCTCATAAACGATTTCGATTGCAGCTATCGTCCTGCCTGACGGCCGGCATCGGAACGACGTGGCTGAGATGGCGCATGTCTGGCCTGGCCGCGTGCCCGGGCCGCCAGCGCCTATCAAAGCGACGGGGGACGGCTGAAACCTTGCTTCGGCGACGGTCGCCGTGGCACGGAAACTGACCGTTCCACGCGCCTCTCAGGCATTGCGCGTCAGATCAGGCGAAATGTTTTGGGGGAAGAGGGTCCGGCGGTCCGATACGGCCAGGCCGATCTTCAGCCGCAGCGGGGCCGAAGTCTTTCGACGGGACGATCGGTCGGTATCCGGGATAATCGACGGGCAGGCCCGACCAGAGGGAGGTGCAGTCGACGTTGCAGGCAAAGCCGTCAGCGTCGGCAGGCTCATCATCGCAATCCGGGCAGCCTGCCATCTGCGAGCCGGCCTCGGCTGCCATGGCGATCATCATCGCCGTGGCACCTGCCGCCTGCGCAACGGTACTCGCGGCAAAGGCGGCGAGCCAAAGGCACAGGAGGAGGCGGGCAAAATACAGCATGCCCTTTATTAGCCGGCGGGCGAGTGGCTGTCGATTCACGAAACCGTGTCGCTGCGTTCCCGGCGCGCCGGCTTGATTCATCGGCGCCGGGAACGTTGCGAAACGGCGTCAGTAGAATTCCGGCGCGAAGCGTGGGATTGCATCGATGTCGTAGCCGAGCTTCACCGAAACAATGTACCAGCCGAGATGGATGACGGCGGCAATGACCGTGGTCAGCAGTACGACCCTGAGGGCGCGGAAACGGGCTGGAGCACTCTCGACGGAGCCGGGGACGACGTCATTCTCTTCGGCTTGCGTACGCACACCGAGCGGCAGCACGACGAAAAGCGTGATCCACCAGATGATGAAGTAGATTGCAAAGGTAGAGAAGAGAGGCATCAAAAATCTCTGCGGTGGAGCGTTCGGCCGCGTTATAACCCCGCACGGCTCAACCGGCAAACCTCTTCCCCGCGCCCGACTGTCACACCTCTTCGAGCTCGATCAAGGTGCCCTGAAAGTCCTTGGGGTGAAGAAACAGGACAGGCTTGCCGTGCGCGCCGATTTTCGGATTGCCGTCGCCGAGGACACGCGCTCCCGCCTGCCTCAGCCGGTCGCGCGCGGCGATGATGTCTTCCACCTCATAGCAGATATGGTGCATGCCGCCGGCCGGGTTTTTCTCGAGGAAGGCGGAGATCGGCGATGTGTCGCCGAGCGGCTCGAGCAATTCGACCTTGGTATTGGGCAGCGTCACGAAAACGACGGTCACGCCGTGTTCAGGCAGGGCCTGCGGCTCCGAGACCGGCGCCCCGAGCGTGGCGCGATAGCTTTCGATGGCGACTGCAAGGTCGGGCACGGCGATCGCCACGTGATTCACTTTTCCCAGCATCCGATGCTTCTCTCCCTGCCCCGCAGTTCACGATTTCGGAGGGTGCCGCCGGATCAGACCTTGGTGATGAACACCGTGACGACCGGCTTCTTGCCCCAGACCTGGTTCGTAGTGCTGCGCACGGCGCGGCGAACGGCTTCCTGCAGCATCGCGAGGTCCTTCCGCTTTGCCCGCGGAATGCTCTCTACGGCGCCGAGCACCGCATCATAGAGCGTGTCCTCCATCGCCTCGCCTTCGTCGTCGTATTCCGGAAGGCCGATCGGCACGACGTCCGGGTCGCCCAGAAAGTCGTAACGGCTGTCGAGGACGACACTGACGGAGACGTGGCCGGCAAAGGAAAGCTTGCGGCGTTCGCCGATCCCCATCTCCTCGAAATCGCCGATGAGGGTGCCGTCCTTGTAGATGCGGCCGTGCGGCGCCTCGTCAATGACTTCCGCGGGTCCGGGCGCAAGCCGCAGCATTTCGCCATTGCGCAGCCGCGGCACGCTCGGGATACCCGATTGCAGTCCAAGCTCCGCATGCGCCGTCAGATGCGCCGCCTCGCCATGCACCGGCACGAGGATCTGCGGCTTCACCCACTGGTACATCTGCTGGAGCTCGGTGCGCCGCGGGTGGCCGGAAACATGCACCAGCGCCTCGCTATCCGTGACGATGTGGATGCCTTGCTCGATAAGCCCGTTCTTGATGTCGTTGATCGCTTTTTCGTTGCCGGGGATGGTGCGCGACGAAAAGACGATCGTGTCGCCGGCCGAAAACGCCACGTTGCGCATCTCGTCGCGAGCGATCTTGGCAAGGGCGGCGCGCGGCTCGCCCTGGCTGCCCGTCAAAATGACCACGACCTTGTCGCGCGGGACATAGCCGAACTCGTCTTCTGCCAGGAACGGCTTCACGCCTTCCATGAGCCCGACATCGCGCGCAACGTCGACGACGCGCTTCATCGAACTGCCGAGTAGAAGCACCTCCCGCCCGGCAGCCTCCGCCGCTTCGGCAACGGAGCGGATGCGCCCGACATTGGAGGAGAAGGTGGTGATCCCGACCCGGCCCTCGGCATCGGCAATGATCTTGGCGAGACTTTCGGAGACTTGCTGTTCGGACGGCGATACCCCCTCGCGCAGGGCATTGGTCGAATCGCAGACGAGAGCGAGGACGCCTTCCTCACCGATCTGGCGAAACCGCGACTCGTCGGTCAGCGGCCCGAGCGAAGGCTCGAGGTCGATCTTCCAGTCGCCCGTGTGCACGACCGTGCCGAGCTGCGTGCGAATGACGAGCGCCATCGGCTCGGGGATCGAATGATTGACCCCCACGGCTTCGACGCTGAAAGGTCCGACATTGATGCGGTCGCCCTGCTTGAAGATCGTGATCGGGATCTCGCTGCGGGACTTTTCGAATGCGCGCTTCGCCTCCAGCATGCCCGCGGTAAAGGGCGAGGCGTAGACGGGAACGTTCAGGCCCGGCCACAGATCGTTCAGGGCCCCGTAATGGTCCTCATGGGCATGCGTGATGATGATCGCCTTCAGGTTGCGGCGCTGTTCGGCCAGAAAGGCGATATCGGGCAGAACCAGATCTACGCCCGGCAATTCCGGGCCGGGGAAGGTCACTCCGCAATCGACCATGATCCATTGGCGGTGACCTGGCCTTCCATAGCCGTAAAGGCCGAGATTCATGCCTATTTCGCCGACGCCGCCGAGCGGCAAGAACACCAATTCTTCATCATGCGCCATGTCGTGATGCGCCTTTGCTTTTTTCAATCATCCAAAAAATACGTCGCCCGCTGCAATGGTTTGCGGCGGGCCGGAACCCGTGTCGAGTAGAAGTCGGCCGTCCCGATCGATACCTGCAAAGCGGCCGGAAAGCGAGCGGTCCGGCAGGTTGACCGTGATCGCCTCGCCGATGCCCTTGGCCGCGGCGCGCCACTGATCGATGATTGCGGCGACGCCCGCGCCACGGTCCCATACGGCGAGCGTTTCGGCCATGGTTACGAAAAGATGCGCGAACAGCTCCTCGGGAGAGGTTGTCGCGCCCTCCCGCCGAAGCGATGTGACGGGGTAAAGTGCGTCTTCAGGCATAACGGCGACGTTGATGCCGCAGCCAATCACCAGGGCCCGCCGCCCGTCGGCCAGAACCTCGCCTTCGAGAAGAATGCCGCAGGTCTTCCGCCCGTCGATAAGAATGTCGTTCGGCCACTTGATCGCGGCCTCGGCTCCGCCCGGTGGCATCACTCGGCGGATGGCCCGATGGACCGCAACCGCTGCGGCGAGCGGCACCGCATGCAGCCTGTCCACCGGCGCCGGATCGATGAGCAGCAGGGATGCGTAGAGGTTCCCCGGCTCCGAGAACCAGGCGCGGCCACGCCTGCCCCTGCCTCCGGTCTGGCGCACCGCGGTGATCCAGAGATTGCCGGGATCACCCTCGCGCGCCCGCAGAAGGCATTCGTTGTTGGTCGAGACCGTTTCGGCGAGCGCGACGTGCCGGAAATCTTCAGGCGAACTCCGGCCGCCGCTTCGTCCGCCGGTCAAAAGAATGTCCGCGCCGCGGCTTCGGCAGCGGTTCCGAGCGGACCGCCGATGAGCACGTAGCCGAGCACGAAGAGGCCGGACAGGCCGAACACCAGCCTAAGCTCGCCCGCCGTTCGGGCAAACTCGCCTCTCGGCTCCTCGAACCACATCACCTTGATGACCCGCAGATAGTAGTAGGCGCCGACGACGGAAGCGAGCACGCCGATGATTGCCAGGCCATAGAGCTGCGCCTCGATCGCCGCAACGAAGACGAAGTACTTGGCGAAGAAACCTGCCAGCGGAGGGATGCCGGCGAGCGAGAACATGAGGATCGTCAGCACCGTCGCCATGAACGGGTTGGTCTGCGAAAGGCCGGCAAGATCGTCGATACCTTCGACATGCTCGCCTTCCCGCCGGCGCATGGCAAGGATGCAGGCGAAAGTGCCCAGCGTCATGACCATGTAGATCAGCATGTAGAGGATCACGCCGCGTACGCCGGCCATCGAGCCGGCCGCCAGACCGACGAGCGCATAGCCCATGTGGCCGATCGAGGAATAGGCCATCAGCCGCTTGATGTTGCGCTGGCCGATCGCGGCGAAGGAGCCGAGCAGCATCGATGCGATCGAGATGAAGACGACGATCTGCTGCCAATCGGCGACCACCGGCTCGAAGGCGTTGATGACGATGCGCACGAGGATCGATATGGCCGCGACCTTCGGTCCTGCGGCGAAGAATGCCGTCACCGGCGTCGGGGCGCCTTCGTAGACGTCCGGCGTCCACATATGGAAGGGGACGGCGGAGATCTTGAAGGCGAGGCCTGCAAGAATGAACACCAGCCCGAAGACGAGGCCCAGCGACCGGCCCTCGGCCGTGAGCGCCGCCGCGATCTCGTCGAAGCCGGTATGCCCGGTGAAGCCGTAGACGAGCGACATGCCGTAAAGCATCATGCCCGAAGACAGCGCGCCGAGAACGAAATACTTCAGGCCCGCCTCGGTCGACCGGACGCTGTCGCGGTTGATTGCCGCCACGACGTAAAGGGCGAGTGACTGCAACTCCAACGACAGGTAGAGCGAGATGAGATCGTTGGCCGATATCATCAGCAGCATGCCGAGGGTGGCCAGAACCAGAAGCACGGGGAACTCGAACCGGTCGATCTGAGCCGAACGCGCGTGGCCGACGGTCATCACCATCACGGTGATCGAGCCGATCAGGGCGAGCACCTTCATGAATTTGGCGAAGGGATCCGACAGGAAGGCGCCGCCATAGGCCTCCCCCTCGCCCGTCTTCAGGACGAGCCACAGCCCGGCGATGATGAGCACAGCGACCGCAAGCCCGGTCACGGTCGGTGTGGCTCTTTCGCCCGAAAAGACGCCGATCATCAGGAGAGCCATCGCGCCGACCGCAAGGATCAGCTCGGGCATCGAAAGTTGCAGGCTGGCGATAAGGGTTTCAGCAGTCATGTCACATCACGTCCCTTGATCATTGCACCGAAAGCGCAACGTCTTGCGCTGCCTGCAGGGCGGCGGCGTAGTTGTTGACGAGCAAGTCCACGGAGGCCGCGGTCGCGTCGAAGACCGGTGCCGGATAGACACCGAAGAAAATGGTCAGGATCACCAGCGGATAGAGAATGAGTTTCTCGCGCCCCGACAGATCGAGCAGCGCCTTCAAACTTTCCTTTTCCAGCGCACCGAAGATCACCCGGCGGTAGAGCCAGAGCGCGTAAGCCGCCGACAGAATGACGCCGGTCGTCGCGAACAGGGCGACCCAGGTGTTGGCTCGGAAGGCGCCCACCAGCGTCAGCACTTCGCCGACGAAGCCCGACGTTCCCGGAAGGCCCACATTGGCCATGGTGAAGACCATGAAGGCGACGGCATATTTCGGCATGTTGTTGACGAGGCCGCCATAGGCCGCGATCTCGCGCGTATGCAGCCGGTCATAGACGACGCCGACGCAGAGGAAGAGCGCGCCCGAGACGATGCCGTGCGACAGCATCTGGAAAATCGCTCCCTGGACACCCTGAACATTCGCCGCGAAGGTTCCCATCGTCACGTAGCCCATATGCGCCACCGATGAATAGGCGATGAGCTTCTTGATGTCGGTCTGCATCATCGCGACCAGCGAGGTGTAGATGATCGCAATGATCGACAGGGTGAAGACGAACGGCGCGAAGAAGTCGGACGCCAGCGGGAACATCGGCAGGGAGAAGCGCAGGAAGCCGTAGCCGCCGAGCTTCAGGAGGATGCCGGCCAGGATGACTGAGCCTGCCGTCGGCGCCTGCACGTGCGCATCGGGAAGCCAGGTGTGCACCGGCCACATGGGCATCTTCACCGCGAAGGAAGCGAAGAAGGCAAGCCAGAGCCAGGTCTGCATTTCGCGCGGGAACTGATAGGCGAGCAACTGCGTGATGTCGGTGGTGCCCGCCTGCCAATACATCGCCATCATGGCAAGCAGCATCAGAACGGAACCGAGCAGCGTGTAGAGGAAGAACTTGTAGCTCGCGTAGACGCGCTCCTTGCCGCCCCACACACCGATGATGATGAACATCGGGATGAGACCCGCCTCGAAGAAGACGTAGAAAAGGATGATGTCGAGAGACACGAAGACGCCAAGCATCAGCGTTTCCAGGATCAGAAACGCGATCATGTATTCCTTCAGGCGCTTCTCGATCGTCACCCAGCTTGCCAGCACGCAGAACGGCATCAGGAATGCCGTCAGCGGGACGAAGAGTATGGAAATGCCGTCGACGCCCAGATGATAGGAAATGCCGGTGCCGAGCCACTCCCGCTTCTCGACCATCTGGAAGCCCGGGTTCGACGGGTCGAACTGGTACCAGATGTAGAGCGACACGAGGAAGGTGAAGACCGTCGTCAGCAGCGAGACGTTCAGGATGTTGCGGCGGCCGTAGGCGCTGTCTTCCCTTGTGAGCAGGAGAAGCAGAACGCCGACGAGCGGCATGAAGGTGACCGCGGAAAGTACGGGCCAATCGGTCATCAGAAGGAACTCCCGAGCATCATCCATGTAACGAGCGCTGCAATACCGATCAGCATGGCGAACGCGTAGTGGTAGAGGTATCCGGTCTGCAGGCGGACCACCCGGTCGGTCACGTCGAGAACGCGCGCAGCGATCCCGTTCGGGCCGTACCCGTCGATCACCCGTCCGTCACCCTCCTTCCAGAGGAAGGTGCCCAGGCGCTTGGCGCTGCGGACGAACAGGAAATCGTAGAGTTCGTCGAAATACCACTTGTTGAGCAGGAACTGGTAAAGCCCGCGATGCTGCTCGGCGAGATATTTCGGCGTCTCCGGCGAACGGATGTACATGTACCAGGCCGTGAAGAGACCGAGCGCCATGGCCGCGAACGGGCTCCATTTCACCCATAGCGGAACGTGGTGGTACTCCTCGAGAAGCTCGTTTTCGGCGGACGTGAACAGAGCGCCCTGCCAGAACTCGGCGTAGTGGTGACCGAAGAAATAATCGTGGAACAGGAAGCCCGCGACGAGGGCGCCGGCGGCCAGGATGTAGAGGGGCACCAGCATGACCTGCGGCGACTCGTGGACGTGATGCATGACGTCGGAGGAAGCGCGTGGCTTGCCGTGGAACGTCATGAAGGTCAGGCGCCAGGAATAGAAGCTGGTGAAGAGCGCCGCGATGACCAGCAGCACGAAGGCCAGACCGGAAACGACGCTATGCGACGCGAAGGTGGATTCGATGATCGCGTCCTTCGAGAAGAAGCCCGCCGTGCCGATGACCGTACCGGGAATGCCGACGCCGGTGAGCGCGATCGTACCGATGAACATCATCCAGTAGGTGACCGGAATATGCGTGCGCAGTCCGCCCATGTAACGCATGTCCTGCTCGCCGTCGACGGCGTGGATGACCGAGCCCGCGCCCAGGAACAGGAGCGCCTTGAAGAAGGCGTGCGTGAAGAGGTGGAAGATCGCCGCGCCATAGGCGCCGACGCCGAGCGCGACGAACATGTAGCCGAGCTGCGAGCAGGTCGAATAAGCGATGACGCGCTTGATGTCGTTCTGGACGAGACCGACGGTCGCCGCAAAGAATGCGGTGATCGCGCCGATCAGGGTGACGACCGTCAGGGCGTCCGGCGAAAGCTCGAAGAGCGGCGACATGCGGGCGACGAGGAAGACGCCCGCGGTCACCATGGTTGCGGCATGGATAAGGGCCGAAACCGGGGTCGGGCCTTCCATGGCGTCCGGCAGCCAGGTGTGCAGCAGGAACTGCGCCGACTTGCCCATCGCGCCCATGAAGAGCAGCAGGCAGGTGGCCGTCAGGGCATGCCCCTTGTCGAGCTGCATTCCGAAGAGATTGATGACCGCGTCCCCTGCCGCAGCACCCTCGGCCGGCAAATAGTTCTGCGCGGCGGCGAAGATGGTCTCGAAATTGATCGAGCCGAAGAGGACGAAGACGCAGAAGATGCCGAGCGAGAAGCCGAAGTCGCCGACGCGGTTGACGATGAAGGCCTTCATCGCCGCCGCATTGGCGGACGGCTTCTTGTACCAGAAGCCGATCAGCAGGTATGACGCGAGACCCACGCCTTCCCAGCCGAAGAACATCTGCAGCAGATTGTCCGACGTGATGAGCATCAGCATCGCGAAGGTGAAGAGCGACAGATAGGCGAAGAAACGCGGCCGGTTCGGATCGTGGTGCATGTATCCGATCGAATAGATGTGCACCAGGGTCGAGACGGTGTTGACGACGACGAACATGACGGCCGTCAGCGTGTCGACGCGGAAAGCCCATTCGACATCGAAGCTTCCGGACTGGATCCAGCGCAGCACCGAAACCTTGATCATCTCCTCTTCGCCGAGGGCGACGTGGAAGAAGACGAACCAGGAGAGCGCTGCGGTGACGATCATCAGGCCGCTGGTCACATATTCGGATGCTTTGGCGCCGATCTGCGTGCCGAGAAGGCCGGCGATCAGGAAGCCGATCAGAGGCAGGAAGACAATAGCCTTGACGATGGTATCCATAGCCCTGTCAGCCCTTCATCATGTTGACGTCTTCGACGGCGATCGAGCCGCGGTTGCGGTAGAAGACGACGAGAATTGCAAGTCCGATGGCGGCTTCGGCCGCCGCAACGGTCAGGATGAACAGCGCGAACACCTGGCCGGTGATGTCGTTCAGGAAGGCCGAGAACGCCACCATGTTGATGTTGACGGCCAGCAGGATGAGCTCCACCGACATGAGGATGATGATGACGTTCTTCCTGTTGAGGAAGATGCCGAAGACGCCGAGCGTGAACAGAATGGCGCTGACGGTCAGATAGTGGGAAATTCCGATTTCCATAAGTGTAGTCCCTCGACCTCGCGTCCCGATTAGATGCCCTGCCCCGGCTTGACCGTAACCACCTCGACGGCGGTTTCGGGGGTGCGGGCAACCTGCTGCGGAATGCTCTGACGCTTGATGTTCTGACGGTGACGCAGGGTCAGCACGATGGCGCCGATCATGGCGACGAGCAGCACGAGCCCTGCGATCTGGAAGAAGTAGACGTAATGGGTATAGAGGACATCGCCGAGCGCGGCGGTGTTGGTGCGGTCGCTCGGCGCCGGTATCGGCATTGCGATGCCCTTGGCGATTTCAGGCGAGAAAGCCGAGCCGCCGACAACCACGATCAGTTCGGCGGCAAGGATCAGCCCGATCAGCGCGCCGATCGGCGCGTATTCGAGCACGCCCGCGCGAAGCTCGGCAAAGTCGATGTCGAGCATCATGACCACGAAGAGGAAGAGAACCGCGACGGCCCCGACATAGACCACCAGCAGGATCATCGCCAGGAACTCGGCGCCGGTCAGCAGGAAGAGCCCGGCCGCATTGAAGAAGGTCAGGATCAGGAACAGAACCGAATAGACCGGATTCCTGGCCGCGATGACCATGAATGCCGACGCCACGGCGATGAAGGCAAAAAGATAGAAAAAAAGAGCCTGCAGACCCATGATCGGTGCCTTTTTCGTCTTGCTGGCGTGAAGGCACGCAGGCCCGCACTCCATGAGGCAAAGCCGGACCACCTGTCCGGCCGATGCCCAAACCCGTTTTGCATGCACCGTCTTCGATCAAGCGGCGCGATGCTGCGTTGCGCGAATGGCCTCAGCGGTAGGGCGAGTCCATCGCAATGTTGCGCGCGATTTCCCGCTCCCACCGGTCACCGTTGGCGAGCAGCTTCTCCTTGTCGTAGTAGAGCTCTTCGCGCGTCTCGGTGGAGAACTCGAAGTTCGGCCCCTCGACGATCGCATCGACCGGGCAGGCTTCCTGGCAGAAGCCGCAATAGATGCACTTCACCATGTCGATGTCGTAACGCACCGTGCGGCGCGTGCCGTCATTGCGGCGCGGCCCGGCCTCGATGGTGATGGCCTGCGCAGGACAGATCGCCTCGCACAGCTTGCAGGCGATGCACCGCTCTTCGCCGTTGGGATAACGGCGCAGCGCGTGCTCGCCGCGGAAGCGCGGGCTGATGGGCCCCTTCTCGAAGGGATAGTTCAAGGTCGCCTTCGGACGGAAGAAATAGCGCATCGACAGAAGGAATGCGCCGACGAATTCCTTGAGGAACAGCGAGCTGACGGCGTTCGAAAGACCGGCCATCATTAACCTCCAAACTTGCCGGTCGCGGAGAGACCGGCGGTATGCAGCGAAGCTCGAGCGGCCATCATGCCCAGCCCGTCAGCTTCAGAACGAATGCGACGATGACGACCATCGCCAGCGAAAGCGGCAGGAAGACCTTCCAGCCGAGGCGCATCAGCTGGTCGTAGCGATAGCGCGGGACGAAGGCTTTCACCATGGCGAACATGAAGAACACCAGCGACGCCTTCAGCACGAACCAGATGATGCCCGGGACCCAGTTCAGGAGCCAGATGTCGACCGGAGGCAGCCAGCCGCCGAGGAACAGAATCGTCGTCAGCGCGCACATCAGGCAGATCGCCGCGTATTCGCCGAGCATGAACATCATGTACGGGGTCGAGCCGTATTCGACCATGAAGCCGGCGACGAGTTCCGATTCGGCTTCCGGAAGGTCGAAGGGCGGACGGTTCGTCTCGGCGAGCGCCGAGATGAAGAAGATGATGAACATCGGGAAGAGCGACAGCCAGTGCCAGTCGAGGAACGAGGCAGGCAGGCCGAGCATGGTGCCGACGCCGTCATTCTGCGCGTTTACGATGTCCGTCAGATTGAGCGAGCCGACGCAGAGCAGCACGGTGACGATGACGAAGCCGATCGAGACCTCGTAGGACACCATCTGCGCCGCGGAGCGCAATGCGCCGAGGAAGGGATATTTCGAGTTCGACGCCCAACCGCCCATGATGATGCCATAAACCTCGAGAGAAGATATGGCGAAGACGAAGAGGATGCCGACATTGATGTTCGCGATCACCCAGTTCGCATTGAGCGGAATGACCGCCCAGGCGGCGAGCGCCAGCGTCACGGAAACGAGCGGGGCGAGCAGAAAGATCGTCTTGTTGGCGCCGGCCGGAATGACCGGCTCCTTGAAGACGAATTTCAAAAGGTCGGCGAAGGACTGGAACAGCCCCCAGGGGCCGACGACGTTAGGTCCGCGGCGAAGCTGCACGGCCGCCCAGATCTTGCGGTCGGCGAGCAGGATATAGGCGATGAAAAGCAGCAGCGCGACCAGAAGCAGGAGCGACTGGCCGATCATGATGGCCGTGGGCCAGACATAGGTCGAAAAGAAAGCGTCCATGATGCTCTATTCCCTCGCGCTCATTCCGCGGCAGCTTTGAAATTGTTGCGCGCCAGGGCCGAGCATTCGGCCATGACGGCGGATGCGCGCGCTATCGGGTTCGTCAAATAGAAGTCTTTGACCGGAGACGCAAACACGGATTTCGCCATCGCACCGGCTTTTTGTGCAAGTGCGGCAATTTCGTCGCTGCGGCCTGCGGCGATCTCGTCGACTGCGGCGAAATGCGGATGGGCCGCATAGAGCTTCGCGCGCAATTCGCCGAGCGAGTCGAAAGGCAGCTTCCTGCCGAGCACGTCGGAAAGCGCGCGGATGATCGCCCAGTCCTCGCGGGCTTCACCCGGCGCGAAAGCGGCGCGGTTGCCCATCTGGACGCGCCCTTCGGTATTGACCCAGGTGCCGGACTTTTCCGTGTAGGTCGCGCCGGGAAGAATGACATCCGCCGCATGCGCGCCGTTGTCGCCGTGCGAGCCGATGTAAACGGTGAAGCCGGCCTTCTTGGCCGAGAGATCGATTTCGTCGGCACCCAGCAGGAAAAGGACATCCATGGCGTCGACCATTTCGCCTGCCGACTTGCCGCCCTGACCGGGCACGAAGCCGAGATCGAGACCGCCGACGCGGGCGGCCGCGCTGTGAAGCACGGCAAAACCGTTCCACTCGGCGTTCACCGCACCAACGGCAACGGCGAGCTTCGCCGCATTGGCGAGCACGGCCGCACCGCCCTCCCCTGCCAAGGCGCCCTGGCCGACGATGATCAGCGGACGCGCGGCCTTTTCCAGCGTTGCGAAGAACGTCCCCTTGCCGGAAACGAGTTCGGCGAGCGTGTCGGTACCCGCACCCAGATATTCGTATTCGTAACGCAGCTCACCAGCCTCGCCGATCACACCGATCGGGAAGTTGGCCATGCGGTAGCGCTTGCGGATGCGGGCATTGAGGACCGACGCCTCGAAGCGCGGATTCGAGCCGATGATGAGCAGTGCATCGGCGCTTTCGATGCCCTGGATCGTCGGGTTGAAGATGTAGCTCGAACGGCCGAACGACGGATCGAGCGCTGCGCCGTCCTGTCGGCAGTCGAGGTTCGCCGAGCCGAGCGAGGAGACGAGCTCCTTCAGCGCGTACATTTCCTCGACCGAAGCGAGATCGCCGGCGATCGCGCCGATCCTGTCGCCCGACGTGCCGGCAACGGCGGTCTTGATCGCCTGGAAGGCTTCGCCCCAGCTTGCCGGCTGCAGGCGTCCATCCTTCTTGACATAGGGGCGATCCAGGCGCTGCGTCTTCAGCCCGTCCCAGATGAAGCGCGTCTTGTCGGAGATCCACTCTTCGTTGATCTCCTCGTTGACGCGCGGCATGATCCGCATGACTTCGCGGCCGCGCGTATCGACGCGGATGGCAGAGCCGACCGCGTCCATGACATCGATCGATTCGGTCTTGCCGAGCTCCCACGGGCGCGCGGTGAAGGAGAAGGGCTTGGAGGTCAGCGCGCCGACCGGGCACAGGTCGACGACGTTGCCCTGCAGTTCCGAGGTCATCGCCTGTTCGAGATAAGTGGTGATCTCGGCATCCTCGCCGCGGCCGATCAGGCCGAGTTCGGCGATGCCGGCGACTTCCGTCGTGAACCTGACGCAGCGCGTGCAGTGAATGCAGCGGTTCATCACCGTCTTGACGAGCGGACCGATATACTTGTCCTCGACCGCGCGCTTGTTTTCCTGATAGCGCGAGCTGTCGATGCCGAAGGCCATCGCCTGGTCCTGCAGGTCGCACTCGCCGCCTTGGTCGCAGATCGGGCAGTCGAGCGGGTGATTGATGAGCAGGAACTCCATGACGCCTTCGCGCGCCTTCTTGACCATCGGCGTGGTCGTGAAGACTTCCGGCACCTCGCCGTTCGGACCGGGACGAAGGTCGCGCACGCCCATGGCGCAGGAGGCCGCCGGCTTGGGGGGGCCGCCCTTGACCTCGATCAGACACATGCGGCAGTTGCCGGCAACCGAAAGCCGCTCATGGAAACAGAAGCGCGGAACCTCGGCGCCGGCCTCCTCGCATGCCTGAAGCAGCGTGAAATGATCCGGGACCTCGATCTCTTTTCCGTCGACTTTCAGCTTTGCCATCTTCGTACTCAATCCTGTCTTCAGTCCGTCTGCTCTTCTACAGCGCCGCGCGTCTTGATCTGGCGCGCAAGGGCCGCTGCAGCACTTTGGTTTTGCTGCATGTTTCCTTTAATCGGCTACGATTAAAGGAAACATGCAGTAGGCAACGGACAATTCCTTCACGGTCTCGCCGCTTGCCGTGACCACCGCACGGTCGTCACGTTATTTCTCTCGCGCTCCCGTGAGCGCCTTTGCCTGCCCGATCCAATCGTCGCGGACGCCGCGGCCGGCAAGGCCGAGTTCGCTATCCAGTCGCTCCACGTCGGCCTTGCTCAGGGCGGCGATGTCGGCGAAGCGGAATATGCCCCTGCCGTTCAGCACCTGCTCGAGCTTGGGGCCGATGCCGGAGATGTGCTTCAGGTCGTCGTTTGCGAGGCCTGCCGCCGGTGCCGCAGCCCGCTTGACGGATCCGCGCGGTTTGAGCGTCTCGCCCGCGGAGACCGGAGCTTTCCGCTGCGCTGCCTTTCGCGGCCTTGCGACCGGAGCAGGCTTGGAGATCTCCGCCTGATCGGGCGCGGCGACGCTCTTCTTGACCGTGCTGGCCGCCCCCTGCATCGCGCCGAACATCATGCCGGCGATGTGACTGGACAGACCGAAGCCAAGAGCCGTCGCTGCCGCGACGGCCGCCGCCGGATGCGCCATCAACGGATGCAATCCGACGCTCGGCAAGCCGGCGTTCGACAGGTTCTTCATCCATTCGCCCATGCCGAACGGATCGGCCGGGTCGGCGCCCTGAGGCCGTGCGAATGGACCGGCCGCGCTCGCGGCTGTCCTCTCCTGTCCGTCCTTGCGTGCCCCAGCCATGGTTTCTTACTCCGCCGCCTCCAACACGGCGCCATGCGAGGTCGCATTGCGCGTGTATTCGTCGATCCGCTTCTCCATTTCCGGACGGAAATGCTTGATAAGGCCCTGGATCGGCCATGCCGCCGCATCGCCGAGCGCGCAGATCGTGTGGCCCTCGACCTGCTTCGTCACGTCGAAGAGCATGTCGATCTCGCGCTTCTGGGCGCGGCCCTGCACCATGCGCTCCATGACGCGCATCATCCAGCCCGTGCCTTCGCGGCAGGGCGTGCACTGGCCGCAGCTCTCGTGCTTGTAGAAGGCCGACAGCCGCCAGATCGCTTTGATGATGTCGGTCGACTTGTCCATGACGATGACGGCAGCCGTGCCCAGGCCCGAGCCGAGCTCGCGCAGGCCGTCATAATCCATGATCGCGTCCTTCATCTGCGCGCCGGGCACGCAGGGAACCGACGAGCCGCCGGGAATGACCGCCAGCAGGTTGTCCCAGCCGCCGCGAATGCCGCCGCAGTGCTTCTCGATCAGCTCGTGGAACGGGATCGACATCGCGTCCTCGACCGTGCACGGGCGATTGACGTGGCCGGAAACCGAATAGAGCTTGGTGCCGTGGTTGTTGGGGCGGCCGAAGCTCGTATACCAGCCGGCGCCGCGGCGCAGGATCGTCGGCGTCACCGCGATCGACTCGACATTGTTGACCGTCGTCGGGCAGCCATAAAGGCCCATATTCGCCGGGAAAGGCGGCTTCAGGCGCGGCTGGCCCTTCTTGCCTTCGAGGCTTTCGAGCAGCGCCGTCTCTTCGCCGCAGATATAGGCGCCGGCACCGTGATGCACGTAAATGTCGATGTCGTAGCCGAGCTTGTTGTTCCGGCCGAGCAGGCCGTATTCGTAGCATTCGTCGATCGCCGCCTGCAGCGCTTCGCGCTCGCGGATGAACTCGCCGCGGACGTAGATATAGGCGGCATGCGCACCCATGGCGAAGCTCGCAATCACGCAGCCTTCGATCAGCGTGTGCGGATCGTGGCGCATGATGTCGCGGTCCTTGCAGGTACCGGGCTCGGACTCGTCGGCATTGACGACGAGGTAATGCGGGCGCCCGTCGCTTTCCTTCGGCATGAAGGACCATTTGAGACCGGTCGGGAAGCCGGCGCCGCCGCGGCCGCGCAGGCCGGAGGCCTTCACCTCGTTGATGATCCAGTCGCGGCCCTTTTCGAGGAACTGCTTCGTGCCGTCCCAATGGCCGCGCGCCATCGCGCCCCTCAGCGACTTGTCCTTGAGGCCGTAGATGTTGGTAAAGATGCGATCTTCATCTCTAAGCATGGGGTATCACCTCTTCACCGCGGCTTCTTCGCGGGCTTCGACTTATCGACCGTTTCGCCCTCGACCTTGACGTTCTTCGCCGCCGCCTTCCTGGCGGTGGCCGGCGTCTTCAAGGTCGGATTGGTAACGTCCGTCGCGGTCGAAGGCTTTGCCGCATTCGACGGAGGCACGCTCACCGCCTGTTCGTCCTTCGACTTGCGGACCGATTTCTTCTTCTCTTCGACCGGCGCCTGCAGCGTCGTCAGGCCGCCGATCGGCGCGGAATAGATGCGGTCGATCTGCGGACCCGGCACGACTTCCGCTCCCTTGCCTGCCTCGAAGCTGTCGATGATCTCCTCGAGCCGCTCCGGCGTCAGATCCTCGAACGTGTCCTTGAAGATCATGACCATCGGCGCGTTGACGCAGGCGCCCTGACATTCGACCTCTTCCCAGGAAAGCGTGCCGCCCTCGTTGAGGGTGAAAGGTTCGCTGGCGATCTTCTTCTTGCAGACCCTGATCAGGTCTTCGGCGCCGCGCAGCATGCAGGGCGTGGTGCCGCAGACCTGGACATGGGCACGCGTTCCGACAGGCTGCAGCTGGAATTGCGTATAGAAGGTGGCGACTTCGAGAACACGGATATAGGCCATGCCGAGCATGTCGGCGACCGACTCGATCGCCGCCCTCGTCACCCAGCCATCCTGCTCCTGAGCACGCATCAGCAGGGGGATGACCGCCGACTGCTCGCGGCCCTCGGGATATTTCTTGATCGTTGCCTCGGCCCAGGCAGCGTTTTCCTTGCTGAACGCGAAGGCCGCTGGCTGGACTGTGTCTTCGGCTAGTCGACGAACGGACATTCTAGTGGACACCTTATCAGTTAATCGAACCGCACCGCGATTTCGTCAGCGAGACAAATTCGCAGGCATAGGCTGACTGGTCTTTCTGCAAAAACACGATGTAGCGCGCGCCGTTGTTGACGGCTGCCTTGATCTCGTAACCCCTGGACAGGAGCGCCGGCATGGTGCCGCCCCTGAGCGCTGCGGATGACTCGCTGCCGACGTCCTCCTGGGCCGAGGCCCCGGAGGCGAGCGCAAGAAGTCCGACGGCGACGAGCGGCACCAGACGCATCAGCGATCCACCTCGCCGAAAACGATATCGAGGGAGCCCAGCACGGCCGAAACGTCGGCAAGCTGGTGTCCGCGACAGAGGAAGTCCATCGCCTGAAGGTGCGCGTAACCCGGAGCGCGGATCTTGCAGCGATACGGCTTGTTGGTGCCATCGGAGACCAGATAGACGCCGAACTCGCCCTTGGGCGCCTCGACCGCGGCGTAGACCTCCCCGGCCGGCACGTGATAGCCCTCGGTATAGAGCTTGAAGTGATGGATCAGCGCCTCCATCGACCGCTTCATCTCGCCGCGCTTCGGCGGCACGATCTTGCCGTCGAGCGAGGAGACCGGACCGATTTTGGCATCGCCGAGCAGACGGTCGACGCACTGGCGCATGATACGCGCCGACTGGCGCATCTCGATCATGCGGATGAGATAGCGGTCGAAGCAGTCGCCGTTCTTGCCGATCGGAATGTCGAACTCCAGGTCGGAATAGCATTCATAGGGCTGCGAACGGCGCAGGTCCCAGGCCGCCCCCGAGCCGCGCACCATCACGCCCGAGAAACCCCAGGCCCAGGCGTCCTCGAGGCTGACGACGCCGATATCGACGTTGCGCTGCTTGAAGATGCGGTTGCCGGTCAGAAGCTCGTCGATATCGTCGACGGTCTTGAGGAACGGGTCGATCCAGTTGCCGATATCTTCGACCAGCTGGTGCGGCAGGTCCTGATGCACGCCGCCCGGACGGAAATAGGCCGCGTGCATGCGCGCGCCGCAGGCCCGCTCGTAAAAGACCATCAGCTTCTCGCGCTCCTCGAAGCCCCAGAGCGGCGGCGTAAGCGCGCCGACGTCCATGGCTTGAGTCGTCACGTTGAGGAGATGCGACAGGATCCGGCCGATCTCCGAATAGAGAACGCGGATCAGCTGGCCGCGGACCGGCACCTGCGTACCGGTCAATCTTTCGACCGCAAGCGCGAAGGCGTGCTCCTGGTTCATCGGCGCGACATAGTCGAGCCGGTCGAAATAGGGTATCGCCTGCAGATATGTCTTGGCCTCGATCAGCTTTTCCGTGCCGCGATGCAGGAGGCCGATATGCGGATCGACGCGCTCGACGATCTCGCCGTCAAGCTCCAGCACCAGACGCAGAACGCCGTGCGCCGCCGGATGCTGCGGGCCGAAGTTGATGTTGAAGTTGCGGACGTTATGTTCGGTCATACCGATTGCTCCAGGCCGGATGGCGTCCTTCGCGGATCGCCGCGGGCCGACTTAATTCAGCGTGGTCTCGCCTTTTCGTCGCCGGGCAGCACGTATTCCGTGCCTTCCCAGGGCGAAAGAAAGTCGAAATTGCGGAATTCCTGCTTCAGCTCGACGGGTTCGTAGACGACGCGCTTGGCCTCGTTGTCGTAACGCACCTCGACGAAACCGGTCAGCGGGAAGTCCTTGCGCAGCGGATAGCCTTCGAAGCCGTAGTCCGTCAGAATGCGCCTCAGATCCGGGTGACCGGTGAAGAGGATGCCGTACATGTCGTAAGCTTCGCGCTCGAACCAGTCGGCGCCGGGATAGACCGACGTCGCCGAGGGGACAGGCTCGTTCTCGCCGGTCGCAACCTTCACGCGGACGCGCTGGTTCTGGCGCGGCGAGAGAAGATGATAGACGACATCGAAGCGGTCCGGGCGCTGCGGATAATCGACCCCGCAGACATCGATGAAGCTGACGAAACCACACTGGACGTCGTCGCGCAGGAAAGTCAGGAGCGCGACGAGGTTCTCGGCTTTCGCCGTCAGCGTCAGTTCGCCGTATTTGACCTCCGCATCGGCGATCAGCGCGCCACGCGCCTCGCGAAGATAGGAGGCAAGCTCGTTCAGGGCTTCACTCATCTTAAGTTCCCCTGCCCTTAGCGCTCGATCGTGCCGGTCCGGCGGATCTTCTTCTGCAGCAGAAGCACGCCGTAAAGCAGCGCTTCTGCCGTGGGAGGACAGCCTGGCACATAGATGTCGACGGGCACGACGCGGTCGCAGCCGCGCACAACCGAATAGGAATAGTGATAGTAGCCGCCGCCATTGGCGCAGGATCCCATCGAGATCACGTAACGCGGCTCGGGCATCTGGTCATAGACCTTGCGCAAGGCCGGCGCCATCTTGTTGGTCAGCGTGCCGGCGACGATCATGACGTCGGACTGACGCGGCGAGGCGCGGGGCGCAAAACCGAAGCGTTCGGCATCGTAACGCGGCATCGACATCTGCATCATTTCGACCGCGCAGCAGGCGAGACCGAAAGTCATCCACATCAGCGAACCGGTGCGGGCCCAGTTGATCAGCTCGTCGGTCGAGGTGACGAGAAAGCCCTTGTCGGCGAGCTCGTTGTTGATCTCGCCGAAGAACGCGTCATTGCTGCCGATCGGCTTGCCGGTCGCGGGATCGAGGATACCCTTGGGCTGCGGCGCAACGAGCGTGGTGCCGGATGCTAATTCCATTCCAGCGCTCCCTTCTTCCATTCATAGATAAAGCCGACCGTCAGGACCAGAAGGAAGACCATCATCGACCAGAAGCCGAACCAGCCCAACTCCTTGAACGAAACCGCCCAGGGGAAGAGGAAGGCGACCTCGAGATCGAAGATGATGAAAAGGATCGACACGAGATAGAAGCGGACGTCGAACTTCATGCGGGCATCGTCGAACGCATTGAAGCCGCACTCGTAAGCCGACAGTTTTTCCGAATCAGGCGCCTTGAAGGCGACGGCGAAAGGAGCGACCAGAAGTGCGAGGCCGATCACCAGCGCGATCCCAATGAAAATCGCGATCGGTACGTAGGAACCGAGAAGTTCTGTCATTTTATCCGTCCCTGCCTGCGGAGGGCGCCATGAAAGCGCTTCAACGAAGAATGCCGCAGGCCGAAAAGCATGTTGCAACGCCAGAGTGGTTAGCGCAGGCGGCGCCCGGGCGCAAGCCTCGAAGGGGCATTTAAACCGGTTCGCAGCGCATTGCGGGGATGCGCCCACCGCAGGATGCGCGGCAAGGCGCGCAATCGCGGGAAGCCGGGCCTCCCGGCGCCAGGAATTCCGCGGCGAGACACTTTGCCGCAATGCAAAAAAGCACAGATAAGGGAGACGGCCACTTGAGAAGAGAATGGCGCGAGTGACGGGGCTCGAACCCGCGACCTCCGGCGTGACAGGCCGGCACTCTAACCGACTGAGCTACACCCGCGCATTATGGCCATCGCTGACCATTATCTCATCATCGGCACTTTTTGAGAATGCCGCATTCTTTCAAGAGTGGCGCGAGTGACGGGGCTCGAACCCGCGACCTCCGGCGTGACAGGCCGGCACTCTAACCGACTGAGCTACACCCGCATCTCTTGACATTCCAGACGCGCTCGCGCGCCCCTGCCCGAAGCGGCCTTGCCGTTCGATGAGCGGCTAACTAAGCGGTTCGCTTTGGGGTGTCAAGCGCGATTGAAAACAAATCCGTGACGGAACGTTTTTTGGTCCACAGCATGGCTTCAGGCAAGGATTTTGCCGCCTGTGAAAGCCGCGCACCAAAGGTGAGCACCCCCTCACCCCCTCGGGGGCTCGCCCTTCCTTTATATGCGGGCGCAGCGGAGCGACCAACAATGCGCCGCCTGCCTCGCCAGCCGCCTCCCTTCGCCCCCCAATTGTCCACAGACTTCCTGACGGGTGCCCCGGTCCGCGATAAAAAATTCGAAAAAATCGCTCGAACGCTCTTGCGGTTTTCGCCGGTTACGCATAGATCACGCCCACCGACGCGGCGGACACTTGTCCGGCAACGCGATAGGGCGATTAGCTCAGTTGGTAGAGCGCCTCGTTTACACCGAGGATGTCGGGAGTTCGAGTCTCTCATCGCCCACCATTTCTTGCATATGTCAGGCAGTGTTTTGCGCAGGTTTCTCTTGCGAGCCGCCTCACCGCTTTGAAGCCACAGCGATTCCGGACGCCGCGCTGCCCTGCGTAGCGCACGCCCTTCGACCGTCATTCCTGTGCCAGCAACTAGAATCCAGCCAGGCCAGTCCTGGGCTGAAAAACTCTAGCGCGCCGAAGGTGCGGCGCTTCCGGATTGCTGTAACGAGCACAGGCATGAGGGAGACGACGGCGCCGTCAGTCATCAATGCAGCACTGAACGCTCCAGTCATTCGGAGCCGCGCAAGCTTACCCGCCCCGATACTGCTCCTCCGTCACATGCTCGAGCCAGTCCACCGCCTTGCCGTCGAGCGCCTCCTGAATTGCGATATGCGTCATTCCCGTTTCCGGCGCGGCGCCATGCCAGTGCTTTTCGCCCGGCGGGAACCAGACGATGTCGCCGGCGCGGATCTCGCGCGGCTCCCCGCCCCAGCTCTGCGCCAGGCCGCGGCCTGCGGTGACGATCAGGGTCTGGCCGAGCGGGTGCGTGTGCCAGGCGGTGCGCGCGCCGGGCTCGAAAGTCACGGTCGCGCCGCGTACCCGGGCGGGTGACGGCGCCTCGAAGGCCGGGTCCACGCGAACGGACCCGGTGAAATATTCGGCCGGGCCATGCGCCGAGGGTCTCGATCCGCATTCGAAGATATCCATTGGAGCCTCCTTTGAGGGACTTCGCCGGGCCAGCCGACGGGTGATGCAGGGGCAAGGCGCATGCAGCTTACCTCTTTCCGGCAAGCGGCTACAACCGGTGGATCGTCACGCCCGGGCAGGCGCTCCGCGCAATGTCGCAAAGGTGCTCGTGGTGGGTCAGATAGATCACCTGTCCGACATCGGCCATTTCCGCCATCAGCTCGAAGGCGCGGCCGGCGCGGCCGTCGTCGAAGGTTTCCATGATGTCGTCGGCGATGAAGGGCAGCGTTTCCCGCGTCGCCGCGACCTCGTGGTAGCCGGCGATCCTGAGCGCGAGATAGAGCTGGAAGCGCGTGCCCTTGGAAAGATCGCGGGCGAGCTTCGATCCGCCGGCGGCGGTATTTGCTATGAGGAATTCCTGGCCCTTGTCGGCTTGCGTCGAGAGACCGGAATATTCGCCGCCGCTGATATGCATGAAGGTTCGCGAGGCGCGTTGCATCATGGCGCTGCGGTGGCGCTCGCGAAACAGCCTGAGCGCCTGTTCGGCGGCGATCACGCCCGCGCGCAGCCGGAGATAGCCGATCGCCTTGCTCTCGATGTCGAGAAGCAGCGTGCGCCGCCGCTGTTCGAGCTCCGCCACCCGGTCGCCGCCCTCGACGGCGGCAAGCGCCCTCTCCCGGGTCCTGACATCGGAGTGCAGCTCGCTGACATCCCGGTCGGCCGCCTCGATCGCCTCCTCCAGCCGCGCCAATTCCAGCCCGAGCTCCCGGTCGTCGAGTTCGGCGAGCAGCGCTTCGGCCTCGGCGGCGCTGGCGACGCCGAGCCGCGCGGCCAGATCGCTTTCCATTTCCGAGCATCGCTGTCGCAGCCGCTGCGCTTCGCGGGTGGCTTCCAGGCAGGCGGCCGCTTCGTCGAGAGTCCCGCAGCCGAAGAAGTCGAGGACCCTCTGCCTGTTGGCGCCGTGAAGTCGCTCCTCGGCGCGCAGCGAGTCGAGGCTCTCCTCCATGCGCTCGATATTGCCTTGAAGCGCCAGACGGCGCTCCTCCTTCTGAAGTGCGGCGGCAACGCGGTCGCGCACCGCGGAAAAGAGCGTGAGGACATCGCCGGCCCGTTCTTCGCCCAGTGCGGCGGCCACGCCGACGACGTTTTCCGTGAAGGCCGCCTGATCCCTGCGCATCCCCGCCACGCGATGATCGAGCTCCGCTTTCTTCTGCATCAGCTTGTCGAGGTTCTGAAGCACGGCGAGCACGGGACCGATTTCCTGCGGCAGCGGGCGCTCCACCTGCCGGGAAAGCCACGTGCCGGCGAGCGCCTCGTCCCATTCCCCGCACCAGGATGCCATCGCAGCCTCCGCGGCCGCAAAAGCAGCCCGTCGCTTTTCGAGCGCCTCCGAGGCGCGTTGGAGCTGCGCCACGGCATTCCGGAAAGCAGTGGATGCGGCCTCCGCTCGGGAGGAGACAAGTTCCGCTACCGCGAGCAAGGCGTCGAGGCGCTCCGGCAGCGCATCGGTCATCCCGAGCCGCGCCAGCTCCGCCCGAAGACTGCAGACCGCCGCCTTCTCTTCGGCGACCGCCCGGTCGCGCTCCTTCAGCGCAGTGCGAAGTTCCATGCGCAATTCGAGCGCGGATGCGCGGGCGGCAAGCCACGCCTCCAACTGGGGCAGCCCCGTTATGCAAGGCAAGCCACAGGCGCGTGCGGCGGCGCCGATCTCGGCGTTCAGCCTCTGCCGCCGCTCCTCCGCGGCTTTCCTTTGCATGTCCAGCGACTGCAGGCGGGCGCGCCGCTCGGTCACGGCCAGCGTCAGGTTGCGTATCTCGGCCACGCGCTCCGCCTGGGCAAGCCGAAGCGCCGTGGTTGCATCATGCTCGTGCAGTGCCGTCTCGAATGCGATCGCCGTCTGCTCGTCCAGACCGGCACGATGCCGCTGCCAGGCAGTATTGCGGCGGCGCCTCAGTTCGCAAACGGTCGCGTCGTCCACGACGCCGCCATTGGCCGCAATGGCGGCAAGGCGCGCCTCGTCTCCGGCCTGGCGTTCGCTTTCGTCGGCGATCCTGTCGCCGAGGCGCAAGCGCCGCTCCGCCTCGGCGTGGTCCTCGGCCCGCCACGCTTCCACGACGGGCGGTGCCGGAGCGGGAAGCGCGGCCAGATCGTCGATCGTGCCGGCGAAAGGCCGCAATTCATCCAGCCGGTCGCATATGGCGGCATCGATCCGGTCGATCTCCCTTGCCGATGACTGCTGGCGCAAAAGGCAGTCGCTCTGCCGGAGGAGATGCACGCGTTCGGCGAGGAACGCCGGGTCGGCCGTCCCCTCCTTCAGCGGGGCAACTTCGCGCTCGGCGTCGCCGTGGTTCCCTTCCGCGGTTTCCATCTCCTCTCGCGCCGCTGCCAGCCTTTCCGAAAGGCTTGCGTGCCGGCGCACCAGATCCTGCAGACGGACGGCGCGCGCCGCCGGCAGCAGGAGCGAGGCCAGGTCGGGATTGCCCGCCTCGCCGAGGCGGATCAGACAGGCATCGATCTCGGCGGCCGTCTTCGCCAGTTCCTCCAGACGAGCCGGCATGTCGCGGTCAGCCGTGAGATAGCGGGCTTCGAGTGCGGTTTCGCGCAGAGCCCCGAACCGGTCCGCGATCGCCAGCGCCTGCTCGTCGCGAGGCAGCCCGGCAAGCTCTTCGCGCCGCCGGGTGAGTTCCTCGTGCAATTGCCGGAGCCGCGCCGCGATTTCCGCATCGCTGCGGCGAAGAACCGGCAATTCCTCCTGCCACTCGGCCGGCGGCACCGGCAACGGGTCCCGCCCGGCAAGCTCCTGCCGCACGCCGCGAAGCCGCGCGAGAAGCGGCAGGGCGTCGCGCTGAGCCCGCATCCGGTCCCGGTCGGCACGCAACTCGTTGCGCTGTCTCGCCGCTGCCTCGTGGCGTGCGCGCATGCTCGTCAGGGCCTTGCGGAGTGCTGCATATTCGCGTGCATTCACGTCGACCGCGTTCCGCTCCGCCTTCAGCGCGTCGAGCTCCGCCTTCAGTTCGGCGAGCTGGTGCTTGCGCGCCTGCGGGCGGAAGAAAGAATCCGCTTGGGCTCGAAGCCCGGCAAGCACGGCGGTGCTGTCCGGCAAACCGGAACTGGCGGAAAACAGGAGAGACCCCAGCTCGCCCTCGCTCTTCAGTATGGCTTCCCCGCCCTCTTCGATGCTGTCGTCGTCGAGCGAGAACATCGTGCTGTAGGTTGCCCGGTCGATAGAGCCGAGGGCTGTGGAAAACAGGCCATCGGGCAGCGGCTGCTCGTCGGGGCCGATCAGGCTGTTGGCGTTGCGCTTGATGCGGTAGGCGTGATGCAGGCGGTTACCGGCCGCGACGATGCCGCCGATCCGCATCGTCTGATAGGGATGCAGGAAGCCGTAGGGGCTCGAACGTTCGATGCCGAAGACGAGGTCGAGGAAGCCGGAAAAGAGGGTCGACTTGCCGGCTTCGTTCGGGCCGTAGATGAGGTGAAAATCCGGCTCGCCCAGCCTCGCCTCGCCGAAATCGAGATGTCGCTCCGTGAATTTTCCGTAGCGGACGAGCTCCAGTCGCTGAAGCCGCATCAGTCGATGCCTCCGGCGCCGGCACGGCCGTGAAGATGCGCCAGCACATCCACACTCCCCGCAAGTGCTGCCTCCAGCGCCAGCCGCTCCAGCGCCTCCTCGTCGCTCGCCAGCACCTGCCTGAGTTCAGGCGGCAATTGCTGCAGGAGCTCCTTTGCAACTCTGCTCAGCTCGCCGCGAAAGCCGAAGGAGGGCAGAACGTCGTTTTCGACGAGTGCCGCCAGTTCACCGACCGGGTCGGCCGCACTTTGCTCCGCATTGCCGATTGCCTGGCAGCTCAGTTCCGTCTTCTCGATCCAGCATCCGCCGATCCCGGCCGCGATGTTGACGATCTCCGCTTCCAGGAGATCCGCGTCGCGCCTGAGGCGCCAGGCAAGCGGCGTCGCGCCGGTCAGCGTCAAGCGCAGGATCAGATTGTCCGCCGCCATGTTCTTTCGAAGGTGGATCAATTCACGGCCCACCGCATCCAGCATGTCGCGCCAGTCCGCAATCCCGCTCACGTCGATCTCATGTCGCTCGAACGCGGCGGTGCCGGTCGGCCGGTCATCCAGCGCAACCAGCCCCTCATCGTCGATCGTCACGATCGTGACGCCCTTCGTCCCCGCTTCGTTGATGTCTCGGCCCTGCGGCATGCCGGGCATGACGATTGAGGGCTTTTCGCAGTGCACCTGCCGCTGATGGATATGACCGAGCGCCCAATAATCGAAACCGTGCCGCTGAAGCTCGGCCACGCTGCAGGGCGCGTAAGGGTCGTGGGCCGCGGATCCGGAGAGGCTGGTATGCAGCATGCCGATATTGATGCCGCCGGCGACCGGCGGATGGAACTGGGGCAGCAGGCTTTCCGGCGCGTGCGGATCGGCAAAGCTCACGCCGTGGATGTGCACCGTGCGGCCGTTCGCAAGCGTCTTGACATGAACCGCCCTGCTCCGGCCGGCAAATACATGCACCGAAGACGGCAGGGTGAGTTCGCGCGTCACCTGCGACTGGGAATCGTGATTGCCGCGAATGATGAACGTCCGGATGCCGGCCTCGTCGAGCCGCCGAAGCTCGGCCGCCAGGAAGAGCGCCGTGTTCATGGAGGTCTGGCTGCCGTCATAGAGATCGCCGGCGATCAAAAGCGCATCGACGCTTTCGGCAATGCAGAGATCGACGATACGGACGAGCGCATCGCGCGTCGCGCTTCGAACGAGGCCGGCAAGCTCCGCATTTCGGAGTGCCAGGCTGCGCAAGGGCGAATCGAGATGGAGGTCTGCGGTGTGAACAAATCTGAAGGGCATGGCCGGGCGGACCATGACCTGGCGCCGCCGCTTTCGTCAATGGCTGCAGGACCGGGTATCCACGGAATGCTTGAACGCGGGCAGCGTTACGACGCGCCGGCCGACAACTCTTCGCTTCGCAAACAACGGCATCGCGACCAGGGCGCGTTTCTTGTCGCCGCCGGTCATTCCCAAGTTTTAGGTGGTTTTGGTCGACAAATGCGGCAATTGTGACTATCAATAATGTCACTGCCATTTCACATGGCCCCTCATAATAACTCATAAGGTCATGAAGAAGACATTCGAGGTTTCCGATAAGCTGTTCGAGCTCTACCATCGCGTTCATCGTCTGGTGAACGAGTCCATGACGGAGGAAGGCGTATCGCTTGCCAGGAGCAAGTTCCTGTTCTTCCTGAGCAAGCTCGGACCCTGTCGGTCTACCGACATAGCCTGTGCGCTGAATTTCGCTCCGCGAACAGTGACCGAGGCGATCGACGGACTGGAACGCGACCGTCTGGTGATGAGAAAACCCGACCCCGAGGATCGCCGCGCAAAGATCGTCTCCATAACAGAGACCGGCCGGGCCGTTCTTCAGGCTGCAGAACATCCGCGCAAACAGCTCATCGAAGAGATCTTTTCGGCGCTCGATGACGAGCAACTGGACCAGTTGTACGATATCGTCAGCAAACTCGTCGAGAAAACCGACGATATCCGCAAGCGCAAGGAAGAAGCGGAAGCGACTGAGATTGGCGTCGCGCGCTGAACGCCGTTCAGGAATCAAGAGGCCGGGACATCATGTCCCGGCCTCTTTCGTTTTCTCCGTATCGGACGCTTACATGGCGTCCATCGCGCCTATGGAGAAGAACAGCGTTTCGCCGGAGGAGTCGTCGACGCCGTCATTGTCGGTGACGACATAACCGTTGCCGGCCGCGTCGATTGCAAAGCCTTCGACCTTGTCGACGACATAGCCGCTCAGCGACTGCAGGTCCGGAATGAGGTCGCGCACCTCTTCCTTGTTCACGACAGGCAGTGCCCCGCCGAGTGCCGCGGGTTTCAGGTCCGCAAGCGCGACGCGGTAGAGCTTCTTGAGCTTGGCGGCTTCGCCGACCAGATTGTCACGCTCGACGATATAAGCGTAGGCTCCATGAACGGAAATCTCCGACAGGCCGACCCAGCCTTCCTCCGCCTTTTCAAGCGGATAGCGCACGGCGCCCCATTCCTTGCTCGACGGCTTGTAGGAGACGAGCTTGACGAAGCCCTTCTCGTCATCCTTCCATTCGCGCTGCACAGCCATCCAGAGAACCTGATCGTCCCCTTCGCCCACGACCGCTATGCCTTCGAAGCCGTAGCGGATCTCGCTGGCGCGCAACTCCTCCGGTAGTGCGATCTCCTGCTTGATCTCGCCCTTCTTGTTCACATGCAGCAGCGCATGGCTGTAGAGCTTGTCGGAGTTGCCTTCCGAAGCGAGCCAGAAGCCGCCTTCGCCGTCATTGGCGATGCCTTCGACGTCGAGCTTCTGGGCGGGAGCGCCGTCACGGGTGACCGGCAGGGCTTCCGTGATCAAAGCGGGCTTCTGCGTAGCGTCGATCGTGAAGATGGTCGGCTGCGACGAGTAGACTGAATCATTGACCGCATGCAGGAAGCCGGGCTTGTCGGCAGCGGCAAGGCCGGAAAGCGCCCCGAAGCCGATGGGCAGCCCGTCCTTCTCCACGGAACGGATCTGCGGATAGGCAGCCTCCCCTTCCCCGCGCTCGTAGATCATGACATGCGCCCGCGCCCCGCCGTCTTCGACGAGATCGACCTCGTTGGCGGTCGCAAACAGGTTGCGCCCGGGAATGGCGACAGCGCCCTCGGGGGAAACGCCGGAGGGCAGAAGCTGCACGAGCTCCGGTTCGCCGCCCGTATCCTTGTAGACGCCGACGATCGAGGCGCGTTCCGAAAGAACGAAGAAGAGCTTGTCCTCGCCGAATTGCGCCATTTCAAGCCCTTCCGGTTCGACGCCCTTCGCCGAAGAACGCTTTTCCGGATAGTGGCCGATCGACGCGATAGCGTGTTCGAAGGCTGCTCCCGACTCGTAGAGGACCTTCCCGGTCGTGTCGAAGATCGTGAAGCCGCGGCTCCCGCCCTCATAATCGCCCTCATTGGCGACGACCAGGCGATCGTCGTCGAGCCACTTGATCGCATCGGGCTCGCGCTTGCGGCCCGCCTGCTCGCCGGTAAAGGCGATGGAGCCGTCGCGCTTTGTGTCGATACCTTGGAGATCGACCGTGCCCGCAGGGAAATGCGTCTTCACGGTTGCGGACTTACCGTCGATGATGACGATGTGGTTGTTCTCCTGGAGGGTGAGCGCAATCTCGTCCCGGCCGTTGAAGGCTACGAATTCCGGCTCGGGATCGTCGCCGGCGACCTCGGCGAGACCGGTCAGCGTCACATGCTTGATGGTCGCGCAATCGGCCGCCCCGTCCTTCAGCGACAGGATCACGAGATCTCCTGCAGGCATCTGAGGGATCTGCCCGTCATTGACGTCCTCGTCGCGCTCGTTCTCGATCGCGACTGCGGCAAGCGTCCGATCCTTGTTCACGGCCACCGAGTCCGGCTGGCCACCGAGATCGCAGGTGGCATCCACCTCCCTGCCGGCAATGTCGACCACGGCGAGCACGCCGGACGGATTGGTAAAGCTTTCGCTCGTGTTGACGGCAACGAGCGCTTTGGCACCGGCTACCGCAACCGAAGTCGGCTCCCCGTCGAATGAGACGATACCGCCTGCCTCAGGCGCCCTGGCGTCGGTGATGTCGATGAAACCGATGCGTTTGCCGGGACTGTCGGAATAGATCAGCGTATTGCCGTCTTCGCTTGCGGTGATGATTTCGGCCGATGTCGGGGCGTTCCGCTCGGCTCCCTCGGGCAAATTCATGGCCACCGCAAAGGATGCGATGCGATTGAATACCTGTTCGGCCTGAACGACCGATGCCGTCGATGCGGCAAGTGCCGCGGCCAACGCCGTGGTGATGGAAATTGCTTTCATCTGTCCCTCCTTGTCGCGGCACGCCGTTGCGCTACCGCGTGCGTCCGAAAACGTCGGACGGGAGGCTTTTGCAACTGTCCTGTAACAGCCGGATGACAGGGAAAGCCGGAATGAAAAGAGGCCCGGATGACCGGGCCCCAATCAACCTGCCGAATGCCGCCTGGGCGGTATCGCGACAGATGGAACATGAACCAGTAGCGGACGGAGGCACCCGCCGCTCCATCGGTAAATTAGTTGACGGCGTCCTTGAGGCCCTTGCCGGCCGTGAACTTCGGCACGTTGCGTGCCGGGATGTCAACTTCCGCACCCGTCGACGGGTTGCGGCCCTTGCTGGCTTCGCGGCGCGATACGGAGAAATTGCCGAATCCGACGAGGCGGATGTCGCCGCCGTTCTTCAGTTCGCCCTGAATGGTCTCAAAAACTGCATCAACGGCAGAAGACGCATCTGCCTTCGAGAGTCCGGCCTTGTCGGCTACGGCAGCCACGAGCTCATTTTTGTTCATGTTTCCACCCCTTTCATGCTGGTTCGAAACGACTGTCTTCTTAAGGCGGGGCTGCGAAAGCAATGCCCACGTCTTGCCATTCCCAATTGCGCCTAATCCCTTGGAATGCAAGGGTTGCAGCGTGCTTTTACAACAAAAAAGACCGGCAGAACGCCGGTCTTCCTTGTTTTTCTGGCCGAAGGGCGCAAGCGGGACACACTTGTCACCCTATCTGCACTGCCTCAGTGGGCAATCGAAGTGCCCGCTTCGTCCTGCGAATCAACGGACGGCAGGGCGGCCGGCTGGCTTGCCGGGTCCCATTCGATGGGCTCCGGAAGCCGCAGCAACGCGTGCTCGATCACCTCGCCCATCCGCGAAACGGGGATGATTTCGAGGCTGTTCTTGACGTTGTCAGGGATGTCGGCGAGGTCCTTGGCGTTCTCCTCGGGGATCAGCACCTTCTTGATGCCGCCGCGCAGAGCCGCCAGCAACTTCTCCTTCAAACCGCCGATCGGCAGCACGCGTCCACGCAGGGTGATTTCACCGGTCATCGCCACGTCCTTGGAGATGGGGATTCCGGTCATCACCGACACGATCGCCGTCGCCATGGCGACACCGGCGGACGGGCCGTCCTTCGGGGTCGCGCCCTCCGGCACGTGGACGTGAATGTCGCGCTTGTCGAACAGCGGCGGCTCGATGCCGAAATCGATCGCGCGCGAGCGGACATAGGATGCCGCCGCCGAAATGGATTCCTTCATCACGTCACGTAGGTTGCCGGTAACCGTCATGCGGCCCTTGCCGGGCATCATCACGCCCTCGATCGTCAGCAATTCGCCGCCGACCTCAGTCCAGGCAAGACCGGTGACCACTCCGACCTGATCGTCACGCTCGGCTTCGCCGTGGCGGAAGCGCGGCACACCGAGATAGTCGTGGATGTTCTCGGCCGTCACTTCGACCTTCTTGGTCTTGCCCTTGAGGATCTCCGTCACCGCCTTGCGCGCCAGCTTCATCAGCTCGCGCTCGAAGTTGCGGACGCCCGCTTCTCGCGTGTAGTTCTGGATGACCGCCATAAGAGCGCCATCCGTGACGGAGAACTCGTTCGTCTGGAGCGCATGGTCGCGGATCGCCTTCGGCAGCAGGTGCCGCTTGGCAATCTCCCGCTTTTCGTCTTCGGTATAGCCGGCAATGCGGATGACTTCCATGCGGTCCATCAGCGGCGGCGGAATGTTGAGCGTGTTCGCCGTGGTGATGAACATCACGTTGGAGAGGTCGTATTCCACCTCCAGGTAGTGATCCATGAACGTCGAGTTCTGTTCCGGATCGAGCACCTCCAGAAGCGCCGAGGACGGATCGCCACGGAAGTCCTGGCCCATCTTGTCGATCTCGTCGAGCAGGAAGAGCGGGTTGGACTTCTTCGCCTTCTTCATCGACTGGACGACCTTACCCGGCATGGAGCCGATATAGGTCCGCCGATGGCCGCGAATTTCGGCCTCGTCCCGAACGCCGCCCAGCGCCATGCGGATATATTCGCGGCCGGTCGCCTTGGCGATCGACTTGGCGAGCGACGTCTTGCCGACGCCCGGAGGGCCGACGAGGCACAGGATCGGCCCCTTGATCTTGGACGAACGGGCCTGCACCGCCAGATATTCGACGATGCGTTCCTTTACCTTGTCCAGACCGAAGTGATCGGTATCCAGCACCTTTTCGGCATGGTTGAGATCGGTCTTGATCTTCGACTTCTTGCCCCAGGGCAGGCCCAGCAGCCAGTCGAGATAGTTGCGCACGACCGTCGCTTCCGCCGACATCGGGCTCATCTGGCGCAGCTTCTTCAGCTCCGCATCGGCCTTTTCACGGGCTTCCTTGGAGAGCTTCGTCTTGGAGATGCGCTCTTCGAGTTCGGCCATCTCGTCACGGCCGTCCTCGCTGTCGCCGAGCTCCTTCTGAATCGCCTTCATCTGCTCATTCAGGTAGTACTCGCGCTGCGTCTTCTCCATCTGGCGCTTGACGCGCGAACGGATGCGCTTTTCGACCTGAAGAACCGAGATCTCGCCTTCCATGAAGCCGAGCGCCTTTTCGAGGCGCATCTTCACGCTCGTCGTCTCCAGCATTTCCTGCTTTTCGACGATCTTGATCGACAGATGCGATGCGACGGTATCGGCGAGCTTCGAGTAGTCTTCGATCTGGCTCGCGACGCCGACGACTTCCGGCGAAATCTTCTTGTTGAGCTTCACATAGCTTTCGAATTCGGAAACGACCGAACGGCTCAGCGCCTCGATCTCGACCGGATCCTCGTCCGGTTCGGGCAGCGCATGGGCGACGGCCTCGTAGAAATCGTCACGCGGCGTATAGCGCTCGATCTCGGCACGCGACCGCCCTTCGACCAGCACCTTCACGGTTCCGTCGGGGAGCTTCAGAAGCTGCAGCACGTTCGCAATCGTGCCGACTTTGTAAATGGCGGCGGGTTCCGGATCGTCATCCGTAGCGTTGATCTGGGTCACGAGCATGATCTGCTTGTCGGTACCCATGACCTCTTCGAGTGCACGGATCGACTTCTCCCGGCCGACGAAGAGCGGCACGATCATGTGGGGGAAGACCACGATGTCACGCAGCGGCAGAACCGGATAGGTCGCGCTTTCAATCGCCGGAGACGTTTTGTTCGTCATATCATTTCCTTTCCGTCCCGATGTTCGGGCCCGTTTCCGGGAGCCTCTGCGGCACTCCCGGCTGTCACATTTCGTACATGAAAGTGGAGTGCAAGAGAGGCCTTTTCAAGGTACGGCGCAATCCCCGCCTTCATGGATAATCCCCGACCTTTAAGCTCGGATGCTGTTGCAGACCTTGCGACCTGCCCGGATATCGCGGCCTGCAAATGCGCACCCCTTGAATCTGCGCATCATCGCGTTGTTGCGGCACTTTAGCAACAATCGATTGGTGCGATCACCATGATTTTGAACTGAAACATTCGCGGGAACGGGCCCGGACGGCGGCTGCAGAGCCGTCTCCAAAATGCCGGTTCCGGACCGCTTCGCCGGCACGATCGCAACGGCGTCACATGAAAAAGCCCCCACGCGGGGGGCTCTTCAAACAATCGTGAGCGGCGAGCGCGCCCGATAAGACGCGCTGCGCTTGAGGCTCAAGCCGAAACGTTGGTCTTCTCCTCGGAACGCTCCGAGTAGATATAGAGCGGCCGCGCCGTTCCCTTGACGACCTCGTCCGAAATGACGACTTCGCGAACGCCTTCCAGCGTCGGCAGTTCGAACATGGTGTCGAGCAGGATCTTCTCCATGATCGAACGCAGGCCGCGTGCGCCGGTCTTGCGGACGATGGCACGGCGGGCGATCTCACGCAGCGCGTCCTCGTGGAAGTTCAGTTCGACGTCTTCCATTTCGAAAAGCCGCTGATACTGCTTGACCAGAGCGTTCTTCGGCTCCGACAGGATCTGGATCAGCGCATCCTCGTCGAGATCCTCGAGCGTCGCCAGAACCGGCAAGCGCCCGATGAATTCCGGGATCAGGCCGAACTTCACCAGATCTTCCGGTTCGAGCTCGCGCAGCACCTCGCCGACGCGCCGGTCTTCCGGAGCGCGCACCGTCGCGCCGAAGCCGATCGACGTCTTCTCTCCGCGGGCGGAGATGATCTTGTCGAGGCCCGCAAAAGCGCCGCCGCAAATGAAGAGGATATTCGTCGTATCCACCTGCAGGAACTCCTGCTGCGGATGCTTGCGGCCGCCCTGGGGCGGGACCGATGCGACGGTACCTTCCATGATCTTCAGAAGCGCCTGCTGCACGCCCTCGCCCGAAACGTCGCGAGTGATCGACGGGTTGTCGGACTTACGGGAAATCTTGTCGACCTCATCTATGTAGACGATGCCGCGCTGGGCGCGCTCCACGTTGTAATCGGCCGCCTGCAGGAGCTTGAGGATGATGTTCTCGACGTCCTCACCGACATAGCCGGCCTCGGTCAGCGTCGTCGCGTCCGCCATCGTGAAGGGAACGTCGATGATGCGAGCGAGCGTCTGCGCCAGATAGGTCTTGCCGCAGCCGGTCGGCCCGACCAGCATGATGTTCGACTTCGCAAGCTCCACGTCGCTGCTCTTGGCCGCATGGGCTAGGCGCTTGTAGTGGTTATGCACGGCGACCGACAGGATACGCTTGGCCTGCTGCTGGCCGATGACGTATTCGTCGAGGACCTTGATGATCTCCTGCGGTGTCGGAACGCCGTCGCGGGACTTGACCATCGAGGTCTTGTTCTCTTCGCGGATGATGTCCATGCAGAGTTCGACGCATTCATCGCAGATGAACACGGTCGGTCCGGCAATCAGCTTGCGGACTTCATGCTGGCTCTTGCCGCAAAACGAACAATAGAGAGTATTCTTCGAGTCACCGCCGTTGCTACCGCTGACCTTGCTCATTTCCACTTCCTTCCAGCACGCCGGACACCTTCGGAAAGATATCACGGACACTCAGTTCGCCTTGCACGTCGGCTCCAGGCGCCGCCCAAGGCTCTTGGGAGTACTCACCGTCCCGGGCGGAGGCCCGATCACCGGTTGCAACGACTCTCCCCATCAAATCCGAATGCTATGCTCCTTGTTCCAACATAGCATTAAGGATTCATATTAACGGCTTTGCCCCTTGGATAAAGCCCCTTCGCCATTACAAATGTGTCACAATTACATCTGTGGCGACACAAAAGCCCGTGTTCTAACCTATTCCATGCCCTCGACCGCATCGCGCGACGTGATCACCTTGTCGATCAAACCCCAGTCGAGCGCCTCGTCCGCACTCATGAAATGATCGCGGTCGAGCGTCTGCTCGACTTCTTCGTAGGTGCGGCCGCAATGCTTGACGTAAACCTCGTTCAACCGGCGCTTCATCTTGAGAATGTCGCGTGCATGCCGTTCGATGTCGGACGCCTGACCCTGGAACCCACCGGAGGGCTGGTGGACCATTATCCGCGAATTGGGCGTTGCGAAGCGCATGTCCTTGTGACCGGCGGCAAGCAGCAGCGAGCCCATCGACGCCGCCTGACCGATGCAGAGCGTCGAGACCGCCGGCTTGATGAACTGCATGGTGTCGTAGATCGCCATGCCCGCTGTCACGACACCGCCCGGAGAGTTGATGTAGAGAGCGACTTCCTTCTTCGGGTTTTCCGCCTCGAGGAACAGCAACTGTGCGCAGACCAGCGTCGCCATGTGGTCTTCGACAGGCCCCGTCAGGAAGATGATGCGCTCCTTGAGCAGTCGCGAATAGATATCGTAGGATCGCTCGCCGCGATTGGTCTGCTCAACAACCATCGGCACCAGCGCCATGGCCGTATCAACTGGATTTCTCATATCGAACCTTCATCAATCGGGACCGCATCCCTTCGCGGACCGGAATCATCGGATAAGCCTCAGACCTTACATAGAGTGTCAATGCCCTTCACTTCAAGACGCGAACATTCGATAAACTGAATAGTCGCAGGCCCGGGGTCCAGACCTTTTTATCGGCGTGGCGGATTGGCGGTAGAACAATTTTCCAATTCTTGATGCCGTCGCGCACGCCCCCGGGCGCCTTCCTCACAGGCATTCGCAGGAGCGCGGTAAACGACTGGTAAATTCCGACGCGTTTCAAAGCTGGGACTCCAACGGCAGAAAGCGGATCACGCCGGCGATAAGCCGGCGGAGGATGCTTGCGTCCGGCTCGCGCCGCAGCAGCCGCAGGGAGCCGTTCGTCCGGTCCCGCCACGCGGGCCTGCCGTCCTTAAGCATCAGGCGATAGCTTCGCTCCGGCGCCGTTTCCTCGTCGAAGATCGACTGAAGCTCGGCGGCGAGCGCCTCGTCGGAGAAGACGATGCCCATCTCGGTGTTGAGCGACGCGGAACGCGGATCGAAATTCATGGAGCCAACATAGCCGCACAGGCCATCGACGACGAAGGCCTTGGTGTGGAGGCTCGCGTTTCGCGCTCCGAACAGCGACATACGGTGACGATCGAAGAAATCGCCGCGCTCCTTGAGCTCGTAAAGCTCGACACCGCCGTCAAGCAGGCCTTTGCGATACTTCACGTAGCCGCCATGCACCGCCGCGACGTCGGTTGCGGCAAGCGAATTCGTCAGCACCGCCACCCTCGCGCCCTTTCCCGCGAGCAGCGCCAGCACGCGCGTCCCCGCTGCGCCGGGGACGAAGTAAGGCGAGATGATCCGCAGATCACGCCTGGCGCCCTTGATCAGCGGGAACAGTTCGCGCAACAGCCAGTTCTGCCGCTTCTGCATCAGCGCCTTTTCCGGCGGGTCGAACGCCATGCGCATATCCGCGCTGCGATGGAGGGTCCGGCTCCCCCAATAGGGGCCGGGACCCGCGTCTGCGACCCTTTCGAGGTAGAAGCGCGCGGCCGCCGTGCACGCCAGTGCGTCCAGCGCCTCTCTCAGCGCCGGAAGGTACTGCTTGCGCGGCGTCCTGAGCGCGGCGATCGGCAGCACCGACGTGCTGTTCCAGTAGAGATCGAACATGGTCGTCGCCTGGTCGACGACCGGCCCCGCCATCCAGACGTCGAGGTCACGGAAGTTCGACAGTTCGGCCGCGTCGAAATAGGCATCGCCGATATTGCGCCCACCGGATATCGCCAACCGGCCATCGGCAACCCACAGCTTGTTGTGCATCCGGCGCGTCGCACTGAAGGCCCGTATCGCCATTTCGAACCCGCGGCGGAAGCGGTCCGTTCGTGCCCGGCTTGGATTGAAGAGCCGCACGTCGACATTCGGATGTGCGTCGAGCGAAATGCAGAGACGGTCATGGATGCCCGCATTGATATCATCGAGCAGCAGGCGGACGCGAACGCCGCGGTCGGCCGCCCGGATGATCTCGCGCGTCAGCAGAAACCCGGTCAGGTCGTCCTTCCAGTAGTAGTATTGCAGGTCCAGGCTGCGCCCCGCCCGGCGGGCCGAAAGCGCCCGCGCAACGAAGGCTTCGATGTTATCGGAAATGAGCGCGACCACGCTCTCGCCGGGTTGGGCGGCACCCAGCAGCGGTCCGAGATGCAGATCGATGCGCGTCTCGTCTCCGCCGATGGGGAGCGCGAATGATGGTTCGATCCGCGGCCTGCGACCAAACCAGCCGTAAACGTAGAGGACCGCGACCAGGAAGAGCCCGCAGAGCGCTACGAGAAAAAGTGCAATCCACGACAACATCAGACGCTGCCCTGCCGCAAGTTTCACCGGAGCCGATCAAGGATGAAACATGCGGAAACCAAAGTACGACGGCGACCACTGCGCCCTCCATGGCGCGTGCGACACCGCTATCCCTGCCCCGCATCGGCCAATCGGGCTTCCTCACCTTCGGGGCCGTCCTTCTGGACAACCTTCAGATCGATCGAGGCCTTGACGGGCAGATGGTCCGAAGCCACTCGCGCCAAGGGCGTGTCGTGCACGGCCACCGAGGTGACAAGATGATGCGGATTGCCGAGCACCCGGTCGAGCGGCAGCAGCGGAAAACGCGAGGGGAAGCTGGCAACGGCTGAATGCGACGGGTCGAATATAGGACTGAGGAAGCTGAGCGAGGAGCGTTTGCCCATGCGCCATTCGTTGAGGTCGCCGATCAGCAGCGTCGGACGGCCGGCGCCGTCCGCCGTCGCCTTCAAAAGCGATTCCGCCTGGCGCGCCCGGGAATGACGCAGCAGGCCAAGGTGGGCGGCGATCACCCGCAAGGGACCCGCCTTCAGGTCGAGATCGACGACGAGGGCGCCGCGCGGCTCGACGCCCGGCAATTTCAGCTGCCGCACGTCGGAAACCGCGCCCTCACGGATAAGCAGGACGTTGCCATGCCATCCGTGGCCCTTCTCGCTGAAAGGCGAGATCGGAACGGAGACAAGATGCGCCTCACGGCGCAGGTGCTCGAGATCGAGGAGCCCCGCGCGCTCGCCGAATCTCTGGTCGGCCTCCTGAAGCGCGACGATATCCGCACCGATCTCGGCGATGACCTGCGCAATTCGCGGCGGGTCGAAGCGCCCGTCGGTGCCCACGCATTTGTGGATATTATAGGAAGCGATCACGATGTCGCCGCGGTTCACGGCGGCATCACGGTTGACGACCGTCGGCCGCCGCTTTCGTATCGCTGCCATGATGCCCGCGGATAGATTGCCTTGCGTCTTTGCCATGCCGCTCCCTGCTTGCTGCCGCATCATGCTCAAATAGGTCGGGCGGTGCTACCGGAAAAGTAGCTAGCGGCGATGTTGTTCCTTCCGGTGCCGAAGGCACTTGCAGTCAGCCCTCATGGCGCAATAGAGATGCGGATCGCCATCCGATCGCAGCATTCGAAGAGTCGATATCATGTCCATCGCCCCCGGTATCACCATCGACGGCCCCGCCCGGCGCGTCTCCCTGGACGTCCGCAACCCCCGCTTCTTCCGCAATCCGCTGCCGGCCTACGCGGCGCTCCATGCGCAATGTCCGGCCTTTTTCTGGGAGGAGCCGCAGCAGTGGTTCTTTGCGGGCTACGAGCAGGTGAACAGTCTATTGCGCGACCGCCGCTTCGGCCGGCAGATCCTGCATGTCGCCACCCGGGAAGAACTCGGCATGCCGGAACCGAAACCGCATCTGAAGGCTTTCGATGCGCTGGAGGAACACTCGCTGCTCGAACTGGAGCCGCCGGCCCATACGCGGCTGCGCACGCTCGTCAATCGCGCCTTCGTCTCCCGTCAGATCGAACAGCTCAGGCCGGAAATCGAGGCGCTCTCGCATGCTGTGATCGACGGCTTCGAGAAGGATGGCCAGACCGAGCTGTTGAAGACCTATGCCGAGACGATCCCGGTCACCATCATCGCGCGGATGCTCGGCATCCCGGTCGAAGCGGCGCCGCGTCTGCTCGACTGGTCGCACCGCATGGTAAAGATGTACGTGTTCAATCCCAGCCTGGAAACGGAGTTCGACGCCAACCAAGCATCGGCGGAGTTCGCCGACTACCTGAAGGGAATCATAGCGGAGAAGCGGGCAAACCCCGCCGACGACCTGCTCACGCATATGATCACCTCCGAAAAAGACGGCGAGCGCCTGTCGGATGCGGAGCTGATTTCGACCACGGTCCTCCTTCTGAATGCGGGCCACGAGGCGACGGTTCATCAGATCGGCAATGCCGTGCACACGATCCTGCAGTCCGGCCTCTCCCCCACCGAGCTTTTTTCGGACGAGAAGACGACGGAGCGCACGGTGGAAGAGTGTCTGCGCTTCGCCGCGCCCTTGCATATCTTTCAGCGCTACGCGCTCATGGATATCGAGCTGGAGGACGGCATCGCCCTCAGGAAGGGGGACAAGATCGGCCTGATGCTGGGGGCGGCGAACGTCGATCCGCGCAAATTCTCCTCTCCCGATACGTTCAGGCCGGATCGCCACGAAGGCGCCAACGTCTCGTTCGGCGCCGGCCTGCATTTCTGCATCGGCGCACCGCTGGCACGGCTGGAGCTGCAGATTTCCCTGCCGATCCTGTTCCGGCGGCTTCCCGGAATGCGGCTCAGGAACGAGCCGCCGGTCAAGGACGCGTTCCACTTTCATGGTCTGGAGCGGCTCGATCTGGTCTGGTGAGCGGCGTCAGACGCGGATCACGTAGTCCTTGCGAGTCGTTTCAACGACTTCCCAGGTTCCCTTGAAGCCGGGTCTCAACACCAGGCTGTCGCCGGCTTCGAGATGAAGGGGCTCCCCGCCCTCTTCGGTCACGATCGAATGACCGGAGAGGATGTGGAAATATTCCCACTCGTCATAGACGATCCGCCACTTGCCGGGCGTGGCTTCCCATATGCCCGCATAGAGCCCGCCGGCCTCCTCGATATTCCAGGTGCGAAATTCCGGATTTCCAGAAATCAGCCTGTCGGGCGCCGGCGCCCCGATCTCAGCCTCGACGCAAGACGGATCGAATTTCAGCATATGGCCCATAAGAAGCCTCCACGTCCTGCCGTGCCTCTCAGGCCTTGCCCAGCGCCTGTTCCAGATCGGCAATGATGTCGGCCACGTCCTCGATGCCGACCGACAACCGGATGACGTCGGGTCCGGCGCCTGCGGCGACCTGCTGCTCCGGCGTGAGCTGCCGGTGCGTGGTCGAGGCGGGGTGGATCACGAGCGAACGCGTGTCGCCGATATTGGCAAGATGGGAGAACATTTCCAGTGCCTCGACAAAGCGCTTTCCCGCCTCGTATCCGCCCGCGAGCCCGAAAGTGAAGACGGCTCCCGCCCCCTTCGGCGAGTAGCGCTGCTGCAGCGCGTGGTTCGGATCGCCTTCGAGCCCGGAATAGCGGACCCAGGACACCTTCTCATGCCCTTTCAGCCATTTGGCGACCTCCAGCGCGTTGTCGCAATGGCGCTGCATCCTCAGCGGCAGCGTCTCGACGCCGGTCTGGATAAGGAAGGCGTTGAAGGGCGAAATCGCCGGACCGAAATCCCTCAGACCCAGTACCCGTGCGGCGATGGCGAAGGCGAAGTTGCCGAAGACCTGGTGCAGGACGATGCCGCCATATTCCGGCCTGGGCTCCGACAGCAGCGGATACTTGCCGGATTTCGACCAGTCGAACGTACCGCCGTCGACGATGATCCCGCCCATCGAATTGCCATGACCGCCGATGAACTTGGTGAGCGAATGGACGACGATATCGGCGCCGTGTTCGAGCGGCCGCATCAGATAGGGCGTCGCCATCGTATTGTCGACGATGAGCGGCAGTCCATGCCGCCGCGCGACGTCTGCGATCGCGGCTATATCGACGAAGGTGCCGCCCGGATTGGCGAGGCTTTCGATGAAGATCGCCTTGGTGCGTTCGTCGATCTGCGCATCGAAGCTTTCGGGCTCCGCCGCATCGGCCCAACGGACCTGCCAGTCGAAGGCCTTGAAGGCATGGCCGAACTGATTTGCCGACCCGCCGTAAAGCTGTCTGGCGGAAACGAAATTGTCACCCGGCCTCATGATCGTATGGAAAACCAGCAGCTGGGCCGCATGCCCCGAGGAAACGGCCAGGCCGGCGGTCCCGCCTTCGAGCGCCGCGATCCGCTCCTCCAGTACCGCCTGGGTCGGGTTCATGATGCGGGTATAGATATTGCCGAATTGCTGAAGGCCGAAAAGTGCCGCCGCATGATCCGTATCGTTGAAGACGAAGCTGGTCGTCTGGTAGATCGGCGTCGCCCGCGCGCCGGTCGTCGGGTCCGGCTGGGCCCCGGCGTGAATTGCAAGCGTGCTGAACCCGGGTCCGGATTTCATCATCGTTCCTCCCTCATTTATTAACGATCAACCGATCAGTCGCGGATATTCGATTGCCGGGCAGCGGTCCATGACGACCTTGATGCCTGCGGCTTCGGCCTTGGCCGCAGCCGCATCGTCGCGGACGGACAGTTGTCCCCAGATGACCTTGGGCAGGGCCGGCAGCGACAGGATCTCGTCGACGAGCGCGGGCAAGGCCGAAGCCGCGCGGAAGACGTCGACCATGTCGATCGCCTCCCCTATTTCCGCGAGGCGCGCTACCACCGGCTGGTCGAGAATCGTACCGCCCGCATGGCCGGGATTGACCGGAATGACGCGGTATCCCTTGCGCAGAAGAAAGGCCATGACGCGATAGCTCGGCCGCTCCGGCTTCGGCGAAGCGCCGACGAGCGCGATGGTCTTCGTCTCGCGCAGGATGTCGGCAAGATAGTAATCCGGGTAGGCATCGTGGTGCATGCTTGTTGTCCGCGCATGTTTATCATGCGGAGCGATAGTTGGCGTGGAGCGGCCGCGAGTCAACCAAGGCACCTTCCCCGGCCATGCATTTGCACCGTTTCGTTGCGATCGATCTGTAATTCCGGTTGCATTTCGGCAAATGCGAGCCCACAACCGGCTTTCCCGCCCAATCACCCCGCCGAGGTTCATCTTGCCGCCGGACGTCATTGCGCTCGTACTTCTCGGAGCGCTGCTGCACGCGACCTGGAACGCGCTCGTCAAGGCCGGCACGGAAAAATCGCTCGACGCCGCCATGGTGTCGCTTGGCGGCGCGGTCGTGGCGCTCCCCTTCCTGCCCTTCCTCCCGATGCCCGGTTCCGAGGCCGTGCCCTACATTCTGGTTTCGGCACTTTTCCAGTTCGCCTATTTCCAGCTGGTCGCAGCCGCTTACCGCGCAGGCGACATCGGGCTGGTCTATCCCTTGATGCGCGGCGTCGCTCCTCTTCTCGTCGCGGCGACGAGCAGCCTCGTCATCGGCGAGAAACTGAGCGGCGGCGCGATGGCCGGCATCATGACGATCTCCGCGGGCGTGCTCACGCTCGCCTTCGAATCCCGCAAGGGCGGCAGGCACGCCATCGTTCTGGCACTGCTCAATGCCTGCGTGATCGCGAGCTATACCTATGTCGACGGGATAGGCGCCCGCATTTCCGGCAATGCCATATCCTACACGCTCTGGATGGCATTGCTGCCGCCGGTCCTGCTCTTCGGCTGGGCCTTCGCCCGGCGCGGCGTCAAGCCGGTCGCGCGGCATGTCAGCCGTCACTGGTGGCGCGGGCTTGTCGGCGGCGCCGGATCGATCGGCTCCTATGGCCTTGCGCTCTGGGCGATGACGAAAGCCCCGGTCGCCACCGTCGCCGCCCTCCGCGAAACGGCGATCCTGTTCGCCGTCGTCATCTCCGTCGTGTTCCTCGGAGAGCGCGTCAGCGCCTGGCGCATCATCGCCGCCTGCATCATCGCGCTCGGTGCCTTGCTCCTCAGGCTCGCCTGAGGCCCAGGACCTAAAGCGCGTCGCGCTCGTTACTGCATGTCGTTATCCCAAAACCGCTGCACACTTTTGGGCGACATGCACTATTCCTCTTTCCATTCCGGCATGCGCTTGCCGAGAAAGGCACCGATACCTTCCTCGGCATCGCGGGCGAGCATGTTCTCGACCATCACGCCGACAGCGAAGTCGTAGGCGTCGGCAAGCGGCATTTCCGTCTGACGGTAGAAAGCCTCCTTGCCGATCTTCAGCGCCTGCGGCGACTTCGAGGCAATGATCGATGCATATTTGTCGATGACCTGGCGCAGATATTGCCGTGGGACGATGCGGTTGACGAGACCGAACTCCTTCGCTGTCCCGGCATCGATCGTCTCACCGGTCAAAAGCATCTCCATCGCCTGTTTGCGATGGGCGGCGCGCGTCAGGGCGACCATCGGTGTAGAACAGAAAAGGCCGATATTCACGCCGGGGGTGCAGAAGGTCGACGTGTCGGTGCAGATCGCGAGGTCGCAACTGGCGACCAGCTGGCACCCGGCGGCGGTCGCGAGGCCGTCGACTTCGGCGATGACCGCCTGCGGCAGCCTGGTGATCGTCAGCATGACTTCGGCTGCGAGGCGAATCGTTCGCTCGAAGAACGCCCGGCCACCGTCGGCGTCGGCCCGGTGGGCGGTCATTTCCTTGAAATCGTGCCCGGCGGAGAAGAGCTTCCCGGTCGCCGCGATGACGACGACCTTGATCTCCTTCGAGACGGCCGCTTCTTCGAGTGCCGCCAGCAGTGCTTCCATCAGGGCGATCGAAAGCACATTTGCCGGGGGATTGTTGAGGGTAAGCCGCAGGACCGGGCCATCTAACTCGCGCAGCAAGGGTCCGTTCGACTCTTCTTTCCTGAATGAAACGACGTCCGCCATGGCTCTCTCCCATATCGAAGTTCGTGTCGTGGTACGCCGCCGTCGGCGCTCTTTCAACCCCGCGCTCCCGACTGACCTATGACTGCCTTAGACCAATTTCCCGCTTGCACGGCGCTCCAGGACGTTTTGTAACGGGTGCAACCAAGGCAAGTAACACGGGAGAGAACGCGATGACCCTGCAGCCGGTCATGACCGTCGAGGAGCTCAACCGCTTTCTCGACACCGATTTTCCGCAGGTCCACACGGACGGAAAGGTCTTCGCGGTGACCGAGACCGGACCGGGCTTCGCCACGATGCGGCTCGACCCGAACGAGCGCCACATCCGTCCGGGCGGTACGGTCTCGGGCCCGACGCTCTTCGCGCTGGCGGACGTGTCGGCCTATATCGCGCTCATCGCGCATATCGGTCCGGTCGCGCTTGCCGTCACCACCAGCCTCAACATCAACTTCCTGCGCAAGCCGGAACCGGAACCACTCGAATGTACCTGCCGGATTCTCAAACTCGGCAAACGGCTGGCCGTTCTCGACGCCTCGATAAAGACGGTAGCAAGTCCCGATTTGATCGCGCATGCGACGGCGACCTATTCGATTCCGCCCCGTTGAAGGGTGGTATAATAATACCACACTGGTAACCATCTGAATTTGCTTCATCTTCTTTCACGGTGCGCGGAAAGTCGGCCTTGACCTTGATGGCGAGCTTCCTTATAAGCTGCCCCAGATCGCGGTCCGACTGGGCCGCCTTCTTTTTTGCCCTCATCGAGGTCAAAGCAAGCAACAAGAAACGCCCGGCTTCGTTTCCGGGTCCAAACGAAAGAGTTTAGATATGGCAACCTTCGTTCAGAAGCCTGCAGAGGTGGAGAAGAAGTGGATCATCATCGACGCCGAAGGCCTCGTTGTCGGTCGCCTCGCTTCCCTTATCGCAAACCGCCTGCGCGGCAAGCATAAAGCCACCTACACGCCGCATGTCGACGACGGCGACAACGTCATCGTCATCAATGCAGAGAAGGCCGTCCTCACCGGCAAGAAGTACACCGACAAGAAGTACTACTGGCACACCGGTTACCCCGGCGGCATCAAGGAGCGCACCGCGCGCCAGATCATCGAAGGTCGCTTCCCGGAGCGCGTCATCGAGAAGGCCGTCGAGCGCATGGTTCCGCGCGGCCCGCTCGGCCGTCGCCAGATGAAGAACCTGCGTGTCTACGCCGGCTCGAACCACCCGCATGAAGCACAGCAGCCGGCCGTCCTCGACGTCGCCAAGCTGAACAGCAAGAACACAAGGAGCGCCTGATAATGGCTGACCTTTCCGCTCTCAAGGAAATCGCCACGACCGCGGAACCGGCTGCTCCGGTTCACGTCAAGAAAGTCGACGCCCAGGGCCGCTCCTATGCGACCGGCAAGCGCAAGGACGCCGTCGCCCGCGTTTGGATCAAGGCCGGTTCCGGCAAGATCACCATCAACGGCAAGCCTTTCTCGGACTACTTCGCCCGTCCGGTTCTGCAGATGATCCTGCAGCAGCCGGTCGTCGCGGCAGCCCGTGACGGCCAGTTCGACATCGACGCGACCGTCGCCGGCGGCGGCCTTTCCGGCCAGGCCGGTGCCGTTCGTCACGGCATTTCCAAGGCCCTCACCTACTTCGAACCGGGCCTGCGCCCCGTTCTGAAGCGCGGCGGCTTCCTCACCCGCGACAGCCGCGTGGTCGAGCGCAAGAAGTACGGTCGTGCCAAGGCACGTCGTTCGTTCCAGTTCTCCAAGCGCTAATCGCTTGCAGACTGCACTTTCGAAGGCCGGGCTCGTCCCGGCCTTTTTTCATGTGCATCCATAGCGTCCCCGTGCACATGATTTTGACGCCGGGCTCTTGCCTTGCCCCGATCGATTGGCCAACGTCCCGCACATCTGTCGGGAGAACAGCATGGCCAACAAGTCGATCGACCACGCGATCACTGCAAAATCACTGACGGCGGCGGCCTCCGATCCGACGCATGCCGGCATCCTTTCCTTCATGCGGCGGAAATACACCAAAGAGCTCAAGGGTGTGGAGGCGGTCGTCTGGGGAATCCCGTTCGATGCGGCCACGTCGAACCGCCCCGGCGCGCGCTTCGGGCCACAGGCGATCCGACGCGCATCGGCGATCTTCGACAACGATCCGCAATATCCGTTTCAGCGCGACCTGTTTGCCGACATGGCGACGATCGATTACGGCGATTGCCTGCTCGACTACGGCAACCATGCGAAGACTCCCCAGACGATCGAGCGCGAGGCGTCGAAAATCCTGAAGTCCGGCGCCTACCTGCTGACGCTCGGCGGCGACCACTTCGTCACCTATCCCATCCTCAGGGCCCATGCAGCCCTGCACGGGCCCCTCGCCCTCGTCCAGTTCGACGCCCATCAGGACACCTGGCCGGACGAGAAAGGCCGCATCGATCATGGCTCTTTTGTCGGCCGCGCGGCACGCGAGGGACTGATCGACGTGGAACGCTCGATCCAGATCGGCATCCGGACGCATGCTCCGGAGGATTGCGGCCTTCGGATCGTCTACGGCTACGAGCTCGAGGAGATGCGCGCCGAGGAGATCGCCGATACCATCATCCGCCATGTCGACAGCCGCCCCGCCTATCTGACCTTCGATATCGATTGCCTTGACCCGGCCTTTGCGCCCGGCACCGGCACGCCCGTGGCCGGCGGCCCGTCAAGCGCAAAGATACTGTCGGTCCTGCGCAAACTCGGCGCGCTTCATATCGCCGGGAGCGACGTGGTCGAGGTGGCGCCTGCCTACGACCACGCGGACCTTACCGCCATTGCTGGCTCGACCATCGCCATGTATATGCTTGGCCTGCGTGCCGAGTGGCTGGCGGAGAGGCGCGGCTGACCGAAGCGGCGGCGCGGGCCCAAGAAATTGATTCAATTCTATGCCAGACTGATTCCGGAAACGCCGCTAACGGACTGCAGGAGCAGGAAAATCATGAAACCGAAGATCTTTATCGATGGCGAACACGGCACGACGGGCCTGCAGATCCGTGCGCGCATGGCCGGCCGTACGGATCTCGAACTCCTGTCCATTCCGGAAGCGGAGCGACGCAATGCAGCGATGCGCGAGGATCTCCTGAACAGCGCCGATATCGCCATCCTATGCCTGCCGGACGACGCCTCGCGGGAGGCCGTTGCCATGGTTGCCGGAAACAATCGCGTGCGCATTATTGATACGTCGACCGCGCATCGCGTCGCGCCCGACTGGGCCTATGGCTTTGCCGAGATGGACAAGGCGCAGCCCCAGCGGATCCGTGACGCGCGCCATGTCGCCAATCCCGGCTGCTACCCGACCGGAGCGATCGCCCTGATCCGCCCTCTGCGCCAGTCGGGTATCCTGCCGGACGGCTATCCCGTCACCGTCAATGCGGTTTCCGGCTATACCGGCGGCGGCAAGCAGATGATCGCGCAGATGGAGGACGACAAGAATCCGGACCACATCGACGCGCCGCATTTCCTCTACGGGCTTACGCTGAAGCACAAGCACGTGCCGGAAATGAAGATGCACGGGCTTCTCGAGCGCGCGCCGGTCTTCAGCCCTTCCGTCGGCAAGTTCGCGCAGGGGATGATCGTGCAGGTGCCCCTCTATCTCGAGGACCTGGCAGCCGGTGCAACGCTCGAAACGATCCATCGGGCCCTCGTCGACCATTATGCGGGACAGTCGATCGTCGAAGTCGTGCCGCTTGAAGAGAGCGCCAAGCTCGCCCGGATCGATGCAACGGAGCTCGCCGGCAGCGACGCCATGAAGCTTTTCGTCTTCGGCACCCAGGGTGGAGCGCATGTCAATCTGGTCGCGCTGCTCGACAATCTCGGCAAGGGCGCCTCGGGCGCCGCCGTCCAGAACATGGACCTGATGCTGTCCGCCTGACACGGCCAGTCAAGACGAAAACCCCGGCAGCGTTCCTGCCGGGGTTTTGGTTCGTTCGATCGCAGGCAAATCAGTCGCGCATTTCTATCGCCGTGTCTGTCGGATAGGTGCCGACGAAACCGCGCCAATGGGCGATCACGAAGCCGAGCACGACGAGGGCGCCGCCCTGATGCAGCACGCCCCAGCCGATCGGTACCTGCAGTAGCAACGTCGTGATGCCGATTGCCGCCTGCACCGTCACCAACGCGAACAGGAGCACCGAGCGCCGGGCATGTGTCGTCTCCGGCGCGGCGCGCAGGGACGCGATCATGTGCCAAAGCGCCAGTGCGAACAGCAGATAGGCGCCGAGACGGTGTACGAACTGCACCGTCTTCGGATTTTCGAAGAGATTGATCCAGGCGGGCTGCTGCACGAACAGACCGCCCGGCACGATCGCCCCGTCCATCAGCGGCCAGGTGTTGTAGCTCAGACCCGCATCGAGACCCGCGACGATCGCGCCCAGATAGATCTGGAAGAGGCTCATGATCGCGATGGCCGCCGCCATGCCTTGCGACCTTTTCGTCGGATGCGCGTCGTCGGAATGCGGACACAGCCCCCGGTAAATCCACATGCAGGCGGCAAAGATCAGACAGGCGATGGTCAGATGCGTGGCAAGCCGGTACTGGCTGACTGCAGTCCGTTCCGCCAGACCGGAGGATACCATCCACCAGCCGATGAATCCCTGAAAACCGCCGAGCGCCAGGATTCCGAGAAGCGGCAGCCGCAGACGCCGCTCGATCCGCCCCGTGATCCAGAAGAAGAAGAACGGCAAAGCGAAGATCACCCCGATGCCGCGCGCGAGCAGCCGGTGCGCCCATTCCCACCAGAAGATGGTCTTGAACTCGTCCACCGTCATGCCTTTGTTGATCTGCTCATATTGCGGAATGCGCTGGTAGAGGCGGAATTCCTCCTCCCATTCCTCCGCGGAGAGCGGCGGTATGACGCCGTGGACGGGTTTCCACTCGGTGATCGACAAGCCGGATTCGGTCAGTCGCGTCGCCCCTCCGACGAGCACCAGTGCAAACAGAGCGAAGAGAACGGCGGCGAGCCAGCCGCGGATTTGCCGGCGGTTGCGCTCGGTTCTGCCGATCTCTTTGAGCAGCATCTGTTCTGTTGCCAATTCGGCGTGGGCCATGGCACTTCCTCATCTGTCGCCGGAAACGGTACCGCTGTGCCGGCATTGCCGGTCAGGACGGTCTCAAAGCCGTTGATTTGCACCAGAGTGCCGTGCAAAACAAGGCCGAACCCTTTGCGGCATGCCGTCGCGGGCCGCCCGAGTGCCAACGCTGCCGCCACCGAAAGAACGAAAAATGCCCGTACGCCTCCGAAAACTGATCGGTACCGTCCTGCTCATCATCCTCGTCGTCGTCTACGCACTTGCGGCCGTTACCTTCGCTTCCCTGCTGCTCGGCGCGTCTCCCTGGTGGGTGCATCTGCTTTATTTCTTCTTCACCGGCCTGCTGTGGGTCCTTCCCGCCATGCTGATCATCAAATGGATGGAAAAACCCGCCGCCGATCACTGAGGTTTCCGGGCATGAGAATCGCGGTGATTTCCGATGTTCACGGCAACGATCTCGCGCTCGAGGCCGTGCTTGCCGACATCGATGCACAGGGCATCGACGAGATCGTCAATCTTGGCGATCATCTGAGCGGCCCGCTGAATGCCGCGCGGACAGCGGAGATCCTGATCGGCCGCCGTACCGCTGCGATACGCGGCAATCACGACCGCTATCTTCTCACGCTCGACCCTGCCCGCATGGGATTGTCCGACCGCTCCGCCCATGACGAACTCGATGAGCGCCACCTCGACTGGCTGGCCGATCTCCCGGCGACCCTCGTCTACCGGGACGCTCTCTTTCTCTGCCATGGCACGCCGGCTAGCGACGAGGCCTACTGGATGGAAGCGCTGACGGGCGATGGCATCGTTCACATGGCGCGGCGCGCGGAGATCGAGCGCTTTGCTGACGACATCGAGCACCCCGTAATCCTCTGCGGCCACACGCATGTTCAACGTGCCCTGCGGCTTTCGGGCGGGCGGCTCCTGGTCAATCCGGGCAGTGTCGGATGCCCGGCCTATGGCGACGACCGGCCAGTCGCGCACAAGGTCGAAACCGGTTCGCCGGATGCCCGCTACGCCATCGTCGAGATGGCATCCGGCGACTGGAACGTCACCTTCCGCTGTGTCGGCTACGATCACATGGCGGCGTCGCTCCTCGCGGCCGAACGCGGCCGCGAGGAATGGGCAACGGCGCTCGCGACCGGATTCCTCGACTGAATTCTACCGGCCGCCTCGCCAGCATTTCCAGCCGCCGCCTGTTCCGGCTTCATATTCCCCTAACCCTGTTGTCTGCCGGGCAGGCGCGTGCCTGCCGGATTAATCAGATCTATCAGAATTCCCGCTTCAATGGCTGCATCACGCATGCGGATCGACAATGATGGCAAGTTCCGATTTCACCCTTTCGCCGGAAGCCAGCGCCGGGCGGTATCTTTCGGCCGGGAGCGTCGCCCGTGGAGGCAGCGCTGCCGGCCGGATCACCATCTCCGTCCACGCGGACATGGACGAGATCGAAGCGGAATGGCGCGCGCTCGACGGAAGCAGCGGCAATTCGCTGCACCAGAGCTTCGACTGGTGTGCGGCCTGGACAAAGACCCATGGCAGCGAACTGCTGATCGTCCGTGGCGCGGCTGGCAGGGAGCCGCTTTTTCTCCTCCCGTTCGAGATCGAACGCGGCCGGCTTTTCCGCGCGGCGCGCCTGATCGGCTCGGAGCACAGCAATCTCAACACCGGCCTGTTCGGCCCCGGCATCGACAACGCGCCCGCTGCGGAGCTCACGGCAGCGCTCACCGGCGGCATCGGTCGCCAGCTTCGCCGTTTCGCGGACGTGATCGTATTCGACCGGACGCCGCAGATCTGGCGCGGCGCGCCGCACCCCCTCGCCGCTCTGGACGGCATCGAGAACCCGAACGCATCGTTCCAATTGCCGCTTCTCGGCACCATCGAGCACACACTCGCCCAGATCAATGCCAAGCGGCGGCGCAAGAAGATGCGCATATCCGAACGGCGCCTCGCCGAGATCGGCGGCTATGATTATGTGATCGCTCGCGATACGCAGGAGGCCCACGCCCTGCTCGAGACCTTCTTCCGCCAGAAAGCCGCCCGTTTCGAGATACTCGGTCTGCCGGATGCCTTTCGTGATGCCCAGACGCGCGCCTTTTTCCATGCGCTGATCGATGCCCGAGCGCCCGAGCCCCTCCTCGAACTCAATGCGATAAGACTGAGGGGCGAATATGCCGGCCGAATTCTCGCGGTCGCCGGTCTCTCGCGTAAGGGCGACCACGTCATCTGCCAGTTCGGTTCGATCGACGAGGAAATCGCCGCGGACGCCAGCCCGGGCGAGTTGCTGTTCTACAGAATGATCGAGCGCCTCTGCGCGGAAGGCGTCGCCGTCTTCGACTTCGGCATCGGCGACCAGCCTTACAAGCGGTCGTGGTGCACGGTGGAAACCCCGTTGCGCGACATCGTTCTGCCCCTCACGTTCCGCGGTCGGCTGGCCGCCGGCGGTTTCCGGGCGATCGCCGGGGCGAAACGGTTGGTCAAGGCCAACGAAACGCTTTATGCCTTCATTCAACGGCAGCGGCAGCGACGGCAGACATCGGCTTCAAGCGCGGATGAACCGTGACGTTATGCAGCGCGGCGGTTGGGAAAATCGGGGCCGTCCTGCCCCTTCCCGGTCATCAGCACGACGTCGCGATATCCGGCTTCCCCGAAACTCAACAGCATCTCGACGATCTGGTCGTCGCTGATCGACGGTGCCGACAGAATGATCTCGGTGCCCTCGTGCCGTGCCACCTTGGCGACGGCCTCCGCATCGGCCGACCCGCATTCGATCAGGACGAGATCGTAGGCGTTGGCGAGCGCGTCGATGATGATCTGCAGCCGGTCGATGCCGCGCATCGCCGCATGAGGATCGGCGTCGCCATGGGGTACGATATGTGCTTGGGACAACCTGTCCGAATGAATCGACTCGGAGAAGGCGACTTCGCCCATGAGCAGATTCGTAACCCCGGCAAGGTCCTGCGATTGTGCCATGAGCCGCGTCGGACAGGCCGAACCGGAAAGGTCGATCAGCACGACTTTCTGCTCGTCCTCGGCCAGAACGCGCGCCAGCATCACGGTGGCCGTCGATCCCTCGTCGCCGCCCGGCGATACCGAGACCGCAATCCGCACGCCATTGGCACGAAGATGTTCGGCCACCGACTCGATCGAAAAATCGTGCTTCGATGCCGCATTTCCATCGCCGCCGTTCTCCTCAGGCGCAGGTTCCGCCGCGACGAGGACAGGTGCGGGAATTTCTTCGATCACGCCAGCTGCTGAAGGCATTTCTGCAGGCTGACCCGCGGCCGGTGCTTCGGGGAGCGAGACCGGCCTTAGCGCCCGGCCGCTGAAAAGTTCGCCAAGCATGACGACGACGCAACTGACCAGGAGGCTGGCAAAGGCAGCGACGATCGTGATCGGCAGCACCTTCGGAAAGCTCTGGGCGGTCGGAACCACGGCGCGCGAAATCACGCGTGCATCGGCCGGAGTTGCGTTCGCAACGGTACGCGACGTCGCCTCGCGGTATCGGGCGAGATAGGTTTCGAGCAGTTGGCGCTGCGCCGTCGCCTCGCGCTCGAGCGCGCGGAGCCCGACTTCCTCCTCGCCCGCCTGCGCCGATTGCGCCTTGAGCGTGTTCATTTGCTGAACGAGCTGCTGCTCGCGCAGTTGGCCGACCTTCGCCTCATTTTCGAGGCTCGCAAGAATTTTCCGCGTCTCCGACCGGATCTGCCCCTCGATCCCTTCGAGCTGGGATTTGAGCCCCTTCAACCGCGGATGGCCGTCGAGCAGTGCCGTCGACAGATCGGCGATCTGCGCCTGGACGTTGGCGCGGTTCTCCTTGAGACGCTGGATCATCGGCGAGCCGACGATGTCGGCAAGCGTGTCCGCCGGACGGCCGTCGGCGAGCGCCGTCCGCATACCCTCGGCGCGCGCAGCCGTGTTCGCCCGCTCCGACCGCACCCGTGCAAGCTCCGTCGAAATGTCGGTAAGCTGGCGCGTGGCAAAATTCTGCGTCTCGCCGGTCGGAAGCAGGCCCGACTCGGCGCGGTAACCTGCGACCTTCGCCTCCGCCTCGCGCACCTTCTCGCGCAGGTTGGCGATCTCCGGCTCAAGCCAGCGGCTCGCCTCGGAGTTCGAGTCGAGCTTGGCTCCGCTCTGCAACGAAAGATAGACATTGGCCATTTCGTTCGGAATGGCGGCTGCGAGCTTCGGGTCCTTCGAGGTGAAGGCGATAGCGATCACACGCGATTTTTCGACCTGATAGACCTGCAGCTTCTCTTCGAACTCCTTCAGCACCCGTTCTTCCGGCGGCAAATCGAGAGGATTCTTCTTCAGACCCAGCATCACCAGGAGATCGGACGCGGCAGAAGGCCGTGCCGAGGGATCGAACTCGTCGAGTTCGTGAAGCTTCATGTTGCGCGCGACCTGCTTGATAAGGTCCGCCGAGCGCAGGACCTGCACCTGGCTGAGGATGCCCGACTCGTCGAACATCCGGTCGGAGCCATTCTGCGAAACTTGATTGGTGCCGCTGAACTCGGGTTCACGCGACTCTATCAGAACGCGCGTTTCGCCCTCGTAATCGGGATCGACCATCTTGGCAGCCGCGAAGGCGACGGCAGCGACCCCGACCGTGGCGAGCAGCACCCGCACGCGGCGTTGCCAGATGGCGCGAAAAAGCCCGCCGAGATCGATATCCACATCCTGCTGTCCGCCGATGCCCGACATGCCTGCACTCCAATGCTTTCTCGTTTCGCGGGAAGGTAAACGAACATGGTAACCCAAGGGTTAATTTCCGCTGCAACCAGAGAGTGGCATGCTCCATGAACGGGAAGGGCATTCGATGCCGAAATTCTCGTGGCGGATTTACCGGCCATTAACCCTAACGGATCGATAACATCGGCCAACGGTGATCGTTTCCGGAGCCCCTGACCGCATGTCGACCGCAGCCAACAAGAGAACAAGCGTCTTCGCCGTGGCGATCCTGTCGGCGCTCGTCGGCGGTTGCACGAACTACCAGCCCGCCCCCAAAGGCTTCAGCCAGGCCACGGTGCAGCCCTATCGGCTGGACAGCGGCGATCGCTTGCGCATCAACGTCTTCGAACAGGCAAGCCTCAGCGGCAGCTATACGGTCGATCAGGCCGGCTATGTCGCCTTCCCGCTGATCGGGGCCGTTCCGTCGCGCGGGCATACGCTTCCGGAACTGGAGGGGATGATCGCGGCGAAGCTGCGCCAGGGCTTCCTCAAGGATCCGGACGTCACGATCGAGGTCGACCGCTACCGCTCCGTGTTCATCATGGGCGAAGTGGGACAAGCCGGCCAATACGCCTACGTTCCGGGGATGACGGTACAGAATGCGATCGCCGTCGCAGGCGGCTTCACGCCACGCGCCAACCAGGCGACCGCCGACATCACCCGCAAGATCAACGGCCGCATCATCACCGGACGCGTTCCGGTGACCGACCCGGTTCTCGCCGGCGACACCGTCTATATACGCGAACGTCTGTTCTGATCGCCATGAGCGAACGCCCCCTGCGCATTCTTCATTGCTTCAGATCCCCGGTCGGCGGCATATTCCGGCACGTGCGCGACCTTGCCGAAGCGCATGCGGATGCCGGACATCAGGTCGGAATCCTTTGCGACAGCACCACCGGCGGGGCCCACGAGGACGCGCTCTTCGAAGAGGTTCGCCCGCATCTGGCGCTCGGCATCATCCGTGTTCCAATCCATCGTTCGATCGGGGCATCGGACGCCGCGGCGCTTTGGCGCGGCTACAAGGAAATCAGAAGTTTGCAACCGGATGTATTGCACGGCCACGGCGCCAAGGGCGGCGTGCTGTCGCGCATCGTCGGTTCAGCCCTGCGGGTCAACAAGTATCGCGTAGCCCGCCTCTATTCGCCCCATGGGGGCAGCCTTCACTTCGAGCGCCGGTCCCTGGCTGGTTCGCTCATTCTGCGCGTCGAGCGCCTGCAGGAACGCCTGACCGACGCCCTCGTCTTCGTCTGTGAATACGAACGCCGCACCTACGGCGCCAGGGTCGGCCCTCCACTGGCGCGCAACGAGCTGATCTATAACGGCATCGACGATGCGGAATTCGAACCGGTCGAGACGGGCCCGGGCGCTGTCGATTTCCTCTATATCGGCATGATGCGGGACCTGAAGGGTCCCGATCTTTTTATCGAAGGATTTGCCGCAGCCGAAGAGATCGCCGGCCGCAGGCTTTCCGCCTTGATGGTCGGAGATGGCCCGCAGCAGCGGCAATACGAAGAAATGACCCTGCGCATGGGTCTCGCCGATCGCGTCCGGCTGCTGCCGGCAATGAGGGCGCGCGAGGCTTTCGCTCTGGCCCGCACGGTCGTCATTCCCTCCCGCGCGGAATCCATGCCGTATATCCTGCTGGAAGCGCTCGCCGCCGGAAAGCCCGTAATCGCCACCCGCGTCGGCGGCATCCCGGAGGTTCTCGGGACTGATAGCGAGGCGCTCGTCCAACCCGGCGATGCGGGGGCGCTTGCCCGTCTCATGGCAGACCCCATCCTGGACGCTGGCTGGGCTGCCCGGACGATGCCCGACGCGGACCAGTTCAAATCCCGCTTCGCCGCATCGGTGATGACCAGACACGTGATGCAGCTTTATCGAGACCTCACCGAGGAATCGCTTGTGCCGCAGGGGCGGCTGCGTACAACGTAAGCGTTTCTTAGTGGCTTTCTGCTATCCGGGCGGAGGACTTCAGCGCCGGAAAGCGACCATGAACCAGTTTGACAGGCCAGAGACCTTCGACCCCGAAGCGCTTCGCAAGAAGGTCGCCGAGATCCGCAAGACCACCACCGAACAAAAAAACGGGACAGGGGGAAATGCGGGGCTCAACCCGCTGGCGAAGCAGATCGCCCTTCAGTTCCGTGCGGACACCTACACACCGGCGATGATCACCGGACTTATCCGGCTTCTCGACTTCTGCGCACTTTTTGCCATCGGCTACGGCATCAATGCAGAATATGTCGCGCCGACGCTGGAGCAACTGCCGGTCTATCTCCTTATCCTCGCCGGGGGGCCGGCGCTCGCCGTTGCCGCCATGCAGGTCGCCGACGCCTACCAGGTGCCGGCACTGCGCGCCTGGCTGAGGATGACGCCGCGCGTCCTCGGTGCCTGGACGGCTGCGTTCGGCGTGATTGCGCTTGGCCTCTTCTTTCTCAAATCGGGCCACCTCTATTCTCGGTTCTGGATCGGCGCATGGTTCCTCGCCGGCGGGTTTTTCCTCGTCGCGGAGCGCGCATTCATCGCCTATTCGATCCGTCACTGGTCGAGAAACGGCACCATGGAACGGCGAGCCGTCATCGTCGGTGGCGGGCAGCCCGCGAAGGACCTGATCCGGCAGATCGAGCATCAGCCGGACAACGACATCCGCATCTGCGGGATCTTCGACGATAGAGACGAGCGCCGGTCCCCGAATGTGATTGCCGGCTATCCGAAACTCGGGACGGTGGACGAACTGGTCGAATTCGCCCGTCTCGCCCGCATCGACATGCTGATCATCTCGCTGCCGCTGACTGCGGAAAAGCGCATCCTCGCACTCCTCAGAAAGCTGTGGGTGCTTCCGGTCGACATTCGGCTCGCGGCGCACGCCAACAATCTCCGTTTCCGCCCACGCAGCTATTCGCATGTCGGGCAGGTCCCGATGCTCGACATCTTCGACAAGCCGATCGCAGACTGGGATTCCGTCGCCAAGCGCTGCTTCGATATCTTTTTCAGTCTCGTGGCGCTCGCTTTGCTCTGGCCCGTCATGCTCGCTGCCGCCGTCGCGGTGAAGGTCACCTCGCCCGGTCCGATCATCTTCAAGCAACACCGCCACGGCTTCAACAACGAGACCATAGAGGTCTACAAGTTCCGCTCGATGTACACGCATATGAGCGACCCGACCGCGCGCAACGCCGTAACCAAGAACGACCCTCGCGTAACCCCCGTCGGACGCTTCCTGCGCAAGTCTTCGATCGACGAGTTGCCTCAGTTCTTCAATGTCCTGAAAGGCGAGCTCTCGCTCGTCGGGCCGCGTCCCCACGCCGTGCTCGCGCAGACGAAGGACCGCACCTATTCCGATGTCGTCGAAGGCTATTTTGCCCGCCACCGCGTCAAGCCGGGAGTGACCGGCTGGGCTCAGATCAACGGCTGGCGCGGTGAGATCGACAACGACGAAAAGATCCGGTTCCGAACGGCATTCGACCTCTACTATATCGAGAACTGGTCGCTGCTGCTCGACCTGAAGATTCTCATCCTCACGCCGTTTCGGCTGCTGAACACGGAAAACGCCTATTGACCGCCGTCACCGCATCGCGGCCGGCTATCCTTCGCCCGCAGCTTGCCGCGATTTCGCTCGTCGGCTCCTGCCTGGTGACGATCGGCGTCTTCCTGTCCGGGTTCGTCATCGCCGAGCCCGCGCCCTACGAGATCTTCATGGCGGGGCTCATCGGCCTCTGGGCGCTTTTCGGCCTCAGGATCTCCCGTGCCACGGCTCCGCTCACGGTCCTTCTCGCCCTGTTCATGATCGGCGGCATCCTGTCGCTGACGGTGATGGCCGACCTTGGGACCGGTCCGATGTATATGGCCGTTACCGGCTTCCTCTGCCTCACGGCGGTGTTTTTTGCGGCCATCATCGAAGAGAGCTACCGGCGCCTGCCGCTCATCCTCAACGCCTGGGTGGCAGCCGCAGTCATCACCGCCCTCCTCGGCGTCCTCGGCTATTTCGGCGCGATACCGGGTGCGGCGAACTTCACGCTGTATGATCGGGCAAAGGGAGCGTTTCAGGACCCGAATGTCTTCGGACCGTTTCTCGTAGCCCCCACCCTCTACCTCCTTCACGGCCTGCTTACGCAGCCGATCAGCCGGGCGCCCCTGAAGGTCGCCGGGCTGCTGGTGCTCACGCTCGGCGTGTTCCTCTCCTTCTCGCGCGCGGCCTGGGCTCTCGACCTCTTCTGCGTCGTCGCTCTCGTCTTCGTCATGCTGCTCAAGCAGCGCAGCGGTCTCTTCCGCCTCCGGATTCTCGTGCTGACCCTCTCCGGCGCCCTGTTCGTGGTGGCAGCACTCGTGGTCGCCCTGCAGTCGGACCAGGTTGCCTCTCTCTTCTCGAGCCGCACGCAGCTCGTTCAGGATTATGACGGCGGACATCTCGGGCGTTTCGACCGGCACCGGATCGGCTTTCTGATGGCCATGGAAAAGCCGCTCGGCATCGGCCCCATGGTGTTCAGCACCATGTTTCCTGAAGACGAGCACAACGTGCTTCTGAAGAGCCTGACATCCTATGGATGGCTCGGCTTCGTCGCCTATGTCACGCTCATCCTCTGGACGCTGTCGCTCGGCTTTCGGTTTCTGCTGCTCGAGAGGCCGTGGCAACCATATATGATGATCGCCTGGATCACGCTTATCGGCCATGTCGGTATCGGCAACGTGATCGACACCGACCACTGGCGCCATTTCTATCTGCTTCTCGGCATCCTCTGGGGGTGCGCCGCGCTCGAATATCGCCATAAAAGGCAGATCCGTTCCGGAACGACCGCATGACCACGGGTAGCAAGCCGCTCGACGCCCCTCTGCGCCTGCTCGAGGTACTGGAACCCAGCGGCGGCGGGTCCGGACGCCACTTTCTCGATCTCTGCCGCGGCATGCATGCGCGCGGTCATCATGTCGAAGCGATCTATTCTCCTGTTCGGGCCGAAGACGGTTTCGTGCGCGAACTCCAGGCACTCGGCCTTCCCGCCATTCACGCCGTCGGCATGTGCCGGGCGCCCGCCCCCTCCGACTGGTCCTGCTTTCGCGCCATAAATCGCATCATCCGCACTGCCGGGCCGTTCGACGTCGTTCACGGGCACAGTTCCAAGGCCGGAGCCCTGACGCGCCTGCGCCTGCCGGGAAGGCACGTGCCGCGCGTCTACACGCCGCATGCCTTCAGGACGATGGATCCGACGCTCGGCCGCAGCGGCCGGGTGATATACGGGGCCATCGAGGCGCTTCTCGCCCGTTTCTTCACCGATCATCTCGTCACCGTCTCCGGTGACGAACTCGCCCATGCGCTGTCGATCGGCATTTCGAAACAGGGCATGTCCGTCATCGTCAACGGCGTCGAGACCCCCTCGACCGGCATGGCGCAGACGGTGCGCGCCAGCTTCGGCATTCCACCTGACGCCTTCGTTTTCGGCTTCATCGGCCGGCTCTCTGCGCAGAAGGCCCCCGAGCGTCTCATCAATGCCTTCGGCAAGGCCGCGTCGGCGATCAGGAACAGTCACCTTGTGATGGTCGGTTCGGGAGAATTGGAGGAAGAGGTCCGCGCCGCGATCGCCGCAAGCGGTTTGCAGAACCGCATCCATCTGACCTCGGCCTTTACGGGCCCTCAGGCGGTGCCCGCATTCGATCTCCTCGTCATGCCGAGCCGCTACGAGGCAATGTCCTATGTGATGCTCGAAGCCGCCGCCGCCGGCCGGCCGATCATCATTTCCGACGTCGGCGGAGCCAGAACGGCCGTCGATCACGGAGAGAACGGCTACGTCGTTCCGAACAGCGAGGACGCCTCACCGCTTGCACAAGCGATGATAGCGGCGGCCGACCCGGATATGTTTCGGCGCCTTGCCAGCGCGGCTTCGGCACGCCGGGACCGTTTTACACTGAAACGCATGCTCGACGAGACGGAAGAGGTTTACCGGCGAATGGCAGCGCAGCGGCGCCGACAGCAGCCATAGGATCGAACCAGCCCAGATTTGGCCACAGACGTTCCGTACATTCCATTGCACTTTATTAGGCATTTATAATTCTATTTATATTGGATAGGGGCAATCATGGGACCGGTAACACTGGTACTAACGGTGTGCCTTATTTCGGCGCCTGAAAAATGCCGTGAGGAGCGCCTGCACCTGGAGATCCAGGAAACGTTGATGCAGTGCACGTTCCGCTCCGCAATGTATGTCAGCAACTGGTCGGGACAGCACCCAGCTCTTAGCGTCAAAAAATGGCGATGCGAGCTTTCAGTGGCGAACAGGAGCATCTAGGCGTCCTACGACGCACCGGAGGACCTGCGGCGCATGCTCGACAACGGAAAATGGATCGGGGCCAGATGAGCCGTTGCCGACGCGGGAGCAGATTTCGATGAATTCTCAAACGCGGCGAGCCTATATCAATCGCTATATCGCAATACATTTGAGATGTCTTTAAAATAGCCCTCGCCAACAGGAGGGCACAGAGATGGAGAAACCTCGGGCCGAACTGCCTCAGAGCGACGAAGACAGACGCGAGTTTCTAAAAGCTTGCGGCCGATTCGCGGCAGTCACGCCACCTGCTGTGACGATGCTTCTTTCTGCCAGCCTCACCTCGGATGCAATCGCTGCATCCGGCAGCGGCAGCTCGAACCTGGGAAAGGGCGACGGAGGCGGGAATAGGGCAAAGGGCGGCAAGGGCGCCAATGGCATAAAGGGCGGCAAGGGCGGAAACAACGCAAAAGGGAAAGCCAAACCCGGCAGATAATGTGCAGCCCTCCAGCATTCAAGGATGAACGCTCAGGCGGGTCTCGTCACCTGCTACAGCCTTCGAAGGCCCCAGATTTGCCTGGGTCGTCCGATCGCCGAGTACCAGCCACGGAAGCGGCATCACGGAGCACCAGCTGCTGCAACGGCTGTTGATGCAGCGCCACGATCAGCAGGCGAAGGACGCAATCGGTGACGATCGGCAGGGTTGGTGGCCGGACGATGATCGAGGCGACGGCGGCAGCCCGCTCCTCCAAACCGAAAAATGGCCTGACACAAATAGAGCTGCAGCGGGGGACTTGCTGCAGCTCCGGTCGCGACGTGTCATCTTCTAGCTGGGGCGCATTTGCCCTGTTCCATTCAAGGGAACCGCTTCGAACGTCGCTTGGACATATTGTACTCTCAGCGGAACAGGAATCAAGGGAAAGCGCCTGTTTTGCCAGCACCGGGGCTCACACTTTTTAAGGCCGGGAATGGCACTCGCCCCATGGCCCGAGGGCGATGTTCCGATAGCCGTGCCAGCGCTTCCCGCCGACGGCATATCGGACCTTGGTCGGGTTTATCGATGGCAAAGGTCTTAGCCGCGCCGCCGAGCGAAACCTTTCAGACCGAATTGGAGTTGTCACCTTCGAGCGGCCCCCAGCCGCTTGGGTGAGTGATGACCTCAGAGCTGTAAAGATTGTCCCTTCTCCGCAGCTCTGAGGCTCCCGCTCCCTACAGCGCATTAGGAATTGATTGATGCAAGACAGAGACGACTACGCGTTGCCGGAGCAAAGTGTCTCACGCGACGAGAACAAGGATTCTGACACTCCAAAGAAAACGATGGCACAGCGGCGGAAGTCAGTGGGAGTGAACCGCGGAGCCGATCACAGTCGTTTGAAGGCCTTGGAGTATCTCGGCAGAAGGTGGTTGTCACATCGATGACAGAGTGAGAGCAAGCGGACTTACTCTCCCCGAAGCAAAAACACAAAGCGCCAGTCGGAACCATCTGTGCGGCCGACCGTTAAAGCCCGTCTCCGGACGGAGCGGCAGCGTCCTCATCTCCTCCCTCGCCCCGAGGATGCTGCCACTTCCGGGCAACTTTGAGCAAACGCTGGCGCAGCTCGATCAACGCCGCAACCGGGCGCCGTCTCGAAGGAGATGGGGAGGAAGAAGGGCGACCGGTATCCGATCACCTATAGCGGGCTCAAGATGCAGCGGAAGCGAATCAGGGCGAAAGCCAAGGTCCGGGATTCCGCGAGGGCGCCTATCATATAGCGTTGAAACCAAAGCGGAAAATGGTCGGAGCGGCGGGATTCGAACCCACGACCCCTTGACCCCCAGTCAAGTGCGCTACCGGGCTGCGCTACGCTCCGACCCGCTTGGTTACAAGCCCGCTCTCATTAGTCGGAACACACGCCCGGCGCAAGGGGGAAAATGGAGCTCGCCCATCACAGGAGGCCGCCGATTGTATCGGAAGCGGCAAGACAACAGTTTTGTGATTTGGATCGATGTCCCGTGCTGGATAAACTGCGCCTGCAAACCACAGGAGAAGCCCGATGAAGAGCATCCTCGTACTTGCAGCCGCCTTCGCTTTATCGGCGACGGCAGCGTCAGCCGATTGCCTGGGCCATTCCAATACCACGGCATCGATCGACAAAGTCGACAAGGAGATCACGACCGCGAGCGTGGCAAAGGCCGAGCAGTCGACCTCTGACGATCTCCTCCTGAAACAGAAGCATGCACAGCAGTCGACGGAAGAAGCGGCCGAATAAGTCGATAACGACCGAGTTGGGCCTCGGCACTGCTTTCGAGGCCCCCTTCCCGTCCCTTCCCTGCTACCGAACCTGATCGAGCAGACGCTTGCATTCGAGGAGGTCGTAGAGCGCTTCCTGCAGCAGCGCCCGGTCTTCCTTGCCGACCGACGTCTTGCCGACGGTTATCTCGGCATCGTCGCCTCCGGTGCCGAAAGTGAAGAAACGCCGGCTCGCCGGTGCCTTCGGACGGCCGACGATCTGGTCCTCCTCCGCCACGCCCGCCTTGGGCGGCGCCGGCTCTTCGTTGCTGGAAGCGGCAAGCGCCTCGACGGTCGCAAGATCCCCGCTCGCGATGGCGGCGACGAATTTGTTGCCGTTGGCTTTCAAAAGCTTCTGCACACCCTTGATTGTATAGCCGTGATCGTAGAGGAGGTGGCGTATGCCCTTGAGCAGGTCGACATCCTCGGGGCGATAATAGCGGCGCCCGCCACCGCGCTTCATCGGCTTGATCTGCTGGAACCGGGTTTCCCAGAAACGAAGCACGTGTTGGGGGAGATCGAGTTCGTCCGCAACCTCGCTGATGGTGCGGAAAGCATCCGGGCTTTTCTCCATGTGGTCCCCATCTCCATAAGGCGCGTCGGGATCTGAACCGATTCCTGCGACGTGTTTTACGTCCTCTGTCTGCGTATCCGCCATCAAACCGCTGCGCGGACCGGAGCTTTCAGCGTTTCATGGAAAGACTGAAACCTTCTAAGTCCTTGAAGCTCCGCACTTCCGCACGGAAAACCGCTAAGCACTTTTCCGGGCAACGCTTCGGGCGGCACTTGCTCGCCGCGCAAGATCGGCTACGCGACGCACGGATCGTCAGGCGATGATTACACGAATCATGCCTATTTCAATGGCTTATGGATGGGTTTTCAACCACATTTGTGGTGGTCGACGGCGCTTCAGCCGGCCGGATTGGACGGCTTCAACTTGGACTTGCGGCTCAGATGCGCCTTCAGGACCCGCTGCTTCAGGACATTCGAAGCCTTGAAGGTCATCACGCGGCGCGGAGAAATCGGCACTTCCTCGCCGGTTTTCGGGTTCCGGCCGATGCGCTCGTTCTTGTCGCGCACCTGGAACGTTGCGAAGGAAGACAGCTTCACGCTCTCGCCACGCACGATTGCGTTGCAGATCTCGTCGATGACAGTTTCTACGAGTTCGGCGGACTCCGTGCGAGACAGACCCACCTTGCGAAAAACCGATTCAGCCAAGTCTGCCCGCGTTACTGTTTTTCCGCTCATCTTCCCCCACCGATGTCTGGCATGCCGATCAGCGATTGAAGACTATTGCCCTTGTCTTTTCCGGTCAAGCGCCTGCCGTAATTCATTATTTTCTTACCAGCGAAGAAGAACGGAGCCCCAGGTGAAGCCCCCGCCCATCGCTTCGAGCATTACGAGATCACCCTTCTTGATCCGGCCGTCGGAGGCGGCGGCATCAAGGGCAAGCGGAATCGACGCCGCGGAGGTGTTGCCATGCAGGTCGACGGTAACCACAACCTTTTCGAGAGGGATGCCGAGCTTCTTGGCCGAGCCGTCAATAATGCGGCGGTTGGCCTGGTGCGGAACCAGCCAATCGATGTCGTCGGCGGTCGTCCCGGTTGCCTCGAAAGCCGCCTCGATCACGTCGGTGATCATGCCGACCGCATGCTTGAAGACCTCGCGCCCTTCCATCCGGAGATGGCCGACGGTGCCCGTCGTGGACGGCCCGCCGTCGACATAGAGCTTGTCGCGGTGGGCGCCGTCAGAGCGCAATTGCGCCGTCAGAACGCCTCGATCAGCCTTCGTGCCGGCCCCCTCCTGCGCCTCCAGGACGATCGCGCCGGCGCCGTCGCCGAAGAGCACACAGGTCGTCCGGTCGGTCCAGTCGAGAAGTCGCGAGAAGGTCTCAGCGCCAATGACCAGCGCGCGTTTGGAGAGACCGCCGCGAATATAGGCGTCAGCCGTCGCGACCGCGTAGACGAAGCCGGAACAGACCGCCTGCATATCGAACGCCGCACCGTGCCGCATGCCGAGGCGGTTCTGGATGTTCACCGCGGTTGCAGGAAAGGTGTTGTCCGGAGTGGAGGTCGCGACGATGATCAGATCGATGTCGTCGGGCGTCAGCTCGGCTCTCGCGAGCGCCGCACGCGCCGCCGCCTCGCCGAGAGAGGCGCTCGTCTCCTCCTCGCCTGCGATGTAGCGCTGGCGGATGCCGGTCCGCTGCACGATCCATTCGTCGGACGTGTCGACCCTGGATTCGAGTTCCTTATTGGTCATCACTCGCTTCGGCAGTGCTGCCCCGAAGCCGCGCACGACAGAACGGATCATCTACTCAAACCTCATCATTCATGCCCGCGGAAGGGCTTCGGACGGCTGGGCGCCATGATACCGTGCCAGATCGGCCTCGATCTTCGCCTTCAGGCCGTTCTTCACCATATCGTATCCGACGTCGATGGCCGCGGCGAAGCCCTCGGCATCCGCGCCACCATGGCTCTTGATAACGATGCCGTTGAGACCGAGGAAAACCCCGCCATTGACTTTTCGCGGATCCATCTTCTCGCGGAGCCGGTCGAAGGCTCCCTTGGCGAAGACATAGCCGACCCTTGCAAGAAGCGTGCGCGACATCGCGGCGCGCAGATATTCGGCGATCTGACGCGCCGTCCCCTCTGCTGCCTTCAGCGCGATATTACCGGAAAAGCCCTCGGTGACTACGACATCGACGGTGCCGCGGCCGATATCGTCGCCTTCGACGAAGCCGTAATATTCGATCCCCTCGACGTCGGCCTCACGGATCAGGCGCCCGGCCTCCTTTACCTCTTCCTGGCCCTTGATCTCCTCCACCCCGACATTTAGAAGGCCTACGGAAGGACGCTCTACTTCGAAGAGCGCCCGGGCCATTGCGCCGCCCATCAGGGCGAAATCCATGAGTTGCTGCGCGTCCGCGCCGATCGTAGCGCCGACGTCGAGAACGATGCTTTCGCCCTTCAGCGTCGGCCAGATGGCGGCGATCGCCGGCCGCTGAATGCCCTGCATCGTCCTCAGACAGAAAACCGACATCGCCATCAGGGCGCCGGTGTTTCCGGCCGAGACGACCACATCCGCTTCGTCGGCGTTGATCGCGTCGATCGCCTTCCACATGCTCGATTTGCCGCGTCCGCGCCGAAGCGCCTGGCTCGGCTTTTCGTCCATGCCGACGGCAATCTCGCAATCATGGAACGTGCTGCTCGCCTTGAGCTTCGGGTGCTTGGCGAGCAGTTCCACGCACCGCGCTTCCTGGCCAAAAAGAACGAACTTTATGTCCGGGTGACGTTCGAGCGCTCTCGCTGCGCCCGGGATGACGACTTCAGGACCATAGTCGCCTCCCATCACGTCAAGTGAAATTCTGACCACGCGTGTCTTATCCTTTTTTCCCGCCACGCAACATGTTTCGCCCCTCAAGCATCAAGCGGCGGCGATCCATGTTCCTTCTGATAGTGGGGCCGGCATGCAATGTCTCGGCGTAGCGGCCCCCTTGGCTGGAGTCGGGCCAAAATACTGCTTTTCGTCGGCGTGACAACCGAATTGTAAGCCGGGGCTCAGCCGTTTCAATCCTTTTTCCAGTCCTTCAGCGCCGCGAACGGGTTCGGCCGTTCGTCATCCGCTGCGGAGCTTTCGATGCGTTCGCCGAAAGCGGCGCCCGGCTTGCGCGGATAGGGATCGATGGCGAGCGCGACGTGCTCGCTGACGACCACGCCGGCATCGATCGTATCGCCTGTGAAGGTATCGGGCAGGTCGGGTCCGTCCGGATCGACGATCATCTCGCCGCCGTCGGCGTCGGCCTGCCGCGCGAGACGTGATCCCTCGGGTACGAGGATCGCCTCCACCGGTTCGCGGATATCAGATTCGACCGGCTCGAGCGTCACGACGCACGACTGGACGATATGCGCACGAACCTCGCCCTTGATCTTCACACCGTCCTTTTTCCAGCGCGCAATCTGCAGGTCGGCGGCAAGGGAAGAGACGCCTTCCACGCGCCAAAGCTCGGCAAGAGCCCGCAGTTCGGCATCGTTCGCCGACATATGCACGGTCACAGGATTTGCCGAAATATGCCCCACCTTCACCGGGTAGGAGAATGCCGGTTTGCTCTCTTGCTTCATGTTCAGACCCTTCCTCGCGCCGGCACCGCTGCAGGGCGGCGGTCGGCACGCTGCCATTTGATCGACGAACGATCGCGGCGCTTTTACGTTCCGGCCGGGGGGATGCGCAACTGACCCGTCTCGACGGCCTCTTCCGTGGTATCCGAGAGTACGGACTCGACCGCAAGGAGGTAGGAGGCGAGGCCCCGCATCGACGGCGCGTCCTCTACGTCGGCGTGAAAATTGCGCCGCAATGCGGCCGCCAGTGCGCCGGCGTCGCGTCCTTCGAGGGCCGCCGCGTAGGATTCGAGGCGGCCATAGAACATGCCGGCAAGTTTCTTCATCTTCTTCGGCACGCTCATGTCGCCGACGCCGAGCTCGCGGATGGAATGGTCGACATCCTCGAAGAAGGCGTCGACAATCTCCTGCGCGATCTCCTGGCCGGCTCGCGCCGAGCTGCGCGTGCGGCGGAAATAAAGGATCAGAATCGCCGACAACATCTCGAAGCGCCCCATGACCGTGTCGGGCACATCGAGGTCGGTATAGAGAAACGGTTGGCGCGCCGCCGCCGTCAGTGCCGCATATTGGCGCTTCACAATCGCAATATTGCCGCTTTTTTTCTTGAACAGTCCAAAAATCATCACAGAGGCCGGCTGGCTTTCTCGAAATCAGGGGCAAGCGCCCATGATCATGTTGCATGATAGCCGAAGCTGGTTTACCGAAGCGGGCACGAATTGCAATGGCCGATCTGCCAATCGTTACTCCAGGGGAGCAGTCCTTGACGAAGCGGTATTTGACGACAAACCTCAAAGTCCTGGGCCGTGCCGTGCTCGTGGCTTCCCTGTGTACTACCGCCCTTTCCGCCTGCATGTCCGCGAATGTGGGTGAAGTCCTGCATCAGGGCTATGTCGTCGACCAGGAAACGCTGGCACTCGTGCCGGTCGGATCGAGCCGCGAGCAGGTGCTGCTTTCGCTCGGCACGCCTTCGACCACCGCGACATTCGACAATGAGGTGTTCTACTACATCTCCCAGACCCGCAAGCGGCCGGTCGCATTCATGAAGCCGAAGATCATCGATCAGTCGATCCTCGCCGTCTATTTCGACAAGGAAGGCACCGTCAGCCAGCTCGCGCACTACACGTTGAAGGACGGGAAGGTCTTCGACATGCTGTCGCGAACGACGCCGACCGGCGGCAAGGAATCGAGCTTCCTCGGCCAGCTCCTGAGCGGCCCCGGCGCCGGACAGGCCGCCGCGCGCAACCTGTTCAAGGACTTCGGCAAGTAACCGAGCCGCAACGGATCGAAAAAGGCCCGCGAGACCAGGTCCCGCGGGCCTTCTGTTTTCCAAGACGCCTGCGTCAGGCCAGGACGGCGAGCAGGAGAAGGGCCACGATATTGGTGATCTTGATCGCGGGGTTGACCGCCGGACCGGCGGTATCCTTGTAGGGATCGCCGACGGTGTCACCCGTCACCGAGGCCTTGTGCGCTTCGGATCCCTTCATATGGCGCGTGCCGTTGCGGTCGACGAAGCCGTCTTCGAAGCTCTTCTTGGCATTGTCCCAGGCACCGCCGCCGGACGTCATCGAGATGGCCACGAAGAGGCCGTTGACGATCACGCCGAGGAGCGAGGCACCGAGCGCAGCGAAGGCGGACGCCTTCGAGCCGGAGATCAGCAGCACGCCGAAATAAACGACGATCGGCGCCAGCACCGGCAGCAGCGACGGGATGATCATTTCGCGGATCGCCGCCTTCGTCAGCATGTCGACGGCCCGGCCATAGTCCGGCCGATCCTTGCCTTCCATGATGCCGGGCTTTTCCTTGAACTGACGACGAACCTCCTCGACGACGGCGCTCCCGGCACGGCCGACGGCGGTCATTGCGATGCCGCCGAAGAGATAGGGGATGAGACCGCCGAAGATCAGCCCGGCGACGACGTAAGGATTGGACAGATCGAAGGAGATCGTCCCCACGTCGGCGAAATAGGGATGCTTGTCGCCATTGGCGGCGAAATAGGCAAGATCGTTGGAATAGGCCGCGAAGAGTACCAGGGCACCAAGGCCCGCCGAACCGATCGCATAACCCTTGGTCACGGCCTTGGTGGTGTTGCCGACGGCGTCCAACGCGTCGGTCGACTTGCGGACCTCGGGCGGCAGATGCGACATCTCGGCAATCCCGCCGGCATTGTCGGTCACGGGACCGAAGGCGTCGAGCGCTACGATCATGCCGGCAAGACCGAGCATGGCGGTCACGGCGATGGCCGTCCCGAAGAGGCCGGCGAACTGGAAGGTCGCGATGATGCCGCCGACGATGACGATTGCCGGCAAGGCCGTCGATTCGAGGGACACGGCGAGACCCTGGATCACGTTGGTGCCGTGGCCGGTGACCGAGGCCTGCGCGATCGAGTTCACAGGCCGCTTGTTCGTCCCCGTATAATATTCGGTGATCACGACGATCAGCGCGGTGACGATAAGGCCGATGATGCCGCAGAGAAACAGATTCCAGCCGGTGATGTCCATGCCCGCGACCGTTCCGATCGAACCCCATCCGATCGTCAGCGATGTCGCCGCGCCAAGGCCGAGGATCGACAGAGCGCCCGTAACGATCAGCCCGCGATAAAGCGCGCCCATGATCGAGGCGTTGGCGCCGAGCTTGACGAAGAAGGTGCCGATGATCGAGGTGATGATGCAGGCCGCGCAGATCGCCAGAGGATAAGTCATGACGGTTGCGAGCATCGGGGTCCCTGCGAAGAAGATCGATGCAAGCACCATCGTCGCAACGACGGAAACCGCATAGGTCTCGAACAGGTCGGCGGCCATGCCGGCGCAATCGCCGACATTGTCGCCGACGTTGTCGGCGATCGTCGCCGGGTTGCGCGGATCGTCCTCGGGGATACCCGCTTCCACCTTGCCGACGAGGTCGCCGCCGACATCGGCGCCTTTCGTGAAGATGCCGCCGCCGAGACGGGCGAAGATCGAAATCAGCGACGCCCCGAAGCCGAGCGCGACAAGCGCATCGATGACCTCGCGCGCGGCCGGCTCATGCCCCAGGCCCGCGGTGAGTATGAGATAGTAGACCGAGACGCCCAGGAGGGCGAGGCCGGCCACCAGCATGCCGGTGATTGCACCGGATTTGAACGCGATGTCGAGACCGGAGGCGAGGCTGACCGAGGCGGCCTGGGCCGTACGGACGTTGGCCCTGACCGAAACATGCATGCCGATGAAGCCTGCGGCACCCGAGAGCACCGCACCGATAAGGAAGCCGATGGCGGCTGCACCCGACAACAGGACCCATGCGGCGATGAAAACGACGACGCCGACGATGGCGATGGTTGTGTACTGACGCGTGAGGTAGGCCTGCGCCCCCTCTCTGATAAAACCTGCGATTTCTTGCATGCGGGCATTCCCCTGGTCGGCGGCAAGCACCGACCTTGTCGCCCAGATGGCATAGACCACCGAAAGCAACCCGCATGCGATAACGCCCAACAATATGGTCATTTCGCACTTTCCTCCGTTACAACCTGCGGGCTCATCCCTGCCGCAGGCCCCTCTCCGCGAATCACACGCCGCCTCCTCAAGCGACGCGTTTTCGCGGCGCGGCCAGAGTGCTGTTGCCGATGTGGATCGTCAAGCCCCTGAAATTGCCCGCATGCCGGCCTTTTCAGGGTCCGGGAGGCATTCGGATAAAACCGGCTTTCAGGCGGTGGCTTGCTTGCCCGCGCGCATGAGCGGGAGAAGGAGAAGAAGGCAAAAACCGGCCACTGGCCAGACAACCGCGCTCAGCATGTCCCAACCATAGGCGGAAAGCACCTTGCCGGACGCGAAGGAAGAACAAGCGACGGCTGAGAAGAGAACGATGTCGTGAAAGCCCTGGACCTTGTCTGCCTCATGCGGCCGGTAACTCTGCGCGACGATCGCCGTGGAGCCGATGAAACCGAAATTCCAGCCGAGGCCGAGCAGCGACAACGCCCCCCAGAAATTCCAGAGTGCGACACCGAGGTGAGCCACGGCAGCGCAGGCCATCAGCAGGAGGAGACCGCATGCGACGATGCGTTCGGCGCCGAAGCGGCTGATCAGCCAGCCCGTCACGAAACTCGGAGCGAACATCGCAAGCACGTGCCATTGGATTCCGAGCGTCGCGAGATCGCTCGAAAAGCCGCAGCCGACAACCATGGCGACGGGCGCGCCCGTCATCATGAAGGTCATCAGGACATAGCTGGAAATCCCGCAGATCATTCCCGTCATGAAACGCTGGCTGCCCGCAATCTCGCGCAGCGGACGCGCGGGAGGCTGCTCATGATGGGCCGATGCCGATGTGTGGTCCGGCAGCCGCAGCGGCACGAAGAAGAAGAGCGCGACGATGCAGACCGGTACGAGAGCGACGAAGGCGCCCGCGAACCACACGGGCGCAAAGTAATCGCCCGCGAAGATGACGATCTGCGGTCCGAGGATCGCCGAGACGATGCCGCCTCCCAGGATCCAGGAAATCGCCTTGGCCTTGTAGAAGGAGGGCGAGGCGTCGGCTGCGGCGAAGCGGAGCTTCTGCGTAAAGCCGTTGGAAGCGCCGAGCACGGCGAGGCCGCAGGCGAAGAACCAGAAACTCTCCCGGAACAGTGCAGCCATGGCGAGCACGCCGCCGAGCGCAGCGATCGACGCACCGGCGATGAAGGCGAAGCGCCGGCCAACGAGTCGCGACAACACCGCAACGAGCACGACGCCGAGCGCCATGCCGAGATTGTAGGCGGTGAGCGGCGCCGTCGCGAGCGACTTGTCTTCGCCGAGCAACTGGTGGCCGGCAACCCCACCGACGGCAAAACTGATCGGCCCGACAACGCCGAGCAGTGCCTGGGCAACGGTAAGCAACTGCACGTTGCGACGCGCCTCGCGGAGGACCGTTCCGATTTCTGCCGGCTCGGTGGCCATCCGCTTACTTTCTCTGGTCGCCGCGAACTTGTTTGGCGATCCGGTCGAGGACGGCGTTGACGAGCTTCGGCTCTTCGTCCTGGAAGAAGGCCTTGGCGATCTCGACATATTCGGTCACGATCACCGGAACCGGCACGTCCTTTCGCTCCAGTATCTCGAAGGTGCCGGCGCGCAGGATTGCACGAACGGTGGAATCGAGCCGGGAAAGCGCCCAATCGTCCTGTAGCGCCGAGCCGATCAACGGATCGAGCTTGCGCTGGTCGCGCACGACGCCCGCAACGATCGAGCGAAACCAGGACGCGTCTGCCCTGAGATAGGTGTCACCGTCCAGTTCCTTGCCGAGGCGATGTTCCTCGTATTCGGCGACGATCTCCAGGACGCCGGTCCCGCCGACATCCATCTGATAAAGCGCCTGAACGGCTGCAAGGCGCGCGGCGCCCCGCTGGTTGACCTGTTTCAGCGGCTGATCCGAAGGGGTGTTCGTCACTTCTCTGCGCCCAATCTTTGCTTCAGTTCAATCATGGTTAGGGCGGCGCGCGCGGCGAATCCGCCCTTGTCGCCTTCCGTACGGCGGGCCCGTGCCCAGGCCTGATCGTCGTTTTCGACCGTCAGAATGCCGTTGCCGAGCGCCAGGCTCTCGCTGACGGCGAGATCCATCAGCGCGCGCGCGGACTCGTTGGCGACGATGTCGAAATGGTAGGTCTCGCCGCGGATCACCATGCCGAGCGCAACGAAGCCGTCATATTCCGCCCCGCCTTCGTCGGCGCCGTCGAGCGCCATGGCGATCGCCGCGGGAATTTCCAGTGCCCCCGGAACCGTCACAATATCATAAGTGGCGCCGGCCGCATCCAGCGCATGTTTCGCTCCATCGAGGAGCGCGTCGGCCATATCGTCATAGAAACGCGCTTCCACAATCAGGATGTGGACGGGCTTGATCTTCGCCATGGATCACCTGTCTTGAAAAATTCGGACCGGACTTGGCCGGTGCAGGCGGCGGTCAAACCATGCCCGGCACGGAATGGCAAGTAAATTCCGTTAACCGAAGGGCATTTGCCCTACCGCAATCTTCGATATTGGTGGAGCCGAACAGCAAACCCGCTTGTAACGGCGCCAACTGTCTCTAATCCTTAACCGCGCCCAGCCCGATTCCGCGAGGTCGAGCCGGGCATGCGAAGCGACCAGGAGGACGACTGCGATGACGGACGCGCAAAGGCCCATCGTCAATCCGAAGAACCTGAAGCTCGACCACTGGCGCCGTGGTTCGTTCTTCGAATCCAGCGACGTCTCTTTCGGGTCGCTTCTCGGCCTCAAGGATATCGGCATAGGCTACGGCGAGGTTCCGCCCGGCAAATCCGGGTGTCCGTTCCATAACCACCATGTCGAAGAAGAGCTGTTCATCATCCTCGAGGGGCAGGGTACCTACCGTTTCGGCAGCGAACGCCATGCGGTCGGGCCAGGCGACATACTCGGAGCCCCCGCTGGCGGCCAGGAGACCGCGCATCACCTCATCAATACCGGCACCGTGCCGCTCAAATACCTGTCCATTTCAACCATCGCAGCGACCGAAATCTGCGAATATCCGGACTCCGGCAAGTTCCTTGCCCGGACCCGGCGTCCCGGTGAAAGCCAGGCGTCGTTCGACTTCATCGGCCGCGCGCCCTCGGCGGCCGACTATTGGGACGGTGAACCGGGCATCTGAGAACTCTACTCCTTCCCCTGTCAGAACAAGCGGAGCGACAATGCACAGCGTCCCCACGATCGAGACCGAGCGGCTATTCCTGCGCCCCTACCGGCGCGACGACTTTCCTTCCTATTGCGCACTCTTCGGCGACGAGGAAGTGACCCGCTATACCGGCGGCGTGCCGTACACCCGCGAACAGTCCTGGACGCGATTTCTGCGCCAGGTCGGCATGTGGCACTACTTCGGCTTCGGCTTCTTCGCGATCCAGGACAAGCAAAGCGGCGCCTTTATCGGAGAGGCCGGCTTCCACGAAGCGCATCGCCAGATCACCCCCTCACTGGAGGGAACGATGGAGACGGGCTGGGCGATTTCACCGAAAAACCACGGCCGCGGACTGGCGACGGAAGCCGTGACCGCCGCCCTCGCCTGGGCCGACCGTCAGTTTCCCGTGCTGAGGAAGACCTGCATCATCGAACCGGGCAACCAGGCTTCGATCAATGTCGCCCTGAAACACGGTTTCAAGGAATTCTGGCGCACGACCTATAACGGCCGGCCGATGGTCATGTTCGAAAGGCGGCCGAGGGGATCGGAGGCTTAGACCGGGAAAAGTGTGCGGGGTTTTCCGCTGAAGGAAGCTTTTCGGAGGACCGCAACCTCTCCTCTTCCTCATCGTGCTCGTCACAGGGATGAGAGCAGCGCCGCGTCCGCGGCGCGGGAGGCGTTTTTTCAGCCCAAGGACTTGGTCTGGCTGGATTCCTGTGACAAGCACAGGAATGAGGCGATCAAACAAGCGGCGGCGGTGGCCCATTCTCAACAGCCGTTAAAGCACTTCCAGGAAAGTTTCCTACGGCGCCGCGCGGATCGCAGAAGCGGAAAGATGAACAATTCTTAATTATTTTCAGCCGTTTACGCCACCGAAACGGCCACATTCCGGTCCACTTTCATGATCGTTGGCACGGCGCGAGATCCCAGTCGGACGCAACAAGGCGCAGTACCAACCAGTCGAAACGGTCCAGCTTCTTCGCTGCGGGTGACATCACCCGTAAACGACCCGTGCTGGCCTGCAGGCTGCGCCTCAGAGAAGCAAAAGGCCGTGGCGGATCTACGAACCGATCGTCACCGGGGCCAGCCGCAAAACCAAAGGAGCATGACAATGAACAGCATTGCGAAAATCTCCGTCATCGCCACCCTCTCCGCCCTTACCTTCGCCGGTATCTCCCAGGCGGCGAGCGTCGAAATGAACTGGCCGGACCGGATCGACCAGACCGTGCGCACCTTCAAGGGCGACAATTTCCGCGTCGTCGATGTCGACACGTTGAGCCGTTTGAATCAGACCCGTATGCGGGTCGACGAGGCGACACCGGGGCAGCGGGCCGCATTGCGAGCCGCCGTCGAAGCCAATAGACCGCTGCTCGCTTCGCTCAGGGCACGCAATGTCGAAATCGACAACGTCGCCGCGGCGACGCAGGCGGCCGATGGCGGACTGACGATCTATCTGCGCTGACGTTTTCGGCCGGCTGCCGACAATCTCGTCCGCCCCCATTTTCGGGGGCGGGCTCTTTTGACGGGCGATTTCTTTCGGCCGGACGTTATTCCTCCTTGGGAGCCGGGAATTCCGCCAATCGCGCCGCGTAGCGCGCCATCGTGTCCACCTCGAAATTGACGAGATCGCCGGACTTGCGTTCGCCCCAGGTCGTCACTTCGAGCGAATGACGGATCAGCAATACGTCGAACTCGACGCCATCCACCTTGTTCACGGTGAGCGACGTTCCGTCGAGCGCCACCGAGCCCTTGGGCGCGACGAATTTCGCGAGATGTTCGGGTGCCCTGAGGCGGAAGCGCACGGCTTCCCCCTCCGCTTCGACTGCGAGGATCTCCGCTTTGCCGTCGACATGGCCGGACACGATGTGGCCGCCCAGTTCGTCGCCGATCTTCAGCGAGCGCTCGAGATTGATGCGCGTCCCCTCCTGCCAGTCGGCGATCGTCGTCAGCCTCAGCGCTTCCTCCCATGCCTCGACCTCGAACCAGCGCTCGTTGCTGCCCGCTTCCGGCAGTGACGTGACGGTCAGGCAGATGCCGGCATGGGCGATGGAGGCGCCGAGATCGATGGTCTGAGGGTCGTAATTGGTGGCGACACGAAGCTTGATGCCTTCCTTGAGGGGTGAAGCTTTCTCGACCGTGCCGATATCGGTGATGATGCCTGTGAACATTCAGCTTTCTCTCTCATAGTCCTCGAACAGATCGTCGCCGTAGCGCGCCGCGCGGCGAAGCGAGAAGCCCTCCGGCACCGACGTCCTCTGAAATGGGGATGGAATGCCGCCTGCGCCAATCGCCGGCGGGCAGGTGAAGAGCAGGATTCGGTCCACCAGATCCGCATCGAGAAACGAACGCGCCGCCCGGGCCCCACCCTCCACGAGCAGGGAGGAAATGCCCCGGGACGCAAGTGCGGCCAGGAGGTCGGGGATGGTATCGGCGTTCAGCAGCTCGGCTCCTGCCGCTTCGAGGCCAGCTCGCCTGGCGTCGTAATCGACCTCTCTCTCCGCGAGCGCAGAGAGAGGCATCTGCGCGCCGCCTGGCTGCCCCTCATCCGCCCTTCGGGTACCTTCTCCCCATATGCGGGGAGAAGGGAATCCTGCATCACCCGCAACCACAATCAGCGGAACGTCGCGCGCCGTGCGGACCAATTTCGACTCAAGCGGCAGATCGAGACGGCGGTCGAGCACGATCCGGATCGGAGAGCGCTCCTCCAGTCCCGGGAGCCGCACCGTGAGTTGCGGATCGTCGGCAACGGCCGTACCGATACCCACAAGAATCGCGTCCGTCTCGGCTCGCAATATCTGCACCTGGGCGCGAGCGACGGCACCGGAAATCCTCACCTGCCCCTCGCCTCTCCGGCCGATCATGCCATCGGCGGAAACCGCAAGTTTCAGAGTCACATGCGGACGTTTCTTCCGCTGACGCATAAGGTAGGCCTCGAGCACGCGCCCGCCCTCTTCATGGAGCGTGCCGATGTCGACGGCGATCCCCGCATCGCGAAGCATCACCACCCCGCGGCCGGCAACGCGTTCGTCGGGATCGAGGATGGAAACGACGACACGGGCGATCCCCGAAGCGATCAGCGCATCCGCGCAGGGCGGGGTCTTGCCATGATGCGAACAGGGTTCGAGGGTGACATAGGCGGTGGCTCCCCTCGCCTGTTCGCCCGCCTCCGCAAGCGCCTGTGTTTCCGCATGCGGCCGCCCGCCCGGGGCGGTCACGGCGCGGCCGACGATCGTCCCTTCGTTGACAATGATGCAGCCGACCGAGGGATTGGTGGAAGTCAGGCCGAGATTGCGTCTTGCAAGCCGCAGCGCCGCAGCCATGAAACGTTCGTCTTCACGTGTCGGCTCGCCCATACCCCGTGGTCTCCGGCCTATTCGCCCGGGTCGCGGGCAATCTTGGCGCTTATCTCGGCAATCACCTTTTCGAAATCTTCCGCATGGGAGAAATCGCGATAGACAGACGCGTAGCGCACGAAGGCAACGTCGTCGAGGCTCTTCAACGCCTCGAGCACCTGAAGGCCGATTTCCTCCGAGGGAATTTCGGTTTCGCCCGAGCTTTCGAGCCGGCGGACGATGCCCGACACCGCCCGTTCGATCCGGTCGCGATCCACCGGGCGCTTGCGAAGCGCGATCTCGAAGGAGCGCAGCAGCTTATCCCGGTCGAAAGGAACCTTCCGACCGGTCTTCTTGATGATCATCAGCTCACGCAGCTGCACCCGCTCGAAGGTCGTGAAGCGGCCGCCGCAATCCGGGCAGATGCGGCGGCGGCGAATGGCGTTCCCGTCCTCTGCCGGACGGGAATCCTTCACCTGACTGTCTTCGGAACCGCAATAGGGGCAGCGCATGCAGCCGTCCGATCACATATAGCCGTACATGGGGAAGCGGTCGGTGAGCTTGATCACCTTCTCGCGCACGCCAGCCTCGACTGCGGCATTGCCCTCGTCGGAATTGGCGACCTTGAGACCGTCGAGCACCTCGACGATCAGTTCGCCGATCTCCTTGAACTCCGCCTCCTTGAAGCCGCGCGTCGTACCGGCCGGTGCACCGAGGCGCACGCCGGATGTGACGAAGGGCTTTTCGGGGTCGAAGGGAATGCCGTTCTTGTTGCAGGTGACGTAGGCACGGCCGAGAGCAGCTTCGGCACGCTTGCCGGTCGCGTTCTTCTTGCGCAGGTCGACCAGCATCAGGTGGTTGTCGGTACCGCCCGAGACGATGTCGAGTCCGTTGGCCTTCAAGGTTTCGGCAAGGGTGCGGGCGTTCTTGACGACCTGGGCCGCATAATCCTTGAAGGAGGGCTGCAGCGCCTCGCCAAGCGCGACTGCCTTGGCGGCAATCACGTGCATCAGCGGACCACCCTGGAGGCCGGGGAAGACCGCGGAATTGATCTTCTTGGCGATTTCCTCGTCATTGGTAAGGATCATGCCGCCGCGGGGCCCGCGCAGGGACTTGTGCGTGGTGGTCGTCGCAACGTGGCAATGCGGGAACGGCGACGGATGCTGGCCACCGGCCACGAGACCGGCAATGTGCGCCATGTCGACCATCAGCCACGCGCCCACCTCGTCGGCGATCTCGCGGAAGCGCTTCCAGTCCCAGATGCGGGAATAGGCCGTTCCGCCGGCGATGATCAGCTTCGGCTTTTGCTCGCGCGCCTTCTTGGCGACCTCGTCCATGTCGAGAAGGTGATCGTCTTGACGCACGCCGTAGGAAACGACGTTGAACCATTTGCCCGACATGTTCACCGGGGACCCATGCGTCAGGTGGCCGCCGGAATTGAGGTCGAGGCCCATGAAGGTGTCGCCCGGCTGCAGCAGCGCCAGGAAGACCGCCTGGTTCATCTGCGAGCCCGAATTCGGCTGAACGTTGGCGAAGTTGACGCCGAAGAGCTTCTTGGCGCGCTCGATCGCGAGTTCCTCGGCGATATCGACATACTGGCAGCCGCCGTAATAGCGCTTGCCCGGGTAACCCTCGGCGTATTTGTTGGTCATGATCGAGCCCTGCGCCTCGAGCACGGCCCGTGAAACGATGTTCTCGGAGGCGATCAGCTCGATCTCATGGCGCTGGCGACCCAGCTCCTTCTCGATCGCACCGAAGATCTCCGGATCGCTGTCGGCAAGAGAGCGGGTGAAGAAAGCGTCGTTGGTCTGTGAAAGCATCGGCTCGAGGCTCCTCTGAAGGGTGGCTGTTCTTTAGCTTCCTCGCACGCGGAGAGCAATATCCGCTATGCGGATTGCGTCATTTCCGCCATCCGCCGCGCCGGGTTCGCACAGCCGTCTCCAATTGAAAAAGCCGCGCGTTCGTGGAACGCGCGGCCTGTGATGAGGAATGCGGCTTCTCTGCTTATTGCGGCAGGGCGTCTGCGTCGATGGGACCGGCAGATTGCTCGATCCCCGTCGTCGTTTGCAGCGCGAGTTCGGCCGCACCGTCACGCTGGTAGATATCGTCGCGGAACTGGACGACACGGTCTTTTGCCGACCAGGCGGTTATATAGGTGAAGTAGACCGGGACCTCTTCGGCAAGCTTGATCGGCGTGTTGACGCCGGACTTGATCGTCGCCTCGATCTGCTGACGCGCCCAGCCGGGCGTTTCCTTGAGCAGCCAGGTGGAGAGGTCGCGCACGTTCTGGACGCGCACGCAGCCGGACGATTCGAAGCGCATCAGCTTGTTGAACAGGCCCTGCTGCGGCGTGTCGTGCATGTAGACGGCGTGCTCGTTGTGGAAGTTGATCTTCGTCGAGGACATAGCGTTGATCTTGCCGGGGTCCTGGCGGAACATCAGATTCGGCGCCTTCTCGGCCTGCCAGTCGATGGTTTCCGGCGACACTTCGTTGCCGTTGCCGTCGAGAAGGCGGATCGCGTTGCGCTCGAGATAGGTCGGATCCTTGCGCATCAGCGGCATGATGTCCTTCTGGATGATCGAGCGCGGCGCCGTCCAGTACGGGTTGAGGATGACCTCGTAGATCTTTGAATTGAGGATCGGCGACTGGCGGTCGATCTTGCCGACGATGGCCGTATGGCGCAATGCGACGCGGCCGTTCTCCACTGCTTCGATATAGGCCGCAGGGATGTTGACCATGACGTAACGCCGTCCGAGGTCGCCGGACATCGACTGGAGCCGTACGAGGTTTGTTTCGAGCTGGGCGAGCCGGGTCGAGGCGTCGACGTTCATGGCCTTCAGGGAATATTCGCCGATCACGCCGTCGGCCGGAAGGCCGTGGCGCGCCTGGAAGCGCTTGACCGCGCCGTCGACGTAGGAGTCGAAGGAAGAGGAAATGCCGGCAGACTGCGGCAGATCGCCGGAGATCATCAGGCGCTGACGCAACTGCCGGACGGAAGGATCGGTAACGCCGATTTCGAGCCTTTGGGTGCTCGCAGGCGTGACCATCGGCCAGCCTCCGGCGGATGCGATCTGCTGATAATCGTAGATCGCCTGCTGCAAATGTGCGATCGTTTCAGGGCCGAAAACCGGCGTGTTGGAGAGGACCGCAGTAGCCGTTCGCGACGCCTTCGCATCGAACTGGTCGTCCCAGGAGCCGCGGCGCGGCGAATTGATGATTTCGTTCAGCGCATCCTGGGCGCCGGCGGCGCCTGCCCATGCGGCGGCACCGAAGGTTGCGGCCGAGCGCAGAAATGCGCGGCGCGAGAAAGCATCAATTCCGTTCTTTTTCGACATAGTCCCACCGTCTCAATGCGCCAGAAGCGCGCTGCCCGAGCCCTAAAGCGCATTACGCGATGCGCTTTACGTCTTTGCATTCATGCAAGTCGCGTCCCAAAACCGATGTGCGCTTCTGGGCGACATGCATTAGCACGGCTATGGTTAACAAAGGTAAACCCGCGTGCCACCCGGCCCTCAAATCGCTTCACGTTCCCGCGAACAAGAGCCGCCCCGGCAGGCGAGCCGCGCAACCGACTTCCGTCACATGGACGCAATCGCGCACCTGCCGCACCCAAGCGTCGCTGTCACAGCAATATGGCCAATTCGTGTCTCCGCGCCGCCGGCGGGGCGTGGCGCTGCAACTCCATGGCGTGAAATACAGCAAAGGTCGGACACGCAGGGATTGCGCCCGACCCTTGAGACTGGAGGGGGTACGCCCGATTAAAGGCGATAGAGGATTTGATCGTTCCAGAAGCGGTCGAGACGCTGCAGGAGCTTATTCATCTGGGTGAACTCGTCGCTGCCGATCCCGCCGACCTTCTGGATCGAACCGATGTGGCGCTCATAAAGCTTGGCGACGGTTTCGGCGATCTCCTGCCCGTCTTCCGTGAGGCTGATGCGAACCGAACGGCGGTCGACACGCGAGCGTTGGTGGTTGATCAGACCGAGATCGACGAGTTTCTTGACGTTGTAGGAAACGTTCGAGCCCAGATAGTAACCGCGGGAGCGAAGTTCGCCGGCGGTCAGTTCGGAGTTGCCGATGTTGAACAGCAGCAGAGCCTGGACGGCATTGACGTCACTGCGGCCCTGCCGGTCGAACTCGTCCTTGATGACGTCGAGCAGGCGGCGATGCAGGCGCTCGACGAGGTGGAGGGATTCCATGTAGAGACCACGGATGGTTTCTTCCTGCGGGTCTCTGGGCGCAACAACCTGCGGCTTCATCTTGGTGTTCATTTTCGTGCCTCACTGTTTCGTTTGGCGGTGTCTCTTTGTCTTCCCGCCTTGAGTGAGACCCTATCGAATACGTATAAAATTCTACTTAAACCGCAGCCTTAACATGAACTTACCGCCGACCGAGCCTGTCTCAGGGTGAATCAACCCTTACCTTCCGCACCTGGCGCAGCCGCTGATAGAGCAGTGCCGCGCGGAAGAGCACGAAGGTGACGGCGACCGATCCGTGGAGCACGATCAGCAACGGACGGTGGCCGAGGATGCCGGGATAGAACTTGTCCATGGCGATCTCCGTCGCGGCGGCAACCACCCAGACGACCGGCCCCCAGGAGACCAGAAGCCAGAGCCCGATGGCGGCGACCGGGTAGACGACTGCAAGGGCCGTGGCGGCCGCGCGCCACTCCGGCGACAGAAGATCGAAACGGCCCGCGCCGCTATGGGAAAAGCCGATCAGCATGGCCCAATAGCTCAATGCGAACCAGAAGCAGGACGCGCCGACCAGGCGCAGGAACCAGGCGAAGAACACCTCGGTGAGCGACGGTTTGGGCACGTGAACAGAATCATGAAGCATGCCCGGCAAGATAGGCCGGGCGTCTGCGAACCACCAGCGCGAAGGACGGGAATGCGCCGCGATGTACTCGACGGGCGGAAGAAATGCCGCAGGCCAATGGCGGGCGATGCGGGTTTTCAACCCCTGAAGGCGCGTGATAAACCGCCTTCACGCACGATCAGGAAAGAGGGACGCGGCGCGATGAACGACAGGACAAATCTTGTGGACAGGATCACCGGACACCGCCGCATGCGCCGCAACCGCAAGGCGGATTGGACACGCCGGCTGGTCCGGGAGAGCAGCCTGACGGTGGACGACCTGATCTGGCCGATCTTCGTCGTGCCCGGCAGCGGCATCGCCGAGCCGATCGCTGCGATGCCGGGCGTCAACCGCATGAGCGTCGACAAGGCGGTCGAAGCGGCCAAGGAGGCGGCCGGCCTCGGCATCCCGGCTATCGCCACCTTCCCCAATATCGACATGGCGCTTCGCGACGAGACCGGTTCCGACAGCCTCAATGCCGACAATCTGATCAATCAGGCGACGCGGGCGATCAAAAAGGCCGTACCCGACATCGGGATCATCACCGATGTCGCGCTCGATCCGTTCACCAGCCACGGGCACGACGGCATCCTGCGGGGCGGCGAGATCGTCAACGACGAGACGGTGGAGGCGATCGCCAGGGCGGCGGTCATTCAGGCCGACGCCGGCTCCGACATCATCGCGCCCTCGGACATGATGGACGGGCGGATCGGCGCGATCCGCGAGGCGCTCGACGCCGCCGGCCACCAGAATGTCGGGATCATGTCCTATGCGACGAAATTCGCCTCCGCCTTCTATGGCCCTTATCGAGAGGCGATCGGCACGGGCGGTCTGCTCAAGGGCGACAAGAAGACCTATTACATCGATCCGTCGAACGGCACGGAGGCGATCCGCGATGCGGCACTCGATGTGGAGGAAGGCGCGGACATGCTGATGGTGAAGCCCGGTCTGCCCTATCTCGATATCTGTTGGCGGATGAAGGAAGCCTTCGGCCTGCCCGTCTTCGCCTATCAGGTTTCCGGCGAATACGCGCAGATCAAGGCAGCCGCCGCCAATGGCTGGATCGACGGGGAGCGGGTGATGCTTGAGACGCTGCTCGCCTTCAAGCGAGCCGGTTGCGACGGTATCCTCAGCTACTTTGCCGTCGACGTAGCTCGCATTCTTGCGAAACGCTGACGCCGGCAGCAGACCGGCCAGTGCATTGTTTTACCGCATTCGCTCCCCATATTTTGGGTGGATAGCAATTTTGGGGCACGCGCATGAGCATGCATAATGAAGAACTGAGGCTTCCGAGCGAGGACTGGCGCGCCTACCAGGGCGTATTGTCACGCAGGATATTCGCTTTCATCATCGATTACCTGATCGTCGCGCTGCTGTGGATACCGGCGGCCGTCGTGGTCTTTTTCCTCGGCATACTGACGCTCGGCCTCGGCTTTCTCCTCTACCCGGTCCTCTTCGCTTTGGTGGCGATGCTCTATTTCGGACTGACCGTCGGCGGCCGCGAGCAGGCATCACCCGGTATGAGGATCATGGGCGTGGCGATCGCCCGGACGGACGGTCGGCCAATGGATTTCCTGACGGCAATCGTCCATCTGGCGATATTCTGGATCGCCAATGCGCTGCTGACGCCGCTCATCCTGCTGATCGGCCTCTTCACCGACCGTGGCCGGCTGTTGCACGACCTGCTGATCGGCACCGTGGCCGTTCGGCGCGACATGTACTGACGGGACCGTTACGCCGAACGAGTGTGTTGACGTTTTCCATTCTTCGGCCATGCTATTACGATGAGCAACCGCACGAAGAGTGATCCGCCCGCTCGATGAACACGCAGACCGCACCGTCTCCTCAATTCTACCTGACCGCACCGGCAGCCTGTCCCTATCTGCCGAACCAGATGGAACGGAAGGTATTCACGCATATGGTGGGAGAGCGGGCGCCGGAGCTCAACGACCTGCTGACGCAGGGCGGCTTCCGCCGCTCGCAGAACATCGCCTACCGCCCCGCCTGCGAGACCTGCCGGGCGTGCATTTCCGTGCGCATACTCGCCAACGAATTCGCGCCGACGCGATCCATGCGGCGCGTGCTTGCGACCAATGGCGACATCGTATCCGCGGAATATCCGGCCGAGCCATCGAGCGAGCAGTACAATCTCTTCCGGCGCTATCTCGACTGTCGCCATCAGAAAGGCGGCATGTCCGACATGTCGGTGCTCGACTATGCGATGATGGTCGAGGATACCCATGTGCACACGAAGATCATCGAGTACCGGTTGCGGGTCGAAGGCGACGGCATCAACGACAAGGCGCGAGGCCCCCTGGTCGCCACGGCGCTCACAGACCGGATGAGCGACGGTCTCTCCATGGTCTATTCCTTCTTCGATCCGGCTCTCTCCGAGCGCTCCCTCGGCACCTACATGATTCTGGATCATATCCGCCGGGCGAAGGAACGCGGTCTGCCGCATGTCTATCTCGGCTACTGGGTCAAGGGATCGCGCAAAATGGGGTATAAGACAAAGTTTTTGCCGCAAGAGCACCTTATGGCCCGCGGCTGGGAGCGCTATTCTGGCGAGCACGATTCCACCAAACCCGCCACGGATTGAAAATTGACCCCATCCACTGACGCCGCCCGGCACCGGCGCGGCCTTGCCATCACCGGCCTCGGCGGCCTTGCGCTCTCCTTCGACATTCCGCTGATCCGGTCGGCAGATGGCGAGGTCTGGTCGATCCTTGCCGTGCGCAGCCTCTCGACCTTCCTCGCCGCGCTCGCCACATGGGTGGTGATCAACCGCCTGCTCGGCCGCCGTGTCGCCCTGATCCCGGGAAAGGCCGGCCTGATCGCCGGTCTCTTCTACGGCATCAACTCCTTCACTTTCCTGCTCGCCGTATTCAATACGTCGACCGCGAACGTCGTTTTCATCCTGGCGTTCACTTCGATGTTCGCGGCGATCCTCTCCTGGATATTCCTTGGGGAGCGCCCCTCCAACGCCACCTCCCTGACGATGGCGGTCATGCTCGTCGGCGTCGGTGTGATCGTCAGCGACGGACTCGAAAGCGGGCATCTCTTCGGCGACGCGATGGCGGCATCCTCGGCCTTCCTGCTCGCAAGCGCGATCACGATCAGCCGCGCCAGCGGCCGCGACATGTCGCTCGTGCCGCTGACAACGGCGATCTTCCCGGCGATCGCCGGCTTCATGCTTTTGCCGTCCGGCGGCCTCACGATCGCCGAACCCGCCTACATCCTCTTCAACGGACTGGTGATGATCCCGCTTGCCTTCTTCTGTCTGGCGACGGGGCCGCGCTACCTTTCCGCGCCGGAAGTCGGCATGTTCTACCTGCTGGAGACCATTCTGGCGCCGATCTGGGTATGGATCGTCTTTGCCGAGACGCCGACGAACCGAACGCTCCTCGGCGGCACGATCCTCATTCTCGCTTTGCTCGGCCATTCGTTTTGGCAGATGCGGATCAAGGCGGCCAGGGCGCGCATCGCCTGCGTGGAAATTGCGGGATAGGATAGCGCCTCATCCGCCTGCCGGAGGAGAGGCGCTTTGCACCGAGGATGCGAAGCGACGACTTTACGTCGCTGTCCGGGCTCCTATCGCTGTTCGGGCGACCCTTCATCTCTGGAGGATTCCTGCATCTGCGACTGCATCGCCCAGAGCTCGCGATTGGTGTCGATCCACTCCGCGGCAATCTCGAGCGGCGCAGGATCGGCCTTGACGAGTTCTTTCCCGCCCTTCCACCGCCGGGCAACCAACCCGGCTGTCTCCAGAACGGCCAGATGCCCCGAAAGGACGTCCTGCCCGATGCCGATGGCCGCAGCGATACTCGCCGCAGGCGTCTCGCCGGCAAACAGGACTTCGAATATGCGGCGGCGCATCGGATCGGCCAGCGCCAGCAATGTATCGTCAAGAGCCGAGGTCATCGCGTTCATCTCGCCGCCGCATGGTTGCCCGAATCGGAGCCGATCTAAGGGACATGCAGGAGATCAAGGAATTACAGCGACATTCGGGATAGCGAGGACACCGGCCCGCGCTATCCACCAACATTGATCCACGAACGCTCCGCCCTTGCAAGCCCGGTGTTACCGATCTAGCCGCTGAACTTGCCGCTCCGTGGGAAGCCCTTCGGGACGACCCTGCCGGCGCCGGCGCGATCACCCATCCACTCGATCAATTCGTCCTTGGTCTTGGTGAAGACACGGCCGGCGCTGTCTTCCCAGCTAAGCCCTTCGGCGATTGCGAAAGAACGGATATCGGAAACACCGCCATCCTTGTAGCCCTGGAGACGCACGCCCTTGCCGCGCGCCATTTCGGGAACCTGGACCAGCGGGAAGACGAGCATCTTGCGGTTCTCGCCGACGACGGCGAGATGATCGCCCTTGACCGGAACGACGAGCTTGGCCTCGTCGGGCATGGTGACGTTCATCACCTGCTTGCCCTTGCGCGTATTGGCCACGATATCGCTCTCGGTAACGACGAAGCCATTGCCGGCCGTGGAAGAGACGATGAGCTTGCGTGCCGGATCGTGCACGAAGGCCGTCAGCACGTCCTGGTCGTTCTCCATATCGACCATGATGCGCAAGGGTTCTCCGTGGCCCCGCCCGCCGGGCAGCTTGTCGCCGCCAAGCGTGTAGGCCTTGCCGCCCGTCGTGAAGATGAGGATCTTGTCCGTCGTCTGCGCGGGAAACGAAACCTTCAGGCCATCGCCATCCTTGAACTGGAGCGAAGACGTATCGGCGATGTGCCCCTTCAAGGCCCGGATCCAGCCTTTCTCCGAGATGACGACGGTGATCGGCTCTTTTTCGATCATCGCCTGCTGAATGGCTTCGACATCCGCGTCGGGCGCGTCGGCGAAGGTGCTGCGGCGCTTACCGAGTTCGGTCGCCTTGGCGAATTTCTTCTTGACCTCGCCGATCTCCCAGGCGACCGCCTGCCACTGCTTGTCACCAGAGGCGAGCAACGCCTCGATTTCCGCCTTCTCTTTCGACAGCGCGTCGAATTCGGTGCGGATCTCGAATTCTTCGAGCTTGCGCAACGATCGCAGCCGCATGTTGAGGATCGCTTCGGCCTGGACATCGGTGAGCCCGAAGCGCTCGATCATCACGGCCTTCGGCTCATCCTCCTCGCGGATGATGCGGATGACCTCGTCGATGTTGAGATAAGCGATAAGATAGCCGCCGAGGATCTCGAGCCGCCGATCGATTGCGGCGAGCCGGTGGCGCGAGCGCCGCTGCAGGACCTCCCGGCGGTGCGCCAGCCATTCGCTGAGCACCTCGTTGAGCGCCATGACGCGCGGTACGCGGCCCATCGACAGCACATTCATGTTCAGCGGAATGCGGCTCTCGAGTTCGGTAAGCTTGAAGAGCGATTCCATCAGGATATTGGCATCGACCGAGCGGCTCTTCGGCACCAGCACGACGCGGACGTCCTCGGCCGATTCGTCCCGGATGTCCTCGAGAAGCGGCAGTTTGCGCGCTATGAGCAGTTCGGCGATCTTTTCGATCAGGCGGGACTTCTGGACCTGATAGGGAATTTCGGTGACGACGATCTGGTAGCCGCCGCGCCCAAGATCCTCTACCGCCCAGCGTGCCCGGACCCGAAAACCGCCGCGGCCGGTCCGGTAGGACTCGGCCATGCTGGCGCGGCTCTCGACGATCACGCCCCCGGTCGGGAAATCCGGCCCTTCGATGCCGCCGCGCTGCGGATTGGCCGGATCGAACAGCAGATCCTCCACCGTCGCACCCGGATGCTTGATGAGATGGAGCGCCGCGTCGCAGAGTTCATGCGCATTGTGCGGCGGGATGGAGGTCGCCATGCCGACGGCGATACCGGACGCGCCGTTGGCGAGCAGATTCGGGAAGGCACCGGGAAGCACGGTCGGCTCCTGGTCCTCCTCGTTGTAGGTCGGGCGGAAATCGACCGCGTCCTGGTCGATCCCCTCCAGGAGGAGGGCTGCGACCTCGGTCATTTTCGCTTCGGTGTAACGGTAGGCGGCAGCGTTATCGCCGTCGATATTGCCGAAGTTGCCCTGGCCGTCGACGACCGGATAGCGCTGGGAGAAGTCCTGCGCCAGGCGCACCAGCGCATCATAGACCGACTGGTCGCCATGCGGGTGGAACTTACCGATGACGTCGCCGACGATGCGGGCGCATTTCTTGAACGAGGAATTGGGCCGCAGGCCCATCTCGCTCATGGCATGAATGATCCGGCGATGGACCGGCTTCAGGCCGTCGCGAACGTCCGGCAGCGCGCGGTGCATGATGGTCGACAGCGCATAGGCGAGATAACGCTCTTCCAGCGCCGCCTTCAGGTCAACCGGCTGAATGTTGTCGTCCCCGCCAGACGGCGGCAAAAGGCTTTGTCCCATATGTCCTTGCTACCTCAACAGGCGCGGGACGGCAAGAATTCCGGGCTATGCCACTGTGGAGAACGTCACCGGCGGGTGATCCCTGCCCCGCCCCCGCACGAGTTTGCACTTGGCGGCAGAACGGCGCTTGCGTATCGTCCCGGCATGATCGACGCAATCAGAACAATCTCACAAGGAACTCCGATGATGCATACGCGCAAAGTCCGCCTGATGCTGGCCAGCGCCGCCCTCCTTACCCTCGCCGGACCGGCCATGGCCCTGGACGGCGCGGACATGATGCAAAAGCTCAATGCGGCGACGTCGCCCAACGGCACTTCGGTGACATACGACAAGGCGGAGGCCGACGGCGACGTGGTGACGGTCACCGGCATGAAGCTGCAGGTGGTGGCAAAGCCCGGCACGTCCATCGACATAGGCGAAGTGACGTTCGAAGGCGTCGAGGAAAAGGACGGCGGCTACTATGCCGAAACCGTCTCCTTCCCGGATATCGCTGTCAGTGACAAGGATTCAAGCTTCTCGGTCAAGGACATCTCTATCGGCGGCCTGTCCATTCCGGGCAACGCGGCCGGTACCACGATCGATGACATCCTGCTTTACGAAACAGCCGGCACCGGCCCTATGACCGTAAACGTCAAAGGCAAGAACGTCTTCACCGCCGAAAGCACGGAAACCAATCTGACGCGGCAGGAAAACGACGCGGGCTTCGACTTCGACGCGACGCTTGCCGGAATCAAGGCGGATCTGTCGCAAATCGAGGATGCCAAGACCAAGGAGGCGGTCGAGAAGCTTGGGCTGACGACGCTCGATGGCGGAGTCACGATGAAGGGCAGTTGGGAATTGGAAACCGGCAACCTTGCCCTCGACGAATACGCGCTGGACTTCAAGAATGTCGGCCGGCTGAATATCGCCATGGACTTGTCCGGCTATACGCTGCAATTCATGAAGTCGTTGCAGGAGGCAGCCCAAGCGGCTGAGGCCAACCCGAACAAGAAGGAAGCCGATCAGGCGATGGCACTGGCGATGCTCGGCCTGATGCAGCAGCTTACCTTCAATAGCGCCTCGATCCGCTTCGACGATGCATCGATCACGAAAAAGGCGCTCGACTACGCCGGCAGCCAGCAGGGCGTCACCGGCGAACAGTTGGCGCAATCGCTGAAGGGGCTCGTGCCGATCATGATGGCGCAGCTCAATATCCCGGAGCTGCAGAACCAGGTCTCCAGCGCCGTCAGCGCCTTTCTCGACAATCCGAAGAGCCTGACGATCAGCGCTGAGCCGGAAAAGCCCGTGCCGTTCCCGATGATCATGGGTGCTGCAATGGGGGCTCCAAACACCGTCCCGTCCGTGCTCGGGGTCAAGGTGACGGCGAACGACTGATCGCGCTTATGGCGCGGCCACATGCTGACCCCGGCGGCCTTGTCGCCGGGGTTTTTTTCATCCGCTCGATCGATGATATGATGCATGCTTGATGCTCGCACGCGATCGCCTATCTATTTTTTGCGTGCCGACAGTTTGCGCATTCCCGACCGACCAAGCGGAAGGAGGACGCCATGGGACTGAAGCATTCGGATATCACCGCCATCCTCGGCCCTGTCGACGAAACGCTGATGGCTGAACTTCTCGCGACGGGCGCGACCGCGAGTGAACTTGCCGAAGCAATAGCATGGGTCAACAACGACGAGGCGCTGATCGGCGAAGGCCGCCACCTTCCGGCCGGCCGCGTTGCGGCGCTGATCGATATCCTGACGCCCGCCGACGACGAGGAGTGAATGCAATCGGCGGGGAGCACGGCATGCCCTGCTCCCCGCCGACACGCGGCGCTCCAGGAGGAGCGTGCCGGCGGAACGCGAAAGAGGCACGAAGACATTCGGGAATTCCGTGTGGAGGGAGGCATAAATGGCTGCCAAGGAAGTCAAATTCACCAGCGATGCCCGCGATCGGATGCTGCGCGGGGTCGACATCATGGCCAACGCGGTGCGCGTGACTCTGGGACCGAAGGGACGGAACGTCGTCATCGACAGGTCCTTCGGTGCACCGCGGATCACCAAGGACGGGGTTTCGGTCGCCAAGGAAATCGAGCTCGAGGACAAGTTCGAGAACATGGGCGCGCAGATGCTGCGCGAAGTGGCGTCGCGCACCAGCGACATCGCCGGTGACGGCACCACCACGGCCACCGTACTCGCGCAGGCTATCGTCAGGGAGGGCGCCAAGGCCGTCGCATCGGGAATGAACCCGATGGATCTGAAGCGCGGCATCGATCTTGCCGTCGAGGCTATCGTCAAGGAACTCAGGAACAATGCCCGCAAGGTATCCAAAAATGCCGAAATCGCCCAGGTGGCGACGATTTCGGCCAATGGCGATGCCGAGATCGGCCGCTACCTGGCCGAAGCAATGGAAAAGGTCGGCAATGAGGGCGTGATCACCGTCGAGGAGGCCAAGACCGCCGAGATCGAACTCGAAGTCGTCGAGGGAATGGAATTCGATCGGGGATATCTGTCCCCCTATTTCATCACCAATCAGGAAAAGATGAGGGTGGAGCTGGAAGACGCCTATATCCTGCTTCACGAGAAGAAGCTCTCCAACCTGCAGGCGATGATCCCGATACTCGAATCCGTCGTCCAATCCGGCAAGCCGCTCCTGATCATTGCCGAAGATGTCGAGGGAGAGGCGCTCGCCACCCTGGTCGTCAACAAGCTTCGCGGCGGCCTGAAGATCGCTGCGGTAAAGGCCCCGGGCTTCGGCGACCGTCGCAAGTCCATGCTGGAAGATATCGCGATCCTGACCGGCGGCACCGTGATTTCCGAGGAACTCGGGATCAAGCTCGAAAACGCCACGATGGACACCCTCGGCCGTGCGAAACGCATCATGGTGGAAAAGGAGACGACGACGATCGTCGACGGCGCCGGATCGAAGGAGGACATCGGCGGCCGCGTCGCACAGATCAAGGCGCAGATCGAGGACACGACCTCGGACTATGATCGGGAGAAGCTGCAGGAGCGGCTTGCCAAGCTCGCGGGCGGCGTCGCCGTCATCCGCGTCGGCGGCTCGACCGAAGTCGAGGTCAAGGAGAAGAAGGACCGGGTCGACGATGCGCTGCATGCAACGCGCGCGGCGGTCGAGGAAGGCATTCTGCCCGGCGGCGGAGTAGCGCTGCTGCGTGTCGTGAGTGCGCTCAACGGTCTTGCGACCGCCAATGACGACCAGCGCGTGGGCATCGAGATCGTCCGGCGCGCGATCGAGGCACCCGCGCGTCAGATCGCCGAAAACGCCGGCGCCGAGGGATCGATTATCGTCGGGAAGCTCCGCGAGAAACAGGATTTCGCCTTTGGCTGGAACGCACAGACCGGGGAATTCGGCGATCTCTTCCAAATGGGCGTGATCGATCCCGCGAAGGTCGTGCGCGCCGCGCTTCAGGACGCTGCCTCCATCGCCGGTCTCCTCGTGACGACGGAAGCGATGATCGCCGAGAAACCGCAGAAGGACGCTCAGCCGCAGATGCCGCCTGGCGGCGGAATGGACTTCTGAGAAGCGTCCACGGCGACGCAGGCGGCGAGCGCCAGCAACGGATGCCGAAGGCGGAGCGCCCCGCGAGGCGCCTTCGCCTACTTGCGAGGCCTACGAGGGGCGAAGTTCGGCTCGATGTGCGCGCTCACGCCGGTTCTGTATCGATGCCCGCCTCGGCCAAATCCTTGAAGCCGCCGATGTTGTAGACGTCCGAATATCCCATGTCCTGCAGGGTCTTGCCCGCAAGAGCGGAACGGCCGCCGGAGGCACAATGCAGAAGGATGGTCTTGTCCTTCTGAAAGACCGGATTGTGGTACTGGCTTTCCGGGTCTGCCCGAAACTCCAGCATGCCCCGCGAGACGTTTACCGCCCCCTTGATCCTGCCGGTTTGCTGGACTTCTGTCGGATCACGGACGTCCACGATCAACACATCACCGGCTCGCATCTTCTCGGCCGCCTCGGCGGGAGACAATTTCGGGACTGCACCGTTTGCTTCCGCGAGCAGATCCTTGACGGTCTTGATCATTGTTCCCCTCCAACCGATGGTTTGCACGGAAAGGAAACGCCTCGAAACATCCGCTGTCAAGGCGAGCGTCACGGGTCGCGTTCGGGGACACTCTCCTCCCGCGCTTCGAAACAAGGAACCGGACCAAAGAAAAACCCGGCGAGATCATCGCCGGGTCGTTCGGTCTCGAAGAAGATCAATCCTTCTTCTGAGGGATCGGTCGGATCGAGAGTTCCCTGAGTTGTGCAGGCGTCGCCTGAGAAGGCGCGCCCATCAGCAGATCCTGGGCCTGCTGGTTCATGGGGAACAGCGAAATCTCGCGCAGGTTCTTGGCGCCGACGAGCAGCATGACGATGCGGTCGATGCCGAAGGCCATGCCGCCATGCGGCGGGGCACCGTACTGGAACGCACGGTAGAGACCGCCGAACCGCTCTTCGACGTCGGCCTGGCTCAGGCCCACATTCTCGAAAGCCTTGACCATCAGTTCCGGCGACTGGTTACGGATCGAGCCCGAGGCGATCTCGAAGCCGTTGCAGACCATGTCGTACTGGAACGCCTTGATCGACAGGAGATCGTCGCTCGAAAGCGCGGTCAGACCGCCCTGCGGCATCGAGAAGGGGTTGTGGGCGAAGTCGACACGCTTTTCCTCCTCGTTCCATTCATAGAACGGGAAGTCCACGATCCAGCACAGCTCGTAGCGATCTCGGTCGACGAGGTTCAGTTCCTCGCCGGCCCTGGTGCGAGCCTCGCCGGCGAATTTGTAGAACTTCGCGGGCTCGCCGGCCACGAAGAAGCAGGCGTCGCCATCTTCGAGGCCGAGCTGCGTGCGGATCGCGTCGGTTCGTTCCTCGCCGATATTCTTGGCCAGCGGACCGGCGCCTTCGAGCTTCTCGCCCTCCTTGCGCCAGAAGATGTAGCCGAGACCCGGCTGACCCTGGCTCTGGGCCCAGGCGTTCATACGATCGCAGAATGCGCGGGAGCCGCCGGTCTTGGCGGGAATGGCCCAGATCTCCACCTTCGGATTGGAGGCGATCATGTTGGCGAAGACCTTGAAGCCGGATCCGGCGAAATGCTGCGTGACTTCCTGCATCTCGATGGGGTTGCGCAGATCCGGCTTGTCGGAACCGTATTTGCGGATCGCCGTGTCGTAGGGAATGCGCGGGAACTTGTCGGTCACCGGCTTGCCGCCGGCGAAGTCCGAGAAGATCGCCCGGATCATCGGCTCCATGGCGTCCCAGACGTCTTCCTGCTCGACGAAGCTCATTTCGAGGTCGAGCTGGTAGAACTCGCCGGGCAGCCGGTCGGCGCGCGGATCCTCGTCGCGGAAACAGGGCGCGATCTGAAAGTAACGGTCGAAGCCGGCGACCATCAGAAGCTGCTTGTACTGCTGCGGCGCCTGCGGCAGCGCATAGAAGTTGCCAGGGTGGATGCGGCTCGGCACCAGGAAGTCACGCGCACCTTCCGGCGAAGAGGCCGTCAGGATCGGCGTCGTATATTCGGTGAAGCCGATGTCGCCCATCCGCCGGCGCATGGCGGCGATGATCTCGGTGCGCCTGACGATGTTCTTGTGCAGCGTCTCGCGGCGGAGATCCAGGAAGCGGTATTTCAGGCGCACGTCTTCCGGATAGTCCGGCTCGCCGAACACCGGCAGCGGCAGTTCCTTGGCGGCCGAGAGGACCTCGATCTCGCGGGCATAGAGTTCGACCTCGCCGGTGGGCATGTTCTTGTTGACCGTATCGTCGGTGCGCGCCTTGACGGCACCGTCGACGCGAATGACCCATTCGCCGCGCACGGTCTCGGCGGTCTTGAAGGCCGGCGAATCCGGATCGGCGACGACTTGGGTCATGCCATAATGGTCGCGCAGGTCGATGAAGAGCACACCGCCGTGATCGCGGACGCGGTGAACCCAGCCGGAAAGGCGAACGGTGGAGCCGACATCCGACTTGCGGAGGGCGGCACAGGTGTGGCTGCGGTAACGGTGCATCGTATAGTCCCGGAATTGCTTAAAGGCCGCGCAGCTCGCAGAACGGCGCAGGGCGGCAGGTCAAAGTCGGGCGGAAAAGCGCATGATGCGCCGGTTTTGTCAAGGCCGCGGCGCGCCGGCGGCAGGAGCGCCGGCCCGGCCTTGCAAGTTGCCCGCGTCGACCACGGCCGCGAGGGGTACCGCGCAAATTTGGACACGAGTGGTCACAAATTGCTACTGTTCCCGCGCGTCAACCACGGTTAAACAGGGGCAAGGGTCGCGTATCGCGCGAGTCGCGGCCGCAATCGGATGCCTTCTGTTCCATGTCCCAGATTCGCCCGCTCATCCCGCTGCTCGTCACCGCAGGCATTCTGATCGGCGGCAACGGGTTGCAGGGCACGTTCATTTCCTTAAGAGCGCTCGAAGAAGGCTTCTCGACCTCGCTGATCGGCGTGATCGGCGCCGGCTACAATGTCGGCTTTGCAATCGGCTGCGTCTACGTCACCCGCATCCTGAGGGCGATCGGTCATATCCGCACCTTTTCGGCGATGGCAGCCATCGCTTCCGCCGCTGCGATCGCCATGGTGCTGGTCATCGATCCGTGGTTCTGGTTCCTGATGCGGCTCGTCGCCGGCATCTGCTTCGCGAGCCTCTTCGCTACGGTCGAGAGCTGGTTGAATGCCAGCGTCACCAACGGCAACCGCGCGCGCACCCTTTCGATCTATCGCCTCGTCGATCTCGGCTCGGTGACGGCTGCACAATATGCAATTCCCGGCATCGGAATCGGCGGCTTCGAGCTTTTCGCCATCATCTCTATGGCGCTGACGCTTTCGCTCGTGCCGATCTCCTTTGCCGACCGGTCGAGCCCGGTTGCACCGGAAGCGATACGCTTCGACGTGAAGGCGCTCTGGAACATCTCGCCGCTGGCCACCATCGGCTGCATCGTCGTCGGCCTCACCAACGCCGCGTTCCGCTCGCTCGGCCCTATCTATGCGCAGGAGATCGGCCTTTCGGTGACGGCGATCGCCACCTTCATGAGTGCCGGCATCATCGGCGGCGTCGTGCTTCAATATCCGCTGGGGTATTACTCCGACCGGATCGACCGCAGGCTGATCATCCTGATCGCCACCTTCGGCTCCCTTCTCGCGGGGCTCTTCCTCGCCTTCATCGCCGGGAGCGACGAGTGGTTGAACTTCGCCGGCATCTTCGCCTTCGGCGCGTTCGCGATGCCGCTCTTCTCGCTCTGCTCCGCGCATGCCAACGACCATGCGGCCGAAGGCCAGCATGCTCTGGTTTCCGCCGGGATGCTCTTCTTCTGGTCGCTCGGAGCCATCATCGGGCCGCTCCTCGCATCCTTCCTGCTCGAGATCTTCGAACCGCCGGTGCTTTTCATGTATACGGCAGCAATCCTGGCGCTCTTCATGGCCTATACGATCCGGCGCATGACTGCGCGCAAACCCGTTCCAACCGAGGAAAGGTCGATGCGGTTTCGCAGCCTTCTGCGCACATCGTCCTTCTTCAACAAGCTTGCGGGCGGCCAGACGCGGAAAGAGCCTTGACCCAACTGGGCCGCAACGAGGCGCGGGCTGCCGAATTGCTGAAACTGAAAATCAGGTTTAATAACGGGCCGGATCATTTTTCGGGGGCCGATCGGCTTTGCCCCTTCTTCCGGAACAGACAAGCAAGATACAGATGCTCGATCGCCGAATGTTTCTCCAGGGTTCAGCCGCACTTGGCGGCGCCTTCGCGCTCGGCGCCGGTCTTGCCGCGCGAGCGGGCGCAGCGCCCGATCCGCAGATCCTGACGGCGCGTTTCACCGAGGCACAGATAGCGGCCGGCGGCATCACCCCCCGGGTCATGACCTATGATCCCCGGGTCACGGCGCATGATCCCCGGGGTATCGCGCATGATCCCCGGGTCATCCTGCATGATCCCCGGGTCATCCTGCATGATCCCGGCAACCCGGCAAGCGCCGCCATGCCGCCCGTCTTGAGGATGCGCAAGGGCGAACCCTTCGCGGCGAGACTGGTCAACCGTCTCGACGAACCGACGACCGTTCATTGGCATGGCCTGAGGATCGCCAATGCCATGGATGGCGTGCCGGAAATGACGCAGCCCTATGTCTATCCCGGCGACGGGTTCGACTATCTCTTCACACCGCCGGACGCCGGCACCTTCTGGTACCACCCGCACTGCAACACGCTGATGCAGATGGGGAGCGGCCTGACCGGCGTGATCGTCGTCGAGAACCCGGAGGATCCGACCTTCGATTCCGAGATCGTTCTCAACCTCAGGGACTGGCGGCTCGGCGCCGGCGGCGCGTTCATCGCCCCTTTCAAACCGCGGGATGCGGCGCGCGGCGGGACCTATGGAACGGTGAGAACCGCAAACTGGCAGCGCGAGCCGGTCTACGACGCTCCCGCCGGCGGGCTCGTCCGCGTGAGGATCGCCGCAACCGACGTCACGCGCATCTACACGATCGGGCTCGAAGGCGCTGAGGCCCGGGTGATCGCGCTCGACGGCAACCCGGTCGAAATCCCCTTCGCGCTCGACCGGCTCGACCTCGGCCCCGGCCAGCGCATCGACCTTGCGCTTCGCATGCCGCAAAGCGAGGGCCAGCAGGCAAGGCTTGGCAATTTTCGCGGCTCCAACCCCTGGACGATCGCAGCCTTCCGGGCAGTCGGCACTTCGCTGAAGCGGGACCTCCGGGATATCGCACCCCTGCCCGCAAACCCCATTGCCGAAGCCGACATTTCCACCGCCAGGCGTATTCCGATCGAACTGACTGCAACGGCCGAGCACGAGCCGGCCGCCTCGATCTGCGGCTCGCTCGGCTATACTTTCTGGGCGATCAACAAGGTACCTTGGCCCGGTGACACGCCCGATCCGGTCGCCCCGATCGATGAACTCAAATTCGGGAAAAGCTATGTGCTGGAGATCGCCAACCGCACGCCGCATGCCCATCCGATCCATCTGCATGGGCTGAGCTTCCGCGTTCTCGCCTCGAACAAGCGGAGCCTGTTGCCGCCGCCGACCGACACGATCCTGCTCTTGCCGGACGAGCAGGCGCAGCTCGCACTGGTCGCGGACAATCCCGGCGACTGGGTGTTCCATTGCCATATCATCGAACATCAAAAGACCGGGATGTCGGCTTATTTCCGGGTCGCCTGACAATTTCCATTGTGACAGGTGCCGTGAAACGGTACACGGGGAAACTCAAAGCCGCATTTTTGCCACAGTGATTAAAGCCCGATGATTCAAACGACAGCAGATCTTGAGGCCGCCTGCCAAGAGCTGGCCCGTTCAAGCTATATTACGATCGATACGGAGTTCCTGCGCGAAACCACGTTCTGGCCGGTGCTGTGCCTCATCCAGATGGCAAGCCCGGATATGGCAGTGATCGTCGATCCGATGGCACCCGGCATCGACCTCGCCCCGTTCTTCGCGCTCATGAGCAACCCGGATGTCGTGAAGGTGTTCCACGCCGCCAGGCAGGACATCGAGATCATCCATCATCTCGGAAACCTCATTCCTCATCCGATCTTCGATACGCAGGTGGCCGCGATGGTTTGCGGCTTCGGTGACAGCGTTTCCTATGATCAACTCGTCAACCGCATCAAGAACGAGCAGATCGACAAGTCGTCTCGCTTCACCGATTGGAGCCGCAGACCGCTCACCGACAAGCAGCTCGACTATGCGCTGGCGGACGTGACGTATCTGAGGGATATCTACCAGTACCTCACCAAGGAACTGGATCGCGAGGGACGCTCCTCCTGGCTTGCGGAGGAAATGGCGATCCTCGAAAGCCGGGAAACCTACGACCTCCACCCGGACAATGCCTGGCAGCGGCTGAAGATGCGGGTGAAGAAGCCCATCGAGCTCGCCGTCCTGCAGAAGGTGGCGGCGTGGCGCGAACGCGAGGCGCGGGCCCGCAACGTGCCGCGCGGGCGGATTATCAAGGATGATGCTATCTATGAAATCGCGCAGCAGCAGCCGAAGGATGCCGAGGCGCTCGGACGCCTCAGGACCATTCCCAAGGGCTGGGAACGCTCGAGCGCGGGGACGGCCCTCATCGAGGCCGTCGGCGAAGCCTTGGCGATCCCGAGGGGCGAGCTGCCGCGCCTGCCGCGTCAGAACCACGCACCCGAGGGCGCTGCGGCAGCGAGCGAGCTGCTCAAGGTGCTGCTGAAACTCATCTCCGAAAAGGAGGGAGTCGCGGCGAAGATCATCGCCAACAGCGACGATCTCGACCGGATCGCGGCAGAGGGCGAAGGCGCCGACGTCGCCGCCCTCAAAGGCTGGCGGCGTGAGCTCTTCGGCATGACGGCGCTGAAACTCATTAATGGCGAGGTGGCATTGCGCTTTGTCGACAAAAAGGTCGAGGCCATGGAAATCGGCGGTTGAAAACCGCCGCTCGACGACAATTTTCCGCCCGAATCTGAGCTTAGCCGAGACGTTGCGACGGCTGATCGCGGCAAAACGCGCCGATCAGCCGTTTCTACATGCCGAGCGGGACCGCCCGGCCCCGCATGCTTCAACTGCATGTGTCCTTTGAGGACAAAACATGTAGCAATTCCACTTGCTCCAGCGACCTTTGCGTGCCTGATAACACGTGCGGCGCTGTCTATTCTCGTTTTCGAGGCTGTCACATGCGCTGGAGATTTTCCACGCTCGAGATCATCCTGTTGCTGCTCGTCGTCGCCGGCAGCGGCATGGCCTATGCGTGGGTCGTCTACGGCGGCGGCGGTCTGATCGGCGCAACCTATGCGCTCTTCATGTGCATGCCGATTCTCGCCTTTGAACGGCACATCATCTTCCGGCGCCTTTACCGGAGGATCCACGGATCGCCGACGCCGGCGTTTCTTCTCTCGTCCCTCGCCGTCTACTTCATATTCGTCAACGTCGGATATGCAGCCGCGGGGCTGCTTTTGCACGTCGCCGGCGTCATGCGTGAAAGCAGGACGGACGCGATGCTGCCATCGCTCAATGTGCTGGTGTACGCACTCGCGACCTCCGGTCCGATCATCTTCGTGCTCAGGGTACGCGAATTGCTCGGCCGCGATATTTTCCTGAGCCTCCTGACTGGACGATACCGCAAGCCGGTGCAGGAGGAACGCGTGTTCCTTTTCATCGATCTCGCCGGATCGACATCGCTTGCCGAGCGCTTCGGTGACCTGCGCATGCAGGAATATTTGGGAAAGCTGTTTGCAGCCATGGCTGATCCCGTGCTGCGCTATGGCGGATCCATCGACGACTATGTCGGCGACGCTGCCGTGATCACCTGGCCTTACGATCGCGCCGTCGCGGATGCAGCCTGCATTCGCTGCGTGTTCGACATTCTGGAACAGATCGAAGCGGACGCCCGTCGCTGGCGAAAAGACTACGGCGAGGTGCCGCGCCTGCGTGCCGCTCTGCATGGCGGCACGATCGTTGCCGCGGAGATCGGCGTCGACAAACACAAGATCACCTATTTCGGCGACACCGTGAACACGACGGCACGCCTGGAGGGCCTGTGCCGAACGCTCGACCGTCAGGTCTTGATCTCAGCCGATCTGCTGCGGCGCTTGCGCCCCCCGGTCTTCGTGCGCGCCGAGGATCTCGGCGAGCATGAGGTCAAAGGTCGGGGCCAGAAGCTCGCGGTTCTGTCGCTCACGGCCGGTTCGCTCAGCGGCGAGGGCGCCATGGACCCAGACGGGAAGCCCGTTAGCAGTCCGGCCGCCGGGGCATTCACCTCGCTGTAAGACAAACTTCAAACAGCTGTCATCGAAGCCGCCTATCGGGTTCACCTGCACTCCAACCCGAGGTGAACTTATGACGAAACCCATCCTTGCCGCCATGGCGTTAACCCTTCTGGCGTCGAGCGCCGCGCTTGCCGAGGAAAAGGCCTTTCCCGCAACGCTCGAGGCGCATGCGATCCTTCCCGCAAACACCATTATCGCTGCGCCGGCGGATGCCGCGGAGTACCTCAAGACCTCGGGCAAGTTCTCGACCGCCGACCGCAAGCGCGCCGCCGAACTCGGCAGCGTCGCGGGCAAGGATGGCGTTCGCCCGACCGGTCTGTCGCTTCCCTTCAACGGCCAGCCGATGCAGGGCTTCTCCGGCATCAAGGCGATGGAGGACGGCACTTTCTGGAGCCTTTCGGACAACGGCTTCGGCAACAAGCTCAACTCGACCGACGCAATGCTGATGCTCCACCACCTCAAGATCGACTGGGACGCCGGCAAGGTCGAGGCGTTGAAGACCCTGTTCCTGTCCGACCCCGAGCGCAAGGCGCCCTTCCCCATCGTCATGGAAGGCTCGGCCACCCGCTATCTCACGGGCGGCGATTTCGACGTCGAATCGATCCAGCCGGTGGCCGACGGCTTCTGGGTCGGTGAGGAATTCGGACCCTACATCCTGAAGTTCGACCTTGACGGCAAGCTCACCGATGTCATTGCGACCGTCGTCGACGGCAAGCCCGTACTCTCGCCGGACAACCCGGAACTGACGCTGCAGGGAGACCCCTCCAAAAAGGCACCGGACTTCAACCTGAAGCGCTCCGGCGGTTACGAAGGACTGGCACTTTCGAAGGACGGCGCGAAGCTCTACGGACTGCTCGAAGGCCCGCTCTGGGCGGACAGCGAATCGGTGGAAGAGGCGGAGGGCCGGCCGGCGCTGCGGATCGTCGAGCTTGACGCCGGCAGCAGGGCCTGGACCGGGCGCAGCTGGCTGTATCCACTCGCCGAAGGCGGCGAAGCGATCGGCGATTTCAACATGCTCGACGAGAAGACCGCGCTGGTGATCGAGCGCGACAACGGCGCCGGCACCGTCGACAAGGCCTGCGCGGATCCCAAGAACCCGCAGCCGGATTGCTTCGCCGTCGGATCGAAGCTGAAGCGTGTCTACAAGATCGCCATGAGCGACGAAAACGTCGGCAAGGCCGTGCGCAAGATCGGCTATGTCGACCTGCTGAAAATCGCCGATCCGGACAACCGCAAGCGCCAGGGCGGCGGCGAGGGCTATTACGACATGCCCTTCGTCACCATCGAGAATGTCGATCGCGTGGACGAAACGCATATCATCGTCGGCAACGACAACAACCTGCCATTCTCCGCCGGGCGTTCGCTCGACAGGGCGGACGACAATGAATTCGTGCTGCTCGAAGTCGGCGAATTCCTGAAGGCCGAATAAGTGGCGCAGGGCCGCGCATCGTCAGATGCGCGGCACCCTGCTGTGGCAGGAACGAGCCGGAAAGGGTTCAGCGTTCGAAGGAGAAGACGAGCTTCTTGCCGGTAAGCTTGCCGAGTTGCTGGAGCCGGCCGTCGAGGCGTTCGCCCTCGAAGTCGGCATAGGCTGCCGGGACGACGAATTCGAGATCGATGTCGGGCTTCGAAGATCGCCGGAGCGTGAGGTGGCGCGCCACACCCGGCATGGAGGCCGAAAAGAGATAGGCGACGCGCAACAATCCGCCCAGGAGCTTCGCCAGCTCGAGCAGGCGCGGCGTCGTGATGCCTGCGAGCGGGCTCGTGGCGCCGTCGTCGTTAAGCCCCTCGAAGCGGTAGTAGTTCGCGAGCGCGATATAGGCCCGTCCCGCATGCGTGATGCCGGTGAAGGCCGAGTGCGCAATGATGTTCAGCGCCTGCAGACCGCGATAGTCCGGATGCGCCCGCCAGCTGATGTCCGCCAGCAGACAGGCGGCCTGACGGTAGCGCCTCTCCTCTTCCGTTTCTTCGATGCCGAAGAACGGCACGAGGCGGCCGGTCCATTCGGCGAGCTCTCGCGCATGCTCGGGCGAACGGGCCCGAAGGATGGCGAGTTCGTTGGCAGCCGTCAGCAGCGGGTCCTGCTGGCGTTCCTCACTGGAAAGCAGCGAAAAGAGATACCCTTCGCGCACGCCGAGCGCGGAAAACGAGATGCGCTCGGGCTTCATGATGGAGATTGCCTCTTGCATCGTCACCGCACCGAAGGGCAACAGGCTCCGGCGGCTCTTGGAAATCGTCGCATAGGCGGAGGGCTTGATATTCTTCGGCTCCATCACTTCGGCAAGGATCGCCAGCGCCTCGTCATAGGAGATCTCGTAACCCTGCATCATGTGCAGCGGGTAATTGTGCATCTCCATGTGCAGCTTGGCAATGGCTCGCCAGGTTCCGCCCACGGCGTAGAACGTGCGTCCGGTCCCCTTCTTCAGGACCTCGGCGTCTTTCATGACTTTGCGCACCCAGGTCCGCGCCTTGCTGAGCGAGCCGCTCGAATGCTCGAAGAGGCGGATGCCGCCCAGAGGCAGCGTTATGCCCTTGCCGATCCGCTTGCCGTCTACATCGACAAGCTCAAGCGAGCCGCCGCCGAGATCGCCGACGACGCCATCCGGCTCATAGTAGCTGCTGACGATGCCCATCGCCGAGTAATGGGCCTCCTCCTCCCCACTCAGGATCTTCACCCTTTGCCCGAGGATGGCTTCCGCCCTTTCGATGAAGGCCGCTCCGTTGGTGGCCTCCCGCGCCGCAGCGGTCGCGATCACATACATCTCGGTCGCGCGCGCCTGGTCGGAGAGCGCACGAAAGCGGTGCAGCGCCCTCAGCGCCCTGGCCACGCTTTCCTCCTCCATGCGGCCGGTGGCATCGATGCCCTTGCCGAGGCCGCACATCACCTTCTCGTTGAAAAGCATTGCCGGCGAACGGCTCAGCCCTTCATAGACGACGAGACGAATGGAGTTGGAGCCGATATCCACAACGGAGACCGGGCGGATACCGGGCAGACGTCCCTGCGCTTCAGATTCGACCATGCAATTCCAGTTTACTTGTGCCAGCCGCTCTTCCAGCCGGCGATCAGCTTCGGTGCACTGGATTTCAGAGCCTCACCCCGGCCCGAAAGGCTCGGATTGGTCATGAAATAATGCTGAGCGTTGAACGGCTCGGCGTCCTTGCCGACTTCCATGCGGCGCGAGGTGCCGTCCGGAAGAATCTCGTAGCTCTGCTGGTTGTCGATGAGATTGCCCAGCATGATCTGCGAAAGAACCTGTTCGTGCACAGTGCGGTTGATGAGAGGAACGAGCGTCTCCACCCGCCTATCCAGATTGCGCGGCATCATATCCGCCGAGCCGATATAGACAAGCGCATTCTCCGATGGAAGTCCATGTCCGTTGCCGAAGCAGAAAATTCTTGAATGCTCCAGGAAGCGACCGACGATGGACTTGACGCGGATATTGTCGGAGAGCCCGGGCACCTGCGGCCGCAGACAGCAGATGCCGCGCACGACGAGATCGATCTCGACGCCTGCGCAGCTTGCCTTGTAGAGCGCATCGATGATTTCCGGGTCCACCAGGGAGTTCATCTTCATCCAGATCGACGCCGGCCGCCCGGCTTGCGCGTGGACGATCTCCTCCTCGATGTGCTTGAGGATGCGCGGACGCAGCGTATGCGGTGACACTGCGAGTTTCATGCCCCCTTCCGGCTCGCCGTAGCCGGTGATGAAGTTGAAGATGTTCGCCATGTCGTGGGCGATCACCGGGTTGCAGGTGAAGAACGACAGGTCGGTGTAGATTTTCGCCGTGACCGGGTGGTAGTTTCCGGTGCCGAGATGGCAATAGGTCCTGAGCTTGCCCTCCTCACGGCGCACGACCATCGACATCTTGGCGTGGGTCTTCAACTCGATGAAGCCGAAAACCACCTGGACGCCGGCGCGCTCGAGGTCGCGCGCCCAGCGGATGTTCGCCTCCTCGTCGAACCGCGCCTTGAGCTCGACAAGCGCCGTCACCGACTTGCCGGCCTCGGCGGCATCGATCAGCGCGCGCACGATCGGGCTGTCGTTCGAGGTTCGGTAAAGCGTCTGCTTGATCGCGAGCACGTCCGGATCGCGCGCAGCCTGCAGCAGGAACTGCACGACGACATCGAAGGATTCGTAGGGGTGGTGGACCACCATGTCCTTTTCACGGATGGCGGCAAGACAGTCGCCCGCATGTTCGCGCACACGCTCCGGGAAGCGCGGATTGTAGGGCTCGAAGCGCAGATCCTCGCGCGGCGCCTTGGTGATCTCCGAAAGCGTGTTCAGCGCCAACAGGCCCGGCAGGACCGCGACGCGATTTTCCGGGACACCGAGCTCCTGCACGACGAACTGGCGCAGCGAAGCCGGCATCTCCGAATCGGTCTCGATCCGGATCACCGATCCGCGACGGCGGCGCTTGAGGGCCGTCTCGAAAAGACGCACGAGGTCTTCGGCTTCCTCCTCGACTTCGATATCGCTGTCTCGAATGATGCGGAACGTGCCGGACCCCTTCACCTCGTAGCCCGGGAAAAGCCGGTCGATGAACTGGCTGACGACATCTTCGAGGGTGATGTAGCGGATGACGTTCTTGACATCCGGCAGGCGAATGAAGCGATCGAGCGCCACCGGCAGGCGCAGCAGTGCCGTCATCGGATCGCGCCCGGTCTTGCTGACGAGCTGCAGGCCGATGGAGAAGCCGAGATTCGGAATGAATGGGAACGGGTGCGCCGGATCGATCGAGAGCGGCGTCAACACGGGGAAGATCGCCTGGTCGAATTCGTTCGCGAGCCAGCTGCGATCCTGCGCGGAAAGCGAAGCCGGACGGACGATGAGGATATCTTCCTTGGCGAGATATTGCTGCAGGACGGCAAGCGATGCCTGCTGCTCCATCTGCAGATTGTCGACTTCCGTCAGAATGCTCTCGAGCGTTTCCGCCGGCGTCAGGCCGTCCGGGCTACGCAGCGAAAGCCCGGAACGGACCTGGCCCTCCAGACCCGCGACGCGAACCATGAAGAATTCATCGAGATTGGCGGCGGAGATCGACAGAAAACGGACGCGCTCCAGAAGGGGGTGCGCCGTGTTCAGCGTCTCCTCGAGGACCCGGCGGTTGAACTGAAGCCAGGAGAACTCGCGGTTGACGAAGCGCTCGGGGCTCTTGAGAAGGTCCAGCGCTTCGGCCGGCGCCTCACGCTTCTGCTCAGCAGATGCCTCGTGTTCCGTGATTGCAGACGTTGCGCTGTCCATGCCTGTAAAGCCCCATTACTCCGAACGACGAGCTACCCCAGTTTGACGACGGAACTGTGACAGTCAATCGGAGAGGCTTGTATTTGCAAGCTCTTCCAGAACTTCCGCGGCGAGCGCACGGGTCGGCCGGGTTCCACGCGCAAGCGCCAGATGGTCTATCCGCTCGACGATGGTCTGCGCCGCCTCGAGCGAGCGTTCCATGCGCGCGACGACGTAGCCGACCAGGCGCTCGTCCACGAGGAGCTGGCGGTCGGCAAAAAGCTTGGTGAGCACCTGCGCGAGCAATTCGTCGTCGGGCTCGCCGATTTCGACCACGGTGGCAGCCTTGAGGCGCGACTTGAGGTCAGGAAGCCGCACCGGCCATGACATCGGCCATAGCCGAGACGTCATCAAAAGCGCCGTACCGTTCTGTCGCACGCTGTTGATGACATGGAAGAGAGCCGTATCGTCGAAGCCCTGGCGGTCGGCATCCTCGAAGAGGACCGGCTTTTCCGCGGCGATATCGGCGGCGTTCGAGCCGGCAAAGGGATGTATCGGCTCCGCCCTCGCCTTTTCGCGCCAGATGCCCGCAAGATGCGATTTGCCGGAACCGACCGGCCCGCAAATGATGACCACCGGCGACGGCCAGACGGGCCAGTGATCGACGATGGAAATGGCCGCGCTCAACCGGTCCGAGACGAGCAGGTCGTCGCGACCGGTTGCGGGCGCATGGCCGAAGACCAAAGGCAATTGTTCGGACAGATGTCTCTTCATGCATTACCCGTGAGCATTCACCTTTTGCAGCTACGCACGTCCGCACGGAAAACCGCTATGCACTGGAAGTGCTCTAGCCGTTGCTCTCCGGCTCCTTGTGAACGGCTGTTCTATGCCCGTGATAGAGATCGCTATCAAGGTACCGCTGGATGCCGAAGCGGACAAGCACACCGATCGCGGCCGCCGCGGGCACCGCCACGAGCAGGCCGACGAAGCCGAAGAGCGCGCCGAACGCAAGCAGGGCGAACATCAGCCAGACCGGGTGCAGCCCGACGGTTTTGCCGACCAGTTTCGGCTGCAGAATATTGCCTTCGAGAAACTGGCCGCTGAAGAAAACGGCGAGAACCACAAGGATCCAGACATAGTCCGGCCAGAACTGAACGAGCGCGACGCCGAGCGCAAGCACGAGACCGACCAGCGATCCCACATAGGGGATGAAACTGATCATGCCGGCGAAGAGGCCGATCAGGAGGCCGAAATTGAGCCCGACCATGCTCAGCCCGATCCCGTAATAAAGGCCGAGGATCACGCAGAGAGAGCCCTGGCCGCGTACAAACCCGGCAATGGTCGTATTCATGTCGCGAGCGATTTGCCGCACGACCTCGACGTAATCGCGCGGTATCCAGCTGTCGACCCTGTCGACCATACGGTCCCAGTCGAGCAGCAGATAGAAGGCGACGACAGGGGTGATGACGAATAGGGACAGGATATTGAGAAGTGCCAGGCCGGAGTTCCAGATCTGCTGGAACAGCGTGCCGAGGAAGCTTGCGCCTTGCTCCAAGAGCTTGGCCGAGTTCTGCTTGATGGTCGTCATCTGGCCGGCGAGCCAGTCCGGCAACAGCGTCGACTGGCTGTCGGTCAGGAACTCCTGAAGCCTGGTGATGTAACCCGGCATTTTCTGAATGAATTCGGCAGCCTGCGTGACGACCAGCGGAACGATGATCATCAGCGACAGCGCCAGCACGACGACGAAGGCGACCAGGATGGCGATCGTCGCCATCAGCCGGCTCAGACCGAGCCGCTCCAGGCGATCGGCGACAGGATCGAGAAAATAGGCGAGCGCCATGCCGGCGAGAAAGGGCAGAAGGATGGAGCTGAACACCAGCAGGAAGGCAATGAAGCCGACAAGCACCAGCAGCCAGAAAAAGATCTGGCGCTGAAGTCCCATACTGCTGACCCGATCGCCCATGACGGCCCCCGTTGCGCGCGGCACACCGCACCTTCCGCGTCGTTCGTTCGCACGAGATAGGGCTTGGGGCGCGCCAAGGTCAAGTCCGGCGGCGCTCACGGGACAAACGGCCTGTGACCGGCAGAAGGCGCTGACCACAGGCAGATTCACGAAAAAAGCAGGATCGGGCGCGCCTCTGCGCTTGCACTCCTCGCTTCTCCGTGCCAATCGCATCCGCAATCAGCGACGAGCCTTGGAGAGCGAGCATGAGCCAGTCGGGAAAGAACGGCCTCACCTACAGCGACGCAGGTGTCGATATCGATGCCGGCAACCTGCTGGTCGAGAAGATCAAGCCGCATGTCCGCTCGACCCGGCGCCCCGGCGCCGATGGCGAGATCGGCGGGTTCGGCGGCCTTTTCGACCTGAAGGCCGCCGGTTTCAGCGATCCGGTCCTCGTCGCCGCCAATGACGGCGTCGGCACGAAGCTCAAGATCGCGATCGACGCCGACAAGCACGACACGGTCGGCATCGACCTCGTCGCCATGTGCGTGAACGATCTCGTGGTGCAGGGCGCCGAACCGCTGTTCTTCCTCGACTACTTCGCGACCGGCAAGCTCGATCCCGACCAGGGCGCCGCGATTGTCGCGGGAATTGCCGCCGGCTGCCGCGAGGCCGGCTGCGCGTTGATCGGCGGCGAGACGGCCGAGATGCCGGGCATGTATTCCGGCGGCGACTACGACCTTGCCGGTTTTGCCGTCGGCGCGGCCGAGCGCGGGCAGCTTCTGCCTGCCGGCGACATCGCCGAAGGCGACGTCATCCTCGGGCTTGCCTCCTCGGGCGTGCACTCGAACGGCTATTCGCTGGTGCGCAAGATCGTTTCGCTCTCGGGTCTTGCCTGGGATGCTCCGGCACCTTTCGGCGAAGGCACTCTCGCCGACCTCCTGATGACTCCGACGCGCATCTATGTGAAACCGCTCCTGAAGGCGATCCGCGGGACGGGTGCGATCAAGGCACTGGCCCACATCACCGGCGGCGGCTTCCCCGAGAATATTCCGCGGGTGCTGCCGAAGCATCTTGCCGCCGAGATCGACCTCGGCGCCATCAAGCCGCCGGCCGTCTTCTCGTGGCTCGCAAAGACCGGCGGCGTTGCCGCCAACGAGATGCTGCGCACCTTCAATTGCGGCGTCGGCATGATCGCCGTGGTTCCGGCGAGCGAAGCGGAAAAAGTTGCGGTCGTGCTTGCCGGCGAAGGCGAAACGGTCTTCACGCTCGGCCGCATGGTCGCACGCGCCGAGGGCACACCCGGCACGATCTACAAGGGCAATCTCGCCATATGAGCTTGATGACCGGCAAGAAGAAGGTCGTCGTGTTCATTTCCGGCGGCGGCTCCAACATGATCGCGCTGGCGAAGGCTGCCGCCGCGCCGGATTTTCCGGCCGAGATCATTGCGGTGATCGCCGACAAGGCGGATGCCGGTGGCCTCGACAAGGCGGCCGGGCTCGGCATTCCGACCTTCGCCTTCGTTCGCAAGGATTTTGCGAGCAAGGAAGCGCACGAGGGAGCAATCCTGGCCGAGCTCGACCGCCTCCAGCCGGACGTGATCTGTCTCGCGGGCTATATGCGCCTTCTTTCTGCGGCCTTCATCCAGCGCTACGAGGGCCGGATCCTCAACATCCACCCGTCACTGCTTCCGCTCTTCCCAGGGCTCCACACGCACCGCAGGGCGATCGACGCCGGGATGAGGATCGCAGGCTGCACCGTGCACTTCGTGACGGAGGGTATGGACGACGGGCCGATCGTCGCCCAGGCGGCCGTACCGGTCGTTTCCGGCGACACGGCGGATACCCTCGCCGCCCGCGTCCTTACCGTCGAGCACAAGACCTATCCGATGGCGCTTCGGCTCGTGGCTGAAGGCAAGGTTCGGATGGAAGCCGGCCGGGTGGTAAGCCATGCCGTCGGCGAGGCAACGGGTACGCTCATTTCCCCCGTCATCTGACGCAAGCGGGTCACCTTCCCATCGCCAGCCGCCGGTCGAGCGCATCAAGCACGCGTCGTGTCAAAGCGGCATAATCGCCATCGAAATGATGGCCACCCTGGATGGGAACCACCTCGATACCGGAGGATTTCAGATCCGGGCAAGCGTCGTCCTCCTCGTCGGTGCCGTAGATGCACTGAACGAGTGGCGGCTCGATCGCCTTGATGTCGTCGACCGGGTCGCCGGCATTCCCCTCCCCGTCAGCGCCGAGCCAGCCAAGGACGGAGATCTTGTAGTCGGCGCGATGCGACAGTGCCATGAGCGTGACCTGCCGTATGCGTGCGCGGGTCGCGGGCGCAAGCAGGTTGTATGTGCGCGGCAGGATGTCGGCGCCGAAGGAATAGCCGATCAGCACTACGTTGCGGACGTTCCACCGCTTGCCGTAATAGGTGATGACACGGGCGAGATCGTCCGCCGTCGCCTGCGGCTGTCGCTCCGACCAGAAATAGCGCAGCGAATCCACCCCGACGACGGGCACGCCCTGCTGCTGCAGGGCATTGCCGACCTCCTTGTCGATGTCGCGCCAGCCACCATCGCCGGAATAGATCACCGCCATGGTATCGCGCGTTGGCTTCGCATCGAGAACGGTCAGGGGGAGCCCGAACGGGTTGTTCCCGTCGTCCTCCTGCTGGATGTACCCGGCGAGCGTGCCGGAGAGTGCGGCATAGACGTCTTCGTCGCTCGCCTGGACTTCGACGTCCGGATGCTTGGCTGCGAGAGCGGCAACGTGCTCGCGCCCGGCGGGCGACGCGGACGGCGAAAAGATTACGGTTACCGGGTCGGGTAAGGCGCCATCGGTCAGGCCGTAGACCATACCATCGCCTTTTCGAATTTTTTCGGCCGGAGTGCAGAGCTGCTTCGTCAGGGCGATACCCTCTTCGGGATCGACCGCGAGCGTCCGGCCGATGGTCGCTGCGGGCGACTGTGCGGCGATTGCCAGCGCCATGGCGCCGCCGGCGCCGACGCCGGCGACGATCGGCGGCCGATAGGCGCCGCTGCCGGCCGCGCGCTGCACCTGCTGACTCAAGGATTCGATGTCCGAAACGGTGTAGACGCAGTCCCCGTCATCCCTTGCAAGGGCTGCCAGATAGGCCTTGAGGTCGATGCCGATGACGAGCGCTTTCTCGCTCGAAAGCTTTCGGGCCACGGCATCCTCCCTCTCAGTCCAGCCGCCGGCGTCCGAAAGCAGCACCACGGCGCCGGAAGGCGCCTCTTTCGGGAACAGGATGTGCGGTGCGGGGATCATGCCGGTGTCGAACTTTGCCGAGTCTTCGGCAAAGGACGGAAGGGATGCAGTGCCGGCAATCAGGGCCGCCAGGGCTGCACGTTTCAATATCCTTTTAATGGGGGTCATTTCCCGATCACTCCCTTCAGACCGCCGCCGATCAGGAATGTCGCATCCATCAGCGCCAGGATCGGGTTGAAGCCGCCGCTCGCCACCAGGTAGCGCGGTTGCCACTGCGGGTGAAACTTGGACTTGAAGGCACGCAGTCCCTTGAAGTTGTAGAAGCGCTCGCCGTGCTCGTAAAATGCCCGGCCGGCGCGGTCCCATACGGGCGCCAGCCGCCGCTCCGACATTCCCGACAGCGGTGCCATTCCGAGATTGAAGCGCCGATAGCCCTCGTTTTTCAGATATTCCATCAGTTGCGTGAACAGGAAATCCATCGTCCCTTTCGGCGCCTCGGGCGAGAAACGCATGAGGTCGACCGAGCCCTCCTCCTTCGTGCCGGTGATCAGAATATTGGAGAAGGCCACGATGCGACCCTGCCATTTGAGGATCGCAACAGGCTGCGCCGTCAGATATCGCGGATCGAAGGCGCCGAGGGAAAAGCCCTTTTCCCGCGCATTGTGGTGGGCGAGCCAAGCATCGGAAACCGCCTCGAGCTCCGGAAGGATCGCCGATACCTCCGCAGGCGCGACGACCGAGAACTCCAGCCCGTCGCGAAGGCCACGGCTCACCTGCTGGCGCAGGTTTGCCCATTTGCCGCCCTTCATCTCGAAGCGCGTGAGATCGACCTCGGCAAGTTCGCCGAGGCGGAAGGCTCTCAAGCCCGCATCCGCGTAATGGGCAAGCCCGCGGGCCGAGACCTGGTAGAAGACGGCCCGGCAACCATTGGAGCGCGCCGCCTCGATGAACTGCCAGATCAGGTCCGGCCAGGCATCCACGGGCCCGACCGGATCGAACAACGCAATCCAGGAACGCGCCCAGCGGCCATACATGATGAAGGCCCGGCCGTCGGCGGAGAACATGATGCTCTTGTCACCCATGCGCACGAGGTTGGCATCGGACATGTCCTGCGCGTCGACGATGGCGATCGCCCGTTCCATCTCCTGCCTGCAGGCGGGGGCAACCGCCGCAGCGGCCGGGCGCATCAGGCTCCAGGTCGCTACAGCACTTGCGCCGATCGTCACTCCCAGAAGGGCGCGGAGCCCGCGCGGCGCCTCGGCGGAAAATTCGAACTGCCACCAGAGCTCATGGCTATATGCGACGTCGCGATAGACGAAGAGCAGGACGACGAATGCGCCGAAACAGATGACGCCGAGCGCGGTAAGCCACGGCAGCGTCAGCGCCTGTCCGAAAAGCGAGGCGGGACGGTTGAAGAGCCGCCGACTCGCGAGCAGCCCGACAAGGAGGAAGGCGAGCATGCCAGCTTCCCCGAGCGCCACCGCCTTCACCAGGGAAAGCAGGATTGCGGCCAGCGCGATCGCGATCGATGCCCACCAGGCGCCGTCGAGACGCAGCGCCAGCCCCCGCGCGACGATGAACAGCGCCAGCCCCAACAGGCTCGCCAGGAAATGCGCCCCTTCAATGATCGGGAGGGGCACGTAATTCGCAAGAAAGTCCAGGTTCTCGTCCGGGGTCGGCGTCACCCCCGAGAGCACCAGCATCAGGGCGAGGACGAGCGCCAGCGTGGCAAGCAGAAGCGGCGTCATCCGGCCGCCGGCACGGCGAAGGCTGGAGGCCGCCGGATGGCCCGCCAACTGGCGGAGTTCGATGCCGGTCATCACGACGATGGCGATGAGCAAGGGCAACAGATGGTAGATGACGCGGTAGAGGACGAGTGCACCGAGCACCGCATCGACGCCGGCTGCGCGGCCCAGGCTCGCAACGATCACCGCTTCAAAAACGCCGAGCCCCGCCGGCACGTGGCTGAGCACGCCGAGGCCGACCGCCACGGCGTAGATCGCCAGGAAGGCGGGCCAGCTCACCGTTCCGGCGGGCAAAAGGACATAGAGGACGCTCGCAGACGCAGCGAGATCGAGCGCCGTCACGAGGAACTGGCGCGACGATGTCCGTGAGTCCGGCAGACGCAGGACGAGGCGGCCGATGCGGACCTCGCGACCGCTGCGGGCGGCGACCAGCACCGCCAGCAAGCCGGCAAGGACGAAGGCGGCGATTGCCCGCAGCCATGCCGCATCGATCCCGGTCAACGGCGCCACGTATTCGCCAACGGCAAGCAGGCTCAGGCATGTGACCGTCGCGAGCCCCAATCCGAAGGCGAGCGTGACGAAGGCGATGATACGGGCGATCTCCTCCGGTTCCAGTCCAAGGCGCGAATAGGACCGATAGCGGATTGCGCCGCCGCTCAGCGGACCGAAGCCCGCCGTGTTGCCGACCGCATAGGCGCAGGCGGCGGTAAGCGCGACGGCGGGATAAGGGAGCTTGCGTTCGATGTAGTCGAGCGCGCTGACGTCATAGAAGGTGAGTGCGAGGAAGCTCAGGCCCGTAAACAGGATCGCCGTTCCCACCGATCGCCGGCTCGTATCCGACAGCGCCGACACGACATCGTCATATTGCACCTCGGCCGTCAGGTGAAAGATCGCCGCCCCGAAGAACGCGATCACGAGGAGTGTGCCTAGCGCGGAGAGATAGCGCTGGTTGCGCTTCAGAAAGTGCATCCATGCGCCCCGCGGCCGCTGGTCTTTCTCTTCAAACTCTTCAGAGGAGGACGCCATTGGATCGCCCGTGTCGTTGAAGGAGACGACAAGGACTTACCGCAGCGCAGCGCGATCAAACAGTGAAATATCGGTAATGTAGAATATTGCAGAGTATCAGGCGATTACTTGGCCAGAGAGGCACGGTTGAGCATAGCCCACTGCAGAAGCATGATGGTTTTCGCGTCGCAGATCTCGCCGGTGCCGATCCCCGCGACGGCTTCGTCGAAGGAAATTTCCAACACCTCGATGTCCTCGCCTTCATGCGCAAGCCCGCCGCCCGCCGCCACCTTCTTCGATATATCGATGAGACCGAGGAAGAAGCTCGTGCGCTCCGTAATGGAGCCGGGGCTCATATAGGCATCGAAGAGATGCATAGCCGTCTCGATGCGGTAGCCGGTTTCCTCCATCGCCTCGCGGCAAATGGCGACCTCCGGCGCTTCGCCGTCGAGGAGGCCCGCCGGCGCTTCGAGGAGATATCCCTTTTCCCCCTGCAGGAAAACCGGCAGGCGCAGCTGGCGGACGAGAACCACCACCTGCCGCTCCGGGTCGAAGAGGAGGATCGTTGCGGCGCGACCGTGGTCGTGGACTTCACGCACGAGGCGCGCGGTGCTGCCGTCGGACATTTCCTGCTCGATCGTGATTTGCTCGAGATTGATGAAGCCATCCCAGACCGTCTTGCGATCGATGATCCGGAAGCGCGGGTCTGCGTTTTTGATCATAAGAAATCCTTGTTCGATCGCCCTGTGCTCGTCACAGGGATCCAGCCGGACCAAGTCCTTGGGCTGAATTAACTCTGCCCGCCCCGCAGACGAGGGGGCATAAAGACATCGTGATCTGGAGAGCGGCGGTCAGGTCCGCCGCATCCAGACCCGGTTGTCGTGGAATGCAGCGCCGCCATAGGGTGCCACGGCATCGGCACCGGTCAAGACGTTGATCCCCTCCCCGTCCAAATGGGCGCCATTGGGCCAAAGCCCTTCGGCGATGACGACGCCGCGACGGGCACCCCCTCCGATCTTCGCGTGCAGGCGAATTTCACCACGCCCGTTGCCAAGCCTCACGACGTCGCCCTCGGCGATACCGAGTTCGGCCGCATCCTCCGCATGGATCATGACTTCCGGCCGGCCTTCCTTCTGGATCGAGGACGGGGTTTCGGCAAAGGTGGAGTTGAGGAAGGACCGCGCCGGCGACGTCGCCAGCCGGAACGGATGCCGCTCGTCGGCTACCTCGATGAGGTCGACATGATCTGGGAACTCGGGAAGTTCACCGTGCGGCCCCTGAACCCCCATCGCCTTCGGTGGCCGGTTCGGCGCGGGCGTACCGGTCCAATCCGCCTTGAAGCGGAACCTGCCGTCCGGATGCGCGAAACCGTTGAGGAAATGCGCCTCCTCGAAAGCCGGCTGGCAATCGAGCCATTTCCGCTCCTTCATCTCGTCGTAGCCGATGCCGTAATTGGCGAGCAATCGATCGATATGCTGGCGTTCCGTCATCCCGAAGCCGGGACAGTCTGCGACGCCGAGACGCTTTGCCAGCTCTTCGATGACGAAAAGATTGGTGCGCACGGTCGGCGGCGGCTCGACGACTTTCGGCCCGAGCAGAACATGCTGGTGTCCACCACCGCGATAAAGGTCGTCGTGCTCGAGGAACATGGTGGCCGGCAGGACGATGTCCGCGAGTTGCGCGGTGTCCGTCATGAATTGCTCGTGCACGGCGACGAAGACGTCGTCGCGCAGAAAGCCGCGCTTCACCAGCCGCTGCTCCGGCGCGACATTGACCGGGTTGGTGTTCTGGATGAGCAATGCCGTCACAGGACCGCGATGGCGAAGCGCCTCGGCGTCTCCGGTCAGCACGCGGCCGATCTGCGACTGGTCGAGCATGCGCACATCCGGATCGTGAAGGGCGCTGCCGACGAGCTCGCGCTTGTCCAGCCGGAAAATGTCGTTGTTCGAATGGAAGGCACCGCCGCCCTCGTGCTTCCAGGAGCCGAGCACCGTGGCAACGGAGGCTGCGGCATGGATCGCGACGGAACCGTTGCGCTGGCGGGTGAAGCCGTAGCCGAGACGGAAATAGGTCCGCGGCGTCGTCCCGACGAGTCTCGCGAAAGCTTCGATCTCCTCCACCGAAAGCCCGGTGATCGCGGAAGCCCATTCCGGTCCGCGCGTCTTCAGATGCGCTTCGAGCCCCGCGGGATCGTCGGCGAATTCAGCCATATAGGCGCGGTCCGCATGACCGTCGCGGAAGGCGACGTGCATGACGGCGCAGGCGAGCGCCGCGTCGGTGCCCGGCTTCAGGACCAGCCCCATATCGGCCTGCTTGATCGTCGGATTGTCGTAGACGTCGATGACGACGATCTTGGCGCCGCGCTCCTTTCGCGCCTTGACCGCGTGGGTCATCACGTTGACCTGCGTCGCAACCGCATTGGTGCCCCAGATCACGACGCAATCGGACTTGGCCATCTCTCTTGGGTCCGGCCCGCGCAGGGTACCGGTCGCCATGGTGTAGCCGGTCCAGGCCATATTGGTGCAGATGGACCCGAAGAAGCCGGAATAGCGCTTGGCGTGGCGCAGCCGCTCGATGGAGTCGCGTTGCACCTGCCCCATCGTGCCGGCATAGAAATAGGGCCAAACCGCCTCCGAGCCGTGTCTCTGCTCGGCTTTGACGAACTGGTTGGCAATCTCGTCCAGGGCCGTCTCCCAGGAAATCTCCTGCCAACGCCCGTCGCCCTTCGCACCGAGCCGGCGTTGCGGCACCATCAGCCGGCCGGGATGATAGATGCGCTCTGCATAGCGGGCGACCTTGGCGCAGATCACCCCCGCCGTATAGGTGTTTTCCGCCGCTCCGCGTACGCGGCCGATCCGGCCGTCGGCGGTGAGGTCGACCTCCAGAGCGCAAGCCGAGGGACAGTCGTGCGGACAGACCGAATGGCCGATGGTTTTTTCTTGTCTGATAGGGGTCGCAACGTTCATGGCTTTTCTATATGGCATGGCCAGGGACGCTCAAAGCCCCATTCGCCATTCATCGAAACAATTGATCGCGGCCATCGGCAACGCTTATGAACTACCGGCACATCTACCACGCGGGCAACTTCGCCGATGTCCTGAAGCACGCGGTGCTGGCACGGCTCGTCACCTATCTGAAGCAGAAGGACAAGGCCTTCCGCGTGCTGGACACCCATGCGGGGATCGGCGTTTACGACCTTTCGAGCGAGGAAGCGCAGAAGACCGGCGAATGGCGCGAGGGCATCGGAAGGCTGATCGAGGCAGAGCTTCCCGCCCCGGTCGCCGCCATTCTCGAACCGTATCTTTCCGCCGTTCGCGACCTTAACCCCGGGGGCGGCCTCATGCATTATCCGGGGTCGCCGAAGCTCGCTCGCATGTTGTTTCGCCCGCAGGACCGGCTGTCGGCCATGGAACTTCATCCGGAGGATCACGAGGCGCTGCACCGGCTCTTCGAAGGTGATTTCCAGAGCCGCATCACCCGGCTCGACGGCTGGCTGGCGCTGGGCGCACATCTGCCGCCGAAGGAAAAGCGCGGCCTCGTTCTCGTCGATCCTCCCTTCGAAGCCGAAGGCGAGTATGAGCGGCTGGTGGACGGGCTGGCCAAGGCATACCGCCGCTTCACCGGCGGCATCTACTGTCTCTGGTATCCGCTGAAGAAGGGCGCGCCGATCAGGGATTTTCATGAGTCGCTCAAGGCTTTGGAAATCCCGAAGATGCTTTGCGCCGAACTGTCGGTGCGCAGCGATCGCGTTACCACGGGACTCGCGGGGTCCGGCCTCGTCATCGTCAACCCGCCCTTCACGCTGAAAGGTGAACTCGACATTCTCCTACCCTATCTGAAGACACAACTCGCCCAGGATCGTTTCGCTTCGGGGCGTTGCTTCTGGCTGCGCGGCGAGGCGCCGCTCGATCGAGGGCCTTGACGGATAAGGTTCTGTGGCTTCAATCTCTTACGACGACTCAGGGAGGTAGCCATGACTTGCAAGCTTGCCGCAATGCTTCTCACCTCGCTTTCCCTCGTTGCCGGCGTGACCAGCAGCGCGGCCGCCGCAGACTTTGCGGAAGTTCCCGTTGCCCGGCATACCTACGACGTCGGCGTTTGCGGCAACCCCTCCGTCCTGGGTTTCATTACCCGGCGCTTCGACTACAAGGCGGCGAACTATCTGCGCGCCAACATCGCCATCGCCGAGATCCGTGAAATGGGTCAGAGCCGCTTCGAACCGCGCGATTACACCCATCTGGTGGAACGCGAATATTGCTACGCGACCGCGGTGACCACGGACGGCGTTCGGCGCCCGATGTGGTATCTGATCGAACGGCCATGGGGCTTTGCCGGCGTCGGGTCCAATATCGAGTTCTGCGTCGGGGGTCTCGACCCATGGTATGTCTACGGCGCCAACTGCGCTTCGCTTCGGTGATCGCAGCACCTAACGCATGTCGCCCAAAAGTGCGCAGCGGTTTTGGGACAACGACATGCATCGGTACGAAAAGCTGAAGCGCATCTCACGAACTCGATCGAATGCGACGCCTTTCAGCCTGTTGCCGGCAATCGTCGTCCTTGGCACGCTTCTCGGCTGTAGCGGTGAAGAAGGCAGCCAGACTGCCCCGAACGCCTCGGATGATTTGGCGAGACGTGCGTCAATGGCGCCTGTGCCCGTCGGCACGGGCTTCGACTTCTATGTGCTTTCCCTCTCCTGGTCGCCGACCTGGTGCGACGCCAACGATCCGAAAGGCAAGTCCGACCAGTGTGAGACCGGCCGCGGACATGGCCTGATCGTACACGGGCTCTGGCCGCAGAACGAAGGCAGCTATCCGGAATATTGCCGGACGCGGCACTCGGATCGCGTGCCCGAATCGCTCGGACGGCAATATTTCGACCTCATCCCCTCGATGGGCCTTATCGGCCATCAGTGGCGCAAGCACGGCACCTGTTCCGGCCTCAGCCAGAGAGATTATTTCGCGGTCACGCGGGCCGCGCATGAGAGGCTCGCCATTCCCTCGGAATTGACGGCTGCGGACGGCGCGGAGAACCTCTCCGTCCAGGCGATCGAAGCGGCCTTCAAGAAGAAGAATTCCGGGATGACGAGCGAGTCGATCGCTGTTACCTGCGAAGGAAGGTTACTCGAAGAAATCAGGATCTGCTTCGACAAGGAACTGAAATTCAGGGCTTGCCCTCAAGTCGACCGACAGGCCTGCAGACGAGACACCGTCTCGTTGCCTCCAGCACCATGATGGAAAGACATCGCATGAAGATACTCTACTCGCCCGCCTCCCCCTATTCGAACAAGGTCCGCATGGCGGCTCATCATGCCGGAATCGCGGCGGAAAGCGTTCTCACGGAAACCAATGCCAATCCGCCGCAGCTGATCGACAACAATCCGCTCGGAAAGATTCCGACGCTGATCACCGACGACGGCCTGGCAATCTACGACAGCCGCTCGATCATGCATTTCATCGATCGCGAAACCGGGGGCAAGCTCTATCCGAAGAATCACGAGAAGCGTACCCGGATCGAGATCTTCGAGGCACTTTGCGACGGCATTTGCGACAGCCTGCTCGCGATCGTCTACGAGAAACGCTTCCATCCGCCTGAAAAGGTGCACCAGCCCTGGATCGACCGGCAATGGGAAAAGGTGGAACGGGGCCTCGACTACCTCGAAGCAAACCTGCCCAAGACCGGAGGGAAGCTCAATGCCGGTCATTTCGCACTCGCCGCCACGCTGCGCTACATCGAACTGCGCTTCGCCGGCGAATGGCAGAAGGGCCGGCCCAAGCTCAAGAACTGGCCTGCCAAATTCGAGAAGCACTTCCCGGATTATTCGAAGTTCAAGGCTTGAGCATCGCGAAGCTTGCTCTTGCTTGCATCGCCCCTCATCCGGCCTGCCGGCCACCTTCTCCCCGCAAGCGGGGCGAAGGAGACTCGTGGCGCGCGCCGCAGGATGCGGCTCAAAACAAAAAAGGCCGGGGGTGAGCCCGGCCTTTTTCGATCGCGTTGGACGGATCAGAACTTGACGCCCATACCGAGTTTGACGCTGTGCTCGTCGTAGCCGGACGAGATCGTCGAACCGCCGGCGCGGAAGTCCTTGGAGCCGTAATCCGTGTAGCGGTATTCGGCACGCGCGGTGATGTTGTCGGTGACGAAGGTTTCGGCGCCGACGCCTGCGGTCCAGCCGACAAGAGTCTTGTCGTCGGAGCCTGCCGGAGTCGAAAGCTTGGCATTGCCGAGTGCGACACCGGCCGTGCCGTATACGAGAACCGGGTTCAGGTCGACACCGACGCGACCGCGGACCGAGCCGTTGACACCCTGCTTGACGCGGCGGCCGCTGGAGCGGGCGTCGTTGCCGGTGTAGTTTACGTCGGCTTCACCGCCATAAACCATCTGACCGTCCTGAACGTTGTAGCCGCCATAGAGACCGCCGCCGAAACCGACCGACTTATTGTTGCCGGTTGCATCGGCCTCGCCATGGTGCCAGTCGATGGTGCCGCCGACATAGGCGCCGGACCAGTTGCGCACCGCCGGTTCGGTATATTCGGCAGCCGGAGCAGCCGGAACTTCGTCGACCACGTCAGCGGCGTGGGCGGCCTGGAAAGCAACGAGGGCCATGGCCGAGGCCATGAGGGTGGTGGTGAGCGTACGCATACTATTCTCCTTTCGAACCGGCGTTCCGTTTTAGGTGTTTCCCGGCGGAACACCGGACATCTGCAATTAACCCGCCCGGTTGACCCGAAATTGATCAGGAAATGAGGAATCTCAAGAGCCAAAATGTGAAATTTTAGTGGCGGCAACGCGACCGAAAAGCGATGTTGCAGCGCAGACACAGGAGTTTTATTAACCATGACTCAAGATTAACGAAATATATACTATAGCAATACAAACTAATGCAAATTACGGCTTCCACGTTAATTTTTCAGAAATGAATCCTCCGGCGAGAGTTTCGGCGAGCGTTTCCAGTCTATATCTTCTGCCACTCGGCATCAGGATTCGAAGAACGGGACGAAACGTTGAAAAGGACACTCAAGGCGGCGCTCGTTACCGGCGGCGCCCGACGCATCGGCAGGGCAATAGTCGAGGATCTGGCGGCGCACGGTTTCGCGCTCGCCATTCACGCGAACGGATCGTTCGCAGAAGCGGAGGCGCTCGCCGGGAAGCTGGGACAGACCGGCGCGAGGGCGGTCGCACTCAGAGCCGATCTTACCGAAGCCGGCGCCGCCTCCGGGCTCATCGCCGAGGCAACGGCCCTGCTCGGTCCGCTGGATCTCCTCGTCAACAACGCCTCGGTGTTCAACAAGGACAGCCTCGCCGAGTTCGACGAAGCGGTATGGGAGCGGCACTTCGCGCTGCATGTCAAAGCCCCCTCCCTGCTCGCCCGCGATTTTGCCCTGCAGCGGCCGGCCGACGTCTCCGGTCTCATCGTCAATGTGATCGATCAGCGCGTCTGGTCTCCAAATCCGCGCTTTTATTCCTATATGTTGTCGAAGTCGGCGCTGTGGACGGCAACTCAGACGATGGCCCAGGCGCTCGCCCCCGACATTCGCGTCAACGGCATCGGACCCGGGCCGACGCTGCCGAACGAGCGACAGGATCCGCGTGATTTCGAGGCGCAGGTCGAGGCGCTGATTCTCAGGCGCGGTCCGGCGCTCGATGAATTCGGACGTGCGATCCGCTTCCTTTTCGACACGCCGTCGGTTACCGGACAGATGATTGCACTCGACGGCGGCCAGCACCTTGCCTGGGAGACGCCGGATATTCGGGAGATAGTGGAATGAACGGGCAGACGCCCACCGATGGCGGCATCCTTTACGACGCCACGGAGACGGACGACGAAGACGATCTGGTCGAAGTGACCGAGCCCGAACGGCCGGCGCCGGCAATAGGATGGGCGGAGAGCCTGCCGGACGCGGCGGGCCTCAAGGGAGCCGAACTCATCCAGGCCTTCGTCAAGCGCCTGCCGAACGGGCCCGGCGTCTACCGGATGCTCAACGAGGCCGGCGACGTGCTCTATGTCGGCAAGGCCCGCAGCCTGAAGAAGCGGGTGAGCAACTATGCGCAGGGGCGCGGCCACTCCAACCGCATCGCGCGCATGGTTCGCGAGACCGCACATATGGAATTCGTGACGACGCGGACGGAGATCGAGGCGCTGCTGCTCGAAGCGAACCTCATCAAGCGCCTGCGCCCGCGCTTCAACGTGCTTCTGCGCGACGACAAGTCCTTCCCCTATATCGTCGTCACCGGCGATACGCGTGCGCCGGCGCTCTACAAGCATCGCGGCGCGCGCAGCCGCAAAGGCGACTATTTCGGCCCCTTCGCCTCGGCCGGAGCAGTCGGACGCACGATCAATTCGCTGCAACGCGCCTTTCTTCTCAGAACCTGCACGGACAGTGTCTTCGAAACACGCACGCGCCCCTGTCTGCTTTACCAGATCAAGCGTTGTTCCGCGCCGTGCACGAACGAGATCAGCGATGCGGACTACGCGGAACTGGTCAGCGAAGCCAAGGACTTTCTCTCCGGCAAGAGCCAGGCGGTGAAGGCGACCATTGCCTCCGCCATGGCCGAGGCTTCGGAAAACCTGGATTTCGAGCGTGCCGCGCTTTACCGCGACCGGCTGGCCGCGCTGAGCCACGTCCAGAGCCACCAGGGCATCAATCCGGCCGGCGTCGAGGAAGCGGACGTCTTCGCCATTCATCACGAAGGCGGCATCTCCTGCATCCAGGTGTTCTTCTTCCGGACGGGGCAGAACTGGGGCAATCGCGCCTATTTTCCGAAAGCCGACCCTTCGATTCCCCCCGCCGAGGTGCTCAGCGCGTTTCTTGCCCAGTTTTACGACGACAAGCCCTGTCCGCGGCAGGTCCTGCTCTGCGCCCCCGTGGAGGAACAGGAACTGCTTGCACAGGCGCTCAGCGAGAAATCCGGGTACAAGGTCTCGATCCTCGTGCCGCAGCGCGGAGAGAAGAAGGATCTCGTCGAGCATGCGCTCGCAAACGCCCGCGAGGCGCATGGCCGCAAGCTCGCCGAAACCGCTTCGCAGGGGCGCCTGCTCGAAGGTTTTGCCGCAACCTTCCAACTCCCTTACGTGCCGCGCCGCATCGAGATCTACGACAACTCGCATATCATGGGCACCAATGCGGTGGGCGGCATGGTGGTCGCCGGCCCGGAGGGCTTCGTCAAAGGCCAGTACCGAAAGTTCAACATCAAATCGACCGACATCACGCCGGGCGACGATTTCGGCATGATGCGCGAGGTCATGACGCGGCGCTTCTCCCGACTCCTGAAAGAGGAGGGCAAGCCGGATCGGTCCGCAGAGCCGGGTGAGGATGCCGGTTTCCCCGCGTGGCCCGACGTCATCCTGATCGATGGCGGCCAAGGACAGATGACCGCGGTTCGTGCGATTCTCAAGGAACTCGGCATAGAGGATAGCGTGACGGCGATCGGCGTGGCCAAGGGCGTCGACCGCGACGCCGGCCGCGAACGTTTCTTCGCCGAAGGCCGGGAAAGCTTTACTCTGCCGCCGCGCGACCCGGTCCTCTATTTCATCCAGCGCCTGCGCGACGAAGCGCACCGCTTCGCGATCGGCTCGCATCGGGCTCGCCGGAAAAAGGAAATGGTCAAGAATCCGCTCGACGAGATCGCAGGAATCGGCCCGACACGCAAACGCGCGCTCCTCACCCATTTCGGAACCGCCAAGGCAGTCTCCCGCGCTGGCATCAACGACCTGATGTCGGTAAACGGCATTTCCGAAACGGTCGCCCGTATCGTCTACGAGCATTTCCACGAAGACGCCGCCAAATGACGGCGCGGCGCGGTTCAGCCTGCATTCAGGCGAAATCCGCCAATTATGACAGGCGTCACGCAATGATCTGTTGACCTTATGGTCGCAAAGTCATTCTGTACAGCTGAACCCGGAGGGGATGAGGAAAGGCATTCGGCGTTTCCGCCCGCATCCCGCTTCGACCACTAGAATCGATCGCGCCGAGACCCCAGATGGCGGGAAATGAGGACTGTCGTGTCCAGAGAAACCGAATCCATGCCAACGCCCATAGCCTATAGCATCCCGAATCTGCTGACCTATTTCCGCATCCTGATCGTGCCGCTGATCGTCTTCTGCTTCTTCATCGAGGGCCGGCTTCACAGCTCGGACTTCGCGCGCTGGACCGCGCTTATTCTCTTTGTCGCGGCTTCGATCACAGACTTTTTCGACGGCTATCTCGCCCGCATATGGAAGCAGACCTCCAATATCGGCCGCATGCTCGACCCGATCGCGGACAAGCTGCTGGTCGCCTCGATCCTGCTGCTCGTGGCCGCCGACGGGACGATCGCCGGCTGGTCGATCTGGGCTGCCATCATCATCCTCTGCCGCGAGATACTGGTTTCCGGTCTGCGCGAATATCTTGCAGCTCTCAAGGTCAGCGTTCCGGTGACGCGGGTTGCCAAATGGAAGACGACGATCCAGATGGTGGCGATCGCGTTCCTGCTCGCCGGTCCGGCCGGCGACAAGATCGTGCCCTATGTGACGGAAGCCGGTATCCTGCTTCTGTGGATCGCCGCGGCCATCACACTCTATACCGGCTACGACTATTTCCGCGCCGGCCTGAAACATGTGGTCAACGAATGAGCACGGTAAACCTCGTCTATTTCTCCTGGGTTCGCGAACGCATCGGCAGGCCGGAAGAAACACTGGACCTGCCGGAGGATGTCGTCACGATCGCCGATCTGCTTGGCCATCTGAAGACCCGCGGCGAGGAGTATGCCGCGGTGTTCGAGCACGCGAACGTCATCCGCGCGGCGATCAACCAGGAACATGTGGAGCACGGCGAGCCGATCGCCGGCGCCCGCGAGATCGCCCTCTTCCCACCGATGACGGGCGGCTGAGATCATGGCTGCCCCGGTCACCGTGCGCGTCCAGCGCGACGACTTCGACATCGCCGCCGAAGTCTCGGCGCTTTGCCGTGGGCGGACTGACATCGGTGCGGTGGTCACGTTTGCGGGGCTGTGCCGGGACGAGGCCGGAGCCCTCGGCGCCCTCGAGCTCGAGCACTATCCCGGCATGGCGGAGGCGGAGATCGAACGGATATGCCAGGAAGCGGTCGAGCGCTTCGGCCTGCAGGCCGCAACCGCCATCCATCGCTTCGGCCGCATGGAGCCGGGAGCGAACATCGTCCTGGTGGTAACCGCCTCGCCGCACCGGCAGGCGGCATTCGATGGCGCGAATTTCATCATGGATTTCCTGAAGACCTCGGCCCCCTTCTGGAAGAAGGAACATCGCACCGACGGCAGCGCAGGCGATTGGGTCAGCGCGAAGGATGCGGACGACGCGGCGCGCGATCGCTGGACGCGTCGCTGATCTCACACCGCCTAGCGGTTCATGGAATGATCTTTTCCCGGCGCGTGATCACGAGCACGATCACCAGAAAGCCGAATATGGCGAAGTCCCGCCAGAGGATGGGTCCATAGGCGCTCCACAAGGTCTCCATGAGGCCGATGCCGGCTGCGCCCAGTGCCGCGAATAGCGGCGAAGCCTGCCCGCCGATGGCCGCGATGAACAGGACCTTGACCCCGAAGGTCAGGCCGGTGCCGAAATCCATGTTGCCGTAATAGGAAGCAGCGAGAATCCCGCAGAACGCAGCGATCAGCGACGCCACGCCGTAGGCGGCGACATAGACCACGCCGGGATCGATACCGCAAAGCGCGGCGGCCTTGCGATCCTCGGAAACGGCACGCCAGTAGCGGCCGGCGTAGGAACGGGTCAACAGCCAATGGCCGCCGCCGACAAGGGCCACCATGAGCGCGGTATTGACGAGTTGTACGACCGTCAGCGCGACCGGAAAGGCGGGATTGGGCCAGAACACCACCACGTCGTTCAGGAAGGGCGGCAGCCAGAGGCTTCTGGTGTCGGAGGCGAGCCGGGCTGTTTCCATCAACACCAGCAGGCTTCCGAGCGAGGCGACGACCACCGCGTTGGCGGAGGAAAAAGCCAGGGGCCTCATGACGTAGCGGCCGGCAACAAGGCCGGCGCCGAGCCCGAATGCGAGCGCCGCTGCCGCCCCCAGCGCGAGCGCCGCCGGCAGTACCAGTCACAGCCGGCTCCAGCCGACATCGGCGAAGAGCACGAAGATTTGCCCTGCAAAGGCGAAGAGTGCGCCATAGGTCAGATCCGCCCGGCGTGTGACGGCAAAGGCGATGGCGTATCCGAAGGCGAGCGCCGCATAAAGCGCGGCCACGGGCACGGCATTGGCGATCTGCTGCAGGAAATAGGCCATGGCACATCCGCGTGATGACAAGCGTACTATAACTGGTAAAATAGCTTTTACCAGTTAGGACTTTTCGCATGAGCTTCACCTGGACCGCACATCGATTCTCCGGCGGCGCGCTCGCACTGGACGTCGCCAATTCCGTGGTCCTGCGCTTCGACGCGGAGCGCCGGATCGATCGCTTCGACGATCCGGCGGCGATCGACAGCTTCGCCGAGGCCGCAAATCTCTACGGCGCCGAACGGAGCCGTTTCGGCACGCTCGTCCCGGCAAAATCAGTGCGCCGAAACGCATTCATTGGACTGCGCGAGGCGACCGACCGCCATTTCCGCGCGCTGGTGCGGACTGAGGATCGGCCGGACCTCCTGGCCGATCTGCTCGAGGCGATCGCCACCGTCCTGCGTCAACCCGCGGACACGGGCAAAGGCACGCCGCTCGATGTGGCCACGGCGCATTCGGCACTTGGTCTCATTGCCGGACCGGAGAGGGAACGCCTCAAAATCTGCCCCAACTGCGCGTGGCTGTTTCTCGACCGCAGCCGCAACCGAAGCCGGACGTGGTGCGACATGGCGGTTTGCGGCAACCGCACGAAGGCCAGGCGTCATTATCGCCGCAGCAGGGAGGAACCGAAGCCATGAAGAGAGCCATGATATCCGCTCTGCTCGCCGCAGCGGTCGCTGCCGGCTGTCAACGCGAAAGCGGCAGGGATCCGCTCGAACTGACCGGCAAGATGTTCGTGTTCAACTATCGGCTGGCCTATGCGACCTATATGGTCACCCTCAACAAGACGGAGCCGGTTCCGGATGGGAGCACTGTCGTCGCAACCTTCGAAAACCCTGCCGGCGGCAATCCGCTGACCCTTGAACGGCGGCTTTTCCCGAAGCTGAACAAGGTGGTGCTGGAAAGTCCGGACATCACCTGCGTGAAGAAGCAGAGACCCTATGCCGTGACCATCGAGGTCAAAGGGCCGGACGGGACATCGCTTCAGAGATTGGAGACGACTGTCATTTCGGACATCGATCAGGACGTGATGCCGGCGAAACCCCTTGTCGAAGGTCCGGCCTACGACAAGAACCCGGAGGTCTTCAAGGACGGCAAGGCGCCGGCGCGCTTCGAGACCGCCAGTTGCCCGACGTAAAAAGCCGGAGCGTCGCCGCCCCGGCTCGAAAGTCACGTCTCTGCTTTATCGCTCAGCCGACGATCTCGGTGCCGGAGAACCAGTAGGCGATTTCCTCGGCAGCCGTCTCCGGGGCATCGGAACCGTGAACCGAGTTTTCGCCGATCGAAAGAGCGTGGACCTTGCGGATCGTGCCCTCGGCGGCGTTAGCCGGGTTGGTAGCGCCCATGACTTCACGGTTCTTGGCAATGGCGTTCTCGCCTTCGAGAACCTGGACCACGGTCGGGCCGGAGGACATGAATTCGACGAGCTCGCCGAAGAACGGGCGCTCCTTGTGGACGGCATAGAAGCCTTCGGCTTCGCGGCGGCTCATCCAGACGCGCTTCGAGGCGACGACGCGAAGGCCGGCATCCTCCAGCATCTTGGTGATGGCGCCGGTCAGGTTGCGCTTCGTCGCATCCGGCTTGATCATCGAAAAGGTACGTTCAATCGCCATTGGCTCAATTTCCCTTGCTCTTGAGAAGTGGCGGTTCATTAGCCGCCAATTCCGCGCAAAACAAGGGGGCGCGGCGATGATTCGCCCCCTCGCGCTGTAGTTTCACGCCGCTGTCACGCTGCGGCCCAAGCCGTCGTGAAGGTCGAGGCAGCGCTCGAACCAGTCGGTGACGACGTCGCCTGCGGCAAGCAGGCGGCGTGGCGAAGCGATACGCGCCCATTGCAGCGCGCCAAAGACGATATAATCGGCAAATAGCGGCCCGTCGCCGCCGAGGAACGGCTGAAACTTCAGCATGTGGCGGAGCGGTTCGAGCTTCGCCGAGAAGCTTTCGAGGTCTCCACGCCCGGCCTCGGCAACCGCCTCCAGCGGCCTTCCGAAGCGCTCCTCGCGGCTCGCCCGGAAATAAGCCCGGTCGATCGGGTCGAGGCTGTCATGAATGTCCATGATCGCGATACGTCCGATCGCGGGATGCAAAACCGTTTGCGACCAGCCCTCGACGAAGCGAGCCATGGCCTTTCCGCCTTCGCCGGAAAACAGCGGGGGACGATCGGGATAGGCCTCTTCGAGATAGAGAGCGATATCGAAGCTGTCGCTGACGAGTTTCTCCCCGTCGCGCAGCAGGGGAACGATCTTCGTCGCCCCCTGCTCCAGCCTCGGAATCTCGGTGAAGCCGACGGGCGCGATGTCGAAGGCTAGGCCCTTGTGCGCGAGCGATAGCTTCGTCTTCCACACATGCGGCGAAAAGGGGCGGCTCCTGTCGGTTCCGGAGAGTGCATAGAGTTTGCGTGTCATTCAGGCTCCTGTATTTCGCTACTGAGGCACATAAGGGGAGCACCGCTTGCGGATCAAATCACTTAATTTCATCAGTAGCATTCGACACCCTGATACGGATTCGCGATAGGTTGCCGACCACACGAGGAGCCGACCACACGAGGAGATTGCCGATGCTCGACCACTACCGGATGTTTGCCGACTACAATCGCTGGGCGAACCGGCGTGTCTACGCTGCCGTCTCGGAACTATCGGATTCGGAATACCGGGAGGACAAGGGAGCCTTCTTCGGCTCGCTGCACGGGACGCTGAACCATATCCTCGCGGCGGACCGGATCTGGATGAAGCGGTTTACGAAAGAGGGCGAGGCGCCGTCGCAACTCGACGCCATTCTACACGAAGATTTCACCGGACTGGCGCCGGCGCGGGCGGCCGAGGACGACCGCATCATTGCCTGGGTCGACAGCCTCGACGAGGCGCGCCTTGCCGGGCACTTCACCTACTCTCCGCTCACCAATCCGGTCGAGGTCACGGAACGGCTCGCACGGACGCTCGCTCACTTCTTCAACCATCAGACCCATCATCGCGGCCAGGCGCATGCGACCTTGACCGCGCTTAGGCAGCCCTCACTGACGCTGGACCTGGTTTTCTTCCTGCGGACCGAGGGCAAGAAGTGGGCCGATTGAAGCGAGGCCGGAGCCGCCCTCCGTTGCAAGCGAGATGCGCCTGTCTCGGGCACCGGCGAGCCACGCGATAAGTCGACCCTGCCCCAGCCAGGCGGCAATGCCGAGCGCGATGCCCCCCAGGATTGAGCAGAAGGCAAACGCCAGCGGCGACAGCAACGGCCGGATCGGCAGCAACAGCAACTCCGGCACGAAGCGGTGCAGGATGTAGATATGAAAGCCCGCTGCGGAAAGCGGCAGGATCAGCCGCGTACCCCATTGCGGCATGCGAATGCGCGGCAGGAAGAGCAGCGCCGCCAGGACGGCGATCTGCAGCAGATATTTGACTTTCGTCCCGATCCAGACGCCCTCATAAAGTCCGAGGAACAGGAAAACGCCTGTTCCTGCCAGCATTACCATCGAGCGTTCTTTCCACGTTTCGGCAACTGCCGCACACCAGCCGAGCACCGCCATGTAGAAGATCCATGGAAGGGTGAATATCTGGCGGTTGCCGATATCGACGAGAAGCGGAAACGCCATCCGCGCAGCGAAGGCCGCGGCAAACAACGCCATGCCCACGGCAAGAGGTCTTCTGGCCGCGGCGCGCCGGACGACCGGAACGGCAAACAGAGCGCCAAACACCAGCAGCATCTGACAATAGGCTTCGATGAACCAGTAGAGATAGGGCACCATGCCGTGGCGCCCGGGGTCGGCAAAGCCGAAATTCCCGACGAGAAAGACCGACGCCCAGGGTATCTGGCCCCAGGCGAGCGTGTAGCCCGCCACGATCAGATAATAGGGGACGAGAATCTGGACGAGCGGCCGCAGCAGCTTGTCTATCGCGCCGGAGAGCAGTGCGCCGCTCTGGAAGCGCGCTAGACCGAAGCCGGCGAGAATGACCATGGCAGCCGATCCTCCCGGAATCGGCCAAAGCGTCTCGTGGTGGACCACGACCAGCAGGATCGCCAGCGCCCGGATCAGGAGATCCGCGCCGATCCGGCGGCTCTTTCGCTCGCGGCTGCCGAGGGCGGCGAGTTCGCCGATCGAGAGCTTTTCCCAGGCCTCCGGCAGTTCTCCGAGCCTCCTCTCGAGGCCGATCGAAAGCTGGACGAAACGGAGCGAATCGCCACCGAGCGACAGAAAGCTGTCCTCCCGTCGAACCTTCTTCGGATAGAAGAGCTGGGCAAAAAGCGCCTCGACGTCCCCCTCTTCCGAACTGCCGCACGTTGCCGCGGCCGGCCGCTTGCGAAGGGCCGGGTAATCGATCTTGCCGGATGTCAATCTCGGCAACTTGTCGAGGCGGGAAGCCCCTACATGCATCAAGGTCAAGCCGCTCGCCTCGACGAGCAGGCGGCGAACTTCATCCGGATCGCGGTTTCCCACATAATAGGCATGGATTTCGGTGTCGCTGCCGACCACGGCCGCGGCGACTCCGTGCCGCTCCAGGGCCGCCTCCAGACCGTCGTGACCTATTCGGAGGCCGGCAATCTTCGATATCCGCTTTGTTCGTCCGACGATCCGGAAGAGCCCGTCCGCATCTCTTACGGCCAGATCGCCGGTCCGCAATTCCGACAACTCGGCCCCTCGCGCGAGATCGGCGCGTGACGAAGCGTAGCCCATCATCACATTCGGCCCGCGATAGACAAGCTCGCCGGGCTGATCGGCGCTGGAGATTATCCTTCCACCGTCGTCCTCTAGCGTCAGGCTGCCGCCCGGGATGGCGATGCCGATCCGGTCTTCCCTGCCCCGGAGACGGTCCGGCGGCATATAGGCCATGCGAGCGGTTGCCTCTGTCTGGCCGTACATCACGAAAAGGCACGCGTTGCGCGCGGAGAGATGCTCATTGTAGCGGCGAACGAGTTCCGGCGCCAAACGTCCGCCGGCCACAGTCATGAAGCGCAGCGCCGGAAAGTCCCGCTCCCGGAATCCCGCCATTTCCAGGAGGTCGTAGGAATAGGGGACTCCGGCAAAATTGGAGCTGCCGCTCTGCGCAAGTTCATCGAGGAAGCCCTCGTCGAGGATGGAACAGCCCGGCATGTAGACGCTCGCGCCCACGGCGAGGTGGGCGTTAAGGACGGAAAGCCCGTAGGAATAGTGAAGCGGCAGGATGAGGCAGCCTCGGTCCGCTGCCGTCAAACCGAGATATTCCGCGATTGACCGCGCATTGGACTGGATATTCATGTGCGACAGCCGCACCCATTTTCCTTGCCCGGTGCTGCCGGACGTCGAGAGCAGGACGGCAAGTTCGGGATGCGGTGTGATCGCATCTCCCGCCAGCCGCTCCATGCGCCAGCGACCGCCGAAGCGGCGGTAGCAATATTCCGGCTTGAAGACGTCGCGATCCTCGGCCATGGAAGCGGTGCCGCACAGGGCGACCGCGTGGCCCGCCTCGAGTGCTGCGAGATAAGCGACGATAGCGTGTTCGGAAAGATCGGCCTCGATTATGACCAGGCCGCGATCGCCGCGCCACCGAGAAGCGAGCCGGTCGATGCGCTCGGCAAGTTCGCTGTAACTCACGATCCGCCCGCCGCGCAAAAGCAGCGCCGGCCGGTCGCGCCGCGCAGCAAGACTTGCAACACCGAACGGAGACACCGAAACTTCGCCTGAGCCGCCCAAAACCACCTCCATTTTAGCACGGCGGCATATTATTGCTGACTCCCATCGTCAAGTATAAAGGGCGAAGCGGAGAGAGGACGTTGTGCGAAACGGTTTTGCGCGCGGAGTGCGCCGTTTGAAAAGGCCACCCCGGAGCACGAAAGACCCGGTTCGGGGGAACCGGGCCTTTCGTTCGGGCGGAGCCAGAGGCGCGTGGGAGGCCGCGCCCGCTCCATGACTCGTCGGCTGTGGCCTTAGCGGCTGAGGCCCTGGTAATATTCGCCTTCACCGCCGGAAACGACCTTCGGCTGCGGAGCATAGCCGACCGAACCGGTGGACGTACGGTCGAGGGAGCCGTCGGCACGGCGAACGGCCGTCTGGTCACCGGCTCGCGCTGCGCGTTCGGTGTAGAGCGGCTTGTCGCTGACACCCTGATAATAGCTGCCGCCGGCAAAGGCTGCGGATGCACCGCCGAGAACGGCTGTGGCAACGAGGGTGGCGGCGAGAGCAGTATGGATTGCGTTCCTCATGATCATCACTCCTGATCGGTCGTTCGCTTGAACGAAGGTTTCGTCGCGACCGCCTTGATCGGCACCATTCCGGACGCGGTGGCCTCGCCGATGGCGCCCGGTCCGATCAAAGGGTCAGAAGAGCATTCTCGTGCTCTCCGTCCGAAGATGTGGGGCCTCATGATGAGGATGGGAAGTATTGATTATCGGAACACGTTGTCCATGAATCCATAACAATCCTTACTTGAAAATGCCTTCGGCATCCTTATTCGAGCGATCGCGAGAGCAGTGGCGCGAGCCTCTTGCCTTCCCGAAAAAGTCCGGGCAAAAGGCCCGGATGATCCAGATATCCGGCCTCTCCGCCCGCATTGCGGGCCGTCTGCTTATCGACAACGCTTCCGTGACGCTCCCGGCGGGCACGAAGGCCGGGCTCGTCGGGCGCAACGGCGCCGGCAAGTCCACACTGTTTCGGGTCATCACCGGCGAGCTTGCGGCGGAAGCCGGCGGTGTTTTCTTGCCGAAGAACGCGCGGATCGGGCAGGTCGCACAGGAAGCGCCGGGGACGGAAGAGCCTCTGATCGAAATCGTGCTCAACGCCGACAGGGAACGCACCGCGCTCATCGCGGAGTCGGAGACGGCGATCGACCCGCACAGGATCGCCGAGATCCAGACGCGGCTCGCCGACATCGGCGCCCATTCGGCGGAAGCGCGCGCGGCAAGCATTCTCGCCGGTCTCGGCTTCGACCACGAGGCGCAGAAACGCCCCGCCTCCTCCTTTTCCGGTGGCTGGCGCATGCGCGTGGCGCTTGCCGCGGTCCTTTTTTCGGAGCCCGATCTGCTGCTCCTCGACGAGCCGACCAACTATCTCGACCTCGAAGGAACGCTGTGGCTCGAGGACTATATTCGCCGTTATCCGCACACGGTGATCATCATCAGCCACGATCGCGACCTCCTGAACACCGCGGTGAACGCGATCGTTCACCTCGATCAGAAGAAGCTCACCTTCTACCGCGGCTCCTACGATCAGTTCGAGCGGCAGAAGGCGGAAGCGGACGAACTGCAGATGAAGGCGAAGGCCAAGAACGAGGCGGCCCGCAAGCATCTGCAGAGCTTCATCGATCGCTTCAAGGCCAAGGCTTCCAAGGCCCGTCAGGCCCAGAGCCGCATCAAGGCATTGGAGCGGATGGGCACCGTTGCAGCCGTGATCGAAGACCATGTCCAGGGCTTCACCTTTCCGGACCCGGAGAAGCAGGTGGCCTCGCCCATCGTCGCCATCCAGGGCGGCGCGGTCGGCTACGAACCGGGCAAGCCTATCCTGAAGAGGCTCAATCTGCGCATCGATGCGGACGACCGGATCGCGCTTCTCGGGTCCAACGGCAACGGCAAGTCCACTTTTGCGAAGTTCATCGCCGGGCGCCTCCCGGCGCAAAGCGGCGAGGTGCGGATCGCCCCGGGGCTGAAGGTGGGCTTCTTCGCCCAGCACCAGCTCGACGACCTCGTGCCGACGCAGAGTGCCGTGGAGCACGTCCGCCGCCGCATGCCGGAAGCGCCGGAAGCGAAGGTGCGCTCCCGCGTGGCGCAGATGGGACTTGCAACCGAGAAGATGGACACCGCGGCCAAGGATCTCTCCGGTGGCGAAAAGGCGCGGCTTCTTATGGGCCTTGCCGCCTTCGAGGCGCCAAGTCTGCTTATCCTTGACGAGCCCACCAACCATCTCGACATCGACAGCCGCAATGCACTGATCGCCGCCCTCAACGACTTCTCCGGCGCGGTCATCCTCATTTCGCATGATCGCCACCTGATCGAAGCGACGGCCGACCGGCTGTGGCTGGTGCGCGAAGGAACCGTCACGAACTACGACGGCGACCTCGAGGACTATCGCGGGCTGATCGTCGGCGGGCCGAAGCCCAGGGACGACAAGCCCAGGGTGAACGGATCGGATGAGGCGCTCTCCAAGGCAGACCAGCGAAAGGTGAATGCGGACAGGCGAGCCTCACTGGCACCGCTCAGGAAAAAGATCAATGAGATCGAGTCCTTGACGGCCAAACTGGAGAAAGTGATTCAGGCCCTTGATGCGGAGCTTGCAGATCCCGCGCTTTACGAGAAGGCCCCGGCAAAAGCGGCTCAGCGCGCCAAGGAGCGCGCCGATGCCGTCGAGAAACTTGCTGCTGCGGAAGAGCAATGGCTGGAGCTGTCGGCGGAATACGAGGAAGCGATGGCGGGATAATCAGCCCGGCTGCTCTCGATCACGATGTTTTTAGGTCGGGTCGACCTAAAAACATCGGCGGAAATGGCACAGTTTTCCTCATCCCCTCTAACCGAGCTCAAAGGTCGTGATCCCGTAAATCCGTGCAAGCGGCAGATCCGGTGCCGGTCCGCGATACATGCGGGCGGTCTCGAAAACCGGCTTCATGTTGTAGCGCGTGCACAGTGCTCGGGCGGACGCATTCGGCTCGGGAACGTCCAAATAGATCCGTTCCCCGCCGGTGCCGGTTGCGAGCTTGCGAAACAGGAGATCCGCACCGGTCTCGCTGTCGGCGAGCAGCGGACCGATCTTGTAGCCTTCGCGGCACTTGCGGATCGTTCCGTAACCGGTGATGGCGCCGTCTCGCAGCAGGACCACGCTTCTGCGCGTCTGCAATTGCTTGGTCCATTCGCGCAGAAACGCCTCGCGCCGCGTTGGATTGAACCTCATGTCATAATCGATCAGCGTCGCCGAATGCACCGGCGCCACGTCGACAAGCTCGGTGCCGGGCGGCTCGGTCACGTTCACCACGCCGCCGTAGCGTATGTTCGCGTGCGCCCAGCCGAAACCCGATTTCCGATAGTTTCCCTGCTGGCCCACGACCCCGTCGAGGCCGATGGTCCGCCCCTCGGCCCTCGCGATTGCCCACTTCCAAAGCTCGAGGCCGATGCCCCTGCCCCGATACGCCTCGTCGGCGATGAAAAACCCGAGAAATGCGTAACCGCTGCCATAGCGCACGAGCGAAATGGCAGCGGCAAGCCGCTCTTCCTCGACCGCGACCCAGTAGCCTTCTGGATCGGCGGCCCAGAAAGCATTGCCGTCGTCAGTACCGGGATTCCATCCCTCCCTGGCGGCCCAGTCGATGATCGTGTCGAGCTCGGCCCGTGTCGCAAGACGAATATGTGGCATCTGAAATCCTGACTTCGGAGACCCCCTCGAGAGGCAAGAAGACGGACAAGATAGATTTGGGTTCCATCTTGTCCACCCAAGCGCCTAGGCTAATTTTTGCAACTGGATGCCGGCTTGTCGGCATTTCCCAATCTGCTAAAAGGGTGCGGAATAAATCATACTAATCAGGGCGGAAAACACCATGTCCCCAATCAACATTGCCATCGTTGGCGTCGGCAAGATCGTGCGCGATCAACATCTGCCGGCGCTTGCGAAGAACGCGGACTACCGCCTGATCGCAGCCGCGAGCCGCCATGGAACGGTGGACGGCATCGACAATTTCAAGTCGATCGAGGCCATGCTCGAGGCCGTGCCGGGGGTCGAGGCGGTTTCGCTCTGCATGCCGCCGCAATACCGCTACGAGGCGGCGCGTACCGCACTTGCCGCCGGCAAGCATGTCTTCCTCGAAAAGCCGCCGGGCGCGACTTTGAGCGAGGTCGCGGACCTGGAGGCGCTGGCGGACGAGAAAGGCGTTTCGCTTTTCGCGAGCTGGCACTCGCGTTATGCGCCGGCGGTGGAGGCGGCAAAGACGTTTCTGGCGTCGACCGCGATCCGCAACGTCCGGATCATCTGGAAGGAAGATGTTCGCCACTGGCATCCGAATCAGGAGTGGATCTGGGCAGCCGGCGGGCTGGGCGTCTTCGACCCCGGCATCAATGCGCTCTCGATCATGACCCACATCCTGCCCCGGCCGGTCTTCATCACCTCCGCGACACTCGAATTTCCCGAAAACCGCGACGCGCCGATCGCCGCCACGATCGCCTTCAGCGATGCCGAAAAGCTCGATGTCGCTGCCGAGTTCGATTGGCGCCAGACAGGCAAGCAGAGCTGGGACATCGTCGCTGAAACCGACGCGGGCGAGATGGTCCTCTCCGAGGGCGGCGCCAAACTCGCGATCGACGGCAAGATCGTCCACGAGGAGCCCGAGCAGGAGTACCCCATGCTCTATCGGCGTTTCGCCGAGATCATCAAAGCCGGCAGATCGGATGTCGACCTGGCGCCGCTCCGGCACGTGGCCGACGCCTTCATGCTCGGTCGCCGCAAATTCGTCGAGGCATTCCACGACTAAGTGTGGCGTGTGCGGACATGGTGCTGTCGCCCTCGCCGCCGCTGATGCCCCTCTCCCCGGTTAAACCCGAGGGGACGAGTACGACGCTGCCGCGAGTCTCTTTCGCACCGCCTGCGGGGAGAAGGTGGAAGGCAGGCCGGATGCGGTGCAACCGGTTCCGGCCTGATTCGCGTCGATCACGCCTTCTTTTCCCATCTTCCGTCACGGTTCTGCTGCCAGTAGGTGAGATTGTGCCCCTCGCCCTTTAGCCGCTTCCACTGATCGCGCGCCGCCTCGAGCTGCTGCTGGTCGTAGCCGTCGAACATGAAAACAACCCGCTCATATTCCGAAACCGGCGGCGGCTCGGCGCCGTCGACGACGAAGCGCACAGTCGCGGCATTCCGGTTGCCTTCATCGGCGACGACGAGAATCGGTTGCTCCGCCGCGAAATCGCCGGCGTCCGTCCCGTGCGGCAGGAAGCTGTCGTCCCGATAGACCCATAGATGCGTATCCAGCGCATCGCGCCTTTCGGCGTCGATCGTCTGCACGACCACCCGCCAGCCGCGCTCGATGCTCTTGTCGAGCAGCGGCGGCAGGGCGTCTTCGAGCTTCGATTCCGTCAGGTGGTAAAAAAGGATCTCGGTCATTCCGATCTCGGGCCAACGGTCACGATTCGTAGTTCGCGCGCACCAGCTGGTCGAGGAGACGAACGCCGAAGCCCGAGCCCCATGACTGGTTGATCTCGTCGGTCGGCGAGCCCATGGCGGTGCCGGCGATGTCGAGATGCGCCCAGGGGGTGTCCTTGACGAAGCGTTTCAGGAACTGCGCCGCGGTGACAGAGCCGCCGTGCCGGCCGCCGGTGTTCTTCATATCGGCGAACTTGCTGTCGATCATCTTGTCGTATTCCTTGCCGAGCGGCATCCGCCACAGTCGTTCCTGCGTCGCCAAACCGGCGGCGAGCAACTGCTCTGCCAGCCGGTCGTCGTTCGAAAACAGCCCCGCGTAATGATTGCTGAGCGCTACCATGATCGCGCCGGTCAGCGTTGCCAGATCGATCATCAGCTGCGGCTTGAAGCGATCATTGCAGTACCAGAGGGCATCGCCGAGGACGAGCCTGCCTTCGGCGTCGGTGTTGATCACCTCGATCGTCTGCCCGGACATGGACGTCACGATGTCGCCCGGCCGCTGGGCACTTCCGTCCGGCATGTTCTCCACGAGCCCGATGATACCTATGGCATTGACGGCTGCCTTGCGCGCGGCAAGGACATGCATGAGGCCGGTCACTGCCGCCGCTCCGCCCATATCGCCCTTCATTTCCTCCATGCCGGAAGCGGGCTTGATCGAAATGCCGCCGGTGTCGAAGACGACCCCCTTGCCGATGAAGGCGACCGGCCTTTCCTTGGCCTTTCCGCCCTTCCACTGCATGACCACCAGCCGCGGCGGACGGGACGAGCCTTGCGCCACGCCGAGGAGTGCGCCCATGCCGAGCTTCTTCATCTCCCGCTCGGTCAGGATCTCGACATCCACGCCGAGTTTTTCCAGTTCCTTCGCGCGCGCCGCGAACTCGACGGGGCCCAGCACGTTGGCGGGCTCGTTGACGAGATCGCGCGCCAGAAACACGCCTTCACCGACCGCCTGCGCCGTCATAAAGGCCTTTTTCGCTGCGATCACCGTGCCGGTGACGATGGTGACCTTGACCGGTTTCTGCGCCGCCTTCGGCTCGTCATCCGATTTCCGGGTCTTGTAGCTCTCGAAGCCGTAGGCATTCATTTCCATGCCAAGGGCGAAATCCGCAGCTGCCTTGCCGGTGACTTCGAGCCCCGGCGCATCGAGGAAAACCGTGATCTTTTCGGCAGACCGCGATTTCGCAGCCGCGGCGCCACCGGCCTTCAGCCAGTCGTGATCGCCGACGCCGCCCGCGTCCCCGAGGCCGAGCAGGACAATCCGATCGGCCGGCGAGCCGTGCGGCGCAATGACGTCGAGGGTCGAGAGCGCCTTGCCCGTGAACTTCCCGATCTTCGCCGCCTTCGGCAGGACGCCCTCCGGATCGGCGACAGCCGCCCCGGCCGCTTCCTTGGCTCCCGCAACCTGCAGGAGTACCGCGACGCCGCCGGCCGGGCGGTGGGATTTGCTGAAAGAAAACTCGAATTTCATCGGCATGCAGGACTCCAGGCACTTTCTGACGGTGGCGCCCGGCCTGTTACCGGACGGCTACAGTGACCGACATTCGCGACGTCGGCGGTGATCGAAGCTGTGGGCCGCACCCTTCTCGCTTTTCAGGCGCTTGGCAAGATGCTCGCACATGTTTACATGCGGTTAACCGAAATTCTTCGGCTTATATTTTCCCTGTTGTCGCATATTCCGATTCGCGGCACGGGGACGAAGACGGCCACCTCGGCCGGCAAGAAATTGTGCGCTCGTCCGCAACCGAACGGCATACGAAATTGAGCAGGACCTTGGACCGGATACGGCTATGAAGCTCATCGAACGCTACATATTCCGGCGCGCCACGATCATGTTCCTGGCGACGCTCCTGCCGTTGATGGGCATCGTGTGGACCACGCAGGCGCTCACCAATGTCAACCTCGTTACCGACAGCGGTCAGTCGATCATCGCTTTCCTGAAGCTCGCGACGCTGATTCTGCCGTCGGTCGTGCCGATCATCCTGCCCTTTGCCTTGGTGATCGGCGTGACGCAGACGCTGAGCGCGATGAACACCGATTCAGAGCTTACGGTGCTCAGTGCCGCCGGCAGTTCGCGCATGTCCATCATCCGGCCGGTGATGTTTCTCGCGGCAGGACTGAGCGTCCTCTCCTTCGCCATCGACAATTTCGTCGAGCCTTATTCGCGCGTTGCGGTACGCAAGATGATCGCGACGGCCCATGCGGATCTGCTTGCCTCCGTCGTCCAGGAGAACGCATTCCGCAAGATTGCCGACGGGCTTTACGTTCAGGTCGGCGCCCGCCGCAGCGGCGGCGTGCTGCAGGGCATCTTCGTCGCCGATGCGCGCGATCCGAATTTCGAACTCGTCTACTATGCGCGCGAAGGAGCCGTCGACGAGGAACGCTCCGCGCTGGTGATGAAGGACGGAGAGGTCCACCGCAAACTGCCGGACGGCGACGTTTCCATCATCAAGTTCGACTCCTACGCCTTCGATCTGACCGACCTGACCAGGATGGCGGGAGAGGCCAATATCCGCGCCAAGGACCGCGATCTCTTCTATCTGCTTGACCCCGATCCCGACGACGAAGCCTACAAGAGAGCTCCGCGCGCCTTTGCGGCGGAGCTGCACCGGCGCTTCACCGAATGGACCTTTCCGCTGCTCTTCGGCCTCATTGCACTGGTCGTCAGCAGCGATGCCCGGTCGCATCGCGAAGCACGCGTGCACCCCATGGTCAGCGCCCTTGGAGCGGCTCTGGTCATCCGGTGGATGACGTTCTACGCGGCCAACAGCGCCGAAGATTCGGTATGGTTCGTGCCGCTCATGTATCTGATCCCGCTGGTGACGGGAGCGCTTGCCATACAGCAGCTTGCCAGCAACCGGCGCCTCGACATCCCCATGACCTGGCAGGAAAAGCTCACGGACCTCATGGTCAGGCTACGGCTCGTGCGGCCGGCGGGCGCCGACGGGGAGCAGCCCTCATGATTTTCAACACGCTCGGACGCTATTTCTTCAAACGTTATGCACGCACCACGTTTTGGTTCCTCGTCGGCATTTTCGCGCTGATCTTCATCATCGACTTCAGCGAACTGACCAGCCGCATGTCGAACCTGCCACATTACACGGTGTCGGGCGCGCTGCTGATGACCGCGTTCCGCATTCCGACGATTCTGCAGCAAACGGTGCCCTTCGTCGCGCTTTTCGCGGCGATGGCTGCATTGATCTCCCTTAACCGGCGCTATGAACTCGTCGTAACCCGGGCGGCGGGCATTTCCGTCTGGCAATTCCTGCGTCCGTTCGTCGTCGGCTCGCTGCTCTTCGGCGTGCTTGCCGTGGTCGTGATCAACCCGCTTGCCGCTTGGGGAACCAAGAAGGCGGAAGCGCTGGAGGCCGAGTGGGGCTCCACCCGTTCGGCCGCCGCGAACTCGATTCCCTGGCTCCGGCAGATCTACGACGGTACCGACACGATCATCGGCGCACGCTCCGTCCAGAACGGCGGCACCGAGCTGATCAACGTGACCGTTATCCACTTCGATCCACAGGGCGCAATCACGCTCCGGCAGGATGCGAAGTCGGCGAAACTCGAAGATGGTTACTGGCTTCTTAACGGCGTCGTCGAGACGGAGGTCGGGCGCCTGCCGCGTCGTATGGAAACGGCACAGCTTCGCACCAACCTGAAGCCGGATTTCGTCCAGGAACGTCTGGCGAAGGCTGATTCTATTCAGTTTTTTGACCTTCCGCGGAAAATCGAAGTGGCACGGTCCTTCGGCTTTTCCACCAACGGCCTGGAAACGCAATTTCACTCTCTCATGTCGCTGCCGCTGCTGCTCGTCGCCATGACGCTGATCGCCGCCTGCGTCTCGTTAAAATTTAGCCGGTTCAACCAATCTCGATCGGTGATTCTCGGTGGAATCCTATCGGGCTTCGTGCTTTATGTCGTCACCGTGCTTGTCAAAGCATTCGGGAGCAGCGGCATTGTGCCTCCGTTCGTTGCAGCCTGGCTGCCGGTTGTTGTAGCAATGGCGCTGGGCTCGACGATTCTACTGCATCAGGAGGATGGCTAGTGGCGGCAGGCAACCGCAAACGCATGAAGCTTACCAACGCTGCCCTGCTTGCAGGCGTGGCGCTGCATATGCTTGCCATCGGAATGAATGCGCCAGCCAAGGCGCAGGACGCAGGGACGCGAATCGACGAACTGCAGCCGAATATTCCTGCCGACGCCAAGCTGCTGCTGACCGCCAATGAGCTCGTCTACAATCGCGACACGGAAAAGGTGACCGTACGCGGCAATGTGCAGATCGAATACGGCGGCTACAAGATGGTGGCCCGGCAGGTCGATTACGACCAGAAATCCGGCCGCATCCTCGCGACCGGCGACATCCAGCTCATCGAGCCGGGCGGCAACATCGTTTATGCCGACAGAATGGACGTCACCGACGACTTCGGCAACGGCTTCGTCCAGGCCCTCAGGATCGAAACGACGGATCTGACGCGCCTGGCGGCGGAAACCGGCGAAAGACGCAATGGCGAGGAATTCATCCTCAACAAGGCTGTCTACACCGCCTGCACGCCGTGCAACACCAAGCCGGAACATCGCTCTCTGTGGCACATCAAGGCCCAGCGAATCATTCAGAACGGACGCACCCGTACCATTCGGCTCGAGCACGCCTATTTCGAGCTCTTCGGCAAGCCGATCGCCTACATTCCGGTGATGGAAATCCCGGACCATACGGTCAAGCGCAAGAGTGGCTTCCTGTTCCCGCAGTTCCGCTACACGCAAAAGCTCGGCGCCGGCGTAGGAGTGCCCTACTACTGGGCGATCTCGCCCTACATGGACGCGACGATCACCGGCACCGGGCTGACCCGCCAGGGTTTTCTCCTTGAAGGTGAGTTCCGGCAGCAGTTCCACAACGGCCTGCATACGCTGAACGTCGCCGGCATCAGCCAGCTGGACAGGGAGCAATTCACACCGGGAACCGTGGACGCGCTGGAAACCAATCGCGGCATGATCGCTTCGCGGGGCAAGTTCGAGATCAATCCGCGCTGGAGCTTCGGCTGGAACGTCCTCGTCCAGTCGGACAACAACTTCGCCAAGACCTACGATCTGTCGACCTTCGACGGCACGACCTATGTGAACCAGGCCTATCTCACGGGCCTTGGAAAACGCAATTATTTCGACCTGCGGGCCTTCTATTTCGACATCCAGGATGCCGACCCAAACAGCCTCGACGAAAACAAGCAGCCTATCGCGCAGGTCCTCGACTATTCCTACACTGCACCGGAGCCGATCCTGGGCGGCGAACTCAACGCCGATTTCAACCTTACCAACATCAAGCGCAACCGGCTCGACAGGATAAACGTGTTGGGGGTCGAGCGCTTCCGCGGCCTCGAGGGTACCTCGCACAGGCTCACCGGCGAACTCGAATGGAAGCGGACCTTCATTGCGCCCGGCGGACTTGTGCTGACACCGCTGCTCGCGGCACGCGGCGATGCCCTCGGCATGAATGTGGATGACCCGGTCGGTTATACCGGCAACTTCAGCAGCAGCGATGCCGAGACCCGTAGAATGTTGACCGCCGGTCTCGAGGCGCGCTATCCGATCCTCTTCGCTGGAGAGACGAGCACCCACGTTCTCGAGCCGATCGGACAGCTATATGCGCGTCCGGACGAGCAATATGCAGGCGGACTGCCGAACGAAGACGCGCAGAGTTTCGTCTTCGATGCGACCAACCTCTTCGATCGCGACAAATTCTCCGGTTACGATCGCATCGAGGGCGGCACGCGCGCGAATATCGGTCTGCGCTATACCGGAAGCTTCGACAGCGGCTTCGGCCTGCGCGCCATAGCCGGCCAGTCGTTTCACCTTGGCGGCCTCAATTCCTTCGCGACGGACGATCTCGTCAAGGCCGGGGCGGATTCGGGCCTCGAAACCGACAGTTCCGACTATGTCGCCATGCTGGGTATCGATGCCCCGTCGGGTCTGATGGCGAGCCTCTCCGGACGGCTGGACGAAAGCGACTTCTCGCTGCGCCGGGCCGATGCAACGGTCGGCTATCTCGGGCTGAACTGGCAGGCCGCTCTCACCTATACGCGGATCGAAGCGCAGCCGACCTATGGCTCACCGTTCGATCAGGACGAAATCCAGACCGCTGCCGCCTACCGGTTCCACGAATATTGGTCCGTTTTCGGCGCGGTGACCTACGATATCGACGCGGGCGTCGTCTCCCGCAACGGCCTCGGCATCACCTATGACGACCAGGACACCCTGTTCTCGATCGTCTACAAGCAGGAGCGGGACACCGACAGTTCGCTTGCGAACGATTGGTCGATCGGCGCCCGGATCAGCTTCCGCACGCTCGGTGACGTCTATGTCGGCGACACCAAGTTCGACGAGCTGGACTACTTCTAGAGCGTTTGAAACGGCGCACTTCCGGACGGAAACCGTTCCACGTTTTCCTGGAAGTGCTCTGAAGTGGCCATGTTCCGCCCTTGCCGCATCGGCCCGATCGGAATCGACTTTCGCAAAGGACGATGCGTCGGTTCCATAAGTTGAAGCGTCCTTCCGGCGTCCGCTCGGACGCACGGCGCTCCGGCGTGAATCGATCATGCGGTCTTGTCATTGTTTGGCCGCATGTATTATGCATTTCCCTCGCATTGACACCTATGACGCCCCGCGACTTGCGGAGCGCGCAGAGCTCGCCGTAGCAAGGTCGGCAGTGTGGCAACTGAAGCCGCCGGCAACGGGAGGCAGAACGAACAGGGGAATGATGATGGGCGGGAAAAACGCGATCGTGAGGTTGCTTTCGGCGGTTGCACTGGCGGGTGCGCTGAGTGTCGCAGCGGGTACGGCTACCACGGTAATGGCGGCGAGTACCGTCGAGGTGGTCGTCAACGGCACCGTGATCACCTCAGGCGACGTAGCCAAGCGGGTCGCTTTCCTTCGGCTTCAGCGGCAAAGCGGCGGCGCGGCCGAAGCCAAGCAGCAGCTCGTCGACGAGGTACTGAAGCGCGCCGAGATCGCGCGCGTTCAGCAGTCCGTCAGCACGGAGGAGGTCGATGCCGCCTTCGCGCGTTTCGCCGCCGGGAACAAGCTTTCGCCGGAGCAGCTCGGCAAGATCCTTGACCAGGCCGGCGTCGGCATCGACCATTTCAAGCAGTATATCGCAGTCCAGATGAGCTGGCCGCGTGTCGTCAACTTCCGCTACGGCAGTGCCAGCCGCCTTTCCGGCGGCGACCTCGTCAAGCGCATGATGCAGGGCGGCGGCAACAAGCCGGTCACGACGGAATATTTCCTGCAGCAGGTCATCTTCGTCATTCCCGAATCGAAGCGCGGCGCCATTACGGCGAAGCGGCAGGCTGAAGCCAATGCCTCGCGCTCGCAGTTTCCAGGTTGCGACACCTCAAAGGCCTTCGCGGCGAACTATCGCGACGTTTCGATCCGCAGCCTCGGCCGGATTCTGGCACAGCAGCTGCCCGAAGATTGGAAGCCGCTCGTCGAAAAGGCCGGCGACGGCATGACGACGGGTACGCGCGTTACCGAAAAAGGCGTCGAATATCTGGCAATCTGCAAGAAGCGTCAGGTCAACGACGACGCCGCCGCCGAGATCGTCTTCCGCGCCGAGGATCTCGGCAAGAAGAGGGCCGAGGGGGAAGACCCGAACAGCGCCAAATATCTTGAAGAACTGCGCTCGAAGGCGCAGATCGCCAACAAGTAACGAGCCGGTATGAGCGAGACGAGCATCGGGCCGGTCGCCCTGACCATGGGCGATCCGGCCGGGATCGGCCCGGACATCAGCCTCTCCGTATGGGCGAAGCGGGCCGATCGGGCGACACCGCCGTTTCTTTATGTGGGCGATCCGGCGGTACTCGCCGCCCGTGCCAAGCTCCTGGGTCTGACCGTGCCGATATGCGAGACCGATTGTCACGGGGCCGTCGCCGCTTTCCGGCAGGCGCTCCCCGTTTGGCCGGTCCGCTCCCCTGCCCCCGTCGTTCCCGGTAATCCCGATGCGGCGAATGCTTCCGCCGTAACCGATGCGATCGACACCGCCGTCCGGCTCGTGCTGGCGGGAGAGGCGTCCGCCATCGCCACCAATCCGATTGCCAAGGCAGTGCTCTACGAGGCGGGGTTCCGCTTCCCGGGCCACACCGAATATCTCGCGGATCTCGCCGCGCGTGCAACGGGCGTTGCCGCCCTGCCGGTGATGATGCTCGCCGGGCCGAAGCTGCGCGCGGTCCCGGTCACGATCCATATCCCGCTCAAGGACGTTCCAGCCGCGCTGACGCCGGACTTGATTTACGAGACCTGCACGATCACCGCGGCCGACCTCAGGAGCCGTTTCGGTCTGCCGGCGCCGCGCCTGGCGATTGCCGGTCTCAATCCGCATGCGGGCGAAGGCGGCGCGCTCGGCCGCGAGGACGATGCCGTCATCCGCCCCGTCATCGATCGGCTGCGCGCCGAGGGGCTGGACGTCGTCGGCCCCCTGCCGGCAGACACCATGTTTCACGATCGCGCGAGAGAAAGCTACGACGTCGCCATCTGCATGTATCACGATCAGGCATTGATCCCGGCCAAGGCGCTCGGTTTCGACGACAGCGTCAATGTCACGCTGGGCCTGCCCTTCATCAGAACCTCTCCGGATCACGGAACCGCCTTCAGTCTCGCGGGGAAAGGGATCGCGCGCGCGGAAAGCCTTCTTGCGGCACTGCGGCTTGCAGAAGAACTTGCCCGCAACGCCGGCAGGACGAAGCGCTGATGGCGGCTCTCGACGGTCTGCCGCCGCTACGCGACGTCATCCAGCGCCACGGTCTCGACGCGAAGAAGGCGCTCGGTCAGAATTTCCTCCTCGATCTCAACCTTACCCAGAAGATCGCGCGCACCGCCGGTCCGCTTGAGGACGCGACGGTGATCGAAGTCGGTCCGGGTCCCGGCGGCCTTACACGGGCGATCCTCGCTCTGGGGGCCAAGAAGGTCGTTGCGATCGAGCGCGATTCGCGCTGCCTGCCGGCACTCGCCGAGATCGGCGCCCATTATCCGGGGCGGCTCGACATCATCGAGGGCGACGCATTGAAGGTGGACTTCGAATCGCTTGCCGACGGCCCGGTGCGCATCATCGCCAATCTACCCTACAACGTCGGCACACAGCTTCTCGTCAATTGGCTGCTGCCAGGGCACTGGCCGCCCTTCTGGCAATCCCTGACACTGATGTTCCAGCGCGAGGTCGGCCTGAGGATCGTCGCCGGCGCCGATGACGATCACTACGGCAGGCTCGGCGTCCTCTGCGGCTGGCGTACAAAGGCGCGTCTGGCATTCGACGTGCCGCCGCAGGCCTTCACACCGCCGCCCAAAGTGACGTCGACGGTCGTCCATCTCGAGCCTGTCGAAGCTCCGATCCCCTGCTCGCCCGCGGTCCTGGAGAAGGTCACCCAGGCAGCCTTCGGCCAACGGCGCAAGATGCTCCGCCAGAGCCTGAAACCCCTCGGTGGCGAGGCGCTGCTTGCAAAGGCGGGCATCGATCCGCAACGTCGCGCGGAAACCCTGACTGTGGAAGAATTTTGCCGACTGGCCAATTGTCTGTAGAGTCGGGCGCTTGCGACAGCGCAGGAACGAGCCCGCAGCCGCCGGTTGTCTTCCCCCTCATACGCCTGCCGGCCCCCTCTTCCCGCGAGGCGGGCGAAGGGACAAGCGGCGCGCTCAGAGTGGATTTTCCGTCAGCAGTCCGTTGACGAATTCGAAGAGGCCGGGGCGCCGGTCGCGGCGAAGGCGCTCGGCTTCGACGATCGCCCTGACGGCGGAGAAGGCCCGGTCGAGATCGTCGTTGACCACGATGTAGTCGTATTCGCGCCAGTGCTCGATTTCGGCGCGCGAATTGGCCAGCCGCGTCGCGATGACCTCTTCACTATCCTCGGCGCGCCGATGGAGCCGCGACTGCAGCTCCGCCATGGACGGCGGCAGGATGAAGATCGATACCACGTCGCCCGCCATTTTTTCCTGCAGCTGCTGGGCGCCCTGCCAGTCGATGTCGAAGAGCATGTCCCGCCCTTCGCCCATCGCCTTCTCGACGGCGTCACGCGGCGTGCCGTAGTAATTACCGTGCACTTCGGCCCATTCGAGCAGCGAGTCCGTTGCCCTCAGTGCCTCGAACTCTCGGATCGACTTGAAAAAATAGTGCCGCCCCTCGATCTCGCTCGGCCGCCGCGAACGCGTCGTCACGCTCACTGAAATGCTCAAGTCCGGATCGGCTTCGAGCAGATTGCGCGCGATCGTAGACTTCCCCGCACCTGAGGGCGATGAAATCACGAGCATCAGCCCGCGGCGAGCGATCTTGATGGGCGAAACGGTCGCCGGTTTCATATCCTACTCCAGATTCTGAACCTGTTCGCGGAACTGGTCGATCACGACCTTCAATTCGATACCGGCGGCAGACACGGCAGCGGCATTCGATTTCGAACAGATGGTATTCGATTCTCGGTTAAATTCCTGTGCAAGGAAATCGAGCTTGCGTCCGACCGGCCCGCCCTTTGTCAGGAGGTCGCGGGCAGCGCCGATATGGGAACCCAGCCGATCGAGTTCCTCCCGAAGATCGGCCTTCGTCGCAAGCAGCGCGACCTCCGCATGCAGCCTTTCGCGGTCGATGCCGGACGCGTTGGCCATGATCACCGAAACCTGCTGCGCCAGCCTGTCGGCGATCGCCTGCGGGCTGCGGGACGGATCGTTTTCGACTACCGCGGTCAGCTTCTCGATGCGCTCCACCTGGGCGAGCAGCACCTGCCCGAGCGCCTTGCCCTCGTCTTCCCGCATCGTCCGCAGATCGGCGAGCGCGCCTTCCAGGCCGGCGAGTATCTCCGCGTCGCGTTCCGCGCGCTCGTTCTCGCTCTCCTCCGGCTCGCGGAAGTCGACGATGCCGCGAATGGAAAGCAGCGTATCGAGTTTGAGCGGCGCCGGATCGACGACATCGCCCAATCGTTCGCGAAGCTTCAGGACGGCGGCGAGCGCTTCCTCGTTGAGAACTGCCTCCGCCGAAACTTCAGTACCGCTCAGCGAAAGGCCGACCTGCAGGTTCCCTCGCGAGAAATACTGCGAGGCGAGACGTCGGCAGTCGGGTTCGATACGTTCCAGTCCCGGCGGCAGGCGAAGCCGCATGTCGAGACCTTTGCCGTTGACCGAACGGAGTTCCCAGGCCCAGCGATACCGTCCGGTGCTCCCTTCTTTCCTGGCAAAGCCGGTCATCGATTGGAGCGGCATCGTTTCCTCCGTTGGCAGTGATTCGTTAAAGTGACAACGATTTCTGTACCTCCGAGGGAGGCACGACATTGTCGTTGAGGGAAGCACTATGGCGACAGCGCCGAACTCCGCAAGAAATATCCGCGCGGCGGCGAGCCCGTCCACATGAGGCTGAGGCGCGCCGCATTTTTTTCACGCGGCGCGCCTCAGGTTTTGCTTTCGTGCATGTCGTTATCCCAAACCGCTGCGCGGTTTTGGCGACGTGTATTATTGCTGAGTCCCGGTCTGCGTGACGGCATCCTGTGCCGCCTCGGTGGCCTTCGCCGCCTCCGCTGCCCTCTCCGCCTCGATCTTGCGCCAGCGCCGCACATTGGCATTGTGCTCCTCGAGCGTCTCCGCAAAGACGTGTCCACCGGTGCCGTCGGCGACGAAGTAGAGTTCGGGCGTGCGCGACGGATTGGCGACGGCTTCGAGCGCCGCCCGGCCCGGATTTGCGATCGGCGTCGGCGGCAGACCTTTGATGAGATAGGTGTTGTACGGCGTCTGCTTGTCGAGGTCGGACCTCAGGATCGCCCGGTTGGCGGGTTTGCCTTCGCCCCCGAAGATGCCGTAGATGATCGTCGGATCCGACTGCAGCCTCATGCCCTTTTCCAGGCGATTGATGAACACGGAAGCGACCCGCGGTCGCTCGTCCGCGCGGCCGGTCTCCTTTTCCACGATCGACGCAAGAGTTACGAATTCCTCTATGGTCGACACGGGAAGATCCGGATCCCGCTTCTCCCAGATCTGCTGTACCAGCGCCTCCTGGGCAGCGGTCATCTGCTTGATGATCTCGTTACGGTCGGTTCCGCGGGTGAACTTGTAGGTGTCCGGCTTCAGGGAGCCTTCGGGCGGCAGCTCCGCCGGCAGATCGCCGACAAGAACCGGATCGTCGGCAAGCCTGTGGAACATCTGCTTCACGGTCAAACCCTCGGGCAGCGAGACGGAGTAGAGGATCGACTTGCCGGATTTCAGAAGCTCCATGATCTCCTGCATCGATGCATGCGCCTTGATTTCATACTCGCCGGCCTTGAGCGTGTCATTGCTCAGATAGGCTTCCGAAACGAACCGGAATACGCGGCTGTCGGTAATGATCTCGTTGCGCTCCAGATTGCTGGCAATCTCGCTGATGCCCGCGCCGCTGCGAACGATGAAGTTCTTGTTCGCCTCCAAGGGACCCGGCTTCTCATATTCGTGCATGGCATAATAGACGGCCCCGGCGGCCGCGAGTGCCACGAAGACGACCACGGTCATGACGAAGTTGAGAAAGATGACGACTTGGCTGCGCGCCTTGCGTGAACGCTTCGGCGGGTGGGGAACTCTTTCGGGACGCAGCGCTTCGTTGGCCGACTTCGGAATGATCGGCCCGTTGCTCCCGGTTTCATTGCGGCCGAATTGCACCGCGCTGTTATCGTTTGAGTCGCTCACGATTGTCCCGATTCCGAAATTCGCAACCTTTTCAAACCGCCGCCGGTGCGAATTTCGGATTAGACCGGCGACCAGTGAATGTTACGGCGGCCTCTGCGGCTCCGGTGAAAGAGCGGCCTGCCCTGCGATGAATATCCTACAATTACCAGATGTGGCTTGCGCGAACATAGCCCTTGGCGGCGGCCCCGAGTCGTCGCCACTCCAGCGACAGCTTGTAGCGAGCATTGCGGCAAAAAGCGGGATCGCGGGTCGATGCAGATCGGAAGATCTGCCCGAATTCCGCTTACCCTGGCAACCCGTTTCGCAACACGCCCGCTCGAGGGATCAATGGCCGGTGTAACGGCGCAGAATCAGCGACGCGTTGGTGCCGCCGAAACCGAACGAGTTCGACAGGGCCACATTGATCTCGCGCTTGCGCGCGACATGCGGCACCAGATCGATCTTCGTCTCGACGGAAGGATTGTCGAGGTTGAGCGTCGGCGGGGCGACATTGTCGCGAATTGCGAGCGCCGAGAAGATGGCCTCGACCGCGCCGGCCGCTCCGAGCAGATGCCCGATGGCCGATTTCGTCGAGGACATGGAGATCCTCGAAGCACTGTCTCCGACCAGCCGTTCGACCGCGCCGAGCTCGATCGTGTCGGCCATCGTCGATGTTCCGTGGGCGTTGATATAGTCGATGTCCGCAGCCGTGACGCCCGCGCGCTTCAACGCCATCTGCATGCAGCGGTAAGCGCCTTCGCCGTCTTCGGACGGAGCGGTGATGTGGAAGGCGTCGCCGGACAGGCCGTATCCGATCACTTCGGCGTAGATCTTGGCACCGCGCGCCTTTGCGTGCTCCAGTTCTTCCAGAACGACGACGCCCGCACCCTCGCCCATGACGAAGCCGTCACGATCGGCGTCATAGGGCCGCGAGGCCTTCTCAGGATTGTCGTTGTGCTGGGTCGAGAGCGCCTTGCAGGCGGCGAAGCCTGCGAGCGATATCCGACAGATCGGCGATTCCGTACCACCGGCAACCATCACGTCCGCATCCCCGAGCGCGATCAGCCGGCTGGCGTCGCCGATCGCATGCGCGCCGGTCGAGCAGGCCGTCACGACGGAATGGTTGGGACCGCGCAGCTTGTGGCGGATGGAAACCTGACCGGCTGCGAGATTGATCAGCCGCCCGGGAATGAAGAACGGGGAGATACGCCGCGGACCCTTGTCGCGCAGGGTGTAACCCGCATCGACGATACCTTCCAGTCCGCCGATGCCGGAGCCGATCAGGACGCCGGTCGAAATCTGGTCTTCGTCGCTTTCGGGTTTCCAGCCGGCATCCGCCAGCGCCATATCGGCAGCGGCCATCGCATAGACGATGAAGGGATCGACCTTGCGCTGTTCCTTGGGCTCCATCCAGTCGTCGGCATTGAACGTGCCGTTGCTGCCATCGCCGAAGGGAATGCGGCAGGCAATCTTGGCGGGAAGGTCCTCGACCTCGAACTCGGTGACCTTGCGGGCTGCATTGTCGCCGGCCAGAAGACGCGCCCAGCTGACTTCGGTTCCGCAACCCAGAGGAGATACCATGCCGGTACCGGTGATAACGACACGTCTCATACCCGTGACCCACCCTGACTGTTCAATTCAACCGCCGGACCGGACCACGCGACGATCGCGACCCGCGCATGCATTGCAAATCTCGTTACAGCGTCGTGAAGACGCGCAAAGGTCGCTGTGACCTTATGGTTCCTTGCATGTTCTTGTCCCTGGACGGACTCCAATCAGGAGACATGCAGTAGTGACGACCAGAGGGAAAGGCGGGACGCTTTACCGATCGCAACCCGCAGTGGATGCAGGCCAGCCCACTGCCCCAGGGCTGAACGGGCCGCGAGTGCGGCCCGCCAATAGCTCAAGCCAGAAGGTCAGGCCTGGGCTTTCTCGATGAACTTGACGGCGTCGCCGACGGTGAGGATCGAATCTGCAGCGTCGTCCGGGATTTCGACACCGAATTCTTCTTCGAATGCCATGACCAGTTCGACGGTGTCGAGCGAGTCCGCGCCGAGGTCATCGATAAAGCTTGCGCCTTCGCTGACCTTTTCGGCGTCGACGCCAAGATGATCAATAACAATTTTCTTCACGCGTTCTGCGATATCGCTCATGTCGGAGTTCCTCGACCTTATGTTTCTCTACGGCGCTGTTACCGGCACCGGCACTCTATCACGCCTGATAGACCAAGTTGGTCCAACGGGCAATCCATCCAACCGAAACCGCGGAAACCTAGGGCAACAAGAGCTGCCGGACACCTGGCCGGAACGGTCGACTGCGCGCAGTCATGGCCCGATTAACACGGTTTATGCCTGCCGCAAAGTGCGAAAATGCCCGATATTCCCTTGGTCAACATTGATTTTCAGGCATTTGGCACAATCAAACGAAGAGGCTGATCGGAGCTCGCGGCACGGGCCGAAGACCAAGGTACCGCACACTCCATCGCCTCGTCAGATCATCGCCATGCCGCCGTTGACGTGGATCGTCTGACCGGTGACGTATCCCGCTTCGTTCGAAGCGAGATAGGCGACGGCGGAGGCGACCTCGGCTCCGCTTCCCATCCGCCGCATCGGGATCGCAGACATGATCCCTTCCTTTTGCTTGTCGTTCAGCTTGCCGGTCATCGCGCTTTCGATGAAGCCCGGCGCGACGCAGTTGACCGTGACGTTGCGGGTGGCGATTTCCTGTGCAAGCGACTTGGAGAAGCCGATCATGCCGGCCTTCGAGGCACAGTAATTCGCCTGCCCCGGATTGCCGGTGACGCCGACCACCGAAGTTATGTTCACGATGCGGCCGAAGCGACGGCGCATCATCGGATGCGTGAGCTCCCGCGTCAGCCGGAAGACGGCTGTGAGATTGACTTCGATGACGTTGTCCCAGTCTTCGTCGCTCATGCGGACGAAGAGCCCGTCCTTGGTAATGCCGGCATTGTTGACGAGGATGTCGACGCCGCCGAGATCGGCTTCCGCCTTTTCACCGAGCGCCTTGACTTCCGCCCGGTCGGAGAGATTTGCCGGGAATATCTGAACCCGTTCGCCGAGGGTGTTGGCAAGAGCTTCGAGCTTCTCGACGCGGGTACCATGCAGTCCGACGACGGCGCCCTGAGCATGCAGCATGCGGGCGATTTCCTCGCCGATACCACCGGAAGCGCCGGTAACGAGAGCCTTGCGGCCTGAAAGATCGAACATGGATTTCTCCTTATAGTAGGGCGCTCAGGCCAAGAGGACGGCAAGCGCCGCATCGATATCGGCGGGCGAATTGACGGCGATGCCGGTGACGGTCTTGTCGATCCTCCGGGCAAGTCCCGTCAGGACCTTGCCCGAGCCGATCTCGTAAAGCGTCGTTACGTCATGGGACGCAAACCACTCGACCGTCTCGCGCCAGCGCACCTGCCCGGTGACCTGCTCGACAAGCAGGCGTGCGATGTCGCCCGCATCGCTTACCGGCGCGGCAAGCACGTTCGCGACGACCGGCACCACTGGGTCGCGCTTCTCGACCGTTGCGAGCGCCTGGCGCATGGCTTCTGCGGCCGGTGTCATCAACGCGGAATGGAAGGGGGCTGACACGGGCAGCATCAGCGCGCGTTTGGCACCCTTCTGCGATGCAAGAGCCGCGGCCTTCTCCACAGCCGGCTTCTCGCCCGAGATCACCAGCTGGCCGCCGCCGTTGTCGTTGGCGATCTGGCACGAGCCGAGCGATGCGGCGTCGCGGCAGATCGCTTCGACATCGTCATGCTCCAGACCGATGATCGCCGCCATCGCGCCCTTGCCGACGGGCACGGCCGCCTGCATGGCATCGCCGCGAATGCGCAGAAGACGCGCCGTGTCGGCGAGCGAGAAGGTACCGGCCGCACAGAGCGCCGAATACTCCCCGAGCGAGTGGCCCGCAACGAAGGAAACCTTGCGCTTGAGATCGACGCCCTTGGCCTCGAGCACGCGGATGACCGCCATGGACACCGCCATCAGCGCCGGTTGCGCATTCGACGTCAGCGTCAGCGTGTCCTCAGGGCCGTTCCACATGATGTCGGAAAGCTTTTCGCCGAGCGCCTCGTCGACCTCGGCGAAGACGGCGGCAGCCTCCGGAAAGGCCTCGGCCAGATCCTTGCCCATGCCGACGGCCTGGCTGCCCTGACCGGGGAACGTGAATGCGGTGCTCATCAAGAGTGCCCCTTCCATGGGTCGCGGCTGGTTCGGAGCAAGCCAGTAACCGTGACCGTTTCAATTGCGCGGGCGGGTGCAGATGAACCGCCCGGACCTTTGGCGCCGCCCCGCATTTTCCTCTCCATTCACATTCCTGAACCGCAAGTCAAGCGCGGAAGCCGCGCTTCGCCGGTTGGTTAGGGTCTTTTGCCCTTGATCTTCGCCGATCAAGGCTTAAGTTTGCCCCGCTTTGCCGCCGCGCCGTTCCGGAACTTCCCGGGCTGCGGCCAACCGTCATTTCCAAGGCGGAGCGCCTCCCTCCCATGGGCGCGAACCCGCCCCACAAGGAACGTCATGCGCTACAACAAACTCGGCCGCACCGGCATCAAGGTTTCGTCCATCTGTCTCGGAACGATGACGTGGGGCTCGCAGAACACGCCGGCCGAGGCCCATGAACAGCTCGACTATGCCTTCGATCATGGCGTCAACTTCATCGATACGGCCGAACTCTATCCGACCACGCCGCTTTCAGCGGAGACCTACGGCAACACCGAGCGCATCATCGGCGATTGGCTGGCCGCGCGCGGCCGCCGTGACGACGTGGTGGTTGCAACCAAGGTCGCCGGCTCCGGCCGTGCCTACATCCGCAATGGCGGCCCGGTCACCCCGCAAGGGATCGGCGAAGCGGTCGATGCGAGCCTCGCGCGGCTCAGAACCGACTATATCGACCTTTATCAATTGCACTGGCCCAACCGCGGCCATTACCACTTCCGAAACGCCTGGTCCTATGATCCTTCCCACCAGAACAGGGAGGAGGTCGCGGCTGATCTCAAGGCCATTCTGGACAAGCTCGGCGAACTCGTCAAAGCGGGCAAAATCCGCGCAGTCGGCCTTTCGAACGATACGGCCTGGGGCGCGATGAAGATGATCGACCTCGCCAACAGATACGGCTTCCCGCGCGTCGCAACGATCCAGAACGAATACAGTCTGCTCTACCGCAGCTACGATCTCGACCTGGCGGAAGTGTCGCACCACGAAGATATCGGCCTGCTCGCCTATTCGCCGCTGGCGGCCGGGCTGTTGAGCGGAAAATATCTGGACGGGGCCAGGCCGGCCGGGTCGCGCCTGTCGATCAACGGCGACCTCGGCGGCCGCTACACGCCGCATCAGGAGCCCGCCGTCGCCGCCTATGCCGCACTCGCCCGCGAACACGGTCTTGACCCCGCTCAAATGGCGATCGCGTTCTGCCTCACGCGCCCCTTCATGGCCTCGGCCATCATCGGCGCCACGTCCATGGAGCAACTGAAGAATGACCTCGGCGCCGCCGACGTCACTCTCTCCCAGGACGTGATGAACGGCATCCGGCGGCTGCACCGGCTCTATCCGGCGCCGATCTGAAACACTCTCCCGCCGGAGCGGCGGCTTCATGCCGCCATCTGGCGGCAGCTCTCGGCACAGCGCCTGCAGGCGTCGACGCAATCGCCCATGTCGCCGATGCGCTCGCAGTCGTCCGCGCACTCCGCGCAAATCTCGGCGCATTCGCCGCACAGGTGCTTGTGGTGCGGCGTCCCCAGCAGCATGAAATGCGCCGCGTCCCTGCAAATTTCCGCGCAGGCCATCATCAGCCGGAAGTGCGGCGGCTTGGTATGCTCGCCGCCGGTCTCGAGGCAATGCGTCATCGCCGTCGAAAGGCAGACGCGATAGCAGGCAAGACAATTCTCGATGCATTCCTGCATCTTCGGATCGAAGGGGGCCATTTTCTTCTCCCGGATGGGTGGAAGCCCACTCAACAGCGCAAGGGCGCTTTTGTTCCGGATGAGTGCAGCCGGGACGCCAATCCGACGAGAGCGCTTGCATTTCGGGTGAAAACCCGTATAAGCGCGCTGTTCGAAACGCCCGGTCTTCTGGCTGGTGGCTGAACGGAGGGCCGGTTTCCATTCGGAAACCGCGAGGAATGTAAGGCATTCCGGCCTCCCGTGTCTCCGCTCTCGACCGTCTCGATACAACACTTTCTTGCCGGCTCTCGTAGCCTTTAAGAACAGTCGTTGAGGCTTAGCCGCCGAGGTCCGGGCTGATTAACGCAAGAAAGGCAAGCCACAATGGCTCTTTATGAACACGTATTCCTCGCTCGGCAGGACATCACGCCGCAGCAGGTCGACGCTCTGGTCGAGCAGTACAAGGGTGTCATCGAATCGAACGGCGGCAAGGTCGGTCGGGTCGAGAACTGGGGCCTGAAGTCCCTCACCTACCGCATCAAGAAGAACCGCAAGGCTCACTACGTCCTCATGGACATCGATGCCCCGGCACCGGCCGTGCACGAAGTCGAGCGTCAGATGCGCATCAACGAAGACATCCTGCGCTACATGACGATCGCCGTCAGCAAGCACGAGGAAGGCCCGTCCGCGATGATGCAGAAGCGCGACCGCGACGATCGCCCGCGCCGCGACGGCGACCGCCCGGACCGTGGTGGGTTTGGCGACCGTGGTCCGCGTCCGGACCGTGGCGACCGCGATGACCGTCCGCGCCGCCCGCGCGAAGACCGCGCTTAACAAGAAGCTTTAGGAGATAAAGACAATGGCTGAAGTTTCTTCCGCTCCGGTACGCCGTCCGTTCCACCGTCGCCGCAAGACCTGCCCCTTCTCGGGCGCAAACGCTCCTCGGATCGACTACAAGGACGTCCGTCTCCTGCAGCGCTACATTTCCGAGCGCGGCAAGATCGTGCCGTCGCGCATCACGGCCGTTTCCCAGAAGAAGCAGCGTGAACTCGCCCAGGCGATCAAGCGCGCCCGCTTCCTCGGCCTGCTGCCCTACATCGTATCGTAAGGCGGCCGGCGCTCCGTTGATCGGTTGACTCAACGGAAACCAGTTCCGATCGAGGCGCGCTCTCAAGTGTGCCTCGATCCCTCCCTTCCGCGGTGGGCGCGGATCGGAAACGCGCCGGAACGGCGCGCAAATCCCATGTTGGGGCAATGGCCGGATGGCCGCCCCTAACTGCCTCTCAAGCAGGACAGCGAACGTGAAGAACTGGAACAGGACATCGCTGCTGACCGGCGTTCTCGCCGGCATTACCGCCGCCCTCTTGTCGATGGGCGCGAATACGCAGTCGTCTCTTGCGATCGTTCTCTACGCCGCCTCCGCGCTGCCGATCCTGATTGCGGGTCTCGGTTGGGGAAACGCCGCCGCCATCGCTGCCATCGTGGTCGCGGGCGGGGCAGCAGTGGCACTCGTGTCACCCTATTTCGCACTGCTGATCGTCGTCGTGACGCTCGTCCCGGCCGGCTGGCTCAGCCACCTCTCCAATCTTGCGCGCCCGGCTTCCGAACTCGGCGGTCCCGAGGGTTCACTCGCCTGGTATCCGCTCTCCGACATCCTCGTGCATCTTGCCGGACTGGTGACGGTCGGCATGATCATCGTCGGCTATATCGTCGGATACGACTCGAGCGTCTCCGACATCATGGTCGACATGGTGGTCGAGGCGGTAAAGGCGCAGGAACCGCTCTACAATCCGGATGCCGCGGCGATCGCTCAGCTCAAGTCGATATTCGCGCTGGCGCTGCCGCTGGTGCAGGGTGCCATCTGGGTATTGATGCTGTTCGCCGCCTACTATCTCGCGACCCGCATCGTGCAGCTGTCCGGAAAGGCGCTTCGGCCGCGGGAGGACGTTCCCTCGTCGCTCAGGATGCACCGCAACGCCATCTTCGTTTTTCTCGGCGGCCTGGCCCTCACCTTCTTCGGCGGGGCGCCGGCTGTGATCGGTGCGCTCGTCTGCGGTACCTTCGGCGCCGGCTTCCTGCTGTCGGGCTTCGCCTCTTTTCATTTTCGCACGCGCGGCAAGTCCTGGCGGCTTCCCGTGCTGTGGATCGCATACCTGTCGGTGTTCGTCTTTACGATTCCGGCTTTCTTCTTCCTCCTGTCCGGCTTGATCGATACGCGCCGCGCCATCGCACTCACGCCCACGGGAAAAAACTGACCAACGAAACGAACAAAACTGAAAGGAAATCAAAATGGAAGTCATTCTCCTCGAACGCATCGCCAAGCTCGGCCAGATGGGCGAAACCGTGAAGGTTCGCGACGGCTTCGCGCGCAACTACCTGCTGCCGCTCGGCAAGGCGCTCCGCGCCAATGCCGCCAACAAGGCCCGTTTCGAATCCGAGCGCTCGACGCTCGAAGCCCGTAACCTCGAGCGTAAGTCGGAAGCCCAGAAGGTTGCCGATTCGCTTGACGGCAAGTCCTTCATCATCGTCCGTTCCGCTGGCGAGACCGGCCAGCTTTACGGCTCGGTTGCCGCCCGCGACATCGTCGAGACACTGGCTGCCGAAGGCTTCAACATCAACCGGAACCAGGTCGACCTCAACCAGCCGATCAAGGCTATCGGCCTGCACAAGGTCACGCTGCACCTGCACGGGGAAGTCGACGTGGCGATCGAAATCAACGTCGCCCGTTCGGCCGAAGAAGCCGAGCGCCAGGCCAAGGGCGAAAGCCTGACCTCGGCCGATGCCATCTACGGCGTGGACGAAGACGCCCTGAAGCCGGAAGACTTCTTCAACCCGGAAGCCGAGATCGAGTCCGAAGAGGAATAAGTCCCGAGCGGACCTCAAGGAAAAAAGCCCGGATCCGATCGGATCCGGGCTTTTTGTTTGCGGGCGATTCCTCGCGGAACCTGGAATTGCCCTACCCGGCGGACGCGATCGCCGCCTGAGGTTCGGCCGCCTTGTCGACCCTCACCACCACCGAAAGCCCGGGAGCAAGGCGGTCGGCCATTGGCTGTTCGGGATCGACGGCGATGCGCACGCCGAGACGTTGCGCCACCTTGGTAAAATTGCCGGTGGCGTTATCGGGCCGGATGATGCTGAATTCCGATCCGGCAGCGGGAGAGAAGCGCTCGATGTGGCCTCTCAGCACCTGCCGGTTCAGGGCGTCTACCGAAATGGTGACGGGCTGACCAACCCGCATCCCGTCAAGCTGCGTCTCCTTGAAGTTGGCGACGATCCAGACGTCGTGCGGCACCACCGAGAGCAGCTGTGTGCCGGCAGTGACATATTGCCCGACACGGGCACCGATCTCGCCGAGCCTGCCGGCACGCGGCGCAACGATCCTGGTGTTGTCGAGGTCGATCTCGGCGAGTTCCACGGCCGCCTCGGCGCCGGCTACCGCACCCTCGAGGCCGGCGCGGGCGCCGAGCGTCGTCGCAAGCGACTGGCGCGAAACCTCGAGATTTGCGATCGCCTGTTTGACGCCCGCGTCCGCCTGCTCGAACGCAGCCCGGGCCTGGTCGGCGTCGCTCCGCGTCGCGACACCTTTGTCGGCGAGCGGACGAATGCGGTCCCAGGTTGCTCTCGCCGTTGCCAGAGCCGCTTTGGCCCCGTCGAGCTGGGCCTCGCTCGCGGCGATTCCGGCCTTTGCCGATAGCTCCTGTTCGAACGAGTTGGCCAGTGCCGACCGTTGTGTCGCAAGCGTCGCTTTTGCCTGCGCAAGCTTCTGGACGTAAATCCGGTCATCGATCCTGACGAGGAGCTGACCAGCCCTCACCTCCTCGTAGTCGCGCACCGGCACCTCCGCGACGTAGCCGGAAAGTTGCGGGCTGATGGTCGTGACATAGCCGCGGACATAGGCGTTCTCCGTGGTTTCGACGGAGCTCGCGAAGGGCGGCAGACGCCAGGCGTAGAGGACGAGCGAAAGACCGGCGAGGCCGGCAAGAAATACGATGAGCGTTGTAGGAGAGCGGAAATTTTTCAGCATGATAGCAACTTCATTGTTCAAGATATGGCCGCCGGTACGGTGTCGGAATCGCGCCCGGCAAGCCGTTTGACAGCGACTTGGATGAGCAGCACCGCGAGCGCGAAAAGCGCTATGATCGCCGCCAGCAGGAAGGCATCGTTGTAGGCGAGGATATTGGCCTCGCGTGTGATCGTCTGTCCGAGCAGGGCAACGCCCTCCCCGTTCAGCAACGCCCTGTCGCCGATTGCCTTGGCGTAGGCGCCCGACAACTGCCCGATGCGCTGCGCGACCAGAGGATTGGTCAGAACCATCTGCTCGGCCAGAATGTTGGCGTGGAACTTCTCCCGCAGTGTCACGAAGGTTCCGAAGGCGGCCGAGCCTATCAGGCCGCCGATGCTCTGCGTGAACAGAAAGACGACGATGAAGCTCAGGATGTAGCTCGGGCCTTTCGCGAGTGCCGCCGTGAAACCGCGGGCCATGGCCGGCGGCAGGAAAAGGGCCGTGCCGGCGGCGACCAGCGCCTGGCTCACATACATTTGTTCCGGACGCGTGAGGCTCGTCGCATGGCTGTCCATAAAGGCGCCGCCAGCGAGCAAGCCGAGGGCGAGCACGTGGATGACGTCCGCGTGCCCCGGCTTCATCAGCGCCGCACAGAGCAGACCGCCCGCGAGCGATGCGGCCAGAATGATCCAGTAAAGTGTCGCGAGCTGGTCATACTGCAGGCCGAGCAATTGGTAGAAGTTGGTGGCGATCGCCGACTGCTCCGAGGCGACGAGGCGGAAGATCAACAGTACGGCAGCAAAATGCACGATCTCGCGCGAGGCCAACCAGCGTATGTCGATCAAGGGCTGCTCGCGATTGAGCTCGATCAGTACGACGGCCGTGAGGGTAACGACCGCCAAGGCGAGCAGCATGCCGAGCCAGGGTGCCTCGAACCACCAATAGAGCCTCCCCATTACGAGGACGACGGCAACACAGCCGAAGCCGACGGCGAGCAGCAGGTAGCTGAGGATGTCGGTACGCTGGATGACTTTGGCATGAGGCACCGGCGTCAGCGGCAGCAGATAGATGATCGGCAGCGCGATCAGCGCGAGCGCCATCTCGAGCGTGTACAGCCCGTGCCATTGCCCGATCTCGATGAGCCGCGGCGAAATCAGCCGCGTGATCGGAGCGGCCAAGGTCGTGCATGTCAGTGCGAGTGCGAGGCCCACCGTCAGCTTGCGCGCCGGTGGAAAGGCTTCCAGCATATAGAGAAAGCCGAGGCTCGACATCGGCGCGGCCGCAATGCCGCTGATGAAGCGGACGACGACCGCCGAATGAAGGTCCGAGACGAAGACGTTCATCAGTGAAGCGATGACGAAGCCGACTATGCCGATCTCAGCGAAGCGGCGAAGACCGTATTGGGCGCGGATCTTCACGAGAGCCGCCGAAAGGCTGACATTGGGCGCCATGTAGGCAGCGGCAAGCCAGGCAGCCTCCACCGACGTGGCCGAAAGCGACCCCTGGACCTGCGCAAGATTGGCCGAGGCGAGATTCATGCCGAGGCCCTGCGTCAGAAAAAGGAGAGCGGAGCCGGCGATATAGAGAGCTGATTTACCGATGCGCATCGAGTCGGGAGCGGCAACGGCATTCATCGGTCGCCACTCCGCCCTATCGACTGGATGTTCGTCGCGATCTTGCAGACGACCTTCAGCGCCACGGCGATTTCCTGTGGCTGCAGCCCGCCCAGGACCTCCTCGCGGATGTCGCTCGCGAGCTTCTGAATCTCATCCGCCACGGAGCGGCCAATGTCCGTCATATGGATCTGCTTCGCACGACGATCGGAAATCTCGACCCGGCGCTCGATGAACCCCTGCTTTTCCATGCCGTCGAGAAGGCGAACGATCGTCGGCGTCTCGATATCGAGCTCTTCGGCCAACTCGCGCTGGTTGAGACCTTCTTTCCTGGCGAGCGCGAACAGCATCCGCGCACGCGGCAGCGTCAGGCCGCGCTCCTTCACCCGCGCGTCGAACACCGACCGCAGTTTGCGATTGACGGTCGCAAGCGCGTCGAACAGTTCACGATTGTCGCTTGGATTCGGCATTTAGTATCGTTTCCATATTACTAGCATGCTAACTATCTGGACACTATTTAATCCGGCCATGGGCATTTTTCAAGATGCCCATCGAGGACGCGGGGACGCGAATCAGCTAGTTTTTACCCATGGCCGCTGCGTCAACCAGTGTCGCGTGAGAATGTATTTTTTTACAACTTCTCCCTTGCCTCCCTGTGGATCAGTCGAACAACGGGCAAAGGCGACAGGCGGGGTTGTATGGCACGCCACTGTTGCGTGCCTGCACTAGACGCGACGGGCAACAGTCAGCAAACCGGGTGCCTCACGGGATCATAAGCGGAAACGGAAAACGATGAACGACGCAGCGCGAAAGCTCGCCCCTTTGGCCAAGGATCAGGCGGAACAGCATTATCGCGAGGCGCCGAACAATCTGGAAGCGGAACAGGCCCTGCTCGGCGCCATTCTCGTCAATAACGACGCCTTCTACCGGGTGTCGGACTTCCTCAAACCCGTACACCTGTATGAGCCGTTGCATCGCAGGATCTTCGAGATCGCCGGCGAAATCATCCGCATGGGCAAGACTGCCAACCCGGTGACGGTCAAGACCTTTCTCAAGGCCGACGAGAAGGTCGGCGACCTGACCGTTGCGCAATATCTCGCGCGCCTCGCCGCCGAAGCCGTGTCCATCATCAATGCGGAGGACTACGGCCGCGCGATCTACGACCTGGCGCTCCGCCGGTCGCTGATCACCATCGGTGAAGACATGGTGAACATCGCCTATGACGCACCGCTCGACATGCCGCCGCAGAGCCAGATCGAGGATGCCGAACGGCGCCTGTTCGAACTCGCCGAGACCGGGCGCTACGATGGCGGCTTCCAATCGTTCAACGACGCGGTCGCGCTCGCGATCGACATGGCCGGACAGGCGTTCGAGCGGGACGGTCACCTCTCCGGCATTTCCACCGGCATCCATTCCCTCGACGGGAAGATGGGCGGACTGCAGCGTTCGGACCTGATCATCCTCGCCGGCCGTCCGGGCATGGGCAAGACCTCCCTCGCGACGAACATCGCATACAACATCGCCGCCGCCTACGAGCCGGAAGTACAGCCCGACGGCTCCTTCAAGGCCAAGAACGGCGGCGTGGTCGGCTTCTATTCGCTCGAAATGTCGTCCGAACAGCTCGCTACCCGTATCATCTCCGAGCAGACCGAAGTCTCCTCCTCGAAGATCCGCCGCGGTGACATTTCGGAAGCGGATTTCGAGAAGCTCGTCGCCTGCTCGCAGATGATGCAGAAAGTGCCGCTTTATATCGACCAGACCGGCGGTATCTCGATCGCCCAGCTTGCCGCACGCGCGCGCCGGTTGAAGCGGCAGCGCGGCCTGGACGTGCTCGTGGTCGACTACATCCAGCTCATGACCGGTTCGAAGAAGTCGGGCGAAAATCGCGTACAGGAAATCACCGAGATCACCACCGGCCTCAAGGCGCTCGGCAAGGAACTCAACGTGCCGATCATCGCGCTGTCGCAGCTTTCGCGCGCGGTGGAAAGCCGCGAGGACAAGCGGCCGCAGCTCTCCGACCTGCGTGAATCGGGCTCGATCGAGCAGGACGCCGATGTGGTTCTCTTCGTGTTCCGCGAGGAATATTACGTGAAGAACATGGAACCGCGCGACGAGTTCGATCCGAAATACGAAGAGTGGAAGATGCAGATGGAGAAGGTGAAGGGCACGGCCGACGTGATCATCGCCAAGCAGCGCCACGGACCGACCGGTACCGTGAAGCTCGCCTTCCAGTCGGAATTCACGCGCTTCTCGGATCTCGCCGATCCGTCGTTTACGCAGTACGAGCACTGAGGGGCGGACTGAGAGTATTGCAATGTTTCATGGAAACACTGAAATGCTCTAAGTCGCTGGTCCAACGCACTGCCGGACGGAAAACGGGCTCTCTACCCCACGAACACCCTCGCAACCGCCACGACGATCACGCCGGCCGCCACGGCGGCCAGCAGCGGAAGCCTCGTGGCGACAAGCGCTGTCGCGAGGGTTGCGAGCGTTTCGGCCGGCCCGGTGACCAGCGCCGTCGGCGCGATGACGGCCATCAATACGGCCGGCGGAATCGCCTCCAGCGCCCGCTTCTGCTTAGGACCTATCGTGACGAAACGGATGAGAACAAGACCGCCGATGCGGGTCAGCACGGTCGCCACGGCCATCGCGACGATCGCAAGAAGCGTGTGCGGATCGAGCGTCATGCGCGGGCCTCCTGACGTTCCCCGGTGAAGAGCGCCGCAATGACGCCCGCCCCCGCGCCGGCTGCGATATACCAGACTCCGGGGAGGAGTTGGTGCGCGAGGACCGCGGCCGCAGCGCTCGCAGCGAGAACCGCGCCGGTCTCTCGTCCCTTCCAGAAACCCATGACCAGGACGATGAAGACCGCGGGGAACGCAAAATCGAGACCGAGCGCTTTCGGGTCTCCGAGGAACGCGCCGGCGAGCGAGCCGACAAGGCCGGCAAGCACCCAGACCAGATAGAACGGCACCGCGAGGCCCGCATACCAGGCAGGCGTGAGCCGCGACTCACCGGCCCGGACCTCGGCCATGGCCCATATCTCGTCGGCAAGGAGAAGCATCGCGGCATATCTCGCCGGCCCCGAGAAGGCCGGCATCTTCGTGCCGATCGACGCGCTCATCAGAAGATGGCGGATATTGACGAGCAGAGCCGAAAATCCGAGGGCCGCCCAGGAGGCAGGATGAGTCCAGATGTCGAGCGCGACGAATTGCGAACCGCCGGCGAAGACCAGAGCGCTCATCGTCACGACTTCGAGGGGCGACAGGCCCTTGGTTGCGGCGACGGCCCCGAAGACGAGCCCGATCGGCATCACCGCCACGATAAGCGGTGCCATCGCCCTGAAACCTCCCCAGAATTCCTCGACTGTCCGCACCTTTTTCACGCCAGGGATCTCCCGCACCTGCAACACCAATCTTCTGAAATTGCGCACATCCGGGACGGAAAAACCGTTACGCGCTTTTCCTGGAAGTGCGCCAGCAGGTAGCCCGGCAGAGGACGGCCGTCTTGAACGAAAGTGATCAGCCTGAGCGATAGGTGCCCGGCGTCACGCCGGTTCGAGCCTTGAAATGGCGGCTGAAATGCGCCTGATCGGCAAAACCGCAGTGATAGGCGGTGTCCGCCGCAGACCAGCCCTTGCGCAGAAGGGCCTTGGCTTCCCGCACCCGCTTGTCGGTGAGAAAAGCATGCGGGGTGATGTGAAATTCCTTTCGGAAGGCGCGGATCAGATGGGCGCGGCTGAGCCCCGCCAGCTTCGCAAGTTCCTCCAGCCCGATATCGTGCGTGTAGTTTTCAACAAGATAGTCGCGTGCCCGGTGCACGGCTGAACTCTCGCGCGTCTGCAGAGGGACGATGATAGCGTTGCCGTGGCGCTCGAAGAGCCTGGCCAGGAACCCGAACATGCTTTCGTCCGCTTCCAGCGTACCGACCTTGCCTTCCAATGCGCGGTGCGCACGATGAAAGCCGATCGCAAGCTCTCTATCGGTGAGAAGCAGCCGCGAGAAGGACGGCGTTCCCTTGAAGGAGCGGCCGGTCACATCCTCGAGAATCTCCACCAGCAGGTCCGTGGATGGATAGATCATCCGGTAGCGGTAGCCTTCATGACCCGGATGCCCGTCGTGGATTTCATCCGGGTTGATGAGATAGAGATCTCCCGGGCCCGTCTGCGATCGTTCTCCCTTGATCGTGCTGATCTGGGAACCCGCTTCGATCGCACCTATGCTGAAGGTGTCGTGCGCGTGGGGGGCGAATTCGTGTGTGATGAAGGTCGCGCTGAGGCACTCCATGCCCTTGAAGCGGGGGTCGCGCCAGAAACGAGTCCGCTCGGCTCCCTCGAGCGGCATGGCCTCGATGGCCTTTTCCTGTGAGATCGTTTCCATCGGCCGATCTTATCGGGCGAGGAAAGGCTCGTCTTGCATAAAAGTGCTTTCGGCCGGAGCATTGCGTCGGCGGTTTGCGGCACGGAGCACTTGGATGTATTGCTGCGGGTATCACCCACGCAGAGTTCCAGTATGCAAAGCCCCGAGTTTCTTTCCGCCTCCAGCAGGCTCACCGTCGACCTCACCGCGCTTGCCGACAATTGGCGGGCGATGAACGAGCGGTCCGGAAACGCCCGCACCGCCGCCGTTCTGAAGGCCGATGCCTACGGCCTCGGCGTCGTGCATGCCGCACCGGCTCTCTATGCCGCCGGCGCGCGCGATTTCTTCGTGGCCAGTGTCGAAGAAGGGGCCGAGCTTCGCCCGCTTGTTCCGGATGGGCGAATCTACATTCTCGCGGGAATGTGGCCGGGCAACGAGGAACTCTTCTTCGAGAACGATCTCGTGCCGATCATCAACTCGGAGGAGCAGCTGGCGGTCTTCATGGCAGCGCTTTCCGAACGGGGCGACCACCCCTGCGTTCTCCACGTCGACACGGGCATGAACCGGCTCGGCCTGTCGCCCGAGGAGGCCGTTGCCCTCGCCCACGACCCTGCGCGGCCTGCGAGTTTCTCGCCGGTCCTCGTCATGAGCCATCTGGCCTGCGCAGACGATCCTGGACACCCGATGAACCGCTATCAACTTCAGCGTTTCCGCGAGGTTACAGCCGCCTTCGAGGGCGTGCCGGCAAGCATCGCAAATTCCGGCGGCGTGTTCCTCGGCGCGGACTACCACTTCGATCTCACCCGGCCCGGTATCGCCGTCTATGGCGGCGAAGCGGTAGATGGCGCCGTGAATCCGATGAAAGCGGTCGTCACCGCCGAAGCGCGCATCGTGCAGGTCAGGACGGTTCCATCCGGCGAAACGGCAAGCTACGGCGCCTCGGTCCGCTTCGGCCGCGACAGCCGCATTGCGACGGTCGCAATCGGCTATGCCGACGGCTACCACCGTTCGGTTTCGGGCGGCGGCGTCACCCTCAGACAGGCGATGCCTTCGGGCGCCTTCGGTTTCCTGCATGGTATGAAGGTGCCGCATGTCGGGCGGGTGACTATGGATCTGAGCCTGTTCGACGTCACGGACCTGCCGGAAACGGCCGTGCGTGCCGGCGATTACATCGAGGTCTTCGGGCGCAATGTCGCCATCGATGACGTCGCGCGCGCCGGCGGCACTATCGGCTACGAGCTGCTGACGAGTCTGGGCCGCCGGTATCATCGGACCTATGTCGGAGGCGCTTGAACAAGGCGCAAAGGAATATCGTCCTTTCAATCGGGATTTCGCGGCATTATGTGACCGCCAAGAGTGATTCTCGGGCGGCGGCAATTCCGCCATCTGCCCGCAAACATCCGAAAGCCGACATCCATGGCGAAAGCCCGCACCCAGTTCGTCTGCCAGAATTGCGGCACTGTCCATTCCCGCTGGGTGGGCAAGTGCGACGGTTGCGGCGAGTGGAACACGATCATCGAGGATGACCCGACGGGGGGGATCGGCGGCGGTCCCATGCGCACGCCGAAGAAGGGGCGTCCCGTCGCACTTACCACGCTGTCCGGAGAGATCGAAGACGCGCCGCGCATCCACACCGGCATTTCCGAACTCGATCGCGTGACCGGCGGCGGCTTCGTTCGCGGATCCGCACTGCTCGTCGGCGGAGATCCGGGCATCGGCAAGTCGACCGTACTGATGCAGGCGGCCGCGGCACTTGCCCGCCGGAAGCATCGGGTGATCTATGTCTCGGGCGAAGAAGCGATCGCCCAGGTCCGCCTGCGTGCTCAGCGGCTTGGCGCCGCCGACAGCGACGTGCTTCTTGCGGCCGAGACGAATGTCGAAGATATCCTCGCGACGCTTTCCGAGGGCAAGCGCCCGGACCTCGTCATCATCGATTCGATCCAGACGCTTTGGAGCGACATCGTCGACTCCGCACCGGGCACGGTGACGCAGGTCCGCACCGGCGTGCAGGCGATGATCCGCTTCGCCAAGCAGACGGGCACGGCGGTCGTGCTGGTCGGCCATGTGACGAAGGAGGGCCAGATCGCCGGCCCGCGCGTCGTCGAGCACATGGTCGATGCCGTCCTTTATTTCGAGGGCGACCGCGGCCATCATTACCGCATCCTCAGGACGGTGAAGAACCGCTTCGGACCGACCGACGAGATCGGCGTTTTCGAAATGTCGGACAAGGGCCTGCGCGAGGTCGCCAACCCGTCGGAGCTGTTTCTCGGCGAACGCAACGCGAAATCGCCGGGTGCCGCGGTCTTCGCCGGCATGGAGGGCACGCGGCCCGTGCTTGTCGAGGTACAGGCGCTGGTCGCGCCGACATCGCTCGGAACGCCCCGCCGCGCGGTGGTCGGCTGGGATTCGGCCCGCCTTTCGATGATCCTCGCCGTGCTGGAAGCCCATTGCGGCATTCGCCTCGGTCAGCACGACGTCTATCTCAATGTCGCGGGTGGCTATCGCATTTCCGAACCGGCGGCCGATCTCGCTGTGGCTTCCGCACTGGTTTCGTCGCTTGCCGGGCTTGCCCTGCCGGCCGATTGCGTCTATTTCGGCGAAGTCAGCTTGTCGGGTGCAGTCCGGCCGGTTGCGCATACCGCCCAACGTCTCAAGGAAGCCGAGAAGCTCGGTTTCTCCCAGGCCGTCCTGCCATCTGCATCGACCGAGCTGCCGAAGAACGGCAACGGCCGCTGGAGCGAGATGGAAAGCCTGCCGGATCTGGTGGCGCGTATCGCGGGATCGCGGCGTGCCCTGCAGCAGACGAATGACGAGGACTGACGGAATAGCCGCGCCCTGGGGCATCAACAGGATGTGCCGCCTGGCGATTGGCGGTGAAGTCGGAGTAAGGACAACATGCCCATCACAATTCTCGACGGTATCGTTCTCGGCGTCGCGCTGTTTTCGGCCATCCTCGCGATGGTTCGCGGCTTCTCGCGCGAGGTTCTGTCGGTGGCGAGCTGGGTCGGCGCAGCCGCCGCGGCCTATTTCCTCTATCCGCATCTTCTGCCCTACGCCAGCCAGTACACGACCAGCGGAACGGTCGCGATGATCGGCTCGGCGGCCGTGATCTTCCTGATCGCACTGATCATCATCTCCTTCATCACGATGCGGGTGGCCGACTTCATCATCGACAGCCGCATCGGCGCGCTCGACCGCACGCTCGGCTTCCTGTTCGGAGCCGCTCGCGGCATTCTGCTCGTCGTCGTCGCCATGCTGTTCTTCAACTGGCTGGTGGCGCCGCAGCAGCAGCCCGTCTGGGTGACCCACGCGAAGTCGAAGCCGCTGCTCGACAATCTCGGCAATCAGTTGGTGGCGCTGCTGCCGGAAGAGGCCGACGCCACCATTCTCGACCGCTTGCGCGGAAAGGATACGACCGGCGAAGGCGAAGGCGAGACGCCGCCGGCTCAGACGGAACAGGCGCCCGGCGAGGAAGCACCGGCGACGAACGGCTGAGATCGACAGGAAAGTTTGCGACAAAGCCCGCTGTGCGGGCTTTATCCATTTGGAATGACGCTTGTCAGTGTTTTCGGGTAAGATCGCTTGAAGACTGGCGGCCCGATCACGATATGCGCACCGGCACGTAGCAAAGGCGAATTGCGATGACCGATCTCAGATCCAGCGAAATTCATGACGAACTCGACGGCGACACCCTCCATGAGGAGTGCGGCGTTTTCGGCATTCTCGGGCATCCGGACGCCGCCGCGCTGACGGCGCTCGGCCTGCATGCTCTCCAGCATCGAGGGCAGGAAGCCGCCGGCATCGTCACCTTCGACGGGCGGCAGTTCTATTCGGAGCGCCGGATGGGTCTCGTCGGCGACCACTATACCGATCCGACGACGCTCGCGAAGCTGCCCGGTTCGATGTCGATCGGCCATGTACGCTACTCCACCACCGGTGAGACGGTCCTGCGCAACGTCCAGCCGCTGTTTGCCGAGCTGCAGGAAGGCGGAATCGCAATTGCGCACAACGGCAACTTTACGAACGGGCTGACGCTCCGGCGCCAGATCATTGCAGACGGTGCCATCTGTCAGTCGACATCCGACACCGAAGTGGTGCTGCACCTGATCGCGCGGTCGAAACACGTCTCCTCCAGCGACCGCTTCGCCGACGCGATCGCCCAGGTCGAAGGCGGCTATTCGATGCTGGCTCTGACGCGCACCAAGCTCATCGCCGCCCGCGACCCGAACGGCATTCGCCCGCTCGTCATGGGCGAACTCGACGGCAAGCCGATCTTCTGCTCGGAGACCTGCGCGCTGGATATCATCGGCGCCAAGTTCGTTCGCGATATCGAGAACGGCGAAATCGTCATCTGCGAGATTCAGGCGGACGGGTCGATCACCATCGATGCCCGCAAGCCGCAGAATCCGCTGCCGGAACGCCTTTGCCTTTTCGAATACGTCTATTTCGCCCGGCCGGATTCAGTCGTCGGCGGCCGCAACGTTTATGTCGCCCGCAAGAACATGGGCAAGAACCTCGCCATCGAAGCCCCCGTCGAGGCGGATGTCGTGGTGCCCGTTCCGGATGGCGGTACTCCGGCTGCAATCGGCTACGCGCAGGAAAGCGGTATCCCCTTCGAACTCGGGATCATCCGCAATCACTATGTCGGGCGGACCTTCATCGAGCCGACGCAGCAGATCCGCGCCTTCGGCGTCAAGCTCAAGCATTCTGCGAACCGGGCGATGATCGCCGGCAAGCGCGTCGTGCTCGTCGACGATTCCATCGTCCGTGGCACCACTTCGGTCAAGATCGTCCAGATGATGCGTGACGCAGGCGCGCGCGAGGTGCATGTGCGCGTCGCAAGCCCGATGATCTTCCACCCGGATTTCTACGGCATCGATACGCCGGACCGTGACAAGCTGCTCGCCAACCAGCATGCCGACCTCGCCTCCATGTGTCGCTTCATCGGCGCCGATTCGCTCGAATTCCTCTCCATCGACGGGCTTTATCGTGCCGTCGGCGGCGAGACGCGCAACCCACAGGCGCCGCAGTTCACCGATCACTATTTCACCGGAGACTACCCGACCCGCCTTCTCGACCAGGGGGCAGCGAGCAACGTTCGCAAACTCTCGGTTCTCGCAAGCAACGGATAACGAACAACAATATGACGCCCAATCTGAAAGACCGGATCGCCGTCGTCACCGGCGCATCGCGCGGGATCGGCTATTTCACTGCGCTTGAACTCGCCAAGGCCGGCGCCCACGTCGTCGCCTGCGCCCGCACCCTCGGCGGCCTCGAAGAACTGGACGACGCGATCAAGGCTTTCGGCGGTTCGGCAACGCTCGTCCCCTTCGATCTGTCGGACATGGCCGCCATCGACAAGCTCGGCGGCGCCATAAACGAGCGCTGGGGCAAGCTCGACATCATGGTCGCCAATGCGGGCGTCCTCGGCACGATCTCGCCGATCGGGCATGTGGAAGCCAAGGTCTTCGAAAAGGTGATGGCGATCAATGTCACCGCGACCTGGCGCTTGATCCGTTCGCTCGAACCGTTGCTCGTCCGTTCGGATGCCGGCCGCGCCCTCATCCTCTCCTCGAGCGCGGCGCACAAGTGCAAGCCCTTCTGGGGGCCCTACTCCGCCTCCAAGGCTGCGGTCGAGGCGCTGGCACGCACATGGGCCTACGAGACGCAGCGCCTGCCGCTGCGCATCCTCAGCGTCGATCCGGGCGCCACGCGCACCGCCATGCGGGCGCAGGCCGTGCCCGGCGAAGATCCTGAGACCCTACCGCATCCCTCCGAGGTGGCTCAGGCGCTGTTGCCGCTGCTCGGCCCCGAGCAGACCGAGACGGGAAAGCTCTTCATCGTTCGGGAAAAGAAGATCGTCGACTACCGCATGCCGGAATAGGGCGGTGGCGCTTCCCCGCATCCGGCCTGCCGGCCACCTTCTCCCCGCAAGCGGGGCGAAGGTGATTGGCGACTGATGCTCCGCCCCCGGCGGGCATCCGCTCGCGGTAACCTTTCAGCTATTCGCTATCCCCCGGCAAACCGTCGTTCCCGTGGCCGCCCGGCCAGTCGCCGTATTTGCGCTGCCAGGATCGGGCACCGAAGGGCAGGCTCACCAGATAGGCCACCGCAGTCACCACCATCGTCTCCCAGGTATAGGTCATCAGCGTCGCCACGTAAAAGACGACGACCAGAATGACGGGAAGGACCAGATCCCGGCGGACGCGGTTCTCCGACTTGCCGGACCAGACAGGAAGACGGCTGACCATAAGGAAGGCGATCAGGACGGTATAGAGCGACGCGATCAGCGCAAACGTCCTTTCCGGCGCAAGGCCGAGCAGGCCAAGATAGACGGGCAGCAAAACCAGCATCGCACCGGCAGGCGCGGGAACGCCGACGAAATATTCCGACTGCCAGGACGCCTTGACCTGGCGCTCCGCCATCACGTTGAAGCGCGCCAGCCTCAGACCGACGGCAATGGCGTAGATCAGGGCCGCAATCCAGCCGAGGGAACGCGCCTGATCGAGCAGAAACACGTAGAGGACGAGCGCGGGCGCGACCCCGAAATTGATGATGTCGGCAAGCGAGTCCATCTGGACCCCGAAACTCGAGGTCGCCTTGAGAAGACGCGCGATGCGCCCGTCGATGCCATCGAGGAAAGCGGCAAGGAGAACCATCGCAACCGCGAGCTCGAACCGATTCTCGAATGCCAGCCGGACGCCCGAGAGGCCGGCGCAGATCGCCAGGACCGTGATCATGTTCGGGACCATCAGCCGTAGCGGAATCTCCCGCAACCTTGGCCCGCGGGCCTTGTCGTGGGTGCCGGTGGCGTCCACGTGCTCAGCGGCGGGCTGTTCCGGGCTTCCTGCGGATTGTTCGTGGCGGGGTTCTTCCATGACCTGTCCTCACGCGCGCCGGCTGATGACCGGGCCCTTCGCCGATCCGAATTCGGCGAGCACCGTCTCGCCGCCGGTGGCCGTCTGACCGACCGTCACGCGCGGTTCCGCACCGGCAGGCAGGAACACGTCGAGGCGCGAGCCGAAGCGGATGAGGCCGAAACGCTCGCCCGCCTCGAGCGACGCGCTCTCCCGCGTCCAGCAGAGGATGCGGCGGGCCACGAGACCGGCAATCTGGACCACGCCGATCTGGCCGTGTTTCGTTTCGATGACGAGGCCGTTGCGCTCGTTTTCCTGACTTGCCTTGTCCAGCTCGGCATTCACGAACTTCCCGGCACGGTAGGCGATCCGGCGTACCGTGCCGCTCATCGGCGCACGGTTCACGTGGCAGTTGAAGACGTTCATGAAGACCGAAATGCGCAGCATCGGCTCCGATCCGAGGCCCAGTTCCTCAGGCGGCGTCACGGTGGCGACCGACGATACGGTGCCGTCCGCCGGGCTGATGACGAGATCGTCGTCGATCGGCGTCATGCGCTCCGGATCGCGGAAGAAATAGGCGCACCAGGCGGTCAGCACGAAGCCGATCCACATCAGCGGCTCCCAGAGGAAGCCGAGCGCCAGCGAAACGACAAAGAAAATCGCAATGAAGCGGTAGCCTTCCCTGTGGACCGGTACGAGCGTGTTGCGCACTGTGTCGATCAAACTCATGAACTCTACTCTCCATATTTGCTTTGCGACGTGAACTAGCGCGAATCAGACAGCCCGGCAATGTCGAGGCCGAAAGATAGAGGACTCGCGGTAACCTCAGTGCGGTCAGAGCGCCGGCATTCCCCGGTCGACGATGCCGAGATCGTCGCTCTCACGCACGCGTTTCAATTGTTCTTCGGCCTGCGTTGCCTCGCGCTGGCGGCTCCACATGGAAGCATAAAGACCGCCGCGGTCGATCAGTTCGCCATGGGTGCCACGTTCGGCAATCACGCCGTCCTTGAGGACGATGATCTCGTCGGCGTTGATGACCGTGGACAGGCGATGGGCGATGACGAGCGTGGTGCGATTGCGCGACACGATATCGAGCGCAGCCTGGATTTCCTGTTCCGTCTTCGTGTCCAGAGCCGAAGTCGCCTCGTCGAGGATCAGAATCGGCGGCGCCTTCAGGATGGTTCGCGCGATCGCGACGCGCTGCTTTTCGCCGCCCGAAAGTTTCAGGCCGCGCTCGCCCACCATGGCGCGGAAGCCTTCCGGCAGGTCACGGATGAAATCGGCGATCTGCGCCGCCTCGGCGGCTGCCTCGACCTCCGCATCGCTCGCCGTCACCCGGCCGTAACGGATATTATAGGCGATCGTATCGTTGAAAAGCACAGTGTCCTGCGGCACCATGCCGATCACGGAGCGCAGGCTCTTCTGGGTGACGTCACGCACGTCCTGACCGTCGATGGTGATCGAGCCTTCCTGGACATCGTAAAAGCGGTAGAGCAGCCGCGACAATGTCGACTTGCCGGCTCCTGAGGGGCCGACGACTGCGACCGTCTTTCCGGCGGGCACATCGAAGCTGATCCCTTTCAGGATCGGCCGTGCCGGATCATAGGCGAATTGGACGTTCCTGAAGGAAATTGCGCCTTTTTCGATCTCGAGCTCCTTCGCGTTCGGCCGGTCCACGACCTCCGCCCGAACGTCGAGCAGATCGAACATGTGCTCGATATCGGTCAGGCCCTGGCGGATTTCGCGATAGACGAAACCGATGAAATTCAGCGGGATCGCGAGCTGGATCAGCATCGCGTTGATGAAGACGAAGTCGCCGATGGTCTGTTCGCCGCGCTGCACGGCGAGCGCCGATATCGTCATCATCACCGCCGTGCCGGCACCGAAAATCAGCGCCTGACCGAAGTTCAGCCAGCCGAGCGACGTCCAGACCTGCGTCGCGGCCCGCTCGTAACGCTCCATAGACTTGTCGAAGCGCTTCGCCTCCATCTCCTCGTTGCCGAAATATTTCACGGTCTCGAAATTCAGGAGCGAATCGATTGCCTTGGTGTTCGCATCGGTGTCGCTGTCGTTCATCGAGCGTCGAATGGCGATGCGCCAGTCGCTCGCACGCACCGTAAACCAGATGTAGAGCCATACCGTGACAGCGGTCACCAGGAGATAGGTGAAGCCGTAGCCCCACCAGAAGATCACCGCCGTCAGCAGAAACTCGATGAGTGTCGGCACGCTGTTGAGGATCGTGAAGCGGACGATCGTCTCGATGCCCTTGGTGCCACGCTCTATGATGCGCGAAAGCCCGCCCGTGCGCCGCTCGAGATGGAAGCGCAGCGAGAGCTGGTGCATGTGAACGAAGGTCTTGTAGGCAAGCTGCCTGACGGCATGCTGGCCGACACTGGCGAAAAGCGCGTCGCGCAGCTGGTTCAGGCCCGCCTGCAGCAAACGCGCGAGATTATAGGCGAGTACCAGCATGACGGCGCCGGTCAGGAACTGTGGCAGGAAACCGAGCGCGTCGGGCTTGTTGTTGAGCGCATCTGTCGCCCATTTGAAGAAATAGGGGACAAGGATGAGCACCATCTTGGCGATCACCAGGATCACCGTCGCCCAGACGACCCTCAGCTTCAGATCGATCCGGTCCGCCGGCCACATGTATGGCCACAGATTCGCTATGGTTTCGATGGGATTGGCGCTGTCGGCGGAAACCGTCTTCTTCTGGGGCACGTCTCAGTCCGCTTCATGATTTGATTGACGAAGACATGCGGGCGAACCGCTACGTCGCGCGGCTTCATCCCGCACCAGCTTCAATGAAAAGCGGCGCCTTTTTGGAGGACGCCGCTTTTCCTGACAGATAGGTCCACCTCCCCGCCAACGCAATGGAAGTGCCGGCAAAAGACAAACTTAGAGCGGGATGAGGAAAACTATGTGCGGTTTTCCGCCCGCATCCCGCTCTTGGGAACGATCACGTCAATGCTTTGAGGTCGAACCGACCTCAAAAGCATCGTGATCTAGTGTCGCATATGCTTGCGGTGGATTTCCCGCGATTCTTCCTCCGACAGCATCTCGTCCGGAACCCCGAAAACCTGGCCCGGACGGATCAGATCCGGATTTTCGATCTGTTCGCGGTTGGCGAGATAGATGGTGGTGTAGCGCAGACCGGCACCGTAGACGCGGCGCGAGATCTGCCACAGCGTATCGCCGCGGCGGATGATCACCGACGTCTTGCTTTCCTTGAGCGGTGCCTGCTCGATGGTGGCCGGCTGTTCCTTCACCGCATCCGAAGCCGGCGCCGCCGCCTGTTCGATCACGGTTGCATTTGCCTCGCCCGCTGCCGAAGGCTCCGGCTGCTTCGAGGCATCGCTCGCCTGCACCGCCAAGGGTTCGGCGGATGCCACCGAGGCGCCGACATTCTGGCGCGTCAATGCGTTCCCAAGAGCGCCATCGACCTTCTCCACCGCCGCTGCGACGCTTGACGGGTCCTGCGGCGCAGCCTTGAGCGCGTCCAGCGCCGTTGTCGCCGCCTTGGATGCTTCAGCGGCGGCTGCCGCCAGATCGGCATCGGAGCCGTCGGCCGGCTTGAATTCGGCCAGCGACTGGAGGGCGAATTCGGTTGCCGAGCGGGCTGCGGCGAGCTGCTCCACGGAGGGCTGCTTCCCGTCGGCAAAAAGCGCTTTCAAAAGGGTAAGCGCCTTGCCCGCTTCCGCCTTCAAACGGTCGAGACCCGTCGTGGGTGCCGCAAGCGTCGAACCGGCGATGGCGGCAACCTGCGCGCCCGCCGGCCTGTCGAAGGGAACGGAGGCGCGCATCGCCACCTTGCTTGCATCTTCGTTCATCATATCGGCGCGGATGATGTGGCTGCCGACCGAGAGATCGATCGAACCGTCGACGACGAAATGTCCCTTGTCATCGGCTTTCACCTCACCCAGCAGATCGTCGTCCGCGTAAATGCGGACAAGGGCACCGGGCTTGGCGTTGCCTGCGACATACATCATGCCGCCTTCGATCTCGACCGCAGTCACCTGCAGCCCGGGAATGGTTGCCGGTGCGGCGGGAGAAGCGGAAGCGCCGCCGGGCTCGCCGGCCGGGACCGTGCCCGGATCGGCGGCTGCCTGCATCGGCTTCGGCTCGGCTTCCGGCGTCGTGATCAGCCGGCTCGCCTTGCCCGCCTTGGATACCATCGCCAGCAGCTGCCCACTCGAATCCTTCGGTACCGAAACAGTTGCAACCTCCTCCGACGTCTTGCTGTGTCCGCCTGAGCCGACGCTTCTGAGCGTCAGCTGGTGGTCGCCTGCCGAGAGCGGCTTGTCGAAGACGGCGGCAAAATCGCCGCCCGCGCCGACATTGGCGGTACCGACGACCGTGTCGCCGCTCAGGATCTCGAGCTTCGTGCCGGGCTGGGCTCTGCCCGCGACGACCGTCGAGCCGTCCGGTTCGACGCGCAGGACGTCAAATCCCGGAACCGTCCAGTTCGCCACCGGGTCGGATGCGGCCGCATTGCTGCCGGAGGCCGCTGTCGCTTGTTGCGCTGCGTTGCCTTGGGGAGCGGACGGATCGGTCTTCGTCGCCGCCGCCGTTTGGCCGGGCTGCTCGCCTGCGCCCGATTGGGCCACCGCCCCCTTGTCGCTTTCACGCAGATTCGGCTGAACCACAAAGATCATCAATGCGGTCGCGATTGCCAGGACGCCAAGCGCCACCCAGCTGGCCTTATTCTTAATCATGCCACTCTCCACAGGGCGGAGCGCCTTGATGCTCCCCGCATGCCCCATCGGCCGGCGCTGCGACGCCCGGTGCATTATAGCGCAACCGCAGCACACTGTCCGAATTCTTCAATGTATTACTGAAATTGCTAACGTTTCTTATAGTTCTATACAAGCGCTCACTATGATTCCGGCGCTCGACAGCCGGAGATTTTTCGTCCATTTTCCTTGACCCGTGCTGCACTGCAATTTCTGGTGGGACCATGAACGAGGAAACCACGCCGATTCTATCCGTTTGCGTTTATTGCGGTTCTCAGCCCGGGCGTGACGAAGCCCACATGCAGGCCGGCCGCACCCTCGGCAAATCGATCGCCGATCATGGCCTGCGCCTCGTCTATGGCGGCGGCACGCGCGGGATCATGGGCGCCGTGGCGAGCGGCGTGCTTTCGTCCGGCGGACACGTGACCGGCATCATTCCCGAATTCCTGATGGACAAGGAAGCGACGCGTCACTCGCTAGGCCAGCTGAACGAATTGATCGTTACCGCCGACATGCATGAGCGCAAGCACAAGATGTTCGAGCGCGCCGACGCCTTCGTCGCCCTTCCGGGCGGGATCGGCACGCTCGAGGAGATCGTCGAAATCATGACCTGGGCGCAGCTCGGCCGCCATAGGAAGCCGATGGTCTTCGGCAATGTCAATGGCTTCTGGGATCCGATGCTGCAGCTGATCGACCACATGCGCGGCCAGGGATTCGTTCACACCGCGCATCTCGTGCAGCCGCTGGTGATCGACCGTGCGGAAGACATCATCCCCGGCATCCTTGCCTCGGTCCGCGCCAACGGGCGCGAAGGCGAAGCCGAGATCATCGCCAGGCTCTGATCCGGATCGGGACGAGGAGAAGTGTGTGCGGTTTTCCGCCCGCATCCCCGCTCTAACTTCTTAGAATCGATCACGTTCATGACTTCAGGTCGATCCGACCTGAAGTCATGAACGTGATCTGACTCTGCCGATTATTCGGCCGGCGTCGGTTGAGCCGCGCGCCGCGCCCTGCTCTCCGCAAGCATCGCTCCCGAATAGATGAAGAGCGCGGCCCAGATCAGGGCGAAGGCGACGAGTTTTGCCGTTCCAAAGGGTTCGTGGAAAACGAAGACCGCGATCAGGAAGATCATCGTCGGAGCGATGTATTGCATGATCCCGATCGTCGAAAGCCGGAGCAGCTTCGCGCCATTGGCATAGATCATCAGCGGCACGGCGGTGACGATCCCGCAGGCGAGGAGCAGCAGGACATCCGTCATGTTGGCGTCGCCGAGGAAGTGGCCCTGCCCGGTCGCCTCGAGCCAGATGACGTAGCCTGCGGCCGGGATGCTGAGCAGCAAGACTTCGAGGAAGAAGCCCTGGTTCGGCCCGACCGGCAGCGTCTTCCGGAAGAACGCATAGAAACCCCAGGAAAAGCACAGCCCGATCGAAACCCAGGGAAGACCGCCCGCGTCGAAGGCAAGCACGCCAACGGCGAGCGCGGCGAGGCCGATCGCCACCATCTGCGCCGGATTCGGCCTCTCCTTCAGCAGCAGCGCACCGAGGAAGATGGAGAACAGAGGGTTGATATAGTAGCCGAGCGCCGTCTCGATGGCCCGCCCCGCCCCGATCGCCCAGACATAGATGCCCCAGTTGACCGTGATGAGAGCCGCCGTGATCGTGGCCATCATCAGCACGCGTGGAGAGCGCAGCGCTACCTTCACGTCCTGCGTGCGGCCGAGCCACACGAGCACGAGGCCTGCGAGCGGTACCGACCAGACGATACGATGCGCCACCACTTCCGCCGCAGGGATATGCGACACCGCCTTCATGAAAAAAGGCAGGAAACCCCACAACAGGTAGGCTGCCAGCGCGAAGGCGAAACCCTTCGGGGAATCGACATTCTCTGCGGGCAAATTCGCGTTCGGCTCGGCCATGATTTTGATCCTGAAATTCCACCGGAGCCGAGCGGGAAGCGCTCCGGCCGCAATCGACGGCCAACCCTCTCGGGAGCAATTGCCGTCAGTCCTCCTGCGTCCTACTCCAACCGACGGTGATGCACCAATTCATTTCCGTGAACCGATGGATGAACGGCGTTGATGCGACGGAAGCGGATATCCCGCGCAACCCGACATCATCGTGATCCAACTACTCGGCCGCGATCGATCCGACCTGATCGCGGTTTTTGAGCAGCTTGTAGACGATACTGTCCATCAATGCCTGAAATGAGGCGTCGATGATGTTGTCGGACACGCCGACCGTCCACCAGCGCGCCCCTGAGCGATCCGTCGATTCGATCAGAACGCGGGTGACGGCCTCGGTGCCGCCGTTGAGGATGCGCACCTTGTAATCGGCAAGTTCCAGATCGGCGATCTCGGACTGGTACTTGCCGAGATCCTTGCGAAGCGCGAGGTCGAGCGCGTTGACCGGGCCATGCCCTTCGGCGACCGACATCATCGTTTCGCCGTCGACGATCACCCTGACCACGGCCTCCGATACCGTCTTCAGCTTGCCGTTCGCGTCGAAGCGGCGCTCGACCATGACGCGGAAGCTCTCCACCCGGAAGAAGTCGGGCACGGTGCCGAGAATACGGCTCGCGAGCAGCGTGAAGCTCGCATCCGCACCTTCATAGGCATAGCCCGTCGCCTCGCGTTCCTTGACGATCGAGATCAGCTTGTCGAGCCGCGGATCGTCCTTGGAGACCGTGATGCCGCGCCGCTTGAGGGCATTGATGAAATTGGCCTTGCCTCCCTGATCGGAGACCATGACCTTGCGCAGGTTGCCGACGCTTTCCGGTGCGACATGCTCGTAGGTCCTCGGGTCCTTGAGCAAGGCGGAGGCGTGAATGCCGGCCTTGGTGGCAAAAGCCGAAGCGCCGACATAGGGGGCCTGGGGATCGGGAGAGCGGTTGAGCAACTCGTCGAAGGCATGGGCGAGCTTGGTCAGCTCCTGGAGCCTCTCGGCATCGATTCCCGTCTCGAAGCGGTTCGAATAGGTTTCCTTCAGGGCAAGCGTCGCAATCAGCGTCACGAGATTGGCGTTGCCGCAGCGTTCCCCGATGCCGTTGAGCGTGCCCTGGATCTGACGAACGCCGGCTTCGACCGCAGCCAGCGAGTTGGCCACCGCCTGCCCCGTATCGTTATGCGCATGGATGCCGAGATTTGCACCGGGCACTCCCGCCGCAATCACGGCCGAGACGATCTCGCGGATCTCGCCCGGCTGCGTGCCGCCATTGGTGTCGCACAGGACGACCCAGCGCGCGCCCGCCTCGAAAGCCGTTTTCGTGCAGGCGAGCGCATAGGCGGGATTCGCTTTGTAGCCGTCGAAGAAATGCTCGCAATCGACCATCGCCTCGCGCCCGGACTCGACGACCGCCTTCACGGATGCGCGGATATTGTCGAGATTTTCCTCGTTCGTGCAGCCGAGCGCCACCTCGACATGATAATCCCAGCTCTTGGCGACAAGACAGATCGCATCGCTCTTGGCGCTCAGCAGCGCGCTCAGTCCCGGGTCGTTGGACGCGGAGACGCCGGCGCGCTTGGTCATGCCGAAGGCGACGAAGGAGGCCTTGTCGGTACGCCGGCACTTGAAGAACTCCGTGTCCGTGGGGTTGGCGCCGGGATATCCGCCCTCGACATAGTCCATGCCGAATTGATCGAGCAGCGCCGCAATCGCGATCTTATCCTCGACGGAAAAGTCGATGCCCGGCGTCTGCTGCCCGTCCCGAAGCGTCGTGTCGAAGAGATAGATGCGTTCCCTGGTCATGTCTCGATTCCAACGTACAAATCACTGATCGATTGCGGGTTCTTCGCACCCGCTCTATTCGGTCTTGCCGGCAAATTTATCGGTCGCCCGGATGAGCCGGTCGAGAATGCCCGGCTCCGAATAGGCATGTCCCGCCCCCTCGATGAGGTGGAATTCGGCTTGCGGCCAGGCCTTGTGCAGCTGCCAGGCATATTTTGCCGGGCAAGGCATGTCGTAGCGGCCATGCACGATCACGCCCGGAATTCCGTGGAGCTTATAGGCATCGCGCAGCAATTGCCCGTCTTCCAGCCAGCCGGCATTGACGAAGAAATGGTTTTCGATGCGGGCGAACGCATGAGCGTATTCGTCCTCCTCGAAGGGCGTGCTGGTGTCCGGCTCCGGCAGAAGCGTAACGGTCTCCCCCTCCCAGATGCTCCAGGCCTTGGCCGCGGCAAGCCGCGTCGCGCGGTCCTCGCTTGTCAGGCGGCGGTGATAGGCCCGCATCATCTCGTGGCGTTCTTCCGGCGGGATCGGCGCGATGAAGCGTTCCCACTTGTCGGGGAACATTTCCGAGACGCCGAACTGATAGTACCAGTCGAGCTCGGCCTTGGTCAGGGTGTAAATGCCCCTGACGACGAGCTCGCTTACCCGCTCAGGATAGGTCTCGGCATAGGCCAAGGCCAGCGTCGAGCCCCAGGAGCCGCCAAAGACGAGCCACTTGCCAACCCCGCAAAATTCCCGCAGCCGTTCGATATCGGCCACGAGGTGCCAGGTCGTGTTGGCCTCGATCTCTGCATGCGGCGTCGACCTGCCGCAGCCGCGCTGGTCGAACAGCATCACATCGTAGAGCGACGGATCGAAGAGCCGGCGGTGGTTCGGCGAAATCGTACCGCCCGGGCCGCCGTGGAGGAAGACCGCCGGCTTGGCGCCGGGCGTGCCCGCCCGTTCCCAATAGATCGAATGGCCGTCGCCCACATCGAGGTGCCCGGATGCATAGGGTTCGATTTCGGGATAGAGGGTACGCAATGGAGAACTCACGATAGATCTTCCTCGGGCGGCCAGTGCACCGTGTCGTAATCGGGGTGCTGGCGGTTGGATTCCAGGACTATGAGATGGCGCTCGGCGGCCGCTTCGCTGCCGTCGTCGGTCTCTGTTTCGGGAAGCTGCGGCAGATGCGAAAACCAGAACATCCGCGACTCGACGCCGGACTGGTAGACCGGCTGGACGTCATCCGGATCGTCGAGCGAACCAAGCGCGATGTTCAGAAAGCTCGCATGCGGCATGTCATAGAAGAGCGGCGTCCCGCAATCGCGGCAAAAGCCGCGGCGCACGAGATCGGACGAACGATACCAGGCGGGCTGGCCGCGCACGATGCGGAAATCTTCGCGCGCGATATTGGCAAGCGGCAGAAAGTAGTTGCCCGCCGCCTTCTGGCACATGCGGCAATGACAGATGTGCGGATCGTCCAGCGTGCCCTCGGCGCGGTAGCGCACCGCGCCGCACTGGCAGCCGCCGGTGAAGATGCGTCCGATCATCGTGCCCAGACTCCGCCCGGAGGCCACTGCTCCGTCTCATGGTCCGGATGCTGAAACGAGATGATCTGCTCCTGCCGCCCATAATAGTCGGGATCGTGGTGAACCGGCTGCTCGAAGATCGATTCGACCCAGGGAAGCCGGGACTGGTAATTGACCTGAATTTTCGGCGCGAGATCGGAGCGGTCGTCGAAGGCGCCTATGGCGATTTCGAGGCCGCCGGGATGCCGATAGGTCATCGGCGTACCGCATTTCGGGCAGAAGCCGCGATCGATATTGACCGATGACTGGAAATAGCTCGGCTCGTCACGGATCCACTCGACCCCGTCCTTCGGCGCGGTTACCAAGGCGGAGAAGAACGAGCCGAACTGTTTCTGGCACATGCGGCAATGGCAGATCGAGGGGCGCCCGAGCTCTCCGTGGATGCGGAAGCGAACGGCCCCGCACTGGCAGCCTCCAGTCCTGACGGTATTGCTCATCCTTTTTCCTCCGGTGGCCAGGTTTCGGTGTCGTGATCGGGGTGCTGATAAGAAACGAGATCGGCAAGAAAGGCGACAGCCTCGGCGTCGGCCATGGTCTCTTCGCCGGGCAGCTCGGATACATGATCGACATAGGGCAGTTTTCCTTCGACGCCCCATTGGATGGTCGGCACGATGCCTTCCGGCCTGTCGAATGCAGCGATCGCGAGCGCCATGCCGTCCGGCGCCTCGTAGGTCAGCGGCGTTCCGCAGTCGCCGCAGAAGCCGCGCCAAACCACATTCGAAGACCGGAAGCGCTTGCGCTCGCCGCGGGTCCATACGAGCTTCGCGCCGCGTACGGAAACGAGCGGCAGGTAGAAATTGCCGCTCGCCTTCTGGCACATGCGGCAATGGCAGACGGAAGCATCGCCGAGTTTTCCCTCGACGCGGAAGCGGACCGCGCCACACTGGCATCCGCCCATATGGATCTCGTCAGCCATCTCGCCCTCCTCTTTCCTCCGGCGTGCCGGCAGCGCCACCATCCTGAAACTAGACCTGAGACCGCTTCACCTCCCAGGTGGTCACTCTTTCGCCGGTCTCGGGATCCTTGCCGTCCTTGAGTTGGATGCCTCTCGCCAGGAGATCGGCGCGGATGCCGTCGGCCTGCGCGTAGTTCTTGGCCTTCAGAAGCTCCAGACGCTCACGTACACGGCCATCGATCTCGTGAACGACCGCCTCGTCGAGTTCGACCTCCTTCGGCACCACCCCGAGAAGCGCCGCGCTCGCGGCGAAGGCCCCGAGATGGCGCGTATCGGCGGAAGCCTTTTGCGCCAATGCATGCAGCGCCTGAACGGCCGCCACGGTGTTGAGGTCGTCGGCAAGGGCGGTGACGACGGCCGGATCCGCCTCGCCTGCAGCGTCGCCGTAGACCGGCCATTTCGACAGCAGATGCTCGGCCTCCTCCAGCCGCTTGATCGAGAAGTCGATCGGTTCGCGGTAATGGGTCATCAGCATTGCCAGCCGAAGTACATCGCCGGGCCATTTGCGGCCGCCGAATTTTTCCGTGTGAAGAAGCTCGTAGATAGTGATGAAATTGCCCTCGGACTTCGACATCTTGCGGCCTTCGACCTGCAGGAAGCCGTTGTGCATCCAGACATTCGCCATCATCTCGGTGCCGTGGGCACAACGCGACTGGGCGAGCTCGTTTTCGTGATGCGGGAAGATCAGGTCGATGCCGCCGCCGTGGATGTCGAACACGTCGCCGAGATAGCGCCCGCTCATCGCCGAGCATTCGATGTGCCAGCCCGGCCGCCCGCGGCCCCAGGGGCTGTCCCAGCCCGGCTCGTGCTCGGCGGAAAGCTTCCAGAGCACGAAATCGCCCGGGTTTTTCTTGTGCGCCTCGACGGCGACACGGGCACCGGCCTGCTGCTCGTCGAGATTGCGCTTGGAAAGCTGGCCGTAATCGTCCATCGACCGTGTATCGAAGAGCACCTCTCCCTCGGCCTCGTAGGCATGGCCCTTGGCGATCAGCTTTTCGATGATTTCGATCATCCCGGCGATGTTTTCGGTAGCGCGCGGTTGCACGGTGGGCTCGAGGCAGCCGAGCACCGCCGCATCTTCGAGGAACTGCGCCTCGGTCTTCTCGGTCACATGCCGGATCGCCTCGTTCAGCGGCAGCCCGGGATAGTCGCGCAATGCCCGCGCGTTGATCTTGTCGTCCACATCGGTGATGTTGCGAGCATAAATGACGTGATCCGCGCCATAGACGTGACGAAGCAGCCGGAACAGGACGTCGAATACGATGATCGGCCGTGCATTGCCGATATGGGCATAGTCGTAGACCGTCGGGCCGCAGACATACATGCGGACGTTCTGAGGATCGATCGGCCGGAATTCGGCTTTTTCCCGCGTCAGCGTGTTGTACAGTTTCAAAATCGGCATTCCGCCCATCCCAGATCTCCAAGTCTGCATGCAGCCGTCGCAATATAATCGCCGGGTGGCCCCGCGCGTTTGTCATCTTGGATTTCTGGAGACGAAAACGGCCAGGCCAGCGGTTCGCTAGCGAATAATCTTCCGGCAAATAATGCAGATAACCGTTTTCATGGGGACCCTTATCGCGCGTCACCCGGCGCCGGTCAAGAGGCGAGCCACGTGCAAGCGAAAGTCGTCATTCCGCAAATGACAGCCATGGATTCGTCACGATTTGGCTTATCTGGAAATCGTCAGAGGGGGAGGAGATTCGCCAATGCGGCCCGGCACTGCTTCAGGTCCTGTTTCCCGAGGAACAACAGGGACATGGTTTTCGTTGAAAATTCACGAGGGCTAATGCTCCCGATAGGGAAAACACCAAGGAAGACATGCAATGAAGGCCGCCAAAATTGCCGAACGCAACCCGCCGCCATCCGATCTGCTGACGAAATACCGCCCACTTGGCCTGAAGGCCGTCCTCGCAGCCGCGCTGCAAGTCAGGGCTAAACCGGCTGACAAGAAGATCGCGAAGCGTTCGGCTTAGTTCCGATCTGGGAGCAGCGCCGCGCGTCCCCTTCGCCCCGCTTGCCGGGGAGAAGGTGGCCGGCAGGCCGGATGAGGGGCGGTCCTTGGCTCAAAACAGCGACATCTGCCCGCCATCATCCCGATCGTCAGAGCGCCCCCTCTTCGGGATCGGCGCTATGGGCGTGACCTCGTCCTGGAGCTCAGGGCCGGTGTTGGCGACCTTGTTGACCTTGTCCGACACGGGGATTGCTTCGAAATAATCCTCCGCCGCCGGCACCATGAGGTCGGCCACCTCGCGAGGTTCCTGGCTCTTGCAATCGAGCCAACGGGAAAAGTCTTCGGGCTGGATCACGACCGGCATGCGGTCATGGATGTGGCTGACGGCGCCGTTCGCATCGGTGGTGAGGATCGCCGCGGTGTCGACCTCCGAACCGTCGGCGGAAGACCACGTCTCCATGAGCCCGGCAAAGGCCACGATCCCGCCCTTCTTCGGCCGGACCCAAAAGGCTTGCGAGGCCTCCCGGCTGCCCTTGACCGGGCGGCGCCATTCGTAGAAACCGGACGCCGGCACCAGCACGCGGCGATGGCGCATTGCGGCGCGGAAGGCGGCCTTGCCGATCGCGGTTTCGGCCCGAGCGTTGATGAGCAGCGGAAACTTGCGCGGGTCCTTTACCCAGCCTGGCGTGAAACCCCAACGGACGAGGACAGCCTTGCGTTCCGGCAGGTTGCTGCCCGGTTCCGGCCGATCGGAGGCCACGATAACGACTATCGGCTGCGTCGGCGCGATGTTGAAGCGCGCAGGAAAGCCCTCCGCTTCAAGCAGGCCAAACAGTTCCAGCAATTCCTCCGGCGTGGCCGTAAGCGCAAAACGTCCGCACATGACATCGATGTGGCACTTCACGTAGTATGGGTCAACGACCAAGGTGATTTTCGATTCCATGATAACGAAGCAACCCGAGCGCGCCTCCTCCGCCATTCTCGAACGGAACGGCCGCTATCTTCTTGTCCGGCGGGCCAATCCGCCGTCAGCCGACATGTACGCGTTTCCCGGCGGCAGGGCGGAGCCCGGGGAGACGCCTGCGCAGACGGCATTGCGCGAACTCGCCGAGGAAACGGGCATCAGCGCCCGCGATCCCGTGCTCTTCGAAATCTATGACCTGCCCGGTATAGGCCCGCAGGAGCGTCACTTCCTGCTTTCGGTCTTCACCGTCCAAGCCGATCCTGATTTGGTCGCGATCGCCTGCGATGATGCCGCCGGCGTTGGCTGGTTCACACCGGAGGAGATTTTCACCTTGCCCATTCCGGAAAGCGTGCGCGACTGCGTGGAAAAGCTGGCTGCCGGCGGGCCAAGGCGTATTCCGGAGGCGACGACCGGCGTCAGTTCGGATTTGAGGGGCGCATGACCGATAAACGGCTCCCGTTCAGACTGTTGCTGCTGACAGGAATTCTCCTTGCGACCGCCGCGGGCGTGGCGGCTCAGGAAAAGCAGCCTGCCCAGCAGACGGCCGCTCCTTCCGCGGCGCAGGAGGAAAAGCCGACCCCCTACGACCGGCGGTTGATCCGCCTCGCCGAAATTCTCGGCTCGGTGCATTATCTGCGCAATCTCTGTCTCGACCAGTCCGAGGACGGCTGGCGCCGCTCCACGCAGGAACTGATCGACAAGGAGGCGGCCGGAGAGCCGAAACGGCGCGAGCGCATAACCGCCGCTTTCAACCGGGGCTATCGGACCTTCGCCTCGGTCTATACCAGGTGTACGGAGCCCGCGACGCTCGCGGAAGAACGCTACCGTGCCGAAGGTGCAACACTCGTTTCGGAAATCGTCGCCCGCTTTGGAAATTAGGAAGATATTAACCTCTTTTTCCCTGACCCCGTGTCGTTTCGGGAAAAGGCTGCTAAGTTTGTTAAGAGAGTGATAAGAAGTAGCCGGCCTGTCTGCCCGTTCAGTTGCGGTTCAGCCGATAGGCGTTAGGTTAGCCAGTGCACGTAATGGAAGCCGCATGGAACGAATGATGGAACCAAGCCTGACAGACATCGACGACATGATCGTCCACGAGAAGATGCAGGCGGCGCTCGAGCACCAGAACGAGGCTTGGGCGGATGGCATGGCCGACGGCATCGAGCCCGAAATCATCGCCGATGCGGCGATTGCGCTGGCCATGCGCGAAACCGTCCGGCTTCATGGCGAAGAAGGTGCCGAGGCAATGCTTAATTCGCTTCGCGAGCGCATGCTCGCCGGAGAATTCTCGCCAGAGCGGACGATTCAGTAACATCAGGACTGCCCGATGAACCGGAACCCTGCAAACCGGGCCTTCCCGGTTGGTCTTGTCGTGTTGCTGCTGGCGAGTGCGACCATGCCCCCTGCGCCCGCGTTCGCGCTCAGTGAGTTTCAGGGCGCCCCTGCCCCTGCCGGCGAACAGAACGCAGCCCCAGGCGACGAGGCCGAAGAGTCCGCGCCGGAAGAACGGGCCCCCCTCGAAATTCCGATGCCAGACCCTCTCGTCGACAGGACGGCCGTCGAGTCGAAGGACGATGAGATCGCCGCGCCTGACGTTGTGGAGCCTGTCGAGGTCCTGACGGATGTTTCGAAGATCCCGGTGCCGGTCGCACGCATGCGCGAACTGATCGTCGAGGCCGCGGCTTCGGGTGACATCGAGCGGTTGCGCCCCCTGCTCGGCAAGGGCCCCACCCAGACCCAGGTTACCGCCACCGCCGGGGAAGACGACCCGATTGCCGCACTCAAAAGTCTTTCCGGCGACCAGGACGGCATCGAAATTCTGGCCATCCTCCTCGACGTCATGTCGACGGGCTTCGTGCTTGCGGACAAGGGTACTCCCGAGGAGGCCTATGTCTGGCCCTATTTCGCCGAGAAGCCGCTCTCGTCGCTGACCGCCCCGGAAAAGGTCGACCTCTTCCGACTGGTGACCGCCGGCGATTTCGCCGGGATGGAAGAGTTCGGCACCTACAATTTCTACCGCGTCGGCATCACGCCGGATGGAAAGTGGAAGTTCTTCGTCGCGGGCGATTGAGCGCGTCTCGTGCCGGAGAGACGGAAATGCTGGCGGTTCCCGCACGGCATGCTTGCCCTTCCCCGGCAGACATCCTACCTCTTCGGAATAGAGAATAGGACTCGACATATGCCAATGGTTTGCCTCGACGGCCGCGCAATCATTCGTGTCTCCGGAAAGGACGCGGAGACCCTTCTTCAGACGCTGATCACGACGGATATCGCCTCGTTGACCCCCGACGAGGTCAGGCCCGGCGCGCTGCTGACGCCGCAGGGCAAGATCCTTTTCGATTTCCTGATCTCCCGCGACGGCGAAGCGTTGCGTCTGGAGACGACGGAGGATCAAGCCGACGCGCTCGTCAAGCGCCTGACGATGTACAAGTTGCGATCGGCAGTGGAGCTGTCGCTCAATTCGCCGGCGCCGGTCACGGTCGTGTTCGGAGAAGATGCGCCTGCCGGGAGCTATCGCGATCATCGGTTCGAGAAGGCGGGCATTTCCGCTTTCCGCCTCTATCGCGACATGCCTGCAGCGGAAGCGGGCGTCGCCGATCTGGACCGGCTCAGAATCGCGGCGGGCATCGCCGTTGCCGGCCGCGACTACGACCTGCAAGATGCCTTTCCGCATGACGTGCTCATGGACATGAACGGCGGCCTTTCCTTCCGCAAGGGCTGCTATGTCGGGCAGGAAGTCGTTTCGCGCATGCAGCACCGAGGCACTGCGCGACGCCGCCTCGTCATCGTCGCCGGCGAGGCGACGCTGCCGCCGAGCGGAACCAACATTTCGGTCAACGGACGGCCGATCGGTTCTCTCGGCACCGTACTGGATCGGGACGGCCTGGCTATCGTCAGGATCGACAAGGCAGGCGAAGCGATCGCCAAGGGTGAGGCCATTCTTGCAGGCGATGTGCGTCTTACCCTCACGCTGCCCGCCTGGACGGGACTCGTCTTTCCGAACGAGACAGGCGAGGCGAGCGCATGATGAGTGCGCGTGCGTGGCAGCGTATGCTTTCCGGGCGGCGGCTCGATCTTCTCGACCCCTCACCGCTCGACGTCGAGCTTTCCGACATCGCCCACGGACTCGCCCGCGTGGCGCGTTGGAACGGGCAGACTTCCGGCGACCACGCCTTCTCCGTTGCCCAGCACAGTCTCGTTGTCGAGGAGATTTTCCGCCGCACCAATCGCTGCGATGCCCAGGATTGCCTGATGGCCCTGCTTCACGACGCGCCGGAATACGTCATCGGCGACATGATCTCGCCGTTCAAGGCCGTCGTCGGCGGCGGTTACAAGACCGTGGAGAAGCGCCTGGAGAATGCGGTCCACCTGCGCTTCGGGCTTCCGGCACATACGCCCAGGGAGCTCAAGGAGCGGATCAAGAAGGCCGACCGTATCGCGGCCTATTTCGAAGCGACGGAACTTGCCGGCTTTTCAGCAGAGGAGGCCCGCAAGTTCTTCGGTCAGCCGCGCGGCATCACCCGCGAGACGTTGCTGATCGACCCTCTGCCCGCGGTCGAGGCGCAGCGGCTCTTCGCCACGCGCTTCAATGCGCTGGAGTCCGAACGCGCCAAGGCGAGACAGGAGGCGTGACCATGACGGCAATCGTCGTCTCGCCGCTTCAGCGCATCGCGGAGATGGCCGTCCGGCACGGCTGCCGCGAAATGCTGAGCCTGCTTGCGAAGGGTCAGAATTTTCATCGCCCAGCCGTCATCGACCATGCGAAGCATCTGACGATCGGCGTGAACGACATCAGCTTCGCCGGAACGGGCGACCTGATTGCGCCGCAGGAAGAACACGTTCATCGAATCATCGATTTCGCCCGCAAATGGGACCGGACGCGGCCGATGCTCATACATTGCTGGATGGGCGTCTCCCGCTCGCCTGCGGCCGCGCTGATCGCCGCACTCGCCGTCGAACCGGACCAGGACGACCACGCGCTCGCGAAGCGCCTCCGGCTTGCCTCGCCCTATGCGACGCCGAATGCGCGGCTCGTGGAAATCGGCGACCGGGCGTTGTCCCGCAAGGGTGCGCTCGTCGCCGCAGTGCGAGCCATCGGCCGCGGCGCGGATGCCGACGGCAATGCTCCGTTCATCCTGCCCCTGCAAGACGTGCAACATGCCGGGTGAAGCGCAGCCGGTCACGGTCGAGATCGGGCTCAATGCCGTGATCGTCGCGGTCGTCAGTCGCAGCCCGCGCATCCTCGCCGTCAGCGAGGCGGACGGGGACGCTCGCGACAGCCTGCCCTTCGGCCCCTTCGATCCGGCCCGCCACCGCACTTTCGAGGCAAGCCTGCGGGCGCGCGTCGAGAAGCGTACGGCGCTCAAGCTCGGCTATATCGAGCAGCTCTACACCTTCGGCGACCGTGGGCGCCAGCGTCTGCCCGGCGAGGAAGGTAAGCACATGGTGTCCGTCGGCTACCTGGCGCTGACGCGCACCGACGCCGAGAACAACGAGAGGCTGGCCGAGGCGGGCGCGCATTGGCGCGACTGGTACGGCTATCTGCCCTGGGAAGACTGGCGTCTCGGACGTCCCGCGATACTCGACCAGACCATCCTGCCGGCGCTTGTTCGCTGGGAGTCCGGCGACGAAAAGCCGGCCTCCGCACAGCGTCGTTCACGGATACGCCTCGCCTTCGGCCTTGACGACTTTCCCTGGGACGAAGAGCGCGTGCTGGAGCGCTACGAATTGCTCTATGAGGCGGGTCTGGTGCGCGAGGCCGTGATCGACGGCCATTGCCGCGAACCGGAAAACCCGGCGGCGGGGCTGGCGATGCGCCACGACCACCGCCGGATCGTCGCGACCGCTGTCGCGAGACTGCGCGGCAAGCTCAAATACCGGCCGGTGGTCTTCGAGCTGATGCCGCCGGCATTCACCCTTACCGATCTGCAGGCAACCGTCGAGGCGATTTCAGGACGCCATCTCCACAAGCAGAACTTCCGCCGGCTGGTCGAAGGAGCGGAGCTCGTCGAGCCGACGGGAGAGACCCTGGCATCCACCGGTGGCCGTCCGGCCGCACTCTTCCGCTTCCGCCGCCAAATCCTGGACGAGCGGCCAGCGCCCGGCCTCAAGGTCGGCGGCCGCTGAACCTTAAAGCGCGTCGCGTTTTGCCAAAACCGCTGCGCACCGGGCGAGATGCACTATTTCACCACCGCGCAGGCCAGCCGGTCGCCGGCATCGCCGGAGGGCTGGCTGCGGTTGTCGTCCGAATGCATATGGATCACCAGGGCCCGGCCGCGAAGGGCGGTGGCCTTGTCGTCGAGAGACACGAAGCTGTTGAAGACCTGGGCACGCAGGATGCCATCGGCGCCGACATACTGGTTGGGCATGTCACCGGCATGCGGGCCATTGGAAGCGAGGAAGCCGTGCTCGGAATTTTCATCCTCGCCGGCAAAATGCTTTCCCGCCGACTCGAACCCGTCCTTGGGATCGCAGCGCCCCATTTCGTGAGCGTGAAAAGCGACCCAGGTATCCTTCGGCAGGCCGCTTATCTCCATCTCGATCAGCACGCCCTTGCCACCTGCCGTCAAAGTGGCCCGCCCGATGTCGGTACCGTCCTTGCCCACGAACTCGGCCGTTGCCGTTTGCGAGGATTGTTGTGCCGAAGCGGCACCCGCCAAGCCTGCCGCACAGGCGATCGCGATCATCGTTCTCATCATCGGAGTTCTCCCTCTCACTCGCGGGTCGATAGAAGACAACGCGCGGCTGCCGAGGTCGTTCCGCAAAAACGCGGCTGAGTTGCAGTCATCCGGCGAATTGAGCTAAATCGACACGTCCAGACCGATGTCGAGCGTCGGTGCGGCCATCGTGATCTTCGAAGTCGAGATGTAGTCGACGCCCGTTTCGGCGATTGCCCGAATGGTTTCGATCTTAACGTTTCCCGACGCCTCCAGCCTGGTGCGGCGCAGGTCACCGGGATAGGAAGCGGCGGACAGTCCCCAATGTGCCGCGTTGGTTGCGACGGCCTCGCGCAGCAGTTCCGGCCCCATATTGTCGAGCAGGACCACGTCCGGCGAGGCGGTCAGCGCCTCGCGCAACTGGGCGAGGCCGTCGACTTCGACCTCGACCTTGACGAGATGGCCGCAATAGGCCCGCGCGGCGCGGACGGCGCCGGCAACACCGCCGGAAACGGCGATATGGTTATCCTTGATCAGCACCGCGTCGTCGAGGCCGTAACGATGATTGGAGCCGCCGCCGAGGCGAACGGCGTATTTTTCAAGAGCGCGAAGGCCGGGGATCGTCTTGCGCGTGCAGCAGACCTTGGCGCTCGTATGGGCGATCTCGTCGGCGAACGTCGCCGTGTAGGTCGCGACCCCCGAGAGATGCATGAGAAAGTTGAGCGCCACCCGCTCGGCCGAAAGGAGTCCTCGGGCACGGCCGGAAATTCGCGCAATCGTCGTACCTGGCGCCACCCGGTCGCCGTCCGCAGCGAGCGCCTCGAAGCGGATCGACGGGTCGATCAGGCGGAAGGCGGTTCGCGCCAGTTCCAGCCCCGCAATCACGCCCGCTTCGCGCACGCTCATATTCGCGGCGGCTGTCCGCTCCGGCCCGATCGTCGAGAGGGTGGTGATGTCACCGGCCCGGCCGAGATCTTCCAAAAGGGCCGCTTTCACCTGCTCCTCGACCATGAGAGCGGGCAGTTCCGGGCGAAGGGCGATCATTATGTCGTTCCTGCGATTGGAGTAGCTTCTAATTTCGCGTTTGCCGCCGTCATGCCGGCTCGCTCTCGGCCACGTCCGCGGCCAGACGCTCCGCCTGGGCAAGCGTCAGATAGGTCCGGCGCCGCCATTCCGGTCGCTCGTCCGGGCAATCGGCCCGAAAATGACCGCCGCGGCTTTCCGTCCGCTGCAGGGCGGCGATCGCGATGAGCTTGGCCGTGGTAACGATATTGGCGAAGCGCAGGCGCTTGTTCGTCCTCTCGAGTTCCGCAATCCCCCGGATCGCCCGGGTCAGGCTTTCGCGCGTACGCACGACCCCGACGCAATCGCTCATCAATTGCCGCAGCACCTTGAAAGGCGGGCTGTCCTCGACCGTCACCGGATCGTCGTTCTCGCCGGCATTGTCGCCCCAGGCAGTCAGCTTCGGGGCCGGCAGGCTGCCCTTGATATTCTCCGCGATCCGCGCCGCGAAGACGACCGCCTCCAGCAGCGAATTCGAGGCAAGACGGTTCGCGCCGTGAACGCCGGTCGATGTCACTTCGCCCGCCGCCCAGAGGCCGTCGATGGAGGTACGCCCCTCCCCGTCCGTCAGCACGCCGCCCATGTGGTAGTGCACGGCAGGCGTGACGGGGATCGGTTGCCTGACCGGATCGATGCCCGCTGCCATGCATGAGGCGTAGACGGTCGGGAACATCTCAGGAAAATGCCTGCCGACGGCCTTTGTGCAATCGAGGAAGGCGCCGCGTCCGGCCTGGACTTCCGCAAAGACCCCACGCGAGACGATATCGCGCGGCGCGAGCTCTCCATCGGGATGGATGTCGAGCATGAAACGGCGGCCTTGCGAGTTCACCAGGGTGGCGCCATCTCCGCGCAACGCCTCGGTGGCAAGCGGCGCCGGGTCCTTGCCGATGTCTATCGCGGTCGGATGAAACTGGACGAACTCGGGATCGGCAATGATGGCGCCCGCCCGCGCCGCCATGCCGACGCCCTGGCCGCATGCTTCCCATGGATTGGTGGTGACCGCATAGAGATGGCCGACACCGCCCGAGCAAAGAACGACGGCGCGCGCCGGGAAGGAAACGCGGCTCTTCGACTGGCCGGCATCCGGCCGCGCGATCACGCCGGAGATGAACCGGCCCTCGCGCACCAGTTCCTCGACCACGTAGCCCTCGATCACCCGGATCGACGGGGTATTGCGCACCGCGGCAATGAGCGCCTCCATGATCGACTTGCCGGCCATGTCGCCCTTGACGCGGACGATGCGCCGCTCGGAATGCGCGGCTTCCCGCGAAAGCAGGAGCTTTCCCTCCAGGTCGCGGTCGAAGGGCACCCCGAATTCGAGCAGATCGTGGATGCGGGCCGGGCCCTCTGCGACCATCATGCGCGTCATCTTCTCGTCGACGATACCGGCACCGGCCGCAACCGTGTCGGCGACATGCTTCTCGAATGTATCGCCCCTGCTCATCGCGGCGGCTATGCCGCCTTGCGCCCAGGCCGAGGAAGCGCCGTAGCCGATCGGTGCGGCGGCAAGGATCGTAACGGGACGCGGCGCCAGTTTCAGCGCGCAGAAAAGCCCGGCAAGGCCGCCGCCGACGATGACGATGTCATCGATCCCGTTGAAGGACTGCGGGCGGAAATGGTCGGTCAGCATGGCTCGATAACTCCTCCACGGGCCTGCGCCGGGTTTGCCCCGGCATTGATCACTGCTTGAGGTTCACCATGCGCTCGACCGCCAGCCGCGCGCGGTCGGCGATCGCCGGATCGACCAGAACCTCTTCCGTCATGTCGAGCAGGCTGTCGAGGATCTTCGGCAGCGTGATGCGCTTCATGTGCGGACACAGGTTGCACGGCTTGACGAAATCGACGCCCTTGACTTCCGACTGGATATTCGAGGCCATCGAGCATTCCGTCACCAGCAGCACCCGTTGCGGCCGCTTGTCCTTGACGTAATTGATCATGCCCGATGTGGAACCGGAGAAATCGCAGACGGCGATGACATCGGGGTGGCATTCCGGATGGCCGACGATCTCGATGCCGGGATTGGCTTCCTTGTAAGCCAGGAGTTCGGCTGCCGTGAAGCGCTCGTGCACCTCGCAATGACCTTTCCAGGTCAGGATCTTCTTATTCGTCTGGCGCGCCACGTTCATCGCCAGATACTCGTCCGGGATGCAGAGCACGGTGTCGGACTCCAGGCTTTCGACTACTGCCAGCACGTTGGAGGAGGTGCAGCAGATGTCGGTCTCCGCCTTCACGTCGGCCGAGGTGTTGACATAGGTGACGACCGGCACGCCCGGATAGCGTTCCCTGAGGAGCCGCACATCCGCTCCGGTGATCGAGTCCGAAAGCGAGCAACCTGCTCTCGCATCGGGAATGAGCACCGTTTTTTCCGGATTGAGCAGCTTCGACGTCTCGGCCATGAAGTGCACGCCGCACTGGATGATGATCTCCGCGTCGACCTTGGTAGCGTCGCGCGCAAGCTGGAGCGAATCGCCGACGATGTCCGCCACGCAGTGAAAAATGTCCGGCGTCTGGTAATTGTGGGCCAGGATGACCGCGTTGCGTTCCTTCTTCAACCGGTTGATCGCATGAACGTAAGGCGCATATGCCGCCCACTCGAACGCAGGAATGAAGTCCTTGACCTTTTCGTAAAGGTGCTCGGTCTCGCGCGCGACAGCCGGGGTGAAGGCGAGATCCGGCTTTTCGATGACACCGAAGCGTGCCGCAGCGCTTGCAAAGGCCGGAGCGGGCGCCGCTTCCTTGCGAAGGTCAAGAGTGGTCATCGGGCTCTCCTCTCTCGCCGTTTCCGGCAATTTCTAATTATGCTCAAAATGAGCATAATTAGATCAAAACAAAAGCGGCTGAGCCGCCGGAACTGATTTAGAAAGTTTTGTGACAGATTTCAAGCGCGCAGGGTGGAAACGACACGCCCGCATATCGCACGGGCGCATCGCGACATTTTGGTGATCAGGCCATTGCCGGGCGGGCGACGGCACGCTCCTCGATCGGCCAGTGCACGATGGCCGCGAACACTCCGAGCGCGACGCCCACCCACCAGACCGGATCGTAGGATCCGAATTGGTCGTAGAGATAGCCGCCCATCCATACGCCGAGAAATGAACCGATCTGGTGCGACAGGAACACGATGCCGCCGAGCAGGCCGAGATGCCGCGTGCCGAACATGATCGCCACCAGCCCGTTGGTCGGCGGCACCGTCGAGAGCCACAGGAGGCCCATGGCGACCGCGAAGACGATGACCGATGTCGGCGTTTGCGGCAGCAACAGGAAGGCCGAGACGACGACTGAACGGGCCAGATAGATCAGCGCCAGGAAATAGGGCTTCGAATAACGCTGGCCGATGATGCCCGCCGAGAAAGAGCCGATGATGTTGAAGAAGCCGATCAACGCCAGCGCGATTACCGCATAGCGGGCGTCGATTCCGATATCGCCGATATAGGCCGGAAAATGCGCGGTGATGAAAGCGACCTGATAGCCGCAGACGAAGAAACCCGAGACGAGCAGAAGATAGCTCTTGTGCCCGAGCGCTTCCTTGAGCGCTTCCCCGACTGTCTGCTTGAACAATGCCTCGGACTGGCGCCCGGAAGAGGCATTGCCGCGCAGCGGAATCGCAAAGAGCGGAACGAGCAGCATCATGAGGCCGAGATAGACGAGGCTGTCGGACCAGCCATAGGCGGAGATGAGGCCTTGGCTCAGCGGCGCGAAGAGGAACATGCCGGCCGAGCCGGCGGCGGTGCCTATGCCGAAGGCGAGCGAGCGCTGCTCGGGCGCGACGTTGCGGGCAAAGGCGGAAAGCACGATGCCGAAGGAACCCGACGCAACGCCCAGCCCGACCAGTACGCCGCCGCCGATATGCAGCCAGATCGGCGCATCCGCGAAGGCCATCAGGATCAGTCCCGCGGCATAGACGAGGCCGGAGAGGGCGAGCACGCGCCAGGTGCCGAACTTGTCGGCGATCGCGCCGAAGAACGGTTGGCCAAGACCCCAACAGAGATTTTGAAACGCCATTGCCAGGCCGAAGGTCGTCCGGTCCCAACCCTTCTCGGCAAGCATCGGCAGCTGGAAGAACCCCATGGCGGAGCGCGGACCGAAGGTCAGCATCGCGATGATGGAGCCGGCGAAGATGATGAGCCAGGGCAGACCGCTGCGGTCCGCCGGACGGGTGACTGCGGGAGAAATGGCAGACATGGGCAAGCTCCTGATGATGAGGGGCCATCCTATGGTGGCGGCGAGCCCGGGGGAAACCAATAATATTGAGCGTGGCATCACAGGAATTGATGCGCCGGCCGCTCGCACCTTTTCGCACGGCCGCGTTTTAAGCCGCCTCAGCGCACCTTCATCGGCCAGCGCTCCTCGCGACGGCGGAGGACCTCGACCGCGTCGCCGAGCCTGACAATGCCCTCCCCCCGCGGCACGGCGTTCCAGCCGAAGAGCACGCCGGGCACGCGCCGGTCCGCAGACATGCGCTTTACCGAAAGACCCTGGATCGGGTTACCGCCGACGCGTTCGCCGGTCGTCTGATCCTGCGTCGTCATGATGCACCGGGCGCAGGGCTTTACGAGATCGAAGGTAATCCCGGCAATCTCCAGGCTCTCCCAGAAGTCCTCGGCCCAGGCCTCGTCGCAATCGATGACGATATTGGTGCGGAAGCGCTCCATGCCGACCGGCTCCTGCCCCTTTTCCATCAGGGTGCGGTTGAGGTCGGCGAGCGAGCCCGTTGTCGTAACCAGAACCGGGAAGCCGTCGGCGAATGCGACGGGCGCCGCCGCTCCCGCCCATTCGGCGCCGACGAAGCGCTCGGCCTCATCGTCCATGCGGACGAGCTTGACGGGGCGGCCGAACCAGCCGGACAGCATGTCGTTTGCAGCACCCCCGGCGACAGCCGCATTGACGTCGCTCGACCAGACCCGGACATCGAGGCGGTCATTCGGGTCGAAGCGAACGGAAAGCTCCTTGCCGTTCATCCGCAGGCGCACACCGCCGGCGACATGCTCCGCCTCCACCTGCGCAAGCGCCTGCAGCTCGCGCTGTGTGATGAAATGTCCGTCGGGCGCGACCAGCATGAAGCGCCGGTCGCCGGCGAGTCCGTCGAGATTGACGGTAACGGCCGTTTGCGGCACCGCGCGACCGCTCTTCAGGGGATGGATGTTCAGGCCGGTCACTTGCATGTCAATTTTCCGAATTCAGAAATCGAGTCAGGCCGTTGCCAATCTGATTCACCGGGACGGGCCAACCCATTGAGGCTTTTAGATTTCATCCAGCATCATGGCAAGCACGCCGCGAAGCCGCTCCTGCCGCTCGACAGCCAACCGCCGCCCCGCCGCGGTCTGGAAATCTTTCGCCAGGCGGAAGAGCTTCGCCTCGAAATGGTCGATCGCGAAAGCCTTGTCGTCGAGCGGGCGGGCTTCGGCCAGGGGATCGAGGGGATCATAAAGCGCGCTGTTCATGCGCCCGGCGATGTAAAAGCAGCGGGCAGCGCCGACCATGCCGATGGCATCGAGCCGATCGGCATCCTGCAGAATCTGCGCCTCCAGCGTTTCCGGCGGCAGATTGGCCGAAAAGCTGTGTGTCAGAACGGCGTGGGCGACGGATGTGATATCGGCCGCACTCCAGCCGAGCCTCTCGAGGATTTCGGACGCCTTTTCGGCCGCCAGCCGAGAAGCCGCTGCACGCTGTGGGGAATTTTTCTCGACCGACACGCAGTCGTGCAGCAGCACGGCGGCGGCCAGCAGGCGGGTGTTGCCACCCTCCTCCGACTGGATGCGGAGAGCGTTTTTCCAGACTCGGATGAGATGCGAGGCGTCATGGGAACCATCGTCCGCGGCGAAGGCATGCGGGAGGAGTTCGCCGGCGAGCCGGTCATGGGGTGCGAAGGCGGCCGCGAGTGCAGGAAGTCGGCTCATGCGCGGTGAGCCCCGTTGCCAGCGCTGCCCGACAATATCTTCTGGTAGAAGAGCCCGATACCGATCAGTACCGCCCCCAGGCCGATGAAGGACAGCGCCCGCAGAAAGCCTTCGAGATTGGACATGTCGACCAGGAATACCTTGAGCACGGCGATGAAGACCAGCACCGCCGAGGCGATACGGATGCTCTTGGCATTCATGCGCGAGCCGACCACGAGAAGCAGCACGCCGAGAACCAGCCAGACCACCGAATAGGTGTAGGTCTCACCCTGCAGGAAGCCCTTCCAATCGGCGACGTTCTGCCCTTGCCAGAAACGGCGCACGCTGAGGCTCGCCCAGGCGAAGGCGAGAACGGCGCCACTGACGGCGAGCGCCGCCACATAGGGCAGCGGGCGACGGCCCCGCGCATACCGGGCAAGCCCCGCATAGCCGATGGCGGGGAGCAGATACCCGATGAGGAGCAGGTCGAAGAAGGGAACGCTTCCGAGCAGTTCGCCGCTGAAATACGGGTTCAGACCGACGAGGTGGGCGGCAAGCACGGAAAGCATCGACAGGACCCCGAGCACCATGCCGCCGTAGCGGAACACCGGACTCGGCGACCTCCCGTCGAGTGTCATGAATATCCCGGAGGCGCCGATCGCGAGAAGCGTGTAGATCGCCTGCTCACCGAGTGTCGGGACGGAACTGTCGAGCACGCCGCGGTTCATCGCGTGGCGAACGAGGATCGCGACCGTCAGAAGCACGAAAAGGCTCGCCAGCGCCTGCAGCAGGTTGCGCACCCGCACATCCGGCAAGGTCCTCAGGAAATAGGCGGAGGCGACGAGCAACAACGCCGGGATGCCGTAGCCCGGGAGCAGCGCATTGAAGACCGGCACCGTTCCGAGGCTGCCCGGCCCGACGATCGTCGGCTCCCAGGCAATCCGCGCGAGAACGACGACCGCGCCGGCGACCGTCACCCAGGGAAGAACCGGCCAGGAGCGAAGACGCGTCGCGAAGCTGTATGCGGCCCCGAGGAAGGCGATCGCCAGTGTCGTCACCAGGCCGTCGGTCCAGGCGTGAAGCCCGATGACGAGAAGACCGAAGGAGCCGAGCGCCAGCAGACCGCCGGGAACGTCGGCTTCCCCCGCCTCTATGCCCCGGCGATAGAGCCATTCGACTAGCCCGAGAAGGAACAGCCCGCCGGCGAAGGCGACGAGGCCATGCGGCAGGTCGAAGGTGAAATTGCCCGTCATCAGGAACGACATGGCCAGAAGCGCATTTGGCATTGCCGCGGCGAGACCTGCCCAAAGAACGACGAATGGCCGATTCCCCGCCGGGCGCCGGGCAAGCACGAGGGCGCCGAAGAGGACGAAGAGCGCCGAAAGTATCATGGCGCTCAGCATGGCCGTGCGGCCAGGGACGACGATCTCGGGCGGCAAATCGGCCAAAGACGGATCGAGATAGGACAGAACACCACTGAGCGCAGTCAAGCTCCAGGTACCTGCGATGGCACCGAAGGCGGCGAGCAGTGCCCCATAGACCGCATTTGGACGCAAGGAGCCTGCAGCGGCAAGCGCCGCGACGACGACCACGAATTCGGTCACCGGGAAACGCTGGGCGTCGACGGTCGGGCTGATGAACAGCAGCGCGAGAACGGCTGCGACGATCGCCGCCGAGATGGAGATGGCAAGTCGGGGCGGCTTGAAGAGCCGCTCCCAGGCGCCCGCCGCCGGCGCTCCGCTCGGCTCCGCGTCCCGCTCGCCGAGGCCCGGCCAGATCAGTGCGACACCGGCGATCATCACCAGGAGCGCGAAGGTCACCGGAGGCGCCTCGAAAGGCGTCGCGAGCGCTACATAGGCAAGGCCCCAGAGCCCGAGGCCGGCATTGGCAAGCGTCGGAACGACCGACCAGCGGCGCAGACGCGACGCGGCAAGCGTGGCGAGCCATGCGGCCGCAAGGAAGCCGAACAACACCCAGGGGCGCGGCTCTCCGCTGGAGACGAACAGGGGCGTCAGAAGCGATGCGAGAAGACCGAGGCCGGCAAACGCCTGACCGTGCAGCAGTGACAGCCCCACCGTCGCAAGCGAAATCACCGCCAGCAGAATGAAAGCGGCTGCAGTGCCGATGAAGCCGTAGATGCCATAGGCGGCATAGACGACGCCAAACAGGGTGACGGCACCGGCAGCGGTCAGAACGCCCGGTATCATCGCGTTGCGGAAGCGGTCCGCGACAGCAGGCACGGCGCGCCGGCGGATCACCTCGCCGGCTGCTCCGAGCGCGAGCCCGAAGAGGGCGGCGAGGGTCAAGCGGACCGGGGGGCTCAGCAAGCCGGCATCGATCGAATACTGCACGAGGAAATAGCCGCCGAGCGCCAAGGCGAGCCCCCCGACCCAGACCGGCCACCTCCCGCCGATCCGGCTCTCCAGGCTCTCGGTCCGCGCTGCCGCAGCCGAGGGTATCGCCGGTGGCGCGGCCTCCTCGTCGAGGCTTTCGGCAGCACCCCTGGTTTCGTCAGCAACGGCGTGAGCGTCCTGCCGCGCCCGCGCCCATGGACCGTCGGCCATCGCCTCGGGCTCGGCAGCCTTCGCAACGTCAGCCTCCGTCCTCGCAGCTTCGATATCCGGGGAGCGCTGTTCCGTCGACTCTCTCCCGAGCCGCGCGATCTCCGCCTTCAGGCTCTCGATTTCACGGTCGAGGCGCTCGGCCGTCCTCCGGCCGCCGAGGAAAGCAACGAGCGCCATCACGAAGGCTAGAAGAGCTATGGCCTCGAGCATCAGTTCCCCCGGCATCACCACGATCAGGATCGATTCGGACAACGTTAGCGCGAAACGGGCGCCGAAAATATCCTGCGGCAGATATCCGCGGATTTATGCCGACGAGCTCCGTTCCCCCTCAAGGGATTTCCCGACATGGCGGGATGATAGCTCGTTGAAATGCGCGTCACGGCAAACCGGTTTCGAGCGTCAGCAGTTCGTCCAACGTCTGGCGGCGGCGGATCAAGGTGTGCCTGGACTCGTCGACGAGCACCTCCGGTACATAAAGCCGGCTGTTGTAGTTCGACGACATCGTCGCGCCATAGGCGCCGGCGCCATGGAAAACCAGATGATCGCCGACCTCGACTTCGGGGAGGTCGCGGGGCAGCACCGTCCCGGTTTCGGTCTGGGTGAAGACGTCGCCGGATTCGCAAAGGGGGCCGGCGATGATCGACGGCAGCATTTGAGCCCGCTCCGGAATGGCGGAAATGCGGTGGTAGCTGCCATACATGGCGGGCCGGGCTAGTTCGCTGAAACCGGCATCGACGAGCACGAAGCGGTTCCGCCCCATGGTCTTGACGGCGCGGACCTCCGAGACGAGCACGCCGGAATCGGCAACAAGGTAGCGGCCGGGCTCGATTTCGAGCCTGACGGCGTGTCCGACTTGCGCCTCGATCTCCAGCCGCGCCGCATTCCAGAGCGAAAAATAGTGGGCGGGCTCGATCTCCTCTTCCTCCTCCCGGTAAGGTACGGAGAGGCCGCCGCCGGCGGAGACGGCTTCGATATCGGCGCCCAGCTTGCGGCAGAGGTCCACCATTGCCCCGCAAACCCGTTGCAGGTGACCGTAATCGACACCCGAGCCGATGTGCATGTGAAGGCCGACGAGCGTCAGCGCATGGCGGCGCACGAGCGCCATGGCATCCTGCAACTGCTCGAACCAGATGCCGTGCTTGCTGCTTTCTCCACCGGTATTGGTCTTGTTGCTGTGGCCGTGCCCGAAACCCGGATTGAGGCGCAGCCAGACGCGATGGCCCGGCGAGCGTTCACCAAGTTGCCGCAGCATGTCGATGGAGCCGGCATTGACCTCTATCCCGTCGGCGACGACGCGCTCGAGGGTAGCGCGGTCGAGGAGATCGGCAGTGAAAACGACGTCCGCCGTGCCCGAGATATTGCCGACGGCAAAGCCGGCCCGCTTCGCCCGCTCGATTTCCCCGAGCGAGACGGCGTCGACCCGCACACCGGCCTTGCGCATCTCGTCAAGGACATGAATGTTCGAACAGGCTTTTTGCGCATAGCGCACGACATCGAAGGCGGAGAGCTGCGCGATGCGGCGGCGGATGGACGAGGCGTCGTAGACCCAGAGCGGCGTACCGTATTCGCCGGCAAGCGAGATCAGCGTTTCGTTCGAGAGGGGCATGGTGTCTCTGGAAATTGGAGTAATGTCGGGGAGCGGAGCGGCGGGGCTGCACCGCTCCGGGCATGGTGCGGAAGCATATCGCCCGGTCTAGCGTTTCGCCGCCCGCAAGGCTTGATCCAGATCGGCGATGACTCTTTCCGCAGAATGCAACCCGACATTCAGGCGGATCGTGCGATCGCTGACGCCGAAGCGGGCGAACACGTTGGTTTCCGGCGAGATGCTGAGCGCAGCCTTGGCCGGCACGACGAGGCTTTCCGGCCCGCCCCAGCTCACCCCGATGCGCACCAGGCGCAGCGCATTGACGAAGGACGCCACGTCTATGCCGTCCGAGACCGTGAAGGAGAACAGGCCGCCGAAGCCGCGGAAGGCGGCCTTTCCGGGATGGTCGTAGAAAGCCGGATGCAAGACGCCGGTCAGATCCTCATGCGCCTGGAGCCAGGAAGCCACGGCAAGGCCAGCCTCGTGGTGATGGCGCATGCGGAACGGCAGGGTTTCGAGGTTGCGCAGTACCAGCCAGGCTTCGAAGGGTGCGAGTTTCGCGCCGGTATAGGGATAGATCTCGCCATTGATCCGGTCGATATGCGCCTTCGAGCCAGCGACGAGGCCGGCAACCGTATCGCTTTGCCCGCCGAGATACTTTGACGCCGCGTGAATGACGAGATCAATGCCGAAATCGAGCGGGTTCTGGTAGAGCGGCGTCGCCCAGGAATTGTCGACGATGGTCACGACGCCGTGGCGGCGGGCGGCCTCGCCGATCGCCTTCAGATCCTGCAGTTCGAAGACCATGGAGGTCGGGTTTTCCAGATATGCGAGGCGGGCGCCGGGCAGCGCGGCGACCATCGCCTCCGTATCGGTGCCGTCGACATAATCGACGAGGATCCCGAAGCGTTTCAGCACCTTCTCGAAGAAGCGGAAGGCATCGCTATAGACGTGCCGCACGGTAACAATGCGGTCGCCCGGGCCGACGAAGGCGAGCACCGCGGCGGCGATCGCCGCCATGCCGCTGGAAAAGGCGCGGGCATCCTCCGCGCCCTCCATATCCGCGATGCGGCGCTCCAGCAGGCGCACGGTCGGATTGTCGCCTCGCGAATAGATCGGCTTCTTCGAGCGGCCGGCAAAGACGTCCTCCAGTTCCTCGTAGCTGTCGAAGAGGAAGAGCGACGTCTGGTAGATCGGCGGCACGGCGGCATCGAACGGATCGTCGCGTTGCAGCAGCAGCGCCTCAGCATTGCGATAGGCGTCGACTTTCAGGGGCTCGTTCATGGTGTTTCCTCTTATGTCAGGAAGGGCCGACAGATGGATCGGCGAGACGCGGGGCCATCGCTCGGGGTATGGCGGACCATTCGTGCCGGGCGACAAAAAGGCCGAGCACGGCGGCCAGGACGGCTGCCGCCGCAGGCGCGGCAGCAACGCCGGCGAAGCCGGCCCATAGCGGCAGGAGAATAAGGAGCGGAATGAGCAGGTAGCCTTGCGGCGCGAGCCCGACGAGGGCCGAAAGCCCGGCTCTCCCCCGCGATTGCAGCAGCACGAGCAGCACGGACTGGAACGCGGCCAGCGGAAAGACCGGGAAGAGCGCGCGCAACCAGGTTGCGGCCTCGGCGACAACCGCGGGGTCGCCGGTAAAGAGCCGCGCGACCGGTTCAGCCGCAAAGAACAGCAGCGCCGCATAGAGGAATGTCGCCGGGATCGTCAGGGCCAGCATGAAGCGTATGACGCTCTTCAGCCGCGCGGCATCGCCCGCGCCGAAGGCATGGCTCACGACGCTCTGCGCGCCAAGGCAGAAGCCGAGCACGGGAAGCTGCCCGAGCGTCATCATCCGCACGGCGATGGCGGTCGCCGCAACGCCGGTATCGCCGCCATGGACCGCCGACTTTCGCATCAGGACGAGGAGGGCGACGCCGGTGGCGAGCGTCGTCGCGGCGGCGGGCACGCCGATTTTCCCGATCGGCCTCAGCAAGGACCAGCGGATTTTACCGCCGAGAAGATCGACTTTGCCCCATCTGCGCAGGAAATAGACGGCATAGCAGGCCAGCGCCGCCGTTGCGGAAAGCAGCGTGGCGAAAGCCGCGCCGGCGGCGCCAAGATCGAAGGCGAAGATGAAGATCGGGTCGAGCACGACGTTAAGTGCGAAGCTTGCGATCAGCACGATCATGGAAAAGCGCGAATTGCCTTCGGCAATCGCGATGAAGTCGCAGACCACCTGCAACAGCCCGAGCGTCAGGCCGAGTGCGAGCATCCGGCCGTAAGCGAGGGCTGGCGCGAGCAGAGCCTCGCTTGGCCCAAGCGCGCCGGCAAACGCCGGTAAGCCGAGATAAATCGGTACGGAGAGGGTGATGCCGAGGGGCATCGTCGCCGCAAGCGCCGTCACCGCGACGGCCGCTGCCCCCGTGCGGTCGCCGGCGCCGAGTCGGCGCGCCAAAAGCGTCGCGAGGCCGATGCCGAGCCCTTGGCCGGCGGCGCCCACCAGGAGAAAAAGCGGCATGACGAGGCCGACGCCTCCAAGCACTTCCGGCCCGAGGGCGCCGAGGAAGAGCGCGTTCACCGCATGATGCCCGGCATTGGCGGCAAGGCCTGCCACCGCCGGCAGCGCGACCGCCAGAACGAGCCGCACGAGGCGCGGATCGTTCAAGTCCACGGCGGTTTTCATCACGCGGCGTCTCGGGCGAGCGATCCGAGGGCGGGTAGGCCGTCCGGCCCGCCGAGGCCAGTGAGATCGGGAGAAAGCAGCCGATCCATGAAAAAGCGCTCGCGCAGCAGCATGACGAGAAGTGCCTTCTTATGAGGGAACTGGACGTGCTTGACCTTGGCGAAGCCGGAACGGTCCAGATTGCGGATCTGCTGGCGGTGGTGGTGGATCGGCTCGCCGACGATGCGGCGGGTGCGCGCATCGGCGAGGAACATGTAATGCATCAGCGAGGGCAGCCAGGCGCTGACGAACGCCTTGCCACGGAAATCGTCCTCGCCGATCGCCACATGCCAGCCGCGATCATAACCATCGGCCTCGTAATGCGGGCCAATCCGGTCCTCCTTGGCCCAGTAGAGTTCGAAGTAGCCGAAGGGCACGCCGCCGAAGGTTCCGATCAAGGGCAGCGTGCGCGGATCGGCAAGGCGGCCGGCGATGAAATCTCGATGGTAGGAGAGTTCGCCATTGTCCTCCCAAATCGCCGCCACGCGGGAATCGTTCATCCAGCGATGGAAATGCGGCAGATCCGCCTCGACATCGGCGACATGGAAGGCGAGGTCAGTGTTCAACCAGGGAATAAAGCGGCTATAGACGCGGCCCGCGGGTTTCGGCGGGCGCTGCGGATGAAGCGCGCCGTTCGTCAGCGTCACAGCTTCGGGATAGGCGGCGGGAACGCCTCCGAGCCACGGCCTTGCCAGTTGGAAGAAGGTTTCCGGCCGCGCGAGCAGCCGCTCGCCATGGCGTTCGAGCGCGCCGGTGCGAAGGAGGTCCTGCACGAAACTGCCATCGGCAAACTCCACCTCAACGGCGCTCAACGCCGGATTGCAGGCGAGGACCGATTCCAGAACGGCGCCGACGATATCGGCGGCAGCAACCTGCGAGACCGGCAAAGCCTGGAAGGTCAGCAGGCGGGCGGACGGGCTGGAGAGCGAGCCCGACGCCACCTCTTCTCCCTCGTGCTCGACGCGAAAGCCGCCAGGAGCCTTGCTCCGCAAGACACGAAGCGGCTGTCCGTAAGCAAGCGTGTGACTGAGCGCTCCCGTCGCCGGCAACTCAAGGCCATCGGACTTCTCCCCCATCGTTTCGCTGACGGCGACATAGGCATTCATGGTCTTCTCCACTTTCGAAACGCGGGGCCGGCCAGAGGTCCACGCGCGGCCGATGGTTCGACAATGACGAATGAGGCCACGTCGAATTCAGATTATTTTCAGCTTTTTTCTAAATTCGCGCGCGGCTCATTCGTCATTGGTTGGCGTCGATGTAACGGCTGGCCGGACGACAGTCGATCGGCGCGCTAAAGCCGCGCATATAGGGCAAAAGAGCTTCACGATCGCGAAAATCACGAAGCCGATACTATACCTATATTCGCGCCACATAAAACATTTCGATTCCATCGAGAGAACGGCGAAGAAATGACAATTCATGATCGGAACGCCAAGGCGGCAAACGACTTCGCTCCCGTAGCGAAATGTTCGCTTTCGCCAGCGCAATCGCGAATCTGGTTCTTGTCGGAGACGGGCAACGAAGCCGTCTACGGGCGGCAAATTCTCGGCGTTACCTTCCCGCCGGTCGCCCTTGCGACGGCGCGCGAGGCACTGGCCCTCCTGTCGCGACGCCACCCCCTGGTCACCACGCGTTTCGAAGCGCGCGCCGGCGGCGCGGTGCAGCAGGTGCGGACGAGCGGCGAGGCTGTCGCCGTGCTGGAAGTGGCTGGCGCAGGCGATCTCGACAGAGTGCTGTCCGAGGCCGCCGCGACGGAAAGGAACCGCCCGGTCGATCTTGCGGGCGGCAATCCGGCACGCTTCATCCTTGCCACGGAGAACGGTGTGGCCGTCGGCGCGGTGTTTTCGCTGCATGCCGTGCTGGCCGATACGGCGACGCTCGACCTTCTCGCGACAGATTTCCTTCGCTTTCTCGGTGGGGAGGCCCCCGCGGCTACGGACGGCGGAGCCGTTGCGGGCTGGATGGCCAGAAACGGTGCGTCGCGCGTTCCGGCGCAGGCTCTGGTCGATTTCTGGTTCCAACGGCTGACGGCGCAGGACAGCGTTGCCGTATTGGCTCCGCAGGCCGCGACAGGGCAGGATCGCCTCGAGGAGACCTGGGCGGAACACCTGCTGGTATTGCCCGTCTCCCGAGAACAGTCGATCGACGAAACGACACGCCGCGTTCTCGGCGCCCTCGGGATCGCCCTCCGCCGGCATTCCGGTCACGGCGCGCAACGCATCGGCCTCGTCACCCGGCCTTCCGCACCCGCCGTCGCCGCCCGCAGCGAGGATGTGCTGATCCTGACGGCCGCGCTCGGCGGCGACATGACGCTCGCGGATGCCCGTGCCGCCTTCGAAACGGAGATCTTGACCGCCGCCGCACGGTCCGTGCCCTTCGAAGCGCTGGCCGACGCGCTACTGCGCCGTGACGAAGCCTTCGACACGACCAGCCTCGCCAGGACGCTTCTCGACGTGCGCCCGCCCTTCCGCTTCGCCGGGATGGACGGCGTGCGCACCATTGCCGAACCGCCGGCCCGCCGGGATGCGGAGCTGGTGGTGACCGTCCGCCGTCTTTCCGACGAGACGCTGGGCGTCAGCTTCGGCTTCGATCCGCAGAAACTCGATCGCAAGCAGGTCGCCCGTTTTGCCGATGATCTGGCGATTGCCCTGGCGCGGCTCGCCAGCCATCCGGACGAGCCGATCAAATGCATCCCCTTCGTTTCACGCGAAGAGCTGGACCGGCTTTCCGCACCCTATCCGGATACGCCCGCGCCCGATGACGGCACGCCCATCCACGAGGTCATTTCGGCCGAAGCCCGGCGCCGGCCGCATGCCTTCGCCGTAGCTCAGGGCGAGCGTTCGGTCACCCATGGCGAGCTCGAGGCCGCCGCCAACCGGCTGGCCCATCGCCTGATCGCCCTAGGCATCGGTCCGGAAAGGCGGGTCGCCGTGGCGCTCGAAAAGTCGATCGATGCGATCGTCGCCATTCTCGCCGTGCTGAAATCGGGCGGCGCCTTCACCCCGGTCGAGCCGGATCATCCCGAAGCGCGCAACCGGCATATCCTCACCGCGCCCGGCCTGTCGCTCGTCATTTCCCGCACGCGGCATATCGCCAACCTGCCGGGCGACATCGGCACGCCGATGCTCAATCTCGACGCGACCGACCTTTCCGGCGAGGCCGAGACCGCGCCGGCCACGGTCATTGCGCCGGACCAGCTTGCCTATGTGATCTATACCTCGGGCTCGACCGGCGTGCCGAAGGGCGTTGCCGTCGAACACGGGCCGCTGGCGCATCATTGCAAGGCCACGCTCCGTATATACGAAATGAGCGAGGAGTCTTGCGAGTATCCCGTGCTGCCCTTCACCTCCGATGGCGGCCATGAACGCTGGATTGTCCCCCTGATGGCCGGGGGCGGCGTGGTGCTCGCCCCCGACAGGCTGGCAACGCCGGAAGACGCCTTCGCCATGATGGTCAGGCATGGCGTCAATAATGCCAGCCTCCCGACCAGCTATGTGCGCGGCCTTGCCGAATATGCCGGGGAGAATGCAGACATTCCCCGCCTGCGGCTCTATTCCTTCGGCGGCGAGGCGCTGTCGCAGGCCGTGTTCGACATGATCACGGAAAACCTCCAGGCAAAATTGCTGATCAACGGCTACGGTCCGACCGAGACGATCATGACGCCGATGATCTGGAAGATTCCGGCCGGCACGCGCTTCGAGGGCGCCGTTGCGCCGATCGGCCGCGGCGTCGGCGACCGACGCATCTATGTGCTCGACGCCGATCTCGCGCCCGTGCCGGTCGGCGTCATCGGCGAGATCTATATCGGCGGCAGCGGCATCGCGCGCGGCTATCTCGGCCAGCCGGAGCTTACGGCGGACCGCTTCATCCCCGATCCGTTCTCCGGGACGGGACGGCTCTACAAGTCCGGCGACCTCGGCCGCTGGCGGGAGGACGGCATCGTCGAATTCGCCGGCCGCGTCGATCATCAGATCAAGCTGCGCGGTTTCCGCATAGAGCCGGGCGAGATCGAAGCCGTGCTGCGCTCCGACCGGCGCGTCGCCGAGGCCGTGGTGCTGCTGCACAGTGAAGGCGGGCGCAGCTTCCTCGTGGCCTATGTGGTGCCGTGTGAGGGCGAGGCGCTCAGCGCCACCGACCTGCGACGCGTAGCCGTCGCCGCCCTGCCCGACTATATGGTGCCGCAGACCATTATGCTCATCGACGCCCTTCCCATGGGCCCGAACAGCAAGCTGGACCGCGCCGCCCTCCCCGCTCCGCGCATCGAACGGGCGCTTGTTTCGCCGGCAACCGACAAGGAGACGGCGATCCGCGAGGTCTGGCAGGACGTTCTCGATATCGGCGAGATCGGCGTGACCGAGAACTTCTTCGACATCGGCGGGCAATCCCTGGCGGCGGTGCGCATCGTCTCGCGCTTGAAGATGCGCCATCCCGAATGGCCGCTGTCGATTGCCGACATGTTCAACCACCCGACCATCCGCGACCTTGCACTCGCCGTCGAAGGCGGACGCGATGAGGCGGGTGTCGATGTCGTCTATCTCCGCCGCAACGGCGAAAAGCCGGTGCTCTATTGCTTCCCCGGCCTTCTCGTCAGTACCCGCGAATATATGCGGCTGGTGGACTATCTCGGCCCGGACCAGCCGGCGACCGGCTTCATCTGCTACTCGCTAACCGAGACGAAAACGCTGAGCACCCGTGTCGAGGACATCACGGCGCGGTATGCGGAGGCGGTGCGCCGGCAGGCGCAGGGCCGGCCCTGCGCCTTTCTCGGCTGGTCCTGGGGCGGCCTGCTGGCCTATGAGGCGGCGCGCCAGCTCGGCGCCGACATCGATCTCCGCATGATCGGCATGGTCGACGTGTGCGACATGGACGAAGAGTTCACCCTCGGCGTCATGCCGCGCTTCGCCGAGAATGTTCGCGAGCGGACCCATGCCGCCGTGAAGCAATGGCTCATGACAACACCGATGCGCGAGGACTGGAAGCGCCTCTTTGCCGCCATGGATGCGGAGGTCTACGAACAGTTCCTCTCCCATATCGTCAAGAACAACGTCACCCTGCCGACAGATGGGCCGGATATCGGCTCGGAGGAGCACACGTTCTGGATCCTCATCGACAATGCGATGATCTTCCGCAACTACCGCCTCGCCCCGTCCGATTTCCGCATTCATGCCTTTGCCGCGGAAGACTCCCTCACACGCGCGCTCAACGTCATCGACTGGCGCCGCTATTCGCCGAACGCCACCGCGTCGGAGATCGTCACCGGCACAAACCATCTCACGATCATCGGCAAGACGCCGTTCCACCAGCGTTTCGCCCGTCGGCTGGACCAGGCGTTCTCGGCTTCCGTCCTCTAATGCCTCATTCTGGAGTTCCATCATGACTTCCCATGTGCTCGACCTCGCCGGGGCCGGTATCGGACCGTTCAACCTCAGCCTTGCCGCTCAGCTCGATTCGATACCCGAGCTTTCGGTGCGCTTCTTCGAGCGGCGCGCCGCCTTCGCCTGGCATCCCGGCATGATGCTGCCGGGAGCGGAAATGCAGACCTCCATCCTGAAGGACCTGGTGACCGCCACCAATCCGACGAGCCCCTGGAGCTTCCTCGCCTATCTTGTGGCGCACAAGCGCTTCTATCAGTTCATCAATGCGGAATATGAAGCGGTGCCGCGCAAGGAATTCGCCGACTATCTCGGCTGGGTGGCGCGCGGCCTCTCTTCTCTCCGCTTCGGCACCAGTCTGCGCGACGTGCATCTCGACGGCGACCGCTTCGACATCGCCACCGACAACGAGACCGTGCATGCGAAAAACCTTGCCGTCGGTGTCGGCAAGGTACCGTCCCGGCCGGCATGGGCCGAGGCTTTGCCGAAGTCGATGACCTTCCACAGCAGCGAGGCCGTCTCGCGGCTCACCGAGGTGAAGGCCGGGCGGATCGCCGTCGTCGGCGGAGGTCAGAGCGGCGCGGAGATCGTCGATGCACTCATGGAGCGCAATGATGTTTCGGCGGTGCACTGGATCAGCCGCCGCCCGAACTTCGAGCCGCTCGATGCCACACCGTTCACCAACGAGCTTTTCACGCCGAGCTACATGGAACGTTTCCATGTCCTTCCGGAGGAGTTGCGGCTCATCCACACGCGCCGGCAGGTGCTCGCCAGCGACGGTGTTTCCGCCTCGACGCTGAAAAAGCTCTATCGCCGGCTCTATGAACGGCAGTTCGAGGCCGGTCAGGGCGTCGATCACGGCATTTCACTGCGCCCCTTCCGCGACGTCGTCGCGGCCGAGCAGGAGGGTTCCGGAATTTCCCTGACCATGCGCAACGGCTTCGACGGGAACATCGAGACGCTGACCGTCGACATGGTGGTGCTCGCCACCGGTTATCGCTTCGTGCTTCCCGAATTCCTGCATTCGCTGGAAGATCGCATTGCGTTCAACTCGCTCGGCGAGCCGGTGCTGGAGAGCGATTTCTCGCTCGCATGGGACGGTCCGCGGGAAAACCGCATCTTCGTGCTCAATGCCGGGCGCCACAGCCACGGGATCGCCGAACCGCAGCTCAGCCTCGCCGCCTGGCGCAGCGCCGTCATCGCCAATGCGCTGGTCGGACGGCAGCATTTCGATCTCACGCAGATCGACCCCGTCGTGCGGTGGGAAAGCGAGGGCGGGCCGGCGAGGCTGCCGGCGCATCTGGGCCAGGCCGCCGAATAGGTGTCCGCGGCCCTCTTGGAAGGCGCGAAGGGGCGGGTGGAACTGCATTGCCTGCATTTGCGCACCGGGTGCCCCGCTCCCGACAACGTACTCAGCCTCGCAGAGAGGCAGCGTGCGGCCGCTTTTCGCTCGAGCGAAGCGGCCCGCTTGTTCGTTGCAGGTCGCGTCCTTTGCCGAAATATCCTCGCCGAAGTCATCGGTTGCGCGCCAGAATCTCTCGCCATTGCGCTGTCGCCCGAGGGCCGGCCCTATCTGCCCGGCCATCCCGGGATCGATTTCAATCTTTCCCACACGACGGGGACCGTCGCACTCGCGGTGTGTCTCAACGGTCGCGTGGGTATCGATATCGAACGCGCCGAAGGACATGGCGAGGCGGCGATGCGGGATCTCATGCCCCTCATTCTTTCCGAGGAGGAAGAGGCAGATCTCCGGCAGCTGCCTCCGGGGGAGCAACCGACTGCCTGTCTCGCCCGGTGGGTGGCCAAGGAGGCGGTCTTGAAGTGCCGCGGTCGTGGTCTTCTCGACGATCCCAGACGTGTGACGATCGAATCCGGAGGTTCGATCTCGAATTCATGCAACCGTCCCAATGAGGCTGGCGGCGGATGTCGATTCCATGCAGGTCGGGACTATGGTCACCTGTGGGCCGTCGCAACCCAAAATCCGGTCGAGAGGCCCCTCTGGCACCATCACCACGCGGGCGACCGTCTCAGAAGAGAACATCGATGAAGCGGCCGGTCGAAAGATGTTGACCGACAGCGGTGAGGCTCTGCATCTTCATCAATATCTTGACTGAAAGAATCATGTTTTATAATCATCGTGAAAAAACAAGGGGAGATTGAAATACAGCCATGATTTCAACGGGGACCCGACATGATTGCCGACAGCAACCCGCAGTCGACGTGCAACGAACAGCTCCAATCGGCTCTTGAGGCCTATCCCAAGCTCCTCTCCATCGCCCGCAGGATCACCGGCTGCCCCGTCATCGCTGAGGACGTCGTCCAGGACGTCCTGCTGCAGCTCGTCTCCAAGCCGCTCAACCATGACATAGCGGCGCCGATCTCTTACGTGATACGGATGGTACGCAATCTGGCGACTGACCATATGCGGCGGCTGCGCTATGAGAGAGGCCTGTTTCTGGAAGAGGACGTCGGCGGCAACGCAACCGCCTACGGCAGTCCGGAAGAACGCCTGCGGGAAGCCGAAGCCTACAGGGCATTCTGCTGTGTGGTCGAGGCCATGCCGACGCGCACGCGAAAATTCTACGAGGACCATTATTTCGCGGACGTCCCGCAAAAGACCATAGCCCGGGAGGCGGGCGTTTCGTGCGCGCTCGTCTGTGGTCTGCTGCGCGAAGCGCATACCCGCTGCCTTGCCGCGCTGTCGGTCGAAGCGAACCAAAGCCGTCGCTATCGGCCGAAGCAGACATCATGAAGGCCGATCCCGCCGAAAGCCGGAACCGGCTACATTTCCTGGCGGAAGGCGATCTGCACGGCCCGGTTCACCGCAACGGGAAGAACGGACATGTGGTTTTCGCCGGCGTATTCCTCGAAACGGCCGACGCCTGCGAGTGCCGGCAACGCTTCCCAACGTTCCGCCATGGCGCGAGCATATTCCACGGTTCGCGTTTCCAGAGCTCGGGCGAGGCGCTGCCCCTCGTCGGGCCTGCCCTTGTGAAAGGGGGCGATGCACCGCTCACTCTCATATTGCCCGGCCGAAAGATGAAGCTCCAGGCCCGGCGGCACGTCTGCGCGTTCCAGAAATGCCCGTTCCGTCACGAGAATGGCCGCATCCTCCCAGAAGATCGCGGGGCTCGCCGCGATCCAGCGCCGGAAGGCCCGGGGTCTGGTAAACAGTGCGTGGAGCACGAACAGACCGCCGAAGGAATGGCCGAAAAGCGACTGGCGAGACCGGTCGATTGGTACCTGCTTTTCGACCCAGGGCTTCAACTCGTCTTCGATCGCCGAGAGAAAATCGGCCCCTCCCCCGGTCCGGACATCCGGCGTATCCGGGAAGAAGGGCGGATAGGTCCGACCGGGCGGCGGGCTCAGGTCCCAGGAACGCCGCACAGGATCGTACGCCTCATCGGAGGGGTAGCCGATCGCAACGATCACGCCGTCACAGATGTTCGTCCCGCCCGGATAGGACATCTGCACCTTCTGAGCGTCGACGGCCGTCGCGAAGCAGGCGTTGCCGTCCGTGAGATAGAGAACCGGCCAGCCCTCCGGCGGCGCCGGCCTCGCCGGTCGATAGAGAAAAATCCGGTATGGCTGCTCGACATCGCCCAAGGTCAGATCGGCGAATGTGGCACCGGCGATCGCCACGGGCGATGCCGCAAGTTCGGATGATGAATGGGGCATGATCTCTCCGGACGGCCGACGGCAGGATGCCGATAAAGTTGAATGAAATTGGCATATTATGTGAATCGAAGCCTGGCAAGAGCGGCGAAGCTCGCTGAGACGCGGACGGATTGCCCGCCCCGATGCCGCAAAATTTCTGCCGCCATTGCATCCAAAACCCGGGCCGAACGCACAATCTTCAGGCGAATCTAAAAAGGTGACTAAATTCGTCATGTATTCTTGACGCCGGCGAATCCTGCTGTATAGGGTACGCCATCACTGTCGAAAGCTGCGGGGGTGGAACACCGAATGAAGCCGAACTCAGATAATGCCTTCAATACCTTGAAAAGATACAAGCCTCATGCCTGGCGCACCGCCACCGCATTGGCCGCAGTGCTGGCCGTGAACGGAAATGCGGCGGCGCAGGAGGCCGTCCCCGGCGCGACCCAAAGCGGCGCGACGCAGCTGGATGCGATCGTCGTCGACGGCGCGACCAAGATCCCGACGACCCTGGTCGAGACGCCGCGCTCCGTCTCTCTCATCAGCCGCGAGGAACTCGACAAGCGCGCCGTGCAGGATATCATCGAGGCGGTGCGCTATTCCGCCGGCGTCGTGACCGGCTCATACGGTTTCGATCCGCGTTTCGAGCAGATCACCATCCGCGGCAACGACATCACCACGACGGGTGACTATCGCGACGGACTGCGCCAGCCCTATCTCAGCTATGCCATGCTTCGTAACGAGCCCTATTCACTGGAGCAGGTCGAGGTCATCAAGGGCCCGATCTCCGTGCTTTACGGCGCGGGCTCGCCCGGCGGCATCGTAAACAAGACCTCGAAAATGCCGACGGAAGAGACGATCCGGGAAGTCGGCGTCCTCTACGGCACCGAGAATCGCATCCAGGGCATGTTTGACTTCGGCGGACCGCTGAGCGAGAACGACGATGGCCTGCTCTACCGCGTCGTTGGTCTGGCGCGCCGAGGCGAGACCAATTTCGACATTGCCGACGACCGCTACCTCATCCAGCCGGCTCTTACCTGGAAGCCGGATGAGGCAACCTCCTTCACGATCTACGGCCTAGCGCAGGCCGATGAGACCGATGTCGATGTCGGCGCGGTCATCGGCCCCGACGGTAGGATTCACGACCTGCGCGGCAGCGACCCCGATTACGACTTCCAGAAAGTCCGCCAGCAGCAGATCGGCTACCGGTTCGAACACGAATTCGACAATGGTCTTACCTTCCGCCAGAAGCTGCGCTATTCTCACCTGAAATTGTCGGGGCGCTATCTCGGCATCACGGATTGGACGGGCACGGTTGGCCATCGCACGCCCTACTCGCTCGGCGACGAGCTCGACGTCTTCCAGGTCGACAACCAACTTGAATACAAGTTCGATACGGGCCCGGCTTTGCATACCGGGATGCTCGGCCTAGACTACAGCAATGTAAAATCCGCCTTTGGCTTCGGTGCGGGCAGTTCCGATCCGGCCTACGATTTCGACATTGAAAACCCGACCTGGGGTGTTTCCGGTCCGACGCCTGCCTATAGCAGCCTCAGCGACAGCCGGATGCGCCAATTGGGGGTCTATGTCCTCGACCAGATCGAACTGGACAAATGGCGCTTCACGCTGGGCGGGCGGCAGACGTGGGTGCAGCAGGACAGGGATTCGACCGACGTTCCCTCGGCAACGACGGCATCCGAGAGCCTCGACAAGCACGGCTTCTCCGTTCAGCTCGGCACCGTCTATCTCTTCGACAATGGTCTTGCGCCTTTCGCCAATTACGCGACCTCCTTCGATCCCGTGACCGAGAAATCGCGAAGCGGCAGCATCCTGCAGCCGACCGAGGGCGAACAGTTCGAGCTTGGCGTGAAATATCAGCCGCCGGGCACGGACATTCTTCTCTCCGCAGCGCTTTATCATCTCGTCGAGAAAAACAAGCCGATCGCCGTCGATCCCGTGAATGGCATCTATGAATCGCTTGGCGAGGTCACGAACAAGGGTCTCGAGCTGGAGGCGCGGGCGCATGTCGCCGATGGTCTCGATCTGATCGCAGCCTATACCTATAACAATTCCGAAGTCACCGCCGGCGAGAATGTCGGCAATGCACCTGCCGTCACGCCGCGGCATACCGCCAGCCTCTGGGCGGACTACACCTTCCAGGAGGATACGTTCGCCAGCGGCCTGACGGTCGGCGCCGGACTTCGCTTCACCGGCGAAAACTATGCCGAAATCGAAAACACCAGCAAGAACAAGGCGAACGTCTATGTGGATGCCTCCCTTACCTACGATTTCGGGGCGCTCGACAAAGAGTTCGACGGCCTGACCGGCAACGTCGCCGTCCGCAACATCGCCGACCGGCGCGACACGGTTTGCAACAGCGGCTATTGCTATCTCGGCCAGGGCCGCAACATCACGGCCTCTCTGAAGTATCGCTGGTAGACGAAAGGCACGGACAGACGGGGAGCCGCGTTCGCCGCGGCTTCCCAACCGTTGCTCCTGGAAGGGCGAACGGACATGTGCTCCATGTCGGCTGCGGCATCAAGGCTCCGATATGGCCTCCCCTCACGCGAGGCGCATCACAAGAAGTTGCGCCCTAGGCGCGGAAACGCCGACACCGACAGGTATCTCCAACTTTCCCAGCGACCGGCCAGCACGCTCTTCCGAAGCCGGCGTCGCGGCATCGCGACCCTCTGCAGCAATCTCTTCATCCAATTGTCGCAGAGCTGTCATGAACTCGCTGGTAAAGCGAGACCGGGACGCCCGGGGGATCGGGCGCGTCTACCGTCTCAATGGGGAGAATTGCCATGGACAAATATCTCGGCCTTACCGAAGAAACCGAATTCAAGACGCTGACGGAGCGCAGGGAAGAACTGGAAGACGTCGGCCATAACTGTTCCACCAACCCGACCATGGGCGACATCATCAATCGCCGCTTCTCGCGCCGGTCGTTCATCGGCGGCTCTCTGGCCGTGGCTGCCATATCCACGACGGTTAGCCCCCTCGCCCTGCTGACGGCTGACGAAGCACGGGCAAACGGCGAAGCGTCGCGATTCGCCTTCAAGGAGATCGAAGCCGGTGTCGACGAGACCCATCATGTAGCCGAGGGTTACGAAGCCGACATCCTGCTGCGCTGGGGCGACAAGGTCTTTGCCGACAGCCCGGAATTCGGCCCGCTGAACCAGACAGCCGAGGCCCAGAGCCGGCAGTTCGGCTACAACAACGACTATGTCGGCTTCATTCCGCTCGAAGGCAATCCGGACCACGGCCTGCTGGTCGTCAACCACGAATACACCAATGCGGAGATCATGTTCCCGAACTTCGCCCGCGTCGAAAAGGTGACGGAGGACGGCAAGGAGGAGGACAAGGTCGTGCTCGGCGAGTACACCAAGGACCTCGTCGATATCGAAATGGCCGCCCATGGCGGCACCGTCATCGAAATCCGCAAGATCGACGGGAAATGGCAGCCGGTCCTCGACGGCAAGTACAACCGCCGCATCACGGCCACGACCGAGATGCAGCTTTCCGGCCCTGTTGCCGGCCACGAGCGGGTCAAGACCCCGTCGGATCCGACCGGCAGGAAGGTCTTCGGTACCCTCAACAATTGTGCCGGCGGCGTCACCGCCTGGGGCACCTACATGATGGCCGAAGAAAACTTCAACGGCTATTTCGGCGGCGAACTCGCCGAGGATCATCCGGAATTCAAGCAGATGAAGCGTGTCGGCGCGCCGGGCGGGCAGTATGAATGGTCGAAATTCTACGACCGCTTCGACGTATCCAAGGAGCCGAACGAAGCCAACCGCTTCGGCTGGGTGGTCGAGGTCGACCCGCTGGACCCCACCTCCGTCCCGAAGAAGCGCACCGCGATCGGACGCTTCAAGCACGAGGGCTGCGAGTCGATCGTCAACAGGGATGGCCGCGTCGTCCTCTATAGCGGCGACGACGAACGCTACGATTATGTCTACAAGTTCGTGACGAAAGGCACTTACAACCCGGACGACCGGGCGGCGAATATGGATCTCTTCGACGAAGGCACGCTCTACGTGGCGAAGTTCGACGAGGACGGCACGGTCACCTGGATGCCTCTCGTCCACGGCGAAGGGCCGCTGACGGCCGAGAACGGCTTCGCCTCCCAGGCCGACGTGCTGATCGACACCCGTTTTGCCGCCGATGCGCTCGGCGCGACCAAGATGGACCGGCCGGAAGACGTTCAGCCCAATCCGAAGACCGGCAAGGTCTATGTGATGCTGACCAACAACACGAAGCGCAAGGAGGACGAGATCGACGCCGCCAATCCGCGCGCCAAGAATGCCTTCGGCCACATCGTCGAAATTTCGGAAACCGACGGCGATTTCGCCTCGACGAAATCCCGCTGGGACGTCCTCCTGAAGTGCGGCGATCCGAGCGTCGCCGAGGTCGGTGCCTCCTTCTCCACCGCGACGACCAGGAACGGCTGGTTCGGCATGCCGGACAATTGCGCCATCGACGCCGATGGCCGTCTTTGGGTGTCGACCGATGGCAACAACGAAAAGGACACGGGGCGCACGGACGGTGTCTGGGCCGTGGAGACGGAAGGCGAAGGCCGCGGCACCTCGAAGCTGTTCTTCCGGGTGCCGGTCGGTGCCGAAATGTGCGGGCCGAGCTTCAACCCGACGAGCGACACCTTCTTCCTCGCGGTTCAGCACCCGGGCGATGCCGGTCTCGCAACCTACGAGAAGCCGGCGACGCGCTGGCCGGATTTCCGCGACGACATGCCGGTGCGCCCGGCCGTCGTCGCCGTCACCAAGCAGGGTGGCGGCAAGATCGGCTGAAGCGTTTCGGAGCGCCACACCCTCTGCGACCTCCCATCCCTGTGTCCGTCACAGGGGTGGGAGAAAAGCCATCCGCCACCCGTCGCCACCGCGGTCGCCTTCTCAGAAACGCTTAAGCCTCCGACGATGCGGCCTTCAGCGCCTTCAGCGTCGCATGGACGAACCCGTCCCGCGCCGACGCGGCGTCGACGCCCCGCGGCTCGTAAACATGGCGGTTGAGGAAATAGGCGGTAAGGCGGAAGGCGGCGGCAAGGCTTTCGTGATCGGCAGCTCTGGTTCCTCCCGATAGGAAGTCCGGGAGGGCGAGCATGCGATCGGCGTAAGGGGCACCCGCTTCGCGGCAGATCGCGCGGCCCGATTTCGGCGATACGAAGACAAGGTCGCTGCGCGCACCCGTCGCACCACATCGGGAAAGATCCAGACCGAAGCCGAGATCGTTCAGCACCGCGAGTTCGAAGCGCACGAACAATTCGCCGGCGTCTGCCGGGTCCTGGAGGTGATCGACTATGACGGCGAGCGCCTCGTAGAGATGGGGATGCGGGTCGCGCTCCGGCAGGAGCCGCAAGAGTGCGCCGATCGCCTGAATTCCGTAGACGGAAGTCGCCGTCTCGATCAGCCTCGCGGCGCGCAATTGCAGCGGCTCGACGCGGAATTCGCCGAGATGCTCGTCCAGCCTCGCCCGCCAGTTCACCTCCACGGAATTGCCCGGCTGCAGCACCGGCTGCATCGCACGCGAGCGGCCCGAGCGCACGAGCCCGAGATGCCGCCCGTGCCCGGGCGTCATCACCTCCGCGATGACAGAGCTCTCGCCATGCCGCCGGATGCCGAGAATTATGGCTTCATCGCTCCATTGCATGAAAAAGGCATACACCCGCCGCCGAAACCGGAGCAAGCGAAGAAACGCGCCCGGTTTCGAGCCTTGTCCGGTGCGGCGGAAACAAACTGTAGCCTTTCCGCTACACTTGCCGTGCGCCGCAAATCTATTGTCGTTTTTGCCGCATTGCGACGCCTTTCAATGCGGGTTGCGAGGCCTTAGACGTGCCTCCTCAAGAATGACAGTCAGCAGGAACAATTCGACTATGTGTGTGTCCGGGAATCGCGCCAGCCGTCTGATGCAGCTTTGCGCCGCTTTGGCCCTCTCCGCCGCGCTGGCGGGTTGCGTGAGCAGCAACCAGCCGGTCCGGCCGAAGGGGCCGGATCCCTATTTCGTAGCAATGTATGGGGCGAAGCCGGATGAGAAGTTTCCGCTTCCGGCCACCGACATCAGCAAGGTCGAACCGCGTTTTCTGCGGCAACAGGTGCCTTACGTCACGCATGAGCCGCCGGGTACTGTCGTGATCGACACGGAAAACCGCTTTCTCTATCTCGTGCAGGGCGGAGGCATGGCGCTTCGTTACGGCATCGGCGTCGGCAAGGCCGGGCTGGAATTCGAGGGCGAGGCGCGCGTCGGCCGCAAGGCGGAATGGCCGCGCTGGACGCCGACATCCGACATGGTCGCGCGCGAACCCGAGCGCTACGGACCGCTCGCGGGAGGCATGGACCCCGGCCTGCGCAATCCACTCGGACCGCGCGCGCTCTATCTCTACCAGGGAAACCGCGACACGCTGTTCCGCATCCACGGCACCACGGAGGCCTGGTCGATCGGCAAGGCGGTCTCGAGCGGCTGCATCCGCCTGTTCAACCCGGATATCATCGACCTTTACAGCCGCGTGCCGGAAGGCTCGCGCGTTGTCGTGCTCCAGGCGGAACCGCCGATGAGCCAGCCGATGGATGCACCGATGTCGACCGCCGCCGATGGCAGCGGAACGCTTTCGTTCTAGAGTACATCCAGGGAAAGTGTGTAAACGGTTTTCCGCCCGGAATTGCGTTGGATTAAATGGTTAGAGCATTTCAGTGTTTCTATGAAACCTTGAAATGCTCTCGCTCCCTTACCAGGCATCCGGCTCGCGCACGAGGTGCACGATATTGGCGGGGTTCATGATCCATCCGCCGCGGAAGCCCTCGCCCAGTTTCTCGATCTGATCGCAGCGCACGACCTGGTGCGCTGCGAGACGATCGAGGGCTGCCTCGTGATCTTCGGTAAAGAGTTCCAGCCATATTTCCGCCTGGCTGTAATGCGGCGCTTCGTCTATCCACAAACGATTGGGGCCGAGAATGAAGCCTTTCGCCGGTGCCTTTTCGTCGAAAGGCGCGAGACCGACGACGTCGCGGTAGAAGGCGATCACCGCTTCGTATTGATGGCTCGGAACTTTCATGGCGATGTTGATACCGCCCTTGATTTCGGTGGACATCGCCCCCTCCTACAGTTGCGGTTCGAGCGCCGGCTTGCCGGAGAGTTCGCTCACATAATAGCCCTCCCGCAAATTGATGCCGTATTCGACCCAGGCCTTCATGCAGGCGAGCATCTGCGACCAGCCCTCGCAATTGAGATAGGAGCTCTTCTGCCCCTGTTCGTTTTCCCGCCAGCCGCTCTCGGCGATCGTCACCATGGTGGCGCCGTCGTCGAGCGACTGAAAGCGCATCTCAACCCGCGTCTGGTAGGGGGACTCGCCCTCACCGGTCATGGCATCCCAGCAAAAGACGATCCGCTCGTTGGGCTCCACGGCCTCGACCTTGATGGGAACTTCGCCCCACCACGTCACGGTGGTGCCGGCAACCAGCGGTCCGCTGATGCCGCCGAGCGTTACGAAATAGCGGCTGAGCTGATCCGGGTTTACCACCGCGTCGAAGACCTGCTCGACGGGACGGGCAATACGTCCATTCACACGAAATTCGAATGCCATGACGTCCTCCTCACGATTGTATCGGTGGATAATATGTTATAAAAACATAACATGTCAAACGATTCGAAAGACGATGCGGTTTTCAAAGCGCTGGCGAACGGCCTGCGGCGACGGATGCTCGACGCGCTGAAGGAGAAACCGCAAACGACGGGCATGCTCTGCGAGCTCTTCCCGAACCTGGATCGCTGCACGGTGATGCAGCACCTGAAGGTTCTTGAGGAGGCCGATCTCGTTCTCGCCAGGCGCGAGGGCCGGGAGCGGTGGAACCACCTGAACGCCTTGCCCATCCGTGCCATCCACGATCGTTGGATCAGTCAGTATGCCGGCCACGCAATGTCCGTTCTGACAGCCCTCCAACGTGAGCTCGACGAGCCCCGCGAGTGACGGAATTGACTTTTCATCGGCCGCCTTTCTGCGTATGAACTGTGGAGTGGGGCAAACTGGGGGAAATCGTCATGCGTTACCTCATCACCGGCACTGCAGGATTCATCGGTTTTCATGTTGCAAAACGACTGATCGACGAGGGGCATTTCGTCGTCGGATTCGACGGCATGACGCCCTATTACGACGTGACGCTGAAAGAGCGCCGACACGCGATCCTTCAGCGCTCCAACGGCTTCAAGGCGGTGACGGCCATGCTCGAGGACAAGGCCGCGCTGGACCGGGCGGCGGAGCTTGCCGAGCCGGAAGTCATTATCCACCTCGCCGCCCAGGCAGGCGTCCGCTACAGCCTCGAAAACCCGAAAGCCTATGTGGACGCAAATCTCGTCGGGTCGTGGAACATGCTCGAGCTCGCCAAGGCGATCGCACCGAAGCACCTGATGCTCGCCTCCACCTCCTCGATCTACGGCGCCAACGAGAAGATCCCGTTCGCCGAAGCGGACCGGGCCGACGAACCCATGACGCTCTATGCCGCGACGAAGAAGTCGATGGAGTTGATGGCGCACAGCTATGCGCATCTCTACAAGGTGCCGACCACCGCCTTCCGCTTCTTCACCGTTTACGGCCCCTGGGGGCGGCCGGACATGGCGCTCTTCAAATTCGTCGACGCCATAGACAACGGCCGCCCGATCGACATTTATGGCGAGGGCCGGATGAGCCGGGACTTCACCTATATCGACGATCTCGTCGAAAGCATCGTGCGGCTGTCGCATATTGCGCCCTCCGAGGAGAACCGGGTGGCACCGGAAAAGGCCACGGATACGCTTTCGCGCCATGCGCCGTTCCGCGTCGTCAATACCGGCGGTGGCCAGCCGGTAGAATTGATGACCTTCGTCGAAACGGTCGAGAAGGCGATGGGGCGTCCGGCGATCCGCAACATGCTGCCGATGCAGCAGGGCGACGTACCGCGCACCTTCGCTTCGCCGGACCTGCTCGAAGCCCTGACCGGATTCAAGCCGTCCGTTTCGGTCGAGGAAGGCGTTGCGCGCTTCGTCGAGTGGTATGAACAGAATTATCGCCGTGCACCCACGACCGTCTGATGGTAAAACAAGCGATATTTGTGCGAAGCGCGTGCTTCCGCACGCAGTTGCAATTTGGTTTTTCTTTACTTTTTTATCGATGACATCCTTTTATTAGATAAAACTTAATTGATCAGCGTTCTCAAGAACAATCAAAGGAAAAGCGGATGAAAATCACGATGATCGGTGCCGGCTATGTCGGCCTTGTTTCGGGTGTTTGCTTTGCGGATTTTGGCCATGACGTCGTCTGCGTCGACAAGGACGAAGGCAAGATCTCGGCGCTGAAGAAGGGGCAGATTCCCATCTTCGAACCCGGGCTGGACCATCTCGTCGCCAGCAACGTCGCGTCCGGGCGCCTGAATTTCACCGATGATCTCAAGACCGCCGTGGCCGCCAGCGACGTCGTTTTCATTGCCGTCGGAACGCCGTCGCGGCGCGGTGACGGACATGCGGATCTTTCCTATGTTTACGCAGCTGCACGCGAAATCGCTGCCAACCTTCAGGGCTTTACCGTCGTGGTGACCAAGTCCACGGTTCCGGTCGGCACCGGAGACGAGGTCGAGCGCATCATCCGCGAAACCAACCCTGCGGCTGACGTCACCGTCGTCTCCAACCCGGAATTCCTGCGGGAAGGCGCCGCGATCGAGGATTTCAAACGGCCCGACAGGATCGTCATCGGGGTCGACGGCAGTGACGGTCGCGCGCGAGAGGTGATGACGGAGGTCTATCGGCCGCTCTATCTCAACCAGTCGCCGCTGGTATTCACGACACGCCGCACGTCGGAACTGATCAAATATGCCGGCAACGCCTTCCTGGCGATGAAGATTACCTTCATCAACGAGATTGCCGATCTCTGCGAGAAAGTCGGTGCCAATGTGCAGGACGTCGCCCGCGGCATCGGGCTGGACGGCCGCATCGGGTCGAAGTTCCTGCATGCCGGGCCGGGATATGGCGGCTCCTGCTTCCCCAAGGACACATTGGCGCTGGTTAAAACCGCCCAGGACCACGACACCCCCGTGCGGCTCGTCGAAACCACGGTCGCCGTCAACGACAACCGCAAGCGGGCAATGGGACGCAAGGTGATTGCGGCGGCCGGCGGCGATATCCGCGGCTCCAAGATCGCAGTCCTCGGCCTGACCTTCAAGCCGAACACCGACGACATGCGCGACAGCCCTGCAATCGCGGTGGTTCAGGCGTTGCAGGACGCAGGCGCCCGCGTCACCGGTTACGACCCCGAAGGAATGGAAAACGCGCGCAAGCTGATAGAGGGCCTGGACTGCGCGAGCGACCCCTATGAAGCGGCGGCCGAGGCGGATGCTCTGGTGATCATAACGGAATGGAACGAATTCCGGGCGCTGGATTTCGACCGTTTGAAATCCGCCATGAAGACGCCCCTGCTCGTCGACTTGCGCAACATCTATCGCAAGGACGAGGTCGCAAGGCACGGCTTCCGCTATGCGAGCATCGGCAGGCCGGACTGACCGGCAACGCACCGTCGCATTCAATGGTAAGCGGAGGGAAGCTGCACGGGCTTCCCTCTGCGCGCCTCGCGCAGAAGGGCTGAAGGTCAGGCCCTCGGGCCGACCTGGATGACCTGTTCCCAGCTTTTTCCGGCAAGGAAGACGCAGCTTCGGCCGGAAACATCGGTTACGATCAAAGTCCAACTGCCGCCGTCGGCCGCATAGAGTTCCATGACCGCTTGCGGATTGATCTGCCCGAACGCGGCCTGCTTTTCTTGATATTGTCGAGCAAGCAGCTCGACAACCTGCGAACGCTCGGCGCAATTCACAACGGCCTGTGAGTCTGCCGAATTGGGGTAGGCCGTCACTGCGGCCGTCAGAAGGACGGCAAGAGAGAAGCCGCGGACCACATTGCGTACCATGACGCACCTCCTTTAGCCGGGAAGTCCCGGCGGAAGAGGATTTCCGCTGACCTGTTCCGCCGTATACCGGCATTCGATGGTCGACACCTTCACGAGACGGAGCGATGTCGCCATCCGAAAAGTGTGACGGAGGCGGGTTACATCTCAGTTGGCTGAATTATAGAGCGCAACCTGAGCCATCACACGAGCATCGATGCCCGGGTAACGATCCTTCCATGCGTGCCGTTCCATCAAACGCTCTCATTTTTTCTTCATCGCCGCCATCAGCGCCGCGCCGAACGCGCCCTGCGCCGGCTCCTGCGGTGTTTGCGACCGAGCCGACCCGCCCCGGTTCGCGCCCTTCGGTGTCGCCCCCCTCGACTCACGGGGCGTGTCGGCGCTACCTTCCTTGCGCATGGAGAGCCCGATGCGCTTGCGGGCGACGTCGACCTCCGTGACGCGGACCTGCACGACGTCACCCGCCTTGACGACCTCATGCGGATCCTTGACGAAGCGGTCGGCCAATTGCGACACGTGGACGAGGCCGTCCTGGTGCACGCCGATATCGACGAAGGCGCCGAACGCTGCGACGTTGGTCACCGTGCCCTCGAGCCGCATCCCGACTTTCAGATCCTTGATGTCGTCCACGCCTTCCGCGAAGGTGGCCGTCTTGAAGCTCGGGCGCGGATCGCGACCCGGTTTCTCGAGTTCGGCCAGGATGTCCTTGACCGTCGGCAGGCCGAAGCGCTCGTCGACGAAAATGCGCGGATCGAGTTTTTTCAGCTCGGCGCTGTCTGCCATCAGCGAGCGCACGTCCCGCCCGCAGGCTGCAACGATCTTCTTGGCAACGCCATAGGCCTCCGGATGCACCGCAGACGCGTCGAGCGGCTCGGAACCGTTCGGTATCCGCAGAAAGCCGGCGCACTGCTCGAAGGTGCGGGCGCCGAGACGCGGCACTTTCAAAAGCTCCTGGCGGCTGGCGAAGGCCCCCATCGCATCGCGGTGCGCGACGATTGCCTCGGCCGAGGACTTGCCCAGTCCGGAGACACGCGCCAGGAGCGGCGCCGAGGCGGTGTTGAGATCGACCCCGACGGCGTTTACCGCATCCTCGACGACGGCGTCGAGCGAGCGGCTCAGCTTCGACTGATCGACGTCGTGCTGGTACTGGCCGACGCCGATCGATTTCGGTTCGATCTTGACGAGCTCGGCCAGCGGATCCTGCAGCCTGCGGGCGATCGAGACGGCGCCCCGCAGGGAAACGTCGAGGCCCGGAAACTCGGCAGCCGCCGTCTCCGAAGCGGAATAGACCGATGCACCCGCTTCGGACACGATCACCTTGGTAGGCTTCGGCGCCGGCATGGCAGCGAGCATGTCTGCGACGAGTTTCTCCGTTTCACGGCTACCGGTGCCGTTGCCGATCGCAATCAGTTCCACCTTATGCTTGCGCACGAGCGCCGCAAGCTCTGCCTGGGCGCCGCGAATGTCGTTCTTCGGCGGAAAGGGATAGACCGTGGCGGTGTCGAGCAGCTTGCCTGTGCCGTCGACCACCGCGACCTTGACGCCGGTGCGGATCCCGGGATCGAGGCCCATGGTCGCGCGCGAGCCCGCGGGTGCCGCGAGCAGCAGGTCCTTGAGATTGCGTGCGAAGACGCGGATTGCCTCTTCTTCGGCCCGCTCGCGCAGCTCGCGCATCAGGTCCAGCGACAGCGAAAGCGAAAGCTTGACGCGCCATGTCCAGCCGATGACCTCCAGCAGCCATCTGTCGCCGGGCAACCGATCGCCGACACCGTAGGCCGCCGCGATCATCCGCTCGGTCGGCCTTTGCGAAGGCGCGGCCTCCTGATCGACCACGATATCGACCGAGAGGACCTCTTCGTTCCAGCCGCGCAACATCGCCAATGCGCGGTGCCCGGCCACCGTCGCCCAGCGCTCGGAGTGGTCGAAATAGTCCGAGAATTTGGCGCCGGACTCCTGCTTGCCGTCCACGACCCGAGCGCGCAGGAAGGCTGCCTCCCGCATATAGTTCCGCAACCGCCCGAGAAGGTCGGCGTTCTCGGTCATGGCCTCGGCGATGATATCGCGGGCGCCGTCGAGTGCGGTCTTGACGTCCGGCACATCGGCGGTGAGGAAGGCGGCCGCGCGTTCGGCCGGCGCGATCGAGCGGTCGGAAAGAATTGCTTCAGCCAGTGCGCCCAGCCCCCGTTCGCGCGCGATTTCCGCCTTGGTGCGGCGCTTCGGCTTATAGGGCAGGTAAATGTCTTCGAGTTCCGCCTTGGTAACCGCGCCGGCGATTTTGCCTTCGAGCTCGTCGGTCATCTTGCCCTGGCCGCGGATCGAATCGACAATCGACGCCCGCCGCGCTTCAAGCTCGCGCAGATAGGTAAGCCGCTCCGACAGGACGCGCAGTTGCGTGTCGTCGAGACCGCCGGTGACCTCCTTGCGATAGCGGGCGATGAAAGGCACCGTCGCTCCGCCGTCCAGCAATTCGACTGCCGCTGTGACCTGGGCGGCGGTCGCCTTGATTTCGCTGGCGATGATGGCGGCGATGGGCTTTGCGGTCGTGACCATTCTCTCGTTCCGTTTCCTGTTTCGGCCGGACCATACCGGCGCAGACCATCAAGGCCAAGTGAAGGCCGATGGCCGCCCGGGCGAACTCCACAGAAGATCAGGAGACGGTGCCGTCGCGTGGGCGGATGAGGGGGCCTTCGCCCGCCCCCTCACACCGCGACGAGTTCCAGCCGTTCGCGGGTCTTTTCGAATTCCAGCAATTCGCGCTCCTTGATGGCGATGTAGTCGCGCGACACCGGCACCGTCGCGAGTGACGGCGAGAGCTGGAGCTGGAAGACGAAATGCTTGTCGTAGAGGAAGGCCGTTTCCGAGGCGGCGAGATAGAACTCCCACATCCGGAAAAAGCGCTCGTCATAGAGCCTGACCGCCTCCTCCCGCTGCGCCAGGAAACGCTCGCGCCAGGCCCTGAGCGTCCAGGCGTAATGCAGCGGCAGAATCTCGATGTCTTTGACGAGCAGGCGGTTGCTTTCGACCCGTGGCAATACCTCCGACAGGGCGGGAATGTAGCCGCCGGGGAAGATATACTTCTCGATCCACGGGTTGGTCGCCCAGGGTTTGTAGATCTGACCGATCGAATGCAGCAGCATCACGCCGTCCGGCTTCAGCAGTTCTTTCATCTTGCGGAAGAAATTGCCGTAATTTCCGATGCCCACATGTTCGAACATGCCGACGGAGACGATGCGGTCAAATTGCCTTCCCTGCATGGTGCGATAGTCCTGCAGTTCGAAGCGCACCCGGTCCGAAAGCCCGCGCCTTGCGGCGCGCTCGCGCGAGACCTTCAACTGCTCTTCGCTGAGCGTGATGCCCGTGACTTCGACCCCCGACGACTCGGCGAGGTACATCGCCATGCCGCCCCAGCCGGAACCCACTTCCAGTACCTTCTGGCCAGGCTCTAGCAGCAGCTTTGCCGCTATGTGCCGCTTCTTGGCGCGTTGCGCCTCGTCGAGCGAGATGCCCGGCGGATGGAAATAGGCACAGGAATATTGCCAGTCCTCGTCGAGGAAGAGGTTGAAGAGCTTGCCGTCCAGATCGTAATGGTGGGCGACGTTGTAGCGGTTGCGGTTTACCGGCAGCCGGCTCTTCATCTGCTGGCGAAAGATGTGTCCCAGCGCGACGATCGAATTGGTGAAGGTTGCCGCCTTGTCGAGATCATTGCTCTTGACGATGGCCAGCACGTCGAAAATATCGCCCTCCTCCACGAGAACGCGACCGTCCATGTACATTTCGCCGAATTTCAGCCCTGGATCGTGAAGAACGGCTTTTTCCGCTCCGGCATCAGCGAAACGGATGGCCGCCGGCTTGCCCGTACCATCGCCCAGAACCACCTTTTCACCCGACGAGAAAACGACCGTCAGCTTGCCTTTCTCGACAAGCCGGCGAAGTAGATTCAACAAACCCGCATTCATATCCTACCTCAGCTCAGACCTAAACGGACCATCGGTTCCTTCACAGGGGGAGCGGGTGAGCGGCTGGTCGGCTTCAGGGCAGACATGCGGCAGCTTGGAAGCGGGCGGCCACATCCGGAAGCGGCGAGAAACCGGCTCGAGCGCGACCTCACGGTTTCCGGCGAGTCCTCGCGAAGCAAGGCAAGGACCAGCTGCGGGAATTCGTCAGGCCAGCCCATCGGGCTCCTATCCATCAGAACTTCCATTAACTTAGCTGTGTTCGGCGGTTATTCAATGGGGCTTTTTTGTGGCCCCTCAAAGATTTGTTTGCTTAGCAAATTCGAAAGCACTGGAAACGGGCTCTCCTCGGATGTTGCGGGGCCGCTTCCGAGCGCCTACCTGCGCTTAGTGGTGGCCGACCCGTCATGGACCCGGTAACAGAGTGGTGCCGGTCCTTGTAACACGCGTATACCAACCGGTAACATCGTCACGCCACATTGTCGCGGCAAGCCCGTCGCGAGAGGAGGATACACGATGAAGAAGATCGCCGCGGTTGCGCTCGTCGTCGTCGCCATCGTCTGGCTTCTCAACACGTCGCTTCTGGCGCCGCCCCCCTCCGGCAATGCAAAGATCCTCGCTCATCGCGGCATCCACCAGGTTTTTTCCTCGGAAGGTCTCGACAACGACACCTGCACCGCCGAGCGCATCGAAACGCCGCGCCACAGCTATCTCGAAAACACGATTGCCTCGATGCGCGCGGCGATGGAGAGCGGCGCCGACGTCGTCGAACTCGACGTCCACCTGACACCGGATCGCCAGTTTGCCGTGTTTCACGACTGGACGCTCGATTGTCGGACGGATGGGAGCGGCGTCACCCAGGACACTCCGATGTCCGAGCTGAAGACACTGGACATCGGCTACGGCTATACGGCCGACGGCGGCAAGTCCTTCCCCTTCCGCGGCCAGGGGGCCGGCCAGATGCCGACGCTGACGGAAGTTTTCAAGGCCCTGCCCGAGGGCCGCTTCCTTATCAATTTCAAGAGCGAGAGGCGGGAGGAAGGAGCGACCCTCGCGGTCCTCCTCCGGTTCCACCCGGAGTGGCGCAAACAGGTGTTCGGCGTCTATGGCGGCACCGCTCCGACGCAGGAAACGCTCCGGCTGGTTCCGGGGCTCAGAGGCTATGATCGACAATCCACGATCGCCTGCCTTGGCCGCTATGCCGCCTATGGCTGGACCGGCATCGTACCGGATGCCTGTCGCGATACGCTGATCATCGTGCCGAGTAATTATGCAAGTTTTCTGTGGGGCTGGCCCCACCGGTTCGCGGCCCGCATGCAGGCGGCCGGCAGCGAAATCATCCTGCTTGGCCCTTACAGCGGAGGAGATTTCACCTCCGGCATCGACAGCACCGATGATCTCGCTTTCGTTCCCGAGCGCTTCTCCGGCTACGTCTGGACCAACAGGGCGGAAACAATCGCTCCCCTTCTCGGAAAGCGCCCCGGCGCAGCGACCGACCAGGCCAATCGACAGTAGCCGAACGGCGCAACCTTCCTCGTGCAAGGGTCAACATATGTCGACCTATGGATTCTCGCGGCCGCCGCCCTTGCTGCTCTCGCTACATTCGCGGCGCATGATCACGGTTCCGCATCAGTCTCCGTCGCCAAGGCGTTCCAGGAAGGCTGGTGAACCGGCTGCGGAGCTCGAACGCCGCATGACGTTGAAGAGCGTCTGACGGTCCTTCCCGCTATTTCGGAAAGTCGAGCCCCATTTCGCGGAAGCGTTCCGGATCGTCGCCCCAGTTCTCGCGCACCTTGACGAACAGGAAGAGGTGCACCGGCTGCTCGAGAATTTCGGAGATTTCCTTGCGCGCGGCGGTCGAGATCGCTTTGATCGCCTCGCCGCCCTTGCCGAGGGCGATCTTCTTCTGGCTGTCCCGTTCCACGTAGATCACCTGTTCGATGCGCACGGAACCGTCCTTGCGCTCCTCCCATTTCTCCGTTTCCACGTGAGATGCATAGGGAAGCTCCTGATGCAGACGAAGGAAGAGCTTCTCGCGGGTGATCTCGGCGGCCAGCTGGCGCATCGGCAGATCGGAGATCTGATCCTCGGGATAGTACCACGGACCCTCCGGCAGCGTCTCGGCGAGATAATCCATCACGTCTTCGCAGCCGGAACCCGTCAGCGCGGAGATCATGAAGGTGCGCTCGAATGCGACCACTTCGTTCGCAGCGGCCGCAAGCTTCAGCAAATCCTCGCGGCGAACCTGATCGACCTTGTTGAGGACGAGGACCTTCGGCTGATGTACCTCCTTCAGGCCCTCGAGGATCGCCTCCGCGTCACCCTTGATCCCGCGCTCGCTGTCGATCAGCAGCATGATCAGATCGGCGTCCTTGGCTCCGCCCCAGGCCGTGGTGACCATGGCGCGGTCGAGCCGACGCCGCGGCTTGAAGATGCCGGGCGTGTCCATGAAGACGATCTGCGCGCTGCCGTGGATCGCAATGCCGCGGATGATCGCCCGCGTCGTCTGCACCTTGTGGCTGACGATCGACACTTTCGCGCCGACAAGGCGATTGACCAATGTCGACTTGCCGGCATTCGTCGCCCCGATCAGCGCCACGAAGCCCGAGCGCGTCGGCACTGCGCCGGCGGCCGTATCCTTTTGAGTATCCGTCATGATATCCGTCAATTTCCGGCAGAGCGCTTCTGCCACACACCTTCGCGTTCCAGCAATTTCATCGCGGCGACCTGCTCGGCCCCGCGCTTGGAACGATCGACCCCCGTCTCCGGCGCGATCCCGTCGACCTCCACCGTCACGGTAAAGCGCGGATCGTGATCAGGCCCGGAACGGTCATCCGTCCTGTATTTCGGCGCGACACCGAATCTGGCATGCGCCCATTCCTGCAGTTCCGTCTTGGCGTCCCGCCTGGCGCCGTCTGCGCTTGCGGCCCTATGCGTCCAATGCTCGAGCACGAAACGTCGCGCCGCGTCGAGGCCGCCATCGAGATAAATCGCGGCGATCAGCGACTCTACCACATCGGCGCGCACATTCATCATGTGCTTGCCCGTGATTTTCTTCACATCCGAGCCGGTACGGATGAATTCGTGCAGCGAGAGCTCATCCGCCACCTTCGCGCAGCTCTCCGCGCTGACGAGCTGGTTCAGGCGCACCGAGAGCTCGCCTTCGTTGGCATCGGTGAAGGTCTGGAACAGGAGTTCCGCGACGCAGAGCCCAAGCACCCGGTCACCCAGGAATTCGAGCCGCTGATAGTTGATCGCGCGGCCGCTGCGAGCGCTCGAATGCGTCAGCGCCCGGTCGAGACGTTCCTTCTCGGCGAACCGGTAACCGATCGCGGCCTCGAGCCGCGCCCGGTCCTCCCCGTTCAACGAGCGGCCCTTCATCAGTGGACGACCTTGAATAAACGATCGTAACGCAGGTTCGCCGGCCATTTCCAGATCTGCCGGAACGAGGTGTCGTTGCCGAGCGAGAAGAAGATCAGGCTGGCCCGGCCGACAAGGTTTTCGGCCGGCACGAAGCCGACGTCGAAACGGCTGTCGGCGGAGTTGTCCCGGTTGTCGCCCATCATGAAATAATGACCTGCCGGGACGATGAATTCACGGGTGTTGTCGCCGCGCGAATCGGGGAACTGGTCGAGCGTGTCGTAAGTCATGCCGTTGTCCATCGTCTCGCGATAGACAGGAACATCGCCGCCCGTGTCGTACTGATCGTCAGCGCGGAACGTGCCGTCCGGCACCCGTTCGACCGGCTTGTCGTTGACGTAGAGAATGCTGTTCCTGACCTGGATGCGGTCGCCCGGCAGGCCGACGAGGCGCTTGATATAGTCGATGTCGGGATTGGGCGGGAACCGGAAGACCACGATGTCGCCCCGGTCCGGTTCGCTCGCAAAGATCCTGCCGCTGAAAAGATCCGGCGAAAAGGGCAGCGAGTATTTCGAATAGCCGTAGGCGAACTTGTTGACGAAGATGTAGTCGCCGACAAGGAGCGTCGGCATCATCGAGCCGGAAGGGATCGTAAAGGGCTGAAAGAAGACGGTGCGGATGACCACGGCGAGGAGCAGCGCCTGGATGATGACCTTGACGTTCTCCCAGAGACCGCTCTGCTTCGCTTCTGTCTTTTCTGCCACGCTCAGTCTTCCTTGTCATCCTGCCCGGGGCACCGGGCCTAACGCTTCAACGTTCGTCTGCGCCCGAACTCAAGCGCACGCCGCCCCGCAACTCGATGCTATATGTCGCGGGAATGCCGTGCTTCAAGCGACCGCGGGCCGGTCTTCGGCAAGTGCTCTAAACCGTTCCCTCGGCGGGGGCAACCGGGAGCGCTTCGATAATCACGAAAGCTTGAGCAAGCGGGAAGTCGTCGGTGATGGTCAGATGGATTGCGGCGCGGTGGCCGACCGGCAGCAATTCCTGAAGGCGCGCGGCCGCGCCGCCGGTCAGCTGCATCGTCGGCTTCCCGCCGGGCAGGTTCACGACGCCCATATCTTTCCAGAACACGCCTTGAGCCAGACCGGTGCCCAGTGCCTTGGAACAGGCCTCCTTTGCGGCGAAACGCTTGGCATAGGAGGCCGCACGGTTTTTGCGGCCTTCGGATTTGGCGATCTCGATATCGGTGAAGCACCGGTTGACGAAACGCTCGCCGAAGCGTTGGAGCGAGTTTTCGATGCGCCTGATATCGATGAGATCGCTGCCGATGCCGATGATCATGTCGGATGTCCGAATTTGTGCGCGCGGGCCTGCCGGCGCCGCTTCTGGAAGAGGCGGGCCGTCTGAAAGGCAAACGGGTAGAATATCAAGGCGCCCGCCGCTGAAAGAGGGAGCGAGCCAATGAGCATCGGCTTGAAGACCGGGCCCCACAGGCTTGCAAAATCGAGATGTTCGATCATCCGCATGATCTCTTGGCCGCCGATCACCTGAGCGGCTTGCGGCTGCGTGAGCATCGTGCCGACCTCGTAGGAAGCCGTCAGGATGACGGGTATCGTGATGGGATTGGCGAGCAGCGTCGTGATCGCGGCCGCGATGAGATTTCCGGAAAACACCGACGCCAGAAGGACGGCGAGAACGATATGCAGGCCGAAGAACGGCGTCAAGGACGACGCGACACCCGCCGCCACCCCGACGGCGATCGAGTGCGGAGACGAGTTAAGCCGGAGAATTCGAAGGGCAATGTAGCGCGGAGCGCGCGTCAGCCCCTTGCGCGGCCAGAAGAAAGCGCGAAGCCTCTCGGATAGTGTGACCGGTTTTCTGCGCCTGAATAACATTATGCCGTCATGATCGCATTCGAAACCGCCGCCGGCGCAAGACGGACCGCCCGCCTTACGATGGGCGCAAGATAGGCGCCGCACACGCCATGTGCAAGCTGCTGCATGTTTCCTTCAATCCTTGAAGACTGAGACGTGCGGCAGATCAAAGCGTTACAGCCGCAGGACACGCAGCGTCGTAAGGCGTCAGACTGACAGATAAGGCAAGAGAGCCATTCGTAAAACGCATAGCTCAGGCTACCGCCGGGCGCAGCAGCCGTGGCGCGCCTTTCGGGCGCGCCGCATTCGCGATCAGAAGCCCTTCCGGAAAAGGCCGCGGTCGATCTGACGCTGACGGTATTCCAGGTCGATCCGGTCGACGGAGCCATTCAGATAGGCGGTCTCGCGTTCTTCGATGCTCGGAATGTGCAGGGCACGGGTGATTTTCTTCAACTGCTTGAACATGGCAAACCCCTTTCGTTCACCTCCCGATGCGAAAGATAGTTCACCAGCCGAACCATCACCAGTCCCGCGAAGCGTCGGCAGCCATGCAATGAGTGCATGGCGCGGCTCATCATTGTTACGAGATGCTTATTTCTGAGGCAGATTGCACAGAAACCGGCTACTCGAAGAGGCGCTTGACCATGGATATGCTCGGCAGCTCCTTGAGCTGCGCCATCAGATGGTTGAGCTGACGCAAATCCCAGACCTCGAGATCGAACTGCAATTCGCTGAAGTCCGCGGCGACGCGCCCCATGGAAAGCGAACGGATGTTGACGTCGGTGGTCGCGATGGCCTGTGCGACCTCTGCCAGCGTGCCGGGCTCGTTCAGGGCGCTGACCGCAATCCTCGCCATGAAACGGCTGTTGTTCGCCTCGTCGAGATCCCAACGAACGTCGATCCAGCGCTCGGGCTCTTCATCGAACTTCTGCAGGATCGGCGACTGGATCGGATAGATGGTGATGCCTTTGTCCTTGTCCATGATGCCGACGATGCGATCGCCGGGAACGGCGCCGGCAGGACTGAAATGGACCTCGGCATTGCCGGAGAGGCCACGGATCGGCAGGGCTTCCGGCCCCTCCGCCTGCTCGGCGGCGGCCATTTCCTTCGACCGCTCCGGCAGCTTGAAGATCATGCCCGCGGCGCTGCGCATGTTGAACCAGCCGTCGTCGGCGCTGGGCTTCACGGTCACGCGCTCGTCCTGATGATCGGGAAACACCGCGCGCAGCACGTCGAGCGAGGAGAGTTCGCCGCGCCCGACCGCGGCGATGGCGTCTTCGACGTCCTTCTGCCCGAGCCGATGCAGCACCGGCTTCAAAGCCTCACGCGAGAAGGTCTTGCCCGCCCGTTCGAAGGTGCGCTCGAGGATGCGATAGCCGAGGCCGGCATATTGCTTGCGAATGGCGGCGCGGGTGGCGCGGCGGATGGCGGCCCGCGCCTTGCCCGTGACGACGATCTCTTCCCAGGCCGGCGGCGGCACCTGAATACCCGACCGGATGATCTCCACCTCGTCACCGTTGTTGAGCCGGGTCACCAGCGGCATGATGCGACCGTTGATCTTGGCCCCGACGCAGGTGTCGCCGATATTCGTATGGACGGCATAGGCAAAGTCGATCGGGGTGGCGCCGCGCGGCAGCGCTATCAGTTGCCCCTTCGGTGTGAAGCAGAAGACCTGATCCTGGAAGAGTTCGAGCTTGGTGTGCTCGAGAAACTCCTCCGGATTGTCGCCCTCGGCGAGCGATTCGATCGTCCGGCGCAGCCAGGAATAGGCATTCGATGTCGGAGTGCGCGTCAGGTCACCGGAAACGGTGTCGCGATCCTTGTAGAGTGCGTGGGCCGCGATACCGTATTCGGCGATCTCATGCATGCGCTTCGTGCGGATCTGCAGTTCGATGCGCTGGCGCGACGGGCCGATGATCGTCGTGTGAATCGATTGATAGTCGTTCTGTTTCGGGGTCGAGATGTAGTCCTTGAAGCGTCCCGGCACGACACGCCAGCGGGTGTGCACGATACCGAGCGCGCGATAGCAGGACGGAATGTCGTTGACGATGATGCGGAAGCCCCAGACATCCGAGAGCTGCTCGAAGGAAAGCGATTTCGACTGCATCTTGCGGAAAACCGAATAGGGCTTCTTCTGGCGTCCCCTGACCTGTGATTCCGTAAGCCCCTCGGCCTGAAGGAGCTCGCTCAGTTCCTCCTCGATCTTCTTGATCAGCCCCTCATTGCGCTCGGAGAGCTCCTGGAGGCGCCTGGTAACGGTCTCGTAAGCCTCCGGATTGATGTGGCGGAAGGACAGGTTCTCGAGCTCCTCGCGCATGTCCTGCATGCCCATGCGCCCTGCCAGGGGCGCATAGATGTCCATCGTCTCCTCGGAGATGCGCGCGCGCTTTTCGGCCGACATGTGGTCGAGGGTGCGCATATTGTGGAGGCGATCGGCAAGCTTGACCAGGAGCACGCGAACGTCGTCCGAAATGGCGAGCAGCAGCTTCCGAAGATTTTCCGCCTGCTTGGCCTTCTTGGTCACGAGGTCGAGCTTCTTGATCTTGGTGAGGCCTTCGACCAAGGCGCCGATATCCTCGCCGAAGAGATCGTCGATCTCCTGCCGCGTCGCGGTCGTATCCTCGATCGTGTCGTGCAGCAGCGCGACGGCGATCGTGGATTCGTCCAGATGCATCTCGGTCAGGATCGCCGCCACTTCCAGGGGATGGGAGATGTAAGGATCGCCGCTTGCCCGCTTCTGCTGCCCGTGCTTCTGCATGGCGTAGACATAGGCCTTGTTCAGCAGCGCCTCGTTGACGTCGGGCTTGTATTTTTGCACGCGCTCAACGAGCTCGTATTGGCGCATCATCCGCTAGCGGCTCCGTGAAATCAGGCAAATAAAAAAGTGCGCCAATCATATGAGTGGCGCACTGCTTCGATAACACGTCGGAACGTTGTTCCGGAACGAATCTCAGTAGTCGTCGCTCTTTTCCGGAGGAACGAGGCCTTCGATGCCGGCCAGCAGTTCCTCTTCGGACATGCGGTCGAAGGTCAGCGCTTCCGGCTGGTCTTCCTCTTCGGCTGCCTCAGCGAAGGCAGGCGCTGCTTCCGTCTGGGCGAGCGATGCCGGATCGGGTTCCGGCTCGTCCACTTCCACATGCTTCTGCAGCGAGTGGATCAAGTCCTCCTTCAGGTCGCCGGGCGACAGGGTTTCATCGGCGATCTCGCGCAGTGCAACGACCGGATTCTTGTCGTTGTCGCGGTCGACCGTAATCGGGGCACCCTGGGAAACCAGGCGTGCGCGGTGGCTGGCAAGAAGGACGAGTTCGAAACGGTTTTCGACCTTGTCGATGCAGTCTTCGACGGTGACGCGGGCCATAGCCTGTCCTTTACGACTCAAGAGATGCGGCGGCATCGCCGCGGCAGGTTTAACGACGCGAAACCGGAACGTCCGCTGACATGCGGCTCCATCAGCTCCGATTTCTGGAATTAGGCGTCCGATACAATCAAAACGGCATAAGTTCAAGTTTTTCCTGCATCCGGCTCACGTCATGGCCCGGAGCATGATAAAATGCCGCGTCTGCGGAACGCTCCAGAGGGTCACAGACATCGCCTGTATTTCGTGATAATTTCGAGTACGTATCCAGCAACAATTATAGATTGAAAATGTGGACGAACTGCAGCAACTGCTAAAACTAGCTATAGGCGCCGCGCCCTAGTTGGAATAATGCGTTGGCATGACCACATTATTTGCAGATAAGTGAGCTTTAATTTAATCCGCCAATTGTAAGCGTGACGCTCCGCGGGGTTGGTCCGGTCACTGTGCAGGGTACGGAAAAAGGAAGTAACGATGTTCGATCCTCGCGAGAAAATCGCTCTTTTCATCGATGGCGCCAACCTCTACGCCGCGTCGAAGAGCCTCGGCTTCGACATCGATTACCGCAAGCTGCTCAAGGCCTTCCAGAAGCGCGGCTACCTGCTCAGGGCCTACTACTACACCGCACTCATCGAGGACCAGGAATATTCGTCGATCCGTCCGCTGATCGATTGGCTGGACTATAACGGCTATAAGGTCGTGACGAAGCCCGCCAAGGAATTCACCGATTCCCTCGGACGCCGCAAGATCAAAGGGAATATGGACATCGAGCTGGCGATAGACGCCATGGAGCAGTCCGAATCGGTCGACCACCTGGTGATCTTCTCCGGAGACGGTGATTTCACGACCCTGGTCGAAGCGTTACAGCGCAAGGGCCGAAAGGTTTCCGTGGTCTCGACCATGTCGACGCAGCCGCCGATGATTGCCGACGACCTGCGCCGTCAGGCCGACCACTTCATCGATCTCGCGACGCTCAGAGGAGAGATCGGCCGCGAACCGTCCGAACGCGTTCAGCGCCCTGTCGAGCCGGTCGCCGACGACGTCGAGCTTTAAAGCCTGTCGGGATTTTTCCTCGTCCCTGTGCTTGTCACAGGGACGGAGGCCGGACCAAGCCTTGGCTGAAAATGGCTTTTCCGCGCCGCAGACGCGGTTTCCGCCCGCATCCCGCTCCAACTCATTGGAATCGATCGCCTTCGTGGTTCAGGTCGACCCGACCTGAGATCATTGTGATCTCGTCTGCCGATGAAGAACAATACCCCAGAGATCGACGGGGACTCAGCCCCGCTCCTTGAGGAGCCTGTTCTTCTGCCGGTTCCAGTCGCGTTCCTTGGAGGTCTCTCGCTTGTCGTGCAGCTTCTTGCCCTTGCCGAGCGCCAGTTCCAGCTTCGCCCTGCCTCGCTCATTGAAGTATATCCGGAGCGGTATCAGCGACATCCCCTCGCGGTTGACCGCACCCTGCAGACGGTTCACTTCCCTCTTCGACAGGAGCAATTTGCGGCGGCGGCGCGTCTCGTGATTGAAGCGGTTGGCCTGCAGATATTCGGGCAAATAGGAGTTGATGAGCCAGATCTCGCCGCCTTCGTCGGTCGCGTATGATTCCGCGATATTGGCCTTTCCCTCGCGCAACGACTTGACCTCCGTGCCGGTCAGCACCAGACCGGCCTCGTAGGTGTCGACGATCTCGTAGTTGAAGCGGGCCTTGCGATTTTCCGCGACAACCTTCTTGACCGTGCGTTCGCTGCCTTTCGGTGCCATCAGTTCATCAGCCCTGCATGCCTGAGCGCCGCGTCGATAGCCGAGGCGGTGGCCGGCTCAAGCGCCGACAGCAACGGCGAGCGGACAGTAAAGCTCATCCGCCCGAGACGGTTCAACGCATATTTGGCGCCGCAGACGCCCGGCTCAAGGAAGATGGCCTTGTGCAGCGGCATCAATTTGTCTTGAAGCTCCAAGGCCTTGGCATAGTTGCCGGCAAGGGTTGCCTCCTGGAATTCGGCGCACAGGCGCGGAGCCACATTGGCGGTGACGGAGATGCAGCCAACGCCGCCATGCGCATTGAAGCCGAGGGCGGTCGCATCCTCTCCCGAAAGCTGCACGAAAGCCTTGCCGCAGCCTATGCGCTGCTCGGAAACCCTCTCGATCTTTCCAGTCGCATCCTTCACGCCGATGATCGTGGGATGGGCCTTCGCCAGCGCCGCCATGGTCTCGACGCTCATGTCCACGACGGAACGGCCGGGAATGTTATAGATCACGATCGGCAGCTTCACGCTTTCGGCGATCGCCGCGTAGTGGGCGAAAAGGCCCTTCTGCGTCGGCTTGTTGTAATAGGGCGTGACAACGAGGATCGCGTCCGCGCCGGCCTTTTCCGCATGCTGCGCAAGCTCGATCGCTTCGATCGTGTTGTTGGACCCAGCACCGGCGATGACCGGTACGCGCCGCGCCGACGCCTCTACGCACAGTTCCACGACCTTCTTATGCTCGTCGTGGGAAAGCGTCGGAGATTCACCCGTGGTGCCCACCGGCACGAGGCCGTGGCTGCCCTCTTTTATCTGCCACTCCACATGCGCGACGAAACTATCCGCATCAACCGAGCCGGCGGCGGTGAACGGCGTTACGAGTGCGGGAATGGAACCCTTGAACATGCACAACTCCTGACGACCGAGGGCGCAGAATACGCTCACGCTTTGGCCGCAATCGACGGTTAAAAAACTGCCGCACCATAATCATGTGACGTGTCTGCGGCAAGCGCTGAGAGGATGCATTTCGCTTTCGTTTCCGCGCAAACGCCGCCCGTGGGCGGGACCGCAATGGGGCGCCGGGTTTCGGGGAACACCCATGCGCCGGCCGGTCAGCAGTCCGACAGATATGGCTGGGTTTTCGCCGACCGATCGGCTGTAATGGAGCGGCAATGAAGTCGAGGGATCGGGGACTACGGGGCTCGTGATGCGGCGAACAATTTTTCTGCCGGCCGCCGCCATGATCGGTGCGGGGATGCTGGCTTTTTCGGCCGAGGCAGCCGAGGGCCGGATTCCGGTACCGACGAGCAAGCCGGATGCTGCCGGCAAGATCGGCAGCCTCGCAACCGGCGAACTCTCAACTATTCTCGGCGCCAATCTGAAAAGCGGTCTCGATGCCCTCTCCGATCGGCAGCCGGAAAAGGCGATCGCCGTTCGCGACCGCATGCCGGCAGGAACGCTCGACCGCCATATCCTGGCCTGGGCGATCGCGGTGTCCGGACAGAGGGGCATTCCTTCCTATGACATTGCCGAGGCGCAGCGGGAACTCCAGGGCTGGCCGGGTCTGAAATCGCTGCGCTCGCATTCGGAACGGGCGCTTTACCGCGAGAACGCTCCCGCCGCCAATGTGGTCGCCGCCTTCGGCACCACCCGGCCCGAGACCGCTGAAGGGGCGATCATCCTTGCACGCGCACTTGCAGCGCAAGGGCAGAGCTCGGCGGCCGCCACGCACCTGCGCGCATTCTGGCTGAGCGAAGCCCTGGACAAGGACACTGAAACGAAGATCCTTTCCGAGTTTTCCGGTCTGTTGACGACGGAAGACCACAGGCAGCGGATGGAAATGCTTCTCTACCGCGCCCGCATAGACCAGGCCGAGCGGTTCAGCGATCTCGGCAAGGCGCAATCGCTGTTCCGCGCCTGGGCCGCAGTGACCCGCGGCGGCAGCAACGCTGCCTCGCTCATCGAAGCGGTGGACGCTTCCTGGCGCAGCAGGCCTTCCTACCTCTTCATCCGCATCGAGCATTTACGCAAGCAGCAGAAATACGCCGAGGCGGCCCGGCTTCTCGACCAGATGCCGAAGGACGACGGCGCCCTCGTCAATCCCGGAGAATGGTGGGTCGAGCAACGTATCGTCAGCCGCGGCTTGCTCGACGCCGGCGACTTCCGCGGCGCCTATCGCATCGCCGCCAACCATGCGGCAAGGCGCGCTACGGACCGCGTCGACGCGGAATTCCATGCGGGCTGGTATGCGCTTCGCGGCCTCGAGGAACCCGAGACCGCGGCGCGTCACTTTCGCAGGATCCTCGAGGCATCGAGCCGGCCGATCTCCGCCTCGCGCGCCTGGTATTGGCTGGGCCGCGCCGCCGAAGCGGGCGGCCCCGGCGACGCGCGCGCGTATTTCACCAATGCCGCGCGCTACCCGGCCACCTTCTACGGGCAACTCGCCGCCGCACGCCTTGGCCAGGCGAAACTCGATATGAGCTATCCCTCGGCGACGGAGCAAGACCGCATCCGGCTGGAGGGGCGCGAAGCCGTTACGGCGATCGGCCGGCTCGAAGCTGTCGGCCATGGCTGGCGCGCCGACAGTCTTTATCGGGCGCTTGCCGAGGAACTGACCAGCCCCGGCGAACTTGCGATCCTGGCGGAGCGGGCCGAGAAGTCGGGCAATCACCAACTCTCGTTACAGATCGGCAAAATCGCCTTCGGCCGCGGCATCGAGGTGGCTGCCCTTGCCTTTCCTATCGGAGTCATTCCGCCGAGCGCCGATATCGACGGGGCCGGCAAGGCGCTCGCCTATGCCATCGCCCGGCAGGAAAGCGCTTTCAACCCGGCCGCTGTTTCTGTGGCGAATGCCCGGGGGCTCCTGCAACTCCTTCCCGGCACGGCCAAGGCCGTCGCCAGCCGCTATGGCCTCGCCTATTCGAAGGACCGCCTGACGAGCGACGCCGGCTATAATGCGACGCTTGGGGCCCATTACCTCGGCGAACAGATCGACAGCTTCGGCGGTTCCTACATCCTCACCTTCATCGCCTATAATGCCGGCCCGCGTCGTGTTCCTGAGTGGCTCGCCCGCTATGGCGATCCACGCGGAAAGCCCATCGACGAGGTCGTGGACTGGATCGAGCGCATCCCCTTCGAGGAGACGCGCAACTATGTCCAGCGGGTGATGGAGAACTACCAGGTTTATAAGTCGCGGCTGGGACAGGATACGGACATCGTTGCGGATTTGAGGTTGGGACGCCGTTTGCCTTGAGCCGGAGCTGCGGGGGCGAACCGGACGGTCGCGCCCGACTGCAACGGTCCCCGCGGCAGCTTCACCGAGAGAGGATCACATCATCGTGATCCTTTGGCGGCGTCCGGCACAAAATACGAGTTCGGCCATTTTCCCTTGGAAGGGATTACTTTCTCCTGAGAGGAAATGGTGAGGCCAATGAAGACCTTAGCAATTGTTGCCCTGTCGCTGGCCACGGCCATCAGCAGCGTTCCGCCCGCAGAGGCATTTCCGATCGTTCCGGCACCGAAGCCGCAGGCTGCCGACGTGCAATTGGCGCAGTTTCCGTACGAGCGCGGGGAAGCGCGCAAGGGCCGCTGCCGCGACCGGGACTGCCGGCGGATGGGCAACTGGCGCGGCTATCGCGGAAACCGTCATTACAGCAACCGCTACCATCATCGCCGCTACTACCGCGACGACGATGATGATCTCGGAGCTTTCTTTGGCGGCCTGGCCGCCGGCGCGATCGTCGGTGGCGTGTTGAGCCAACCGAGATATGCGGCTCCGAGGTATTACGGCGGCGGCAATGCACATGTGGAATGGTGCTACTCGCGCTATCGCTCGTATAGAGCCTGGGATAACACCTTCCAGCCCTATAATGGTCCGCGGCGCCAGTGCTATTCACCCTATAGCTGACGCCACTGCGCGCAGACAAATTAAGGTCTGTCGTGATTCGGGCCGCCCGCTGCGGCTTGTTTGATCGCCTCATTCCTGTGCTCGTCACACGGATGAAGGTAGAGAGGGTGTGACGCCTCGGCGCGGTTGATAAACCGTTAAGATATAGAGGCGGAAGGTCGCGGGTCACGCCCGTATACAGCGTCCCGCTTCGCTTCGACGCGAGAATGTAGTCGTAACCTTTCATCTCGGTCCCTCATTCCTGTGCTTGTCACAGGAATCCAGCCAGATCAATCCTTGGGCTGGAAAGGCTCTTCCGCGCCGCAGACGCGGCGCTGCTGGATCCCTGTGACGAGCACAGGAATGAGGGCGGAGAGAGTGCGGTCCCTCGGCGCGTTTCATTGCGGCACAGGTTGATCATCCCTCGCATATTCGCAAGCGAATGTTGTAGTAGCCGCACATCCCCGGTCCCTCATTCCTGTGCTTGTCACAGGAATCCAGCCAGACCAAGTCCTTGGGCTGGAAAGGCTCTTCCGCGCCGCAGACGCGGCGCTGCTCTCATCCCTGTAATGAGCACAGGGCGAAATCTCAACAGGCCCGAAAGCGCGTGGCATGAAGTTCTATTTGAACGCGACGCGCCTCCCTCACCTTCTCCCTATTTGAGGGAAAGGCAGTGCTGGCGCTTCCCCCCTACTCGTCAGCGCCCTGGCTCCCACGCGTCCGCAATGATCTTCGGTGGCCTCTACTTAGCCTCGCCGACCGCCCAGTCATAGGATTTCTTTCCCACGACTGACTGGAGGTCAGAAATGAACATCAAGAGCCTTCTTCTCGGCTCAGCTGCGGCTCTCGCAGCAGTCTCCGGCGCCCAGGCTGCCGACGCGATCGTCGCGGCCGAGCCGGAGCCCATGGAATATGTCCGCGTCTGCGACGCTTTCGGCACCGGCTACTTCTACATTCCCGGCACGGAAACCTGCCTCAAGATCGGCGGCTTCATCCGCGTTCAGGGTGAATTCGGCCGTGACGAAGCTAACGACCGCTGGAAGAACCCGAAACAGTCCACGTCGGATTGGGACATGTTCTCCCGCGCCTACATCTCATTCGACGCAAAGAGCGACACGGAATACGGCACGCTCACCGGCTTCTTCGCCGCTGAATTCAACGCCGACAACGACTCCGATGCAGGCGACAGCCTGATCGACGTCGATGAAGCCTACATCCAGCTCGGCGGCTTGAAGGCCGGCTTCTTCTACAGCTGGTGGGATAAGGGCCTGAACGGCGAAACCGACTCGATCGGTGAAAACACCGAATTCAACTCGCTCGCCTATCTGTATGACGGCGGTACCTTCCAGGCTGGCATCGCAGTCGATGAACTCGAGGCAACAACCACCAAGGCCAACGGCATCGGTGTTGAAGGTATCGTTTCGGCTTCGCTCGGCGGCGTGAGCTTCGATCTGCTCGGCGGCTTCGACACCGAGGCTGAAGAGGGCGCGGTTCGCGCACTGCTGTCCGCAGATGCCGGTCCGGGCACCTTCCAGCTCGCGGGCGTATGGGCATCCGACCCGAATGCCTATTGGGAAGATTCCGAGTGGGCAGTTGCTGCGTCGTACCGCTTCAACGCTTCCGAAAAGCTCGCAATCACCCCCGGCGCACAATATTGGGACGCTCTGAACAACGATGCCGGTGGCTTCGACTCGAGCGAAGAAAAGTGGCGCGTCGGTGTCACTGCCGACTATCAGATCACCGATGGTCTCGCCTCGCGCTTTGCCATCAACTACGAAGATGCAAGCAACAAGCCCGACGCTGTCAGCGGCTTCCTCCGCCTGCAGCGGGACTTCTAATCTGACCTAGTCAGGTTCCAAAAAGCCCGCAACCCAACATTGAGTTGCGGGCTGTTGCTGTTCTGCAACGAATGTGCGCCGCCAAGGCGTTGAGATTGTTTGACTATAAGCACTGACTTGATGGTCAGTGGTTTCTTGGCTCGTTCACGGAGAATGGGGAGGAAACGGCAAACGTGACGTCGGACGCTGAAAAACGAGCGAGTGACCTTGGATTCCCTGGAATGGGGTCCGGGTACGAGGTCAATTATAGCTTCGGCCGGCAAGGTCCCATGGGAGTGGTGAAGGAAGCCACGCTCGCCGAATTGCTTCAGCGCTATGCCGACATCCTGTGGGACGAAGGCAAGCACAAATACAATGTGAAGGCTTTCGTCGGAGAGCTGGACGAGATTCTGCTCGGCAAGCGTTTCTCCGTCTTCTCGCAGGAGATGCTCGACGGCCTTATCGGTGCGCTGCGCAAGCGCGGCAACAGCAACGCGACCATCAACCGGAAGATGGCGGCGCTGCGAAAGCTGCTGCGGAAAGCGTACAAGATGGGGGATGTACACAATCTACCGGAGTTCAAGCGCCAGAAGGAGAAGGCGGGGCGCCTACGCTTTCTGGAAGCCGACGAGGAGGAACTGCTCTTCCGGGAGATTGCGAGCCGGTCTGAACTGTACCTTTATCTCTCGATATTCCTGGTGGATACGGGTGCGCGCCTGGGCGAGGCCATTGCTCTCAAATGGAACGACATCCATGAGGGCCGGGCGACATTCTGGGTCACCAAATCGGGCCGCAGCCGCACGGTCCCGCTCACGTTGAGGGCAAAGGACGCCCTGAAGAAATGTGCCGACAGAGCCCCGGGCCCCTTTTCGAGAATTGATCAGCAAAAGTATCGCGCCGTCTGGAACGCTGCAAAGGTGGATGCGCGCCTCGGTGACGAAGAAGACGTCGTTCCGCACATCCTGCGGCATACCTGCGCCTCACGCCTGGTCAGAGGCGGGATCGACCTTAGACGGGTTCAGATGTGGCTTGGCCACCAGACGCTCGAGATGACGATGCGCTACGCCCATCTCGCCTCCCACGACCTCGATATGTGCGTGCCCGTCCTGGAACGGCACCTTAAGTAAATCGCGGAACGCGCCGCAGTAGCGCGGCACTCACAATACTGTCCCAAAAAGAGAAAGCCCGGCTTTGAGCCGGGCTTTCCTTCCACTGACCGAGGTCAGGTCAGATTAGAAGTCACGCTGCAGGCGGAGGAAGCCGAAGACTTCTTCGTCGCCATTGTCCTGATCTTCGTAGTTGATCGTGAAGCGAGTGGCGAGACCTTCGGTGATCTGGTAGTCGGTCGTGATACCAACGCGCCATGCATCGTCGTTGCCGAAGTTGTTGTTCTCGTTCACGTTACCGAAGTACTGAGCGCCAGGGGTGATGGCGAACTTGTCGTTCACGTTGAAGCGGTAGGACGCAGCAACGGTCCACTCGGAGGCATCCCAGTAGGCGTTCGTTTCGGATGCCCAGATACCAGCGATCTGGAACGTGCCCGGGCCGAGATCTGCGGAAAGCAGGGCGCGGATCGCGCCTTCTTCGGCTTCCGTGTCGTAGCTGCCGAGCAAGTCGAAAGCAACGCCACCGAGCGTAGCGGAGACGATACCGGTAACGCCGACACCGTTGTCCTTAGTCGTTGCGCCTTCGAGTTCGTCGACCGAGATACCTGCCTGGAAGGTGCCGCCATCGTAGATGTAAGCGAGCGAGTTGAATTCGGTGAAGTTGCCGAGCGTGTCGGTTTCGCCGTTCAGACCCTTATCCCACCAGCTGTAGAAGAAGCCGGCCTTGAAGCCACCGAGCTGGATGTAGGCTTCGTCGACGTCGATGAAGCTATCGCCTTCGTCGGTGTCGTTGTCGGCGTTGAATTCACCAGCGAAGAAGCCGGTGAGCGTGCCGTATTCGGTGTCGCTCTTGGCGTCGAACGCGATGTAAGCGCGGGAGAACATATCCCAATCGGACGTGCCGCCGTTGTCGTAACGGCTGGTGACCTCGTCACGGCCGAACGAGCCCTGAACGCGGATGAAGCCGCTGATCTTGAGGCAGGTTTCCGTGCCGGGGATGTAGAAGTAGCCCGTGCCGAAAGCGTCGCAGACGCGAACGTATTCCATGGGCTCCGGCTCGGCAGCGACGATTGCGTCGGCAGCCTGGGCGCCGGAGACTGCTGCGAGAGCAGCAGCGGAGCCGAGAAGAAGGCTCTTGATGTTCATTTCTGACCTCCAGTCAAAAGTTTAAAACGGGTCTGGGTTTTTTGCTGAAGGACAGCGTTCCCTGCCCCATCCCCAATGTTCAAGAAGTCGGACGATCAACCGCCCTTGCTTCCGGAGTTGAAAATACAAAACCGGGTGGGGCGCGCAACGACCAACTTACCAGATCGACTCCTTTGCCCTGCCCTTCCCTGATCCCTGTTGCTGAAACGACACAAAATCGCCCCAGACGGCCCGAGGAAATTAACAGAGCGTTAAGAAAATCCTTTAGCGACGAGGGGTTAGCGTAGGATGTCGGGCTGTAATCTGTGTCGGAAAGGGGCGAAAAATAGCCGGAAAGGGGGTCGAAACCGGGCAAACGCCCTGCCCAAGTCCTATCCTTTCCGGAGCCATTGACGCGTCGATCCCGGTCCCGCGCATCGAAATCGGGGCGCCTCCCGGCCGATTCACGGAAGAATCAGCCCACGGGGATTCGCGAATCGAGAAGCACTCACGAGCGCAGTCGGAATGGCTGCGCCGGCTCCACTCTTTACCCGGTGTTTAAAAATGAGCTGATTGGCCATGACGGTGAGTGCCGCCGAGCGCTGCATGTCGCATCCCCGACGCCGGGGCGCAGAGAGAGTATGGTTTTGACAGATTAGGTCATTTGTCCTAGTGATTTTCCAGTTACTAGGACAAATGACCAAACATGCCGGTATCATCCACTCGTGAACTGATTGTCGAAAAGGCTGATATCCTCTTTTACGAAGGGGGATATGAGGCCACGTCCTTTGCCGAGATCGCGGCGGCCGTCGGCATCTCGCGCGGCAATTTCTACCACCACTTCAAAACCAAGGATGACATTCTGGATGCCGTGATCGCGCGCCGCATGGAACGGACCAGCGCGATGCTCGACGGCTGGCAGGCGGAAGGCGACGGCCCGCGCGAGCGCATCCTGTCCTTCATTCAAATGCTGATTGGCAACCAGGCGAAGATCATGGCCTTCGGCTGCCCGGTCGGCACGCTTTGTTCCGAACTCGCCAAGCTCGATCATGTCGCCCAAGGCCGTGCGGCCGAAATCTTAGGGCTGTTTCGCGATTGGCTCGCCGGGCAGTTCCGGGAGCTTGGCGCAGGCGACCGCGATGAGCCGCTGGCGCTGCATCTCCTGTCATGGTCGCAAGGGGTGGCGGTGATGGCGACGGCGTTCCGCGACGAAACGTTCATCCGCAGCGAGGTTGCCAGCATCGAACACTGGCTGGCGACATTGCCGGACATATCCCGAGCCAATTGACCAAGGAGCACCGATGTTTATCACCTTCCTCAAGTTTGCTGAGAACCGCGCCGCCGCGCCCACCTTCATGGTAGCGCATAACGAATGGATCGCGCAGGGTTTTGCCGATGGCGCGTTCCTCTGCGTCGGCTCGATCCGGCCCGCCGCCGGGGGCGCGATTCTCGCCCATGGGGAAAGCCGGGCCGATCACGATGCGCGTATTGCCGCTGACCCCTTCGTCATTGAGGGGATCGTGACTGCTGAAACCTACGAGATCGACCCGAAGCGCACTGTCGCCGCGCTGGATTTCCTGAAGATACCGGCATGAGCGGGAACGTTCCCGGTCCCGATGCTTGCACGAGTTCCGAGCCCGATTGCTGCGACCGGCAGACGGAAGCTGTCGTCACGGCTTCAAAGTATATCGAGTTGCAGCGTAGAAGCGGCGGTCTTGCGTGCCAATTGGTGGGTGTGCGGTGATCGGCGGCAATGTCGCGCTATAGCGGGCAATCGGCGGTGTATGGCGGAGAAGAAGGGATTCGAACCCTCGATACCGTTTCCGGTATACTCCCTTAGCAGGGGAGCGCCTTCGACCACTCGGCCACCTCTCCGTTAGCGCCTGACTAGTGTCACCGCGTTTCCAATGCAAGATTTTTTTGTCGAATTTCGGGAAATCATCCCATTTTCATCCGCTTCGGCGCGGTTACACCCGATCGGAATATAGTGAAATCGTGTTGCCTGGGACTGAGAGTTGGGAGAAGCCCCTTCGCGGCGGCTGTTCTTCTGCCGATTCTTCATCGCATCGATTCCGCTTCGCCTTCTTATGCGATAAGTTCCGCCGGCATTTCCGAACGGAGTACGTTTTACCAACATGTCCGCATTCTCACGCTTCACGCCACTCGTCCAATCCCTGCCGGCTACCGTCCCCTTCGTTGGCCCTGAGGCGCTCGAGCGTCAGCACGGCCGCGAGGTCGCGGCGCGCATCGGCGCCAATGAGAGCGGGTTCGGCCCGGCACCATCCGTGTTGCTGGCCATTCGTCAGGCGGCCGATGAGACCTGGAAATATTCCGATCCCGAGAATCACAATCTGAAGCAGGCGCTCGTCGGCCATCTTCGTGTCCCGGCCGCCAATATCGCGATCGGAGAGGGAGTCGACGGCCTGCTCGGGCAGATCGTACGCCTCGTCGTGGAACCGGGCATGCCGGTCGTGACCTCATTCGGAGGCTATCCGACCTTCAACTATCATGTCGCAGGACATGGTGGACGGCTGGTCACGGTCCCCTATGCCGGCGATCGGGAAGATATCGATGGATTGCTCGCCGCCGCGAAGCGCGAGAATGCGGCGCTCGTCTACCTCGCCAATCCCGATAATCCGATGGGCAGCTGGTGGCCCGCCGAACGCGTGATCGCCTTTGCGGACGCTCTGCCGGAAACAACACTCCTCGTGCTGGACGAAGCCTATTGTGAAACGGCGCCGCGGGAGGCAATTCCTTCGATCGAGAGCCTGATCGACAGGCCTAACGTCATACGCACGCGCACCTTTTCGAAGGCCTACGGACTGGCCGGGGCCCGCGTCGGTTACGCACTGTCGACGCCCGGGACGGCTCAGGCCTTCGACAAGATCCGCAATCATTTCGGAATGAGCCGAATCAGCGTGTCGGCAGCGATTGCCGCACTGGCCGACAAGGAATACTTGAAGGAAGTCACGCGCAAGATCGCGAAGTCACGGGAGAGGATCGGCCGGATCGCTACCGACAACGGCCTCGTCCCTCTTCCATCAGCCACGAATTTCGTGGCTGTCGACTGTGGAAAGGATGCGGCCTATGCGCGGGCGATCGTCGATCGGCTGATGAGCGATCATGGCATTTTCATCCGCATGCCCGGGTTCGCGCCACTCAACCGCTGCATCCGCATCAGCACTGCGCCCGAAACCGAACTCGATCTTCTTGCGGCCGCGCTTCCGGAGGTGATCAGGAGTTTGGCTGCCACCTGAACCGGCGGCAACCGCCACGCATCAGTGCATCGTCATCCATTCGCGTGCTGCGCGCAGCGCGGCGGCGAGATCCGCCTTGCTCATCGTCGCCGCGAGGTCGGCTCGCAAGTCGGCCGCACGGTCCGAGCCCCTGATCGCGGCGATGTTCAGCCACTTGTGCGCGGCTACCAGATCGACGGGCCTGCCGCGGCCCGTCGCATAGGCGAGGCCCATCTCGCACAGAACGTCGGCGCGGTTGCCGCCGCCGATGGCGTCATCCGAAACGATCTCAATGTTAAAGAGTGCCATTTTTCTTGTCCCTGTCTTTTCTTCGTTTGAGCGAAGCGGCCCGCCCGTAGGGGCGAGCCCGGCTTCAGCTGGTATTTCTGGTCCCTGTTTCATCGAGCCTCTTGGCGGGCTTTCCGGGAAATCGCGCCGTCTTCTGCGGCGTCGCTTTCCGGTTGGTCGGCGGCTTGTTTCGCCGCTCGTCTTATGGATGTGAATATGCCCGACGGCCTTCAATGGCCGCTTAAAATCCATGCTTAATTTGACGCAAACAAAGTCCAAATGCTTGGTAAACTTGGGTTTTCGTTAAGCATCGCAGGCCCTGCAAAGGCACGCATTCGCCTCGAATTTTACGAAAATTTCACGTTCGGATTTCAACTGAACGCTAACCATGAGAACAACTGCTCTTTCAAGGACGGGGGGCGCCGCGCGCAGCATGCCCCCTGCAAGGCACGCAGCATGCCCCTGCAAGGCAACGCCCGGATATTTACCTTTACGTACGCGTAATATACTGTCTGTGCCGGAGTGATCTTCATCCGCCTGACCCGTCCGTCGCAGCAGGCGATCGCGCTCCACAGGGAACAAGCACGCGGCAGGACCGAAGAGCCTGCCGACTTCGGAGGAAATTGCATGATTCGCACATTGCTCGTTGCAGCAGCGCTTGGCTTTGCCGCAGCCGCCCCGGTCCACGCTGCCGAACCGATCCTCGGCAAGTGGAAGACGGCGAGTGGCTCCACCGCGGAAATCGCCGCTTGCGGCACAGCCTTCTGCGTCACGCTGAAGACGGGCAAGCACGCGGGCAAGCGTGTCGGTTCGCTGTCCGGAACCGGCGGCAGCTACAGCGGCGTGGTCACCGATCCCGAAAGCGACAAGACCTATAGCGGAACGGGGTCGGTGGACGGCAATCTGCTGAAGATGCGGGGCTGCGTGCTGAAGGTGCTTTGCAAGTCGCAAACCTGGACGCGTCTTTAAGCCTCCGCAGCAAGAACACGGGCGGCGCTGCACCAGATACGCCTATGGAGGGGCATTGTTCGCCCCTCCCCCGCCCCGTCTTAGCGGGCGCGTTGGCCGAACAGAACCTTCTGCGCCTCTTCGTCCTCGGCGAGGCTTTTCTGGCGAGCCCGCTCTTCCTTGCCCACTTCGATGGCCTTCTTCACCGCCGGGCGCGCAAGCACGGCGTCGAACCAGCGCTTCAGGTTAGGAAATTCGTTGAGGTCCTGGCCCTGGTTCTCGTGCGGAATCACCCAGCCGATCGCGGCCATGTCGGCGATCGAGTAGTCGCCGGCGAGGAACGGCCGGTCGGCGAGCCTCTTGTTCATCACGCCGTAGAGGCGGTTCACTTCATTGGTATAGCGGTCGATGCCGTAGGCGATTCTTTCCGGGGCATATTGGCGGAAATGATGTGCCTGCCCCGCCATCGGGCCGAGGCCGCCCACCTGCCAGAAAAGCCACTCCTCTACCTCGACGCGGGCGCGCTCGTCGGACGGATAGAACTTGCCGTATTTGCGGCCGAGATACTGCAGGATCGCTCCTGATTCGAATACGGAGATGGGCTCGCCGCCCGGACCGTCCGGATCGACGATCGCCGGCATCCGGTTGTTCGGCGAGATCTTCAGGAAGTCCGGCTGGAACTGATCGCCCCGGCCGATATTTATATACTTGACGACGTAGGGAACGCCGAGCTCCTCCAGCATTATGGTGATCTTCCAGCCGTTCGGCGTGGGCCAGTAATAAAGCTCGATCGGAGCGGTCATCGCGTCTCTCCTGGTTTGTCGGAAGGACAGACTTAGGAACACGACGGCTCAACGGCAAGGCCGCAGTCCGACGCGCATTTGTTTAAGTGCATGATCGTTCTCCCTAAACCGCTGCACATCTTCGGCGCTGCTCAGATGAACGCCAGATGAACGGACGTCTCAGCCAGAGTTCAGTTTGGTTGTGCGAAAAGACGATCAATCGATTTGAACGTGTCTCGCTTCAACGGACGGAACCATGGACATTCTCGCTCGCCGCCTCACCATCATCAGCCTGCTCATGGTCGTCTTCGCGATGACGCTTGCCGCCGCAGTCGGCGCCGACACGGAACGCCGCCGCCAGAACACCTATATCGGTTCGCTCACGGATTGCACCGCTCACACGGCGCAATACTGCCAAGCCAAACTCTGAAGGAAACTGTGGAATGGCCGCGCTCGTCTCCTCTGCCATTCTCTCGCTCAGGCTCCTGATACTCGCGGGCCTGCTGATCGCTCCCATCGGAGCGGTCGCTTACAGCAAAGCCGCCGGTTACGGCATCGGCAAGAACGGTGCCGGCTTCGTTCTTTTCGTCACCCTCCAGCGCCAGGCGATGAGCTGATTTCGAGACGCCGCCTTCGGTCCTTGCATATCGGTTGAAAGTGCGCTCCTCTCCTGATCGGGAGGACCTGTAAGCCATGCCCGCATACGCTATCTATTTTGCTGCAGCTCTTGCCGAAATCGCCGGATGCTTTGCCTTCTGGTCCTGGCTGAGACTTGGCAAATCCACCCTGTGGCTCATTCCCGGCATGGCTTCGCTTGCGCTTTTCGCCTGGCTGCTGACGATGGTGGACGCGGCAGCGGCGGGCCGTACCTATGCCGCCTATGGCGGCGTCTACATCGTCGCGTCGCTCTCTTGGCTCTGGCTTGCCGAAGGCGTCCGGCCGGATCACTGGGACATGACGGGCGCCGCCGTGGCGCTCGCCGGCAGCGCGATCATTCTCGCGGGGCCTCGCTGAAGTACAAAGTGCGGCGCTGTAGAACAAAAAACAGCACTCTTGTCGTTTGCTTGTCGGAAGGTGCTGCATATAATGCGACATGAACAAGCGAATCTCTTCACACTCCGTCCTCTCCGTCGCCACCCCTGAACCCTTCGAGCCGCAGCTCTTCGACGATGCGACCGAGGCCGTCGATTGTCTGGAAGCGCTCTACGAACGCAACACCCGCTTCCTCTGCGAAGCCTTCGAAGGTCTCGGGAAAAGCGGCAGGCCCCTCACTCGTTTCCGCGCCTGCTATCCGCAGGTCAGCATCGAGACGAGCAGCTTCGGACATGTCGATTCGAGGCTTTCCTTCGGCTATGTCAGCGCGCCCGGCGTCTACACGACGACCATCACCCGGCCCAAACTGTTCCGGCACTATTTGAAAGAACAGCTCGGCCATCTCATGCGCAACCACGGCGTCGGCGTCACGGTGTCGGAATCCTCGACACCGATCCCCCTCCATTTCGCCTTTGGCGAAGGGGCGCATGTCGAAGCGTCTGCGGCCGACAGCATCGACATTCCGCTGCGCGACCTTTTCGACGCGCCGGATCTTACGACCACCGACGACGAGATCGCCAACGGCTCCTACGAGCCAGGTCCGGGAGAGCCGTCGCCGCTCGCGCCCTTCACGGCGCAGCGCATCGACTATTCGCTCGCGCGCCTCAGCCACTATACCGCGACCAGCGCCAGGCACTTCCAGAACTTCGTGCTTTTCACGAACTATCAGTTCTATGTCGACGAGTTCTGCGCCTGGGCGCGCCAGCAGATGGCGGAGGGCGGCAACGGTTACACCGCCTTCATCGAACCCGGCAACATCACCACCCCCGCGGGTGCCGACCGGCCGGATGCCGATTATTCGCTCGCCCGCCTGCCGCAGATGCCCGCCTATCATCTGAAGAAGAAGGGGCACGGCGGCATCACTCTCGTCAATATCGGCGTCGGCCCATCCAATGCCAAGACGATCACCGACCATATCGCCGTGTTGAGGCCGCATGTCTGGCTGATGCTCGGCCATTGCGCGGGCCTGCGCAACAGCCAGCGGCTCGGCGATTACGTGCTGGCGCATGCCTATATGCGCGAGGATCACGTGCTAGATGACGACCTGCCGGTCTGGATTCCCTTACCCGCACTGGCCGAGGTGCAGGTTGCCCTGCAGGACGCCGTCGCCGAAGTGACGGGCTACAAGGGCTACGACCTCAAACAGATCATGCGCACGGGTACGGTCGCGACGATCGACAACCGCAACTGGGAACTGCGCGACCAGCGCGGGCCGGTCAAACGACTCTCGCAGGCCCGAGCCATCGCGCTCGACATGGAATCGGCTACCATCGCCGCCAACGGGTTCCGCTTCCGCGTTCCCTACGGGACGTTGCTCTGCGTGTCCGACAAGCCGTTGCACGGCGAACTGAAGCTGCCCGGCATGGCGAGCGCCTTTTATCGAACCCAGGTGAGCCAGCACCTGAAAATCGGTATCCTGGCCCTGCAGAAGCTGGCGGCGATGCCTTCCGAGAAGCTCCATTCACGCAAGCTCAGAAGCTTCTACGAGACTTCGTTCCAGTAGAGCCCGCATCCTGTCGCTCAGAAGCGTTTCACGCTTTCGGCCGCAGGAGGAGCGACAGCAGCGTGCCGGCCACCGCCGACACGATGACCATGAGGTGGGCATTGATACTGGCGCGGCCGAGCGTCTCGAGCGTCGCCTGATCCGCCGGCGCTCCGAAGGAAACCGCACCGGCGACGATCGCCGCTGCGTAGGTTCCCACACCCGCCGGCGCGTGCACCGGCAGGACGGAAGACAATTCGCCACCGAGCGCCCCGCCGAAGGAGGCGGCGAGCGGAGCGACCCCCATGATCGCGAGCACCCAGGCGAGAACGACGACCTTAACCGCCCAGTTCAGCATCGTCATCGCCCAGGCCCGCAGGAAAGCGGGAATGTCGATCGGCAGGCCCGCCTCCACCTCGTCCAGATGCGGACCGACCTTCGCCGGCGCGAAACGGCGCATCGTGGTGAGCGCTTTCTCCTTCATGAGAAAGAAGGCAAGAGGCGACAGAAAAGCGATAAGCCAGAGAACCCAGCCGATCGCCCCTGGGTCCCGCCCCACCACCAGACCCACCGCAGCGACGGTCAGCAGGGCGTGCAGGTCCAGAAGCCGCATGACGAAGAGCGCCGCGGTACCACGCACCAGCGGCACACCGAATTCGCTGCGCATGAGCAAGGGAAAGCTCGTTTCGCCGGCTCTGAACGGCAGCATGATGTTGAGCAGATTGTGAACCTGGGTCACCCGGAAGAGAGACAGAAACCGGCCCCTGGTTTCGCCCGGGAAGTAGTCGTGGATCCGATAGCAACGGATGAAATAGGTGGCGACGAGAAGCGCTAGCGCCGAGAGCACCGGCACGACGCCGATTTCGGCCCATTGCCGCAGCAATACCGGCCAGCCCCAGACCCACTCCACGAAGACGGCATAAGCCGCGATTGCCGCAGCGGAAATCAGTGCCAGACGGTTGCGCGCGAGCCACGACCGCCGGCTGCGCTCCCAGTTCGTATTCATCGAGACCGTTTTCCTGTATCAGCAATGCGATTCGACATTGGTTATAACCTCAGAAGTATGCAAGAAAACCTGCCAGCCCACCGGAGACTGCCCTCTTGAATCGCATCGAAGAACCCGTGAAGCCGATGACCGAAGTCCTGGAGGGTGTCGAGCTCTCCATAGTCGTGCCGGTGTTCAACGAGGAGGAGAGCGTCGGACCGCTCGTCACGCGCATCCGGGCGGCAATGGCCGGGTTCCTGAAGTCATGGGAACTCATCCTCGTCGACGACGGCAGCACGGACCGAACCCTGCCGAACGCGCGCAAGGAGCTTTCACACCCCGACCTGCAACTGAAGATCATCGAGCTCCAGAAGAATTTCGGCCAGACGGCCGCAATGCAGGCGGGGATCGACGCGGCCTCCGGCCGGCTGATCGCGACGCTCGACGGCGACCTTCAGAACGATCCGGCGGACATTCCCAACATGGTCGCGGCGATAGAAGAGCGCGGGCTCGATCTCCTTGTCGGCTGGCGGCAAAACCGACGCGATGCACTGATTCTGAGGAAGATCCCGTCCTGGTGCGCCAACGTTCTGATCGGCAAGATCACGGGCGTGAGATTGCACGACTATGGCTGCAGCCTGAAGATCTATCGCGGTTCCATCATCAAGCAGGTGAAGCTGATGGGGGAAATGCACCGCTTCATTCCGGCCTGGGTGGCGGGTGTCGTGCCGAGCAGTCGGATCGGCGAGATGCCGGTGACCCATCACCCGCGGCATTACGGCAGCTCGAAGTACGGGATCTCGCGCACGTTCCGGGTTATTCTCGATCTGCTCGCGGTCTTGTTCTTCATGCGCTACAAGGCGCGGCCGGGGCACTTTTTCGGCTCCATCGGCCTGGCCGCCGGCGGTCTCAGTGTGCTGATCCTTCTCTATCTTGCAATAGACAAGTTCATCTTCGGCAACGACATCGGCACCCGTCCGATGCTGATCGTCGGCGTCATGCTGTTCCTCTCTTCGGTCCAGCTGATCACCACCGGCATTCTCTCGGAGATGATGGCGCGCGCCTATTTCCGCGACGATGAAATGACGAGCTACATCGTGCGCCAGACTTTCGAGCGGGAGCAGCCGCATGATTGAAGCGGTCAATCGACGGCCTGGAGCGGTCGTCCTGGCGGTTGCCGGCTATTTCCTGCTGTGCATCATCCTGCGGGTCTCCGTCTCGAGCTCACTGGAAATCGACGAGGCGGAACAGGCATTTCTGTCTCAGTTCCTCGCCCTCGGATACGGACCGCAGCCGCCCTTCTACAACTGGCTGCAATATGGACTGGCAGAGGTGATCGGGACCTCGCTGGCGACGATGACCATCCTCAAGAACGGGCTCCTATTTCTCTGCTGTCTGTTCTACGGCCTTGCGGCACGGCTGGTACTGGCCGACCGCCGTCTGCCCCCGATCGCAATGCTCGGCGTTCTTACGCTGCCCCCGATCTTTCTACTCGCACAGCGCGATCTTTCCCACACGGTCGCAGCCCTCTTCGCCGTCTCGCTGTTTCTCTACAGCTTCCTGAAGACGCTGAAGCGGCCCAGCCTTTTCTCCTATATTCTCACCGGCATTGCGGTGGGTATCGGCCTGATGGCGAAGTACAACTTCGTCCTCGTGCCGGTCGCGGCGATCGTCGCCGTTTTGCCGGAACGGGAGCTGCGGGCGCGGATACTCGACTGGCGCATTCTGCCGGCGATTGCGGTAGCAACGCTCATCGTTCTGCCCCACGCCTACTGGGTGCTGCAGAATTTCGGTTTCGCCTCGGGTGGGACCTTGAACGAGATGCGGGAGCGCGAGGCGGAGGGATTGCTGCTTCAGGCCTTTTACGGCGTCTACTCGCTCGGCTCCGCCATCATCGGCGGCAGCCTGGTGCCGCTGCTCGTATTCGGCCTCGTCTTCCGCGGCAAGTTCCGCGCGATCTGGCAGGCGGAAAGCCAGTGGAGCAGGATCGTCGGGCGGATGCTCGCCCTTTGCCTGATCGCGGTCCTGCTGGTCGTACTCGGCGTCGCCGCCACGCATGTGCGCGAAAAGTGGCTGGTCCTCTTCCTCGTTCTCATTCCGCTTTATCTCTGTCTGAAGATCGAGGCGGCGAATATCGACCTTACAGACAGCCTCAGGCGCTTCTTCCTGCTGGTCTTAGTCATCGCGCTGGGCGCACTCGTGCTCGTGTCGGCGCGAGCCGTCGTGCGGCCGTGGTTTGGTGACTATTCGAGGCTGAACATACCCTACTCCGCATTGGCCGAAGCGGTGGCACAGGCAGAAGGCCAGCCGGCGCTTATCCTGGCCAATGACAAGCAGATCGCGGGAAATCTCCGAATGCAGTTCAGCGGAGCACAGGTCACGATGCCAAGCCCCTCGAATGCACTTCCGGTCGATATGTCGAAAAGGCCCCTTCTCGCGGTCTGGCATGACGACGCACAGCCGGAAGCACCCGTTCCCGACCTGTTGCGGAACGCTCTCTCCGCACTTGGCATTCCCGACGCGGCCGCGGCACCGCGCCACCTCGCGCTACCCTATCTCTACGGGACCGGCGAGGACCGCTACAGCTTCAGCTATATCTGGGTCTCGGAATAGACGCGCGGAAAGCCGCTACACGGGGTTCCCGAAATTGCTCTCCTGCGAGCCGACCAGCAGCTTCAATTCACCGGGGTGAACGCGCAATGCGACCTTGCCGCTTCTGATCGGGATAAGCTCGCCGTCGATGACGCAGTTGATCTTCCGATCCACCTTCGGAAAGTGCAGGTCGACCGTCAGAGCGCTCATCTCGCTGATCAGCGTGCTGCTCCTGAACTTTCCGCGCAGGATGTCGAAGGAGAGCTTCGCCACGCCCGCAGGGCTTAGCGGCGGCGCCGTGTAGAAGCCCAGGTGGCCGCTTGTCAGGTCTTCCGCATACATCAGCGTGTCGTGGCCGAAATGGTTGTTCGAAACGGAAATCGCCGAAACATGCCGGCGCTCGCGGTGCCCGTCCGCGTCGAATTCGATCTCGAAATCCGGCGGGTTGAAGATTACCCCGATGGCGGCACGTACGCTGGCGCTGATCTTCCCGAGTCGCGACGCGAACCGATAGGACTGACGATAGCGCACCATGCGGGCGTGGAGCCCCATCGAGAACTGATGCACGAATGCGCGGCCGTCAGCGCTGCCTATGTCGGCATCGATGATTCGGCCATTGGCCAGCACCTCCGGGACCTTCCAGATATCGAGCGGCAGCTTCAGGGAGCGCGCGACGAGATTCATCGTCCCGGCGGGAACGATGCCCAGCGGCATGCCGGTTTTCCAGGCCACGCCTGCCGCCGCCGAAATCGTGCCGTCGCCGCCGCCGGCGACGATCGCGTCGAGATCGTCCCGTCCGCAAGCCGTCTCCAACGCGTCCCGCATCTCATCCGCTGCGACCACTGCGATCTCGATCTCGTGGCCGGCCGCCCGAAAGTCCTCCTCGACCTTCCTGCTGTAGGCATCCATGTCCGTCGTACGGAAAGTTCCCCCATCTCGATTGAAGATGGCTTTGACTTTCAAGGGCTGCTGCCTCCGTCATGCGAGTGCGTTCAGCTTCTCAGATAAGAGCGGCAGCGGGGGTTTCCAGAGCTGTGCGACGAAAAGTGCAGGCGGCCTTATCGCCGGCCGCTTCGGCGTACGGAAGTTTCAACGAAGCGATCAAGCGAGCGTGACTCGAACGGCTTCGTGGGCCGTCTGCAAGGCCCTCCCCACCCCCCCACAAGTGCCACAGTGGGAGGGGTTGGGGAGGGGAAGTTTTGGAGCTTCTATCCGTGAATGATTTCGCGGTGGCGCTGGAGCCGGCGCCCGTAAGCCTGGCTCACCCGGTCGAAAATGATCGCGATTCCGACGATGGCGAGGCCGTTGAAGATGCCGAGCGTGAAATACTGGTTGGCGATCGCCTTCAAGACCGGCTGACCCAGGCCCTGAACGCCGATCATCGAGGCGATGACGACCATGGCGAGCGCCATCATGATGGTCTGGTTGATCCCCGCCATGATCGTCGGCAGCGCCAGCGGCATCTGCACGTTCTTCAGCTTCTGCCAGTTCGACGAGCCGAAGGCGTCCGCCGCCTCCAGCACATCCTTGTCGACCAGCCGGATTCCGAGATTGGTGAGGCGGATCATCGGCGGGATCGCGTAGATGACGACGGCTATAAGCCCCGGAACCTTGCCTATGCCGAGAAGCATCACGACGGGAATGAGATAGACGAAGCTCGGCATCGTCTGCATCACGTCGAGCACCGGATTGACGATGTTCTGGAAACGATCGGAACGCGACATGATGATGCCCATCGGTATGCCGATCGCTATCGACAGGACCGTACAGACGAAGATCATCGAGATCGTCTTCATCGTGTCGTCCCACATATCGAGATAGCCGATGAGGAGCAGGGTACCGACGGCGCCGGCAACGATCTTCCAGTTGCGGCTGGCAAACCAGGCGATCACGGCAATCAGTATGAGAATGATCGGCCATGGCGTTCGTGTCATGAACCGTTCGGCGTGGATCAGGAAGAACTGGAGCGGGTCGAAGAACGATTCGATCGCGTCGCCATAGGCGCGTGTGAAGCTACGGAACCCTTCGTCGATTATCTTCTTCAACTGCCGAAGCCGATCGTCGTCCATGTGCGGAAATTTGGTCAGCCATTCCATGTGTCGATTCCCCTTCGCACTCTTATGGGCGGCTTATGGTTGTTATTGCTTTGCCGCCTGCCTTTTAACGCTAACGCGCGGTGTAAACGATGAAGCCGCGCAATCTTATTCTCAAACCGACATGCGGTGAACGAAATCTTGCGCCTTCCTTCGAAAACTACGCAGCAGAAAACAAAAAACGGCGCGCTTTTACGCGCGCCGTTCATTCGAGGCGAGTCGATCAGAGGGCAGCCTTGATCTTCTCGGCGACTTCGGGCGAGACCCACTTGGTCCAGAGGTCCGGGTTTTCCTCGAGGAAGTGCTTCGCGCCTTCCTCGCCGCTCGCCTGATTGTCGGTCATCCAGGCCATGAGCTTGTTGACCGTGTCGTTCGTCCAGGCGCGGGTGTTGAGATACTCCATGGCCGGGCCGGCGCGGTCGGCGAATTCCTTGGTTACCAGTGTCTGGACCTTGTCCTTCGGCCAATCGTTCTTCTTCGGATCCGGGCAATCCGCAACCGTATTGCAGCGCTTCCATTCGGCCATGTCGTTGGGGACGCCATGCTCGAGCTTGACCATCTCGTACTTGCCGAGCAGCGCCGTCGGAGCCCAGTAGTAGCCGACCCAGCCCTGCTTGCGCTCATAGGCCTTGGCAATCGAGCCGTCGAGGCCGGCCGCCGAGCCGGTATCGACCAGCGTGAAGCCCGCCGCCTCGGCACCATAGGCCTTGTAAAGCTGCGTCGTCACGACCGTGCCGCCCCACCCTTGAGGACCGTTGAAAATCGCGCCCTTGCTCGGATCCTCCGGATCGGGGAAGAGTTCCTTATGCTTCAGGACGTCGTCGATCGTCTTGATGTCCGGGTTGGCATCGACGATGTATTTCGGAACCCACCAGCCCTGTACGGCGCCATCCGAAAGCGCGACTGCGGCGCCTACGAGCTTGCCTTCTTCGAGGCCGCGGTTCACCACGTCCGGCAGCAGGTCGACCCAGCCCTCCGGCGCGATGTCCGGCTCGCCCTTCTCGATCATCGACGTGATGGTCGGCACCGTGTCGCCGACGACGAGCTCCGCACTGCAGCCGTAGCCTTCGGTCAGAATGAACTTGTCCACACTCGCCAGGACTTCGGCGCTCTGCCAGTTCATATTGGCAATCGTCACATCGCCGCATTCCGCCGCCGATGCCGCGCTGCCGAGTCCCAAAAGACCGGCGGCCAGGCATGTCGTTGCAAGAAGTTTTTTCATTTCGGCTCCCTCTGTGTTTTGGCGGTGTCTCTATGGCGGACTGCCAGCCTCACCGCAGCTGCTGACAGTGAACGGAACAAGCACCCGCCCCGATCCGATGCCGGGGCGCGACAACTCGCGGGTCAACCGATACCTGTTCGGACCGGTACCTCCCACATTGCTATCGTGTCTTTCCGGCGAACACTTTCCCATTTGCGTCAGCGGCTGACATTCCTGCCGTTTGTCAAACTACACAAATAATTGATGGGTTTAACCCCCTTTTTTAAATTCATTTGCCGGCGACCCCCATCATCCACGTCGGAAGCTGGACGACTTATAAGGACATGCGAAAGGGCCGGCGAACGCTCGCCGGCCTTTCGGGAAGTGCAATTGCGTGTTCGGACAGGGCGCGTTCGAACTGGCTCTCCGAACGTTCACATGTTCGGATAGACCGGCCCTTCGCCCCCTTCTCATGGCGGGAGTCCGTGCGAGCCGCCTCTCCGAACATTCACATGTTCGGATAGACCGGCCCTTCGCCCCCTTCTCATCACGGGAGTCCGTGCGGGTCCGCCTTCTCCGAACATCACATGTTCGGGTAGACCGGCCCTTCGCCCCCTTGTGGCGGCACCCAGTTGATGTTCTGGTTCGGGTCCTTGATATCGCAGGTCTTGCAGTGGACGCAGTTCTGGGCGTTGATGACGAAGGTGGGCTCGCCGTCCTTCTCCACCCATTCATAGACGCCGGCCGGACAGTAGCGCGAAGACGGGCCGGCATAGACCTCGTATTCCGAGCGTTTCTGCAGATCCCAATCCTTCACCTGAAGATGCACCGGCTGGTCCTCCTCGTGATTGGTGTTCGACAGGAACACCGAGGAGAGCCGGTCGAAGGTCAGCACGCCATCCGGCTTCGGATAGTCGATCTTCTCGTGCTTGGCGGCCGGCTCGAGCGATTGCGCATCGGTCTTGCCGTGCTTCAGCGTGCCGAATAAGGAAAAGCCGAAGAGCTGGTTGGTCCACATGTCCAGACCGCCGAGCGCCACGCCGACAGCGGTGCCGAACTTCGACCACAGCGGCTTGACGTTGCGGACCCGTTTCAGGTCCTGGCCGATGGCGCTCTCGCGCCAGCCGCGCTCGATCTCGATCGGCTCGTCATTGGCGCGGCCGTGGGCGATCGCCTCGGCGAGTTTCTCCGCCGCGAGAATGCCCGACAGCACCGCATTGTGGCTGCCCTTGATGCGCGGCACGTTGACGAAGCCGGCCGAGCAGCCGATCAGAGCCCCGCCGGGGAAGGAAAGCTTCGGCACCGACTGGTAGCCGCCCTCGGTAATCGCGCGCGCGCCATAGGAGAGCCGCTTGCCGCCCTCGAAGGTGCCGCGGATCGCCGGATGCGTCTTGAAGCGCTGGAACTCCTCGAACGGATAGAGATACGGGTTCTTGTAGTTGAGATGGACGACGAAACCGACGGCGACCAGATTGTCCTCGAGGTGATAGAGGAAGGACCCGCCGCCGGTCTTCATGCCGAGCGGCCAACCGAAGGAATGCTGCACGAGGCCGGGCCTATGATTTTCCGGCTTCACCTCCCAGAGTTCCTTTAGGCCGATGCCGAATTTCGGCACGTCGCGCCCCTCGTCGAGCTTGTATCTGGCGATCAGCTGCTTGGCGAGCGAGCCGCGCACGCCCTCGCCGATGAGGGTGTACTTTCCGAGCAGCTCCATGCCGCGGGCGAAGTTCGGCCCCGGCTCGCCGTTGCGCTCGATGCCCATGTCGCCGGTGGCAACGCCGATCACCGCGCCCTCGTCATTGTAGAGGACCTCGGTCGCGGCAAAGCCCGGATAGATTTCGACGCCGAGCGCTTCCGCCTGGGTGGCGAGCCAGCGACAGACATTGCCGAGGGAGACGACGTAGTTGCCGTGATTGTTCATCAGCGGCGGCATCAGGAAATTGGGAAGGCGGACCGAGCCGGCGGGGCCGAGAAAGAGAAACTGGTCGTCGGTGACTTCCGTCTTGAACGGGTGGTCCGGTTCGTCGCGCCAGCCGGGCAAGAGCCGGTCGATGCCGATCGGGTCGACCACGGCGCCGGAGAGGATATGCGCGCCCACTTCGGCGCCCTTCTCCAGAACCACGACCGAGAGTTCCGGATTGACCTGCTTCAGCCGGATCGCAGCCGCAAGACCAGCCGGTCCCGCCCCGACGATCACGACGTCGAATTCCATGCTCTCGCGTTCGGGGAGTTCTTGTTGCTCGGTCATTACACTCTCCAGTTCTGCCGGTCTTGTGCCGGCTCCGTTCCCGGCCAAATCATCCCGTCATGACAAATGCCGTAAACCTTGTCGAGCCGGGATGCGACAGACTGTCTCTGCATTTGCGCATGAGTTCATGAGATTACTATGTTACTTGAACGTAAACGTAAATGCATTTGGGCGGATCCGGCCGATCGACAGCTTGCTTTTGCAGCGCTCGCATGCGAGGAGGCCCGCCCCACCCCGCAAGCCGCATCACCGACAAGACGGAGACGATCATGGCGTTCGCCCTAGGCCTCGACTTCGGCACGACCAATTCGGTACTGGCTCAGGCCGAAGGCGCCTCGACGCGCTCCATCGTCGTGGAAAGCCCGGTCGGGAGATCGGACACGACGCGCACGGCGCTCTCTTTCCTGAAGGATGCCGGTCCCTCGCCCCTGAAAGTCGAAGCAGGACAGGCGGCAATCCGCGAATTCATCGACAATCCGGGCGAATGCCGCTTCCTTCAGTCGATCAAAACCTTTGCCGCGAGCGCGCTCTTCCAGGGCACGCTGATCTTCGGGAAGCGCTACGAGTTCGAGGACCTGATGCAGCGTTTCCTGACGCGGCTCAGGGACTATGCCGGCAGTAACTGGGAGCCCACCTTCAGGCGTGTCGTCATCGGCCGTCCCGTGCAGTTTGCGGGCGCCAATCCGAACGAGAAACTGGCCCTCGAACGCTACAATCGCGCGCTTACCCGCATGGGTTTTCCCGAAGTCCATTACGTGTACGAACCGGTCGCGGCCGCCTTCTATTTCGCGCGCAACCTCGATCGGGACGCGACGGTGCTCGTCGCCGACTTCGGCGGCGGCACTACCGACTACTCGATCATCCGGTTCGAGAGCCAGGCCGGTCGACTGACGGCAACGCCGATCGGACATTCCGGCGTCGGCATCGCCGGAGACCATTTCGACTTCCGGATTATCGACAACATCGTCTCGCCGCTCATCGGAAAGGGGAGTCTGTTCAAGAGCTTCGACAAGCTGCTTGAGGTGCCGTCGAGCTACTACGCGAATTTCGGCCGCTGGAACCAGCTTTCGATCTTCAAGACGTTGAGAGATTTCACCGAATTGAAAAAACTGGTGCGCGCAAGCCTGGAGCCAGAAAAGCTGGAGTCCTTCGTGGAGCTCATCGAGCATGACGAAGGCTATCCACTCTATCAGGCGGTCTCGGCCACCAAGATGCGGCTCTCGCAGGCTGAGGAGACCGAATTCGCCTTTGCGCCGCTGGGCGAGCGCGCACGCCGTACCGTTCACCGGGACGAGTTCGAAGCCTGGATTGCGCCTGACCTTGCCCGCATCGAGGAGGCGCTTGACGAGGTCCTTTCAACGTCTGCGACAAAACCGGACGGGATCGACAAGGTGTTTCTCACCGGCGGGACGTCCTTCGTGCCGGCGGTTCGCCGTCTCTTCGAGAACCGCTTCGGCAAAGAGCGCATCGAGAGCGGCGGCGAGCTCCTGTCGATCGCCCATGGCCTGGCGCTCATCGGCGAGCGCGACGACATTGCGGCCTGGACAGCGGCGGCCTGAAGGCGGTCCCTGCCGCTACAGATTTGAGGAACGTGCAGTGGACCACTCCCACCGATCTGTTACATTCGCCCCATGATCTCGGCCAACGACCTCTCCCGCTCCGAACTCGCTGCCCTTCTCGCCTTCCATGCGGAGGCGGGTGTCGAGTGGCTCCTCGAAGAAGAACCGGTCGATCGGCTCGCTGAATTCGAGGCGATGAGAATCAGGCGCGCGCAAAGCCGCGCCGTGCCGCAAACCAGCGCGACCGCAGTCGAACCGCAGCAGCCTGCTCCCCTTGCCGCCACCTCGCGCGAGCGTCGCCCCGCGCCTCCGGCATCCCCTCCGGCGGTTGCGATACCGGACGAGCAGGCCATCAAGGAGGCGCAGTTCGTCGCCGATGCCGCGCGATCGCTGGGAGAGCTGCGTACGGCCATGGAGGCCTTTGCCGGCTGCAACCTCAGGAACAGCGCACGCAACCTCGTCTTTGCCGAAGGCAGTGCTGCTTCGGGAGTCATGATCATCGGTCCGATGCCCTATGCGGATGACGACCGCGACGGCCGCCCCTTTGCGGGACGGCACGGCGAGATGCTCGAACGCATGCTGTCCGGCATCGGCCTTTCGCGCGAGGACGTGCTTCTTGCCAATGCCGTGCCCTGGCGGCCACCGGGAAACCGCGTTCCGAGCGCTCGCGAGGCGGATATCTGCCGGCCGTTCATCGAGCGTCAGATCGCGCTGGCCGAACCCAAGCAGTTGCTTCTGCTCGGCAACTTCACCGCCCGCTTCTTCTTCGGCGGCGAAACGATCCATCAACTGCGCGGCGAATGGCGAGAGCTCACCTTTGGCGGCACCCGCATTCCAACGCTCGCCACCTTGCATCCGCAGGACCTTGTCGCCGCTCCTGTCAACAAGCGCTTTGCCTGGCTGGACCTGCTGGCGTTCAAGTCGCGCCTCGGCTGATCCAACTGCTCGATTTATGAACGAGGTGTGAAAAAAGCCATGCGATTTGCGCATGTCTGAGCGGCGTTTTAGCGCATTGCAAAACCAATGCTGCGCCGCAATATAGCACGACGGGAGGAATGGATAAGGATTTGAACCATGACTGCCCGCTATCGCCCGATTCACAGCAGCTTCGAGACGCTCCGCTACGCCGGTGCCTCCTCGCGCGCGCCGTCCAACAGCTTCGGGTCGGCTGCCAACGAGCAGCTGACAGCAATCGGTCTCGCGCGGACGACCCGCCCGGCTCAGATCTTCGCCGAATTCATCCAGCGCTGAACGCTCTGCGCCGGAAAGACTGCAGGAGAGAACGATCATGTCCAAGCCGCTCGACAGCATTCGCGGTCTCGTCGACACGATCTCCGACATTCGCACCGCAGTCCGCGCATCTCGCGAGTACAGCCGCCTGAGCCTCGCCAGCGACGGACGGCGCGCCGATCACGGCGCGGCGAGCCAGTTGCTGCCGAGATAGGTCACGTTTGGGTCCGGACCGACCTGAAAACCAACGTGATCGCTTCCCATTGGTCGAACGCGGGATGGGGGCGGAAATCCGCACACACTTTCTCATCCCGCTCCAGCCTTTCCGGTTGCGCCATTTCACCATTCCCTGTCGCAATCGACAGCGCCCCGGAACTTCGTTACAGCCACTCTCGATTCGTTTTGACGGAGTGACGAAGTTCATCGGCCGAAGCCGAAACGAAGCCGCTCCTTAATCCCCTCTCCAGGAGCGCCGATGCTGGCGAACTTCGCTTCCGTTTTCAGCCTGATGCTCTCGACCTTCCTGATGATGGTCGCCTTCGGGCTGCAGAGCTATGTCATCCCTGTACGCTCCGTGGCGGAGAGCTGGTCGACCCTCACCATCTCGATCTTCGCGACCGGCTACACGCTAGGGTTCACCCTTTCCTGCATCGTCACGCCTAAATTCGTCCTGCGCGTCGGCCATGTCCGCGTCTTCACAGCCCTGATAACGCTCCTTTCCATCGCGATCCTGATGTGCGGGCTCGTCGTCGATTGGCGCGCCTGGATCGGCTTCCGTGCCGTGTCGGGCTTTGCGATTGCCGGAAGCTATCTCGTCATCGAGAGTTGGCTGAACGAGCGGGTGACGAACGACAATCGCGGCCTGCTCTTCTCGCTCTATCTCATCACCAGCATGGTCGGCACGATCGGCGGACAGTACCTGGTGCCGCTCGGCGATCCGAGCAACACCTCCCTTTTCATCCTTTGCGGCGTGCTGTTCTCGCTCGCCCTGCTGCCGACCGCCCTTTCCTCCTCGCCGATGCCGGCCCCCCCGGCACGGGCAAATTTCGATATCCCCGCACTCTATCGCCGCTCGCCGGTCGCTGTCGTCGGCGGCTTTCTCGCCGGTGCGCTCTCGGGCGCGTGGCTCAATCTCGGCGGCGTCTTCACCCAGAAGATCGGCCTTTCGACCGGCGAGGGAGCGACGCTACTCGCGTCGCTTCTGGCCGGCAGCGCGATCTCGCAGGTCCCGATCGGCCGCGCCTCGGACCGGATGGACCGGCGCATCGTCATGGTTGCCTGCGGCATCGCCGGCGTCGTGTCGTGCCTTGCCATGTCCGTTTCGATTGCGAGCAGTCCGCCGGTTCTCTATGCGCTCGCCGCCTGCATCGGCACGGTCCTCTTCCCGATCTACGCGCTGAACGTCGCGCATGCCAACGACCTTGCCCGCCCCGACGAATATGTGGAGATTTCATCCGGGCTGATGATCACCTACGGCCTCGGCACGATCTCCGGTCCGCTGATGGTCGGTCCGGTCATGGACCGGTTTGGCCCCGTCGCACTGTTCATCGCGCTTGCCGTGTATTTTGCACTCTACAGCGGCTATGCCGCATGGCGCATCCTTCAGCGCGAACAGCATGACGGCCTCGTCGCGAAGACCGATTTTCAGGCGACCACGGTGCTGCCGACCCCCGGTCCCGACGTCACCGGTCCGCTCGCACAGCAGGACGCAGGCGAACTCATCGAGGACGATACCGTTCCTGCCTGGGAGCAACGCGCCGAGTAGCACATCCCTTTATCCCTGCGGCGTCACGTGCTTGCGCGCGCCCTTGCGTTCCAGTCCCAGCCGATGCTCCCGGTAGATGATGAAGATGCCCGCGCCGACGACGATCGCCGTCCCGGCAAGCATGGTCAGGGTGGGCACATCGCCGAAGAGGAAGTAGCCGATGACTATGCCGAGCACGATCGACGTGTATTCGAAGGGAGCGATCGTCGACATATCGGCGTGGCGATAGCTCTCCGTCAGCAGGATCTGCCCGACGCCGCCGCAAAAGCCGGCGATCGTCAGGAGAACGAAGGTCTGCCAGGAAATCTCGGACCAGCCGAAAGGCAGCGTCGCAAGCGAGAACACCGCGGCCGAGAGGGAGAAGTAGAGGACGATGGTGTGCGTGCGCTCCTTCTGCACGAGCTTGCGCACGAGCACCATCGCCGTTGCCCCGAGCGCTGCCGAAAGCAGTACGGCGACCGCACCCTTGGCCTCGGCCGACCCGAAGCCCCCTTCGTTGAACAGCGTGAGCCGCGGCCAGGAGATGATAAACACGCCGACGAGCCCGACAAACACCGCAGACCAGCGATAGAGCCGCACGATCTCGCCCAGAAAAATTGCTGCGAAAGCCACGGCGAGCAGTGGCATGGCATAGCCGATCGCAATCGCCTCCGGCAGCGGCAGATGGACGAGACCGTAAAAGCCGCAACTCATGGCGAGAATGCCGACAAAGCCGCGCACCAGGTGTCCGGTGATATCATTGGTCCTGAACGCGTCCCGCAATGCGCCACGGCATGCCAGAAATCCAAGGATCGGCACCATCGCAAAAGCCGAGCGATAGAAGGTGATCTGGCCGGTGGGGATATCGTCGCCCGCAGCCTTGATGCAGGTCGACATGCACACGAAGACGACGACGGAGAGCACCTTGAGCACAATCCCCTTCATCGGGCTCACATCGTCCGCATCCATGAAACGCAACTTTTCAAACTGACATCGGCGAACCGGTCGGAAGGCCAACAGAAACGGGAGGACGCGGCGGCAAGGCCGCGAAAGGACCACGCCACCTTAGCCGTGCTTGCGCAGCATGTTGGATCAAATTTCGTGATGGAGCTGGTTTTTTCGTGATGAATTCGCCCGCATATGCAAAGGTTGTTGCCGGAGAAAAATGGGCCTGCAGGTTATTTAGCAAGCCCGAAAAAATCGTCACGGATTTAGTTCTTGTTAGTGCCGCTCCGATAAACCTTCGGTCAATAAGAGGCGGGAGTGGCCCTGCGTTTTTGCTGCCGGATGTACTGTCGCCGGCACCACATTCGTGCGTAAATCTCGGATCTTGGCTTTTCACCATCACGAGCGCCCTCTACAAATCATAAGAGCAAGAAGGCGCAAGCAGGACTGACCATGCGGACAAACACTGGCCAGATCGTTCATCTGGAAAACTACCGGCCGACCGATTTCGTACTCGAGAGGGTGGACCTGACTTTCGAACTCGACCCGAGGGAAACGAAGGTCGAGGCGCGCATGATCTTCCATCGCCGCGAAGGCGTCAGCCCCTCTGCACCGCTCGTTCTCGACGGCGACGAGCTCACCATGACCGGCCTGCTGCTCGACCAGGAAGCGATTCCCGGCACGCTCTATGAAGCGACGGACGACACGCTTACCATTCGTGGCCTGCCGGAAGCGGCGCCCTTCGAGATCACCGTCACGACGGCCTTGTCGCCTGAGACGAACACCAAGCTGATGGGCCTCTACCGCACGAGCGACGTCTATTGCACCCAGTGCGAAGCCGAAGGCTTCCGCCGCATCACCTACTTCCCGGATCGCCCCGACGTGCTGGCGGTCTATACCGTCAACATCATCGCGGACAAGGCTTCCGCACCGCTCCTGCTTTCGAACGGCAACTATCTCGGCGGCGCCGACATGGGTGACGGCCGTCATTTTGCTTCCTGGTTCGATCCGCATCCGAAGCCGAGCTATCTGTTCGCGCTCGTCGCCGGCGATCTGGGCGTCGTCGAGGGCACCTTCACCACCGCTTCCGGCCGCGACGTCGCGCTCAAGATCTATGTCGAGCACGGCAAGGAGCCGCGTGCCGCCTACGCCATGGATGCGCTGAAGCGGTCGATGAAATGGGATGAGGAAGTCTTCGGCCGCGAATACGATCTCGACATCTTCATGATCGTTGCCGTTTCCGATTTCAACATGGGCGCCATGGAGAACAAGGGGCTCAACATCTTCAACGACAAATACGTGCTCGCCGATCCCGAGACGGCGACCGATGCGGACTATGCCAATATCGAGGCGATCATCGCCCACGAATATTTCCACAACTGGACCGGCAACCGCATCACCTGCCGCGACTGGTTTCAGCTCTGCCTGAAGGAAGGCCTTACCGTCTATCGCGACCACGAGTTTTCCGCCGACATGCGTTCGCGCGCCGTGAAGCGGATCGCCGAAGTGCGGCACTTGAAATCCGAGCAGTTCCCAGAGGATGCCGGCCCCCTCGCCCATCCGGTGCGCCCGACGCAATACCGCGAAATCAATAATTTCTACACGACGACGGTTTACGAGAAGGGATCCGAGGTCACGCGGATGATCGCGACGATCCTCGGCCGCGACCACTTCAAGAGGGGAATGGACCTCTACTTCGAGCGTCACGACGGCCAGGCGGTAACGATCGAGGATTTCGTCGCCTGCTTCGAGGCTGCGAGCGGCCGCGACCTCAAGCAGTTCTCGCTATGGTACCATCAGGCCGGAACGCCGCTCGTCACCGCTTCGGGCACCTATGACGCCTCCAACCAGACATACACGCTATCGTTGGAGCAGACCGTTCCGCCGACGCCCGCGCAGAGCAGCAAGGCACCGATGCATATCCCGCTCCGCTTCGGATTGCTGCTTCCGGACGGAAGCGAGGCAAGGCCCTCGGACGTCTCCGGCGCCGAGATCACCGGCGACGTACTGCACCTGACCGAGCGCAAACAGACGATCACCTTTTCCGGCATGCCATCAGAGCCGGTCCCCTCCTTCAATCGCGGCTTCTCCGCGCCCGTCAATCTGCATCTGACGCAAAGCGCCGAGCAGCGTGCGCTGATCGCACGCCACGAGACCGACCTCTTCGCACGCTGGCAGGCGCTGAACGCGATGGCCCTCGACAATCTCGTCAAGGCGGCAGCGGAAGCGCGTGCCGGCCAGCCGGTTGCCTGTGACGATGCGCTCGTCGACGCCCTGCTTGCAGCAGCCGGCGACGACCGACTGGAGCCGGCGTTCCGATCGCAAGTGCTGTCCCTGCCGAGCGAAACCGACATAGGCCGCGAAATCGGCGGCAATAACGACCCGGATGCCATTCACGCCGGCCGCCAGGCTATTCTGGGCGCCATCGCCACGGCCGGCAAAGACACCTTTGCGCGACTGGTGAACGAAATGTCTCTGTCCGGCCCGTTCCGTCCCGATGCCGACAGCGCCGGGCGGCGGGCGCTGCGCAATTCCGGGCTCACCTATCTCGTCTATGCCGACGGAAGACCTGAGAAAGCCGCTGATGCGTTTCGATCCGCCAACAACATGACCGACCTCAGCCAGGCGCTGACGCTTCTTGCGCATCGGTTTCCGGGCGCCGAAGAGACGGCGGACGCCCTGGCCGCGTTCAAGAAGCGCTTTGCCGACAACGCACTGGTCATCGACAAGTGGTTCGCCATTCAGGCGACGATTCCCGGAGCATCGACGCTCGACCGCGTTCGGGCGCTGATGTCGGATCCGCTCTTCAATGCCAGCAATCCGAACCGCGTTCGCTCACTGGTCGGCACATTCGCCTTCGCGAATGCCACCGGCTTCAACCGCATCGACGGTGAAGGCTATCGTTTCCTTGCCCGGCAGATTCTGGACATCGATGCGCGCAACCCGCAACTTGCGGCGCGTATTCTGACGTCGATGCGCTCCTGGCGGTCGCTCGAAAAGATCCGGGCCGGCCACGCCCGCAGCGCGCTCGAGGATATCGCGTGTGCCTCCAATCTTTCCGCCGATGTCAGCGACATCGTCGACCGCATGCTCAAAGACAAGCACTGACCAGACCGCCGAACACGACGGTTTCAGTTCGGATCGACCTGAAACCGTCGTGGATCTGGCCTGAAATCGGCTCTGGCAGTCCGGCTATCATTTCCCAACGATGAAATATGGTTAACAAATCTTTACCGTTGCCTCTGGACAAGGCGAATCGCCCTGTGATTCATTGAGTCAGATTCGGGCGAGCGGCGCGCCGAATCACTGAAACGCCCGCTTCCGGGAAACCGATAAAGACGGGATCGACGTTTCGGACTGATAAGAATCAAGCGTTCCTTGCGGCATGGTCGCGTGCGGATCGCTTTTCGAGGACGACAAATTGGATAAGATGGCGGACGCGCGACGGGGAAGCGCAGCCGAAGGGCGGTTGCGACTCAAGTTTCCGGGCTTTTCGAGCCTCGAACGGGAGTTCATCGAGCAGGCAAAGATATTTGCCGAACCGGCCTCGCAGAAGCTCGCAATGGCCGAGCCGATGCTCAAGCGGTCCATCCCGGTCCTTATTATCGCTTTTCTTCTCATCGTGGCGATCTCACGGATGTCGGGCATCATGGACGAGCATGCCCGCATGGAAGCCTCCTCCCGCCGGACGGTCAGCCTCGCGGCCGCAGCGGCAGCCGGTGTTTTCCAGACCGGCGGATCGGAACTCTTCGCCGATGGCCGCCGCTGGGAGGTCGAACGGCGGCTCGCCGAACTTCTGCCTGCCGAAATCCTGGACGCCGGAATTTTCCTGCTGACGGTCCGCAGGGACGGACGCGTCTTTGCCGGGACGCAGGATGGCGTCCATCTCATCGGGCGCACGCTCTCCGCAATCGCTCCCGAGGTCGCGACGCTGCAATATTATGGCGAGGGTGCCGGTGTCGTAAGAGCGTCGATCGACGGCATCGAGCATTTCATCGCGCTCCGGCAATTGCCGGATTCCGGCGGCGCGGTTCTGGCGGCAACGTCGATCGCCAGATTCGAAGCGGCCTGGCGCGACGAAATTTCACTCAACGTCACGCTGTTTGCCGGCGTTTCGGCGATCCTGATGGTCGTCCTCTATGCCTATTACATCCAGGCAAAGCGCGCCCGAGATGCCGATGCGGTCTTTGCCGAGTCGAACCTGCGCGTCGAAACGGCGCTCTCTCGCGGACGCTGCGGCCTCTGGGACTTCGATCTGGACAACCGGCGCCTCTTCTGGTCCCGCTCGATGTACGAGATGCTCGGAATGCCGGGCGACGCGAGCGTGCTGTCGTTCGGCGATGCCGCCCGTCTCATGCACGTCGAGGACCGGGGCATATACCGGGTCGCTCGGGCGATCGCGAAAGGCAACGAGCGCCAGATCGATCAGGTGTTCCGGATGCGCCATGCGGATGGCCACTATGTATGGCTTCGAGCGCGTGCCCAGGTGATCCGCACCGTGTCGGGCCGGACGCATCTGATCGGCATTGCGATGGACGTGACCGAGCAACACAGGCTGGCGCAGCGTTACGCCGAGGCCGATCAGCGCCTGGCGGACGCGATCGAGTGCACCTCGGAGGCCTTCGTGCTCTGGGACAAGCACGATCGCCTGGTGATGTGCAACACCCATTACCAGCAAGCCTGGCAGTTGCCCGACCACGTGCTGGTGCCCGGCACCGAACGCACGATCGTCCATGCGGCGGCGGCAAGGCCCGTTGTCGAAAGGCGCGTCGCCGATCCGGACCGGAGCAATCACTCGCAGACGAGCGAGGTTCAGCTTGCCGACGAACGCTGGCTGCAGATCAATGAGCGGCGCACGCGCGACGGCGGGCTCGTCTCGGTGGGCACGGACATCACGCTCCTCAAGCGGCATCAAGTTCGCCTGCGCGAATCGGAGCGGCGGCTGATGGCAACCATCGGCGATCTCTCCGCCTCCCGCGTAACGCTCGAGCAGCAGAAGGCCGAACTTTCCGTCGCCAACGCGAACTATCAGGCGGAGAAAGAGCGCGCCGAAGCCGCGAACCGGGCAAAGTCCGAATTCCTCGCCAACATGTCGCACGAGCTGCGCACCCCGCTGAACGCCATTCTCGGCTTTTCGGAAATCCTTCAGGACCAGATGTTCGGCCCCCTCGGCTCGGAGAAATACCACGAGTATTCGCGCGACATTTTCGAGAGCGGCAAGCATCTGCTCAACGTCATCAACGACATACTCGACATGTCGAAGATCGAGGCCGGCCATATGCGCATCACGCGCGAGGGGATCGATCTCGCGCCACTCATCGAGGAGACCCTTCGTTTCACGGCGATTCCGGCAGAGCGAAAGAACATCCGCGTGGTTCAGCAAATATCCTCCGGCCTGACGATGTTCGCCGACCGCCGGGCGATGAAGCAGGTCCTGCTCAATCTCCTCTCCAATGCGGTCAAGTTCACCAATGAAGGCGGCCGCATCTCCTTGCGGGCGCGCAAGGTGAGGGGCGCCGTCACGCTGACGATCGCCGATTCCGGCATCGGCATTCCCAAGGGCGCGTTGCAGAAGATCGGCCAGCCCTTCGAGCAGGTGCAGAGCCAATATGCCAAGAGCAAGGGCGGCTCCGGGCTCGGGCTCGCCATATCCCGTTCGCTGACGCGGCTTCACGGCGGGACGATGAAGATCCATTCGGCAGAGAATGTCGGCACCATCATATCGGTCAGGATTCCCGACCGCGGCTGACTACGTCCGCTTACGCTGCAGCGACGACCCCCTGGAAGATCCGGCGCACGGCCTTCGAGAAACGGCGAATGTCGGCTTCGAGATGCGTCAGATCCGGATAATCTCCGGCACGGCAGACGAGATCCACGAGACCGGCCGGCGCTTCCTTCGGATCGAAGTCGCCATCGATGCAGAGGCGCACGAGCTGCGACAGCTCTGAGAAGAGTACGAGCGCTTCGGCGGCCGTATCGAGATCGTTCGCATTCATCATCCCGGCGCCGAGCGCCTTCAGCGCCTCGAGCGTATGCGTGCCGGCAGGAGGGGACGTCACTCCCCTCGCCGGCGCGATCAGGGCGAGATACTGGGCGATGAACTCGATGTCGACCAATCCGCCGGGAATGAGTTTGAAATCCCAGATGTCCTTCGGCGGCTTCTCCTTGTCGATCAGGCCGCGCATCTCCTCGACGTCCTTGCGGATCTTCGCGATGTCGCGCTTTTCAGTGAGGATCTCGGCAAAGATCGCCTCCGCTTCGCCGACGAGGCTCTCGTCGCCGCAGATGCAGCGCGCCCGCGTCAGCGCCAGATGCTCCCAGGTCCAGGCTTCCGTTCGCTGGTACTTGGCGAAGGCGGTTATGCGGGTGGCAACCGGCCCCTTGTTCCCGGAGGGTCGCAGCCTCATGTCCACGTCGTAGAGGATGCCCTCGGCGGTCGGGGCGGAAAGCGCGGCGATCAGCCGCTGCGTGACCCGCGTAAAATAACGCACCGGATCGAGCGGCTTGGCGCCGTCGGACTCGAGCACTTCGTCGTCGTAATCGTAGAGCAGGATGAGATCGATATCGGAGCCGGCGGTCAATTCGTGACTGCCGAGCTTGCCCATTCCGACGATTGCGACCCGCCCGCCCGGGAAACGTCCATGCGCCGACCGGACCTCCTCCAGAACCGCATCGAGCGCGGCGGCAATGATCAGATCGGCAAGGTCGGTGAGAGCGCGCCCCGCCTGAAGGCCGGTGATCGCGCCTGTGAGCAGCCGGATACCGATCAGGAAGCGCTGCTCGGCGGCGATGATGCGCAGGCGGTCCAGCACCTCCTCATAGTGCCGGCCAGCGCCGACGAAGGTCGCGATGCGCGGCGCCAGATAATCCCTGGTGGGCAGTTCGGCAAGCAGCCCCGGCTCCAGCATGCCGTCGAAGACATGCGGTTTGGCGGCGATGATGTCCGCCAGGCGCGGTGCCGACGACATGATATTGACGATCAGCGACAGGAGGCCGGGATTGTTGCCGAGCAGCGAGAAGAGCTGGATCCCCGCGGGCAGACCGGAGAGGAAGTGGTCAAAACGCAGAAACGCTTCGTCCGCCCGCCTGCTTTCGCCGAAGACGCGCAGAAGCTCCGGCGTCAGTTCCGTCAGCCGCTCGCGCGCCTCGACCGATTGCGTTGCCCGATAGCGCCCGTAGTGCCAGGTGCGAATGATATTCGCTATGTCGGACGGCCGCTGGAAACCGAGCTTCTTCAGCGTTTCGAGCGTATCCGGATCGTCCTGCTGACCGGTGAAGACCAGGTTTCCGGTTTCGGTGGATAGCTTCGCCTCCTGCTCGAAAAGCTGCGCATAGCGCCGCTCGACCGCGCGCAGCACGCGCGACAGCGCATCCGAAAAGGAAGCCGTATCCTCGAAGCCCAGCATATAGGCGATCCGCCTGAGCTCCGGCTCGGTTTCCGGAAGGAGGTGGGTTTGCTCGTCATGCACCATCTGGATGCGGTGCTCGACGTCGCGCAGGAACCAATAGGCATCGGTAAGCTCCTCGGCCGTCGCCGCGTCGATCCAGCCGCTCTCGGCGAGCATCCGCAGCATCGCTTCCGTTTCGCGCAGACGCAGCGCGGGCGTGCGGCCGCCGGCGATCAGCTGCTGGGTCTGAACGAAGAACTCGATCTCCCGGATGCCGCCGCGCCCAAGCTTGATGTTGTGTCCCTTCACGGCGATTTCTCCGTGCCCCTTATGGGCATGGATCTGCCGCTTGATCGAGTGAATGTCGGCAATTGCCGCATAGTCGAGGTACTTGCGGAAGACGAAGGGCGTCAGTTCCTTGAGGAAGCGTTCGCCCGCCTCCAGATCGCCCGCGATCGGCCGCGCCTTGATGAAGGCGGCGCGCTCCCAGTTTTGCCCCCTGCTCTCGTAATAGAGCATTGCCGCCTCGACCGGGATGGCAAGCGGCGTGGAGCCCGGGTCTGGCCTGAGCCGCAGATCCGTGCGGAAGACATAGCCGTCGCCGGTTCTCTCCTGCAGGATGCGAATCAGGCGCCGCAACAGCCGGGCGAAGGTTTCCGGAGCATCGTCGCGATTGGTGATGATGCCCGACTGCGGATCGTAGAAGACGACAAGATCGATATCGGAAGAATAGTTGAGCTCGCCGGAGCCGAGCTTACCCATTCCAAGCACGACGACGCCGGAGGCGGTAGACGGCGCGGAACTGTCCTTCAACACGAACTTGCCGCTTTCATGCGCGCCGAGCAGCAGATGATCGATCGCCGCCGAAACGGCCGCCTCTGCAAAATCGCTGAGCCACCGTGTCGTCTCACGTCCACCGAAAAGCCGCGAAAGGTCCGCAAGCGCGACGGCGAAGGCGACCTCGCGCTTCGCCCGTCTCAATCGCGTCATGATCTCGGCATCCGGCAGCGCCGCCCCGGGCGCATCGCCCCGCCAGGACACCCTTGCGGCCTCGATCCTGCGCTTCAAAAACGCCGGCAGCGCCTCGGATAGCAATGCTTCGAGGATCGCCGGGTGGCTACGCGCCGTGTCCCGCAGGAATGGCGAAAGCGCGAAGGCGGCAACGAGAAAATCCTTGAGCGGCGCGTCCGAGGCAATGAGCTTGGCAATCTGCTCGCTGCCTTTCGCCGCATCCTTGAGTACGGAAAGGGCGGCTTTGGCGTCCGCCTGGCTCGCCGGGCGAATCGCCACCACATCGATATCGGACAAAGACCGCTCGATCGCTTCCGCCATGCACAATCCCCCCTTCGGTTCCCGTCATGGGTTTATCAGGTCGCAACCGCCGGGAAAACCATGCGCACCGCCAGGCCCCGACCTTCCTCCTCCGTCGCCGACAGTTCCAGCGAGCCGCGGTGCATCTCCATGACGGCCTCGACGAGCGAGAGGCCGAGGCCCGTCCCCGGCTTCGACCGGCTTTCGTCCAGGCGAACGAAACGCTTGACGACCTCCCCGCGCATATTCTCCGGAACGCCGGGCCCGTGGTCGGCAACGGTCAACACGACGTGACGAGCGCTCCTCTTCAATTCAACCCGTATCAGCGGATTTTCGGCACCTTCCGCATATTTGATTGCATTGTCGATCAGGTTGCCCAGCGCCTGGCTGATCAGTTCGCGGTTGCCGGAGATCGCCGCCCCCGCCGCCGCCTCCGCTTCGATGCGCATTTCCTTGTCTTCCGCCAGCGGCTCGTAGAGTTCGACGCAATCCGCCACGATCTGCGCCAGGTCGACCTCGTTCATCTCGGCGACGGCGGAGCCGGCTTCGACGCGGGAAATCATCAGAAGCGCGTTGAAGGTACGAATCAGCTGATCGGACTCGGCGATGATCTGTTCGAGCGCACCGCTCTGGTTGCCCCCTTCGGTATCGGCGAGCGCCGCCTCTGCCTTGTTGCGCAAGCGCGTCAGCGGTGTCTTGAGATCGTGCGCTATGTTGTCCGAGACCTGTTTCAGTCCTTCGTTCAGCTTTTCGATGCGCTCGAGCATCGCGTTCAGCGATTCCGAAAGACGGTCGAACTCGTCGCCGGAACCGCTCGTCGGCAAGCGTTGCGAGAGGTCGCCGGCCATGATCTTGGTGCTCGCCTCCGACATGCGGTCGATCCGGCGCAGGGCGTTGCGGCCGATGCCGAACCAGATCACCAGCGCACCGAGCCCCATGATGCCGAGCGCGACCATCAGCGCCTGACGGACGAGCGCACGGAATTTTTCGGGTTCCTGCAGGTCGCGGCCGACGAGGACTCTCAACCCGTTGTCGAGCATCAGGACCTGGGCAAGGGCGACATGCCTGTCGGCGCGGCTCTCGTCGGTGAAGCGCCGGTAACGGAACGGCTCGGATTTCCATCCTTCGTCATCGAGCAGCCCCGGCTCCAGCGCGGCTACGTTTCCGGCGAGGATCTCTCCGTTCGGACCCGCAATGACGTAGAGATTGGCTCCCGGCTGACGTGCCCGGCGCTCGAGCGAGCGAAGCAGCCCGTTGATGCCGGCCCGGTCGTATACGCCGGCGATCTGCGCCACTTCGGCGGCGATCGCTTCCCGCGTCTGCTGCTGAAGGAGGCGCTCCGACATGCCGGTCACGTAGAAGACGAGGAAGGCCGCACACAGGGAGAAGAGGACCAGATAGAGCGCAGAAAGCCGGACTGCGGTCGTCCTGAACAGCACGCTTACCCTGCTCATGTGTCCGTGGTCCGGTCGTCCTTGATCATGTATCCGGCGCCCCGGATCGTCCGCAGCAGGGGAGGATCGAAATCCTTCTCGATCTTCGAGCGCAGGCGCGAGACGTGCACGTCGATCACATTGGTCTGGGGGTCGAAGTGGTAGTCCCACACGTTTTCGAGCAGCATGGTTCTCGTCACCACCTGCCCGGCATTTTTCATGAGGTATTCGAGCAGCCGGAATTCGCGCGGCTGCAAGGATATCTCCTTGCCCTGCCGCCGGACTGAATGGGACAGGCGGTCGAGTTCGAGATCGCCGACGCGATAGACCATGTCCTGCTCGGGTGCGCCCTTTCGGCGGCCGAGCACCTCGACACGCGCGAGGAGCTCGCTGAAGGCGTAGGGCTTCGGCAGGTAATCGTCGCCGCCGGCACGCAGACCGGTGACGCGGTCGTCCACCTGCCCAAGTGCGGAGAGAATGAGCACGGGCGTGTGGATGTCCTTGCGCCTCAGTTCGGTGATCAGCGAAAGACCGTCGCGGCGGGGAAGCATGCGGTCCACGACGAGAACGTCGTAGGCATTCTCGCTCGCCATGAACAGGCCGGCCTCGCCGTCGCTCGCGTGATCGCAGACGATGCCTGCCTCACGGAATGCCTTGGCCAGATAGGCGGCGGCCTCCAGATCGTCTTCAACAATCAGAATCTTCATATGGGTGACCATAGTCCCGGACCTCCGTTCGTCTCAACCGGTTTCAGCCCGCTGCGGCTGACGGGATTTGAAACACCAAGCGCCGCGACATGTTTTCGATGTCGCGGCGCCTTCCAAGTCGGAGCGGGGTTCGGAAAGTCCGCGCCCCTTCCTGCGGCGTCTCAGCCCTGAGCGATGGGGAGTGCGACGAAGCGGCTGCCTTCCTGAGCCTCGATCTGGAACAGAGCCTTGGTCCGCCCATCCTTCTTGGCGTTGTTGATGACCTTGAGAACGTCGTCCGCCGATTTCACGTCCTGATTGTTGACGGAGACGATCTTCTCGCCTTCCTTCAGGCCGCGATCGCTGGCGGCGGAGTCCGGATCGACGGACGTGATCGTGACGCCACTGTCGTCGTCCGACGGGGTTACCGTCAGGCCGAGGTCTGCCAGCGCCTCCTCGCCTGCCTGACCTTCATCGGGCTGCGCTTCGCTGGTCGCCGGCGTTTCCTTGGTATCGCTCGGCAGCGTGCCGATTTCGAGCTTGACCGTCTCCGACTTGCCGCTACGCCACAGCGTGACCTCGGCGGTGGAGCCGGGGCGCAATGCCGCAACCCGACGGGCAAGATCGCGCGGATCCTTGACCGGTTCGCCATTCAGGGCCGTCACGATGTCACCGTTCTTGATGCCCGCCTTTTCACCCGGCGAGCCTGCCTGAGGTTCGACGACGAGGGCGCCCTTCGCTTCGGACAGGCCGAGCGACTCGGCGATGTCCTTCGTCACCGGCTGTATCTGGACACCCAGCCAGCCGCGCGAAACCGTGCCGTCCTTCATCAAGGAGTCGACGACGTCTTTCGCGACCGTTGCGGGAATCGCGAAGGCGATGCCGACATTGCCGCCGGAGGGCGAGAAGATGGCCGTGTTGATGCCGACCACTTCGCCTGCGAGGTTGAAGGTCGGGCCGCCGGAGTTGCCGCGGTTCACCGCTGCGTCGACCTGCAGATAGTCGTCATAGGGACCGGAACCGATATCGCGTCCCCGGGCGGAGATGATGCCCGCGGTCACCGTGCCGCCGAGGCCGAAGGGGTTGCCGACGGCGACCACCCAGTCGCCGACGCGGACCTTTTCGTCGTCGGCGAACTTGACATAGGTGAACTTGCGCTTGTCGTCGACCTTGAGCACGGCGAGATCGGTCCGGCTGTCCTTGCCGACGAGCTTGGCATCGAGCTCGGTACCGTCGTTCAATATGACGGTGAAGGCCGAGCCGTCGGAGACGACATGATTATTGGTGACGAGGTAACCGTCCTCGGTGATGAAGAAGCCGGAGCCTTGCGCCCGCGGACGGAGACGACCCTCGCCGCGGGGGCCGCGACGGTCGCGCCAGCGATCCGCGCGGTCGCCGTCACCGGGGCCGAATTCGCGGAAGAAGCGCCGCAGCGGATGGTCTTCGGGCAGATCCTCGAAGCCGCGGCCGCCGAAATCGAAGGTGAAGTTGCTTCCATCGTCGCTGACGCGCTCACGTGCCTGCACGCGGACGGAGACGACCGCCGGAGAAACGGCGTCGACGACGTTCGCGAAGCTTGGAACAGCCGGAGCGGGCACGCTGACGGCTTCGGCGAAGGACTTGGTGACCTCTGCCGGGAGGCCGGTGGTCAGCAGCACGGCCGCGACACCCGCAACCGTCGTTGTCTTCAGCACTGTCTTCAAGGAGGGCCGGGAAGTTTTGATCGTGGACATTCGCTTTGCCTTCTCTCTTTCAGGAAGCCCGCCTGCAGGGGCAGGCGGCTTCGAAACCTTTCTCCGAGCCGGACCAACGGCGTGACTGCCGGAGATCCGCTCGTCTGGCTGTCCCCTGGGGAAACAGCCTGTGTCGAAAGATGTAACGGGTTGGACCTTACTGAGTTCTGTCCGGCAGATGAATTTTTGGTAATGTTCCGCTCGGCCCGGCAAGCTGCCGGAGTCCCTGCGCCGGATCGTGCGCCGCAACGCCGGGAATCCCGCTCGAGATCAGGGCCGCAGGAGCTTATCCAGCGCTTCCTTTTCCTCGGCGGAAAGGGGTGCGCCGGGAATCCGCGCGGCGCGGCGCCGCGCCGCCAGGACGAGGGTGACGATGCCGGCCACGAGAAGGATGGCGGGCATGCCCCACAGCACGAGCGTCTTGGCCTCGAAGCGGGGATTCAAAAGAACGAATTCGCCATAGCGCGAGACGACGTAGGAGATCACGGCTTCGTCGGAATCGCCGTTCTTCAGCCGCTCGCGCACGAGCAGCCGCAGGTCCTTGGCGAGTTCGGCATTGGAGTCGTCGATCGACTGGTTCTGGCAGACCATGCAGCGAAGCTGGGCGGAAATCGCACGGGCACGCGCCTCTAGCGCCGGATCTGCGAGCACCTCGTCAGGATTGACGGCAAGGCTCGGGACGACCGAGGCAAGGAGAAGGAAGAGCGCGAGCAGCAGCCGCCTGATCATTCGGCAGCTCCCATCGCCAACGCCTTTCTGGCACGCGCCGGTGCGCCCACGCGAAGGCGCCGATCGCTGAGCGAGACGATGCCGCCGGCCATCATCACGAGCGCGCCGCCCCAGATGCAGAGAATCAGCGGCTTCCACCAGATGCGGACGACGATGCCGCCATCCGCCATGTCGTCGCCCAGCGAAACATAGAGCTGACTGAGGCCGAAGGTCCGGATCCCGGCTTCCGTCGTCGGCATGCGGCGCGCGGAATAAAGCCGTTTCGACGACCAGATATCGCTGACCGCGACGCCGCCCCGGCTGATGGTGAAATGGCCGGCATCCTCGGTATAGTTCGGCCCGCGCCCTTCACGCATGCCGTCGAAGCGCAGGCTGTAGCGTCCGACGTCGACCACCGCGCCGGGCTTCATCTCGACGACCGTTTCCGTTTCGAAAGCCGTGACCGTGACTATCCCGATCAGGGTGATTCCGAGCCCGATATGGGCGAGCGCCGTGCCGAAAGCCGAGCGCGGCAATCCCGAAAGCCGTCTCCAGGCGACGCCCGCCGCCACTTTGCCGAGACCGGAGCGCAGAACCAGATCGGTAAGCGCTCCCAGGATCAGGTAGACGCCGAGGCCGAGGCCGAAGGGAGCCAGGACCGGGCCGCCGTGCAGCGCGTAATAGCAGATCGCGGCGGCGAGCAGGCCCAGGGCGGCAGCCACAAACAGACGTTGCGCCGCACCGGCAAGGTCGCCGCGCTTCCAGGCAAGCAGCGGACCGAAGGGAACGACGGCGATGAGCGGCAGCATCAGCAGACCGAACGTCATGTTGAAGAACGGCGCGCCGACCGAAATCTTGTCGCCGGTCAGCGCTTCGAGTACCAGCGGATACAGCGTGCCGGTCAGCACCGTCGCCGTGGCCGTCGTCAGGATCAGGTTGTTGACGACGAGCGCACCCTCGCGCGAAACCGGCGCGAAAATTCCCCCGGCCTTGAGATGGGAGGCACGGAAGGCAAAGAGCGAAAACGCACCGCCGATGAAGACGACCAGAATGGCGAGAATGAAGACGCCGCGGGTCGGGTCGGTGGCGAAGGCATGGACGGATGTCAACACGCCGGAGCGCACCAGGAACGTGCCGAGCAGCGACAGCGAAAAGGTCATGATCGCCAGCAGCACGGTCCAGATCTTCAGCGCCTCTCGCTTCTCCATGACCAGGGCCGAGTGCAGAAGTGCCGTTCCGGCAAGCCAAGGCATGAAAGAGGCGTTTTCGACCGGGTCCCAGAACCACCAGCCGCCCCAGCCCAGCTCGTAATAGGCCCAATAGGAGCCCATGGCGATGCCGGCGGTAAGAAAGGTCCAGGCGGCGAGTGTCCACGGCCGCACCCATCGCGCCCAGGCCGCGTCGATCCGCCCCTCGATGAGGGCGGCGACCGCGAAGGAGAAGCATACGGAAAAGCCGACATAGCCGAGATAGAGCAAGGGCGGGTGGATCGCGAGCCCGATATCCTGCAGCACGGGGTTGAGGTCCCTGCCCTCGCCCGGTGCCGGCACGAGCCGCGCGAAGGGATTGGAGGTCAGCAGGACGAAGAGCGCGAAGGCCGTCGCGATCCAGGCCTGCACCGCAAGCACGTTCGCCTTCAACGTCTCCGGCAGGTTTCGGCCGAAGAGCGCCACCATCGCGGAAAAGAAAACGAGAATCAGCAGCCAGAGAAGCATCGAGCCTTCATGGTTTCCCCAGACCCCGGTGATCTTGTAGATCAGCGGTTTGAGGGAATGCGAGTTCTCCCAGACGTTCTTGACCGAGAAATCCGATGTCACATAGGCGAATGTCAGCACCGCGAAGGAGAATGCCACCAGCAGGAAGCAGACGAGCGCCGCGTTTGCTGCCAGGCCCATCAAGGAAGGGTCGCCGCGCCGCACTCCCAGGACCGGCAAGACGCCCTGGATGATAGCGGTCGCGAGCGCCAGGACCAGTGCATAGTGCCCGAGTTCGATGATCATCGGATGTTTTCCTCCCCGCCGAGCGTGACGCCCTGCGCTTTGAGGCGGTCGGCGACATCCTTCGGCATGTATGTCTCATCATGCTTTGCGAGGACGGTGTCGGCAACGAAAACCGGGCTGCCGCCGACGAAGGCTCCCTCGGCCACCACGCCCTGGCCCTCGCGGAAGAGGTCGGGCAGGATGCCCGTATAGGTCACCGGAACGGTCGCAAGCGTGTCCGTCACCGTGAATGTGATGGTCCTTCCCTCGCCGCGCTTTACGGAGCCCGCCTCGACAAGCCCGCCGAGGCGGATGCGCGTCCCCGGCGCGACGCCGGCCTTCTCAAGGTCGCCCGGAACGTAGAAATAGGCGACCGCCTGGCTGAAGGCGAACATGACGAGCAGCACCGCGGCCGTCAGAAATGCCACGCCGCCGCCGATTATCGCCAACCTTTTCTGCTTGCGTGTCATTCAGCCTCTCCGCCCGCGTCGATCCCTAGTTCCCGGGCCAAGGCCAGCAACTGCTTTCCCTGCTCGCCCGTTTCCGGGAAGGCTCTCAGCCCGTCATGCAACGCATCTTTCGCCCTGTCCCTTTGGTCGAGCACCACATAGGAACGGATCAGGCGCATCCACCCCTCCAGGTTGGCCGGATCCTCCTTCAGGCGGCTTGCCAGGCTGTCGACCATGCCGCGGATCATCGCCTGCCGGTCGCCGGCATTCATTTCCTCTGCGGCGGCAATATCGCCGGGAGCCGGATTTCCGGGCGCGGCAGGGCCTGGACCGGCCGGGGCGGCGGCGAGCTCCGCCATATGCTGGTTCACCAGAGACAGCCAGGGCGCATCGGCCGGTGAGCGCTCCGCGAGCTTGCGGAAGGCGGCGAGCGCATCGGTGTGCTTGCCCTCCTGCTTCAGGCCGAGTGCGAGGTAGAATGCGGAGCGCGGATCGTCGGGGTCGAGCGCCAGCGCCTTTTGCAGCGCGTTCTGCGCCTCGGATGTGACCAGGCCGCCGGCCTGCGCCACAAGAGCCTCGGCGTAGCCGCCCATTCTTGCCGGGGTTGGCCCGAGCAGGCGGATCGCGCGGTCGTAGGCGGCGACGGCGTCGTCCACGCGGCCATGGCGCATGTAGATCGGCGCCAGCAGATCCCAGCCGGCCCCGTCCTGCGGATTGAGGGCCAGGTGGTTTTCGGCCTTCGCGATCAGGATGTTGACGTCGTCGCCGGGGTCGGCAAGGCGAGCCGCGAGCGGCTGTGCCGGCACACCGGGGCTGCCGGTCGTCAAATAGAGACAAAGGCCGACGGCCGGAAGACAGAGGAAAATGAAAGCTTGCGCCAGGCGGTTGGATAGAAGCCGCTTCGGCGTGCGCTCCGCCACAGCCTGATCCGCGGCACTGGCGGCCAGCATGCGGCGGGCGATCTCGGCCCTGGCCAGCTCGGCCTCATCGCTTCCGATCAGACCGGCCTCCCGGTCCCGCGCCAACTCGCCGAGCTGATCGCGATAGACTTCGATGTCGTGACTATGGCGAGACGGCAGCGGTTCTACCGCCCGCATGAGCGGCAGAAGAAGCACGGCTGCGACAGCCGCCGTCAGAATGGCGACGAGGATCCAGAACAACATGCTTGGGGAATACTATGAGGGCTATGTCATTCCAACTCGAAAACCGGCAATGACGTATATTTGAGGCGTTTCGCCGCAAGAATGCCGCCGCGCAAGAAGAATCCGCTCGCCCAAAGCAGCCCCCGCGATTCAACACCTTCCACGGTTCGCGATATTCGAGGGCGGTGCCGCTCAGGTGAGCGGCGTCCAGCTTCCATCGCTGTTGCGACAGGCGGCGCCGCGTGCCGTGGTCTGTTGGCTCTTGATGGTCACCGTATGGCTGTACTGACGGCAATTCTGCGACCCGACCTGATAGGGTGCGGCAGCGACGACCGAGCCGCTGACACCCCGCCCTTGCCAGGCGACGGGCTGCCCGCCCGGCGCGGCTTCGAGGGCGCGATACTCGGCCTCGAGCGCCCGCTGCCGATCCGACGTGCCGAGCTCGACGCCGCCGAGACGCGAAACGACGCCACCCTGCAGGGCTTCGATATAGGTGGCGGACGATGCAACGCGGGTGGACGCTGCTCCGAGTCCGCCAACCGCCCCACCCTGACCGGACGAGGTCGTGCCACAGCCGGCGAGGGCTACACCCGAAGCCACCACCGCGATCCTACCGCGTGACGCGAAAGCTCGCGTCATTTCTGCGTAATTCCTCATGATACGCGCTACTCATTCCTCTTGTCGGTCGCCAGTCGCGCCTCGGGAATATCCATCGAAACGGCTGGCTCCGGTCGGGTTCTTTTTGCACCACCTGCGGATGGAGGCAACCGCCTGCCGTCAGCGCCGGCATTTTCAGGCCCGGGTGTGACCGCCGGATCACGATCGTCCCGCATCAGTCGTATCCGACCGGCGCTCAGACCGCGGCCGGCAGTACGAGGGTAGCCCGCAACCCTCCAACATCGCGACGGCTGAGCTCCACACTTCCCTGATATTCACCCACGATTTCGCTTACGATCGAAAGACCGAGCCCGGTTCCGGGCTTGCTCTCGTCGAGCCGCTTGCCGCGTTTCATCGCCAACGCGATCTGATCGGGGTCGAGCCCCGGTCCGTCGTCGTCGATCTGGAGCACGATCCACTGGCGGCCCGGCTCCCTTTCGCGCGCATCTTCGGGGGCCGGCTCAACATTCAGCGAAATCCTATCCTGCGCGTAACGGGCGGCGTTTTCCAGCAAGTTGCCGACCGTTTCCTCGACGTCCTGCTGTTCCATCGCCAGCACCAGTCCGGGCGGATTGATGGAGAGGCTGAATTGCTTGTCCGGGTTGAGCCGCCGCATCACCCGCATGATTCTTTCCAGTGCCGGCTGGGCTTCGGTCCGCGCCAGAACCGACCCGCGCTGGGCGGCAATCCTGGCGCGGCTGAGATAGGACTGCACCTGTGTCTGCATGGCGTCCGCCTGGGCCCTGACCAGCTCGCCGTGCGGCACCTCCAGCACTCTCGCCTCGTTGAGCAGCACGGCGATCGGCGTCTTGAGCGAGTGGGCCAGATTGCCGACCTGCATGCGCGCGCGTTCGACGATACGCCGATTGCTGTCGATCAGCGCATTCACCTCGTTGGCAAGGGGTTGGATCTCCCGCGGGAACGCGCCATCCAGCCGTTCGCTTTCCCCCGTGCGGATCTTTTCGAGCGAGCGGCGTACCTGGTCGAGCGGCTTCAGGCCGAACAGGATCGTGAGCGCGTTAACGCCAAGGCCGCCAAGGCCGAAAATGGACAGGGCGATCGTGAGGTTGCGCGTGAAGCGATCTATGTCGGCCTCGAGGACATCGCGATTGCCTGCGACGCGGAAGCGGGCGGCGTGGCCCTGAATGTCGAGAACGACCTCGGTTTCGGCCACCTCCACCGCGTTTCCGAACGGATCCGTGGTGGTGTAGAACCGCTCGTAGCGGATATCGAAGGGGACCTCGTCGACGCTGACGATCGGCAGTTTCGCCGTGCCGAGCGAGGTCGATATCAGCGGCGGCGTGTCGAATTCGCCGATCGGCTCGACGATCCAATACCAGCCCGTCTGCGGCTGGGAAAAGCGTAGGTCGCCAAGCTGCGGGCTCCCGGAGAGCGCGGCCTTCTCGTCGACAGAGATGGAGTTGATGACGTTGTAGAGCTGCGCCCGCAGCAGGTCCTGAAAGCCGCGCTCGGAGCCCTGCCGATAAAGGGCGGAGATGACCACCCCGATCACCACGAGGGCAACGACGGCCCAGACGGTCGAAACCGCCAGAACGCGCGCCGTGAGCGATCTAATGGCCATTGCCGGGTGCTTGCATGCGATATCCGAGGCCGCGCACCGTTTCGATCAGATCATTGCCGATCTTCTTGCGGAGCCGGCCGATGAAAACCTCGATCGTGTTGGAATCGCGATCGAAGTCCTGATCATACATGTGTTCGACCAGCTCGGTGCGGGAAACCACCTGTCCCATATGGTGCATGAGGTAGGAAAGCAGACGGAACTCGTGCGATGTGAGCTTCAGCGCCACACCTGCGACGGTCGCCTTGGAACCCTTGGTGTCGAGACGGACGGGGCCGCAGACGATCTCGGAGCTTGCGTGCCCGGCGGCCCGCCGGATCAACGCACGGATGCGGGCCAGCACCTCCTCTACGTGGAAAGGCTTCGCCACATAATCGTCCGCGCCGGCATCGATGCCGGCGACCTTGTCGCTCCATCGATCGCGGGCGGTCAGGATCAGCACCGGCATGGTCTTGCCGTCTGCGCGCCACTTCTCGAGAACGGTAATGCCGTCCATCTCCGGAAGGCCTATATCGAGAATTACCGCATCATAGGGCTCCGCATCGCCCAAATAGTGGCCCTCTTCGCCGTCATAAGCCTGGTCGACGACATAACCGGCCTCCTTGAGAGCGTCGGCCAGCTGCCTGTTCAGATTGGTATCGTCCTCGACGATCAGAATGCGCATTCTCGTCCACTTCCCTTGCCTTCGGGTACCCCGAAAAAGCTTACATAGGCACTTTCACCGTGACTTTCTTGGGGCGCCCCCCGTTTCCCGGGATGAGCACCGTCACCACGCACTGCCCATCGCCGGTTGGCTGGGCAGAAAGCAGCTCGCCACCCGTCTGGGCAACCACCTGCGCGGCGGCCGCGCTGCAATCGCCAGCCACGCGGACGACAACCGCAGGCATGTTGACGGCAGGCGGAGAAAAGCCTGCGAGGCCTGCGGCGAGCGCGGCTATGGTCAATGCTGAAGACATGAACGCACTTTCGACTTGGGAAGCACTATGCCGGAATCATTAACCGATACAGGCTGAATGGCAAATGAATGTCGGCCTTGAGGATCCGCGGACTCGCGTCCGGCGGTTGTCTGACCTCTGTCACGGGGATCGACCACAGATTGCAGAGGTTGGCGAACAAATCTTTCGGATAGCTCGGCGCGCGTATCAATGAGACTGCTGCCACCTTTCTGTGGATCAGGTGAGAAATTAATCGATTTAAATTTTTTTCAATCGTTTAAATGCTTTAAACCGCTGATTTACAAAGTCTTTATCCTGTGGAATCGTCCGCCCAGTCCAACAGTCTCGCCCAAAGGAGGACCGGATGAAGACACTCGCGAACAAGCCGCCGGTATCACCGCAATCCAGAATCCCGCAGTCGCTGCTCGAGCGGTTCGAGAACGAGTGGCGCGAAATGCGCACGGTCGGCGAGGCTGCACAGAAGACCGTTCCCCCTGCAGAGTGAATTGCCCCGGCGGCCCGGCGCCGCCGGTTTTTTGCCAATCGGCAATTCCGTGCTACTCTCCTTCCATGCTGTCCGAAGAAATCGAAAAGCTGGCCCTGAGCCTTCCGGGAACCCAGGAAAATGCCCATTTCGGTGCACGGGATTTCCGTGTGGGCAACCGGATTTTCATGACCCTGCCGGAAGCCGGTCGCGCCGTATTCAAGTTCACGCCGGACCAGCAGCGAATGCTTCTGGAAATGGAGCCCGGCGTCTGCGCCGCCGTTCCCGGCGGCTGGGGCGCACGCGGCTGGACATCATTCTATTTCGTCGGTGCCGACGACGAACTCGTTCGCCAGTCCATGGAAACCGCATGGCGCAACGTCGCGCCGAGAAGCCTCGTCAGCAAAAACGGCCGGCACTGACGGCGACAGTACGCATAGTCGCTGCAGCACTCTGAGGCGTGCCCTAATCGGCCGGCTCCCTGCCCACCTCCAGCGGCCAGGTCACGAGATAATCTTCATAATCTTCGATGTCGATGCCGTCCTCCGCGACGGTGCGTCCGCGCACGGATATGCCGGCCGCATGCACCGTCTCCGGATCGCCGGAGACGAGCGGGTGCCACCAGTAGAGATCTCTGCCTTCGGCGACCAGACGGTAGCCGCAGGTCGGCGGCAGCCAGCTGATTTCGCGCACCGCTTTCGGCGTCAACTGAATGCAGTCTGGGACGGTTGCCTGGCGATTGTCGTAGTCCTTGCAGCGACAGCTTTCGCCGTCCAGCAGGGTGCAGCGGATCGAAGTCCAGGCGATCTCGGAACTGTCCCAATCCTCGAGCTTGTTGAGACAACAGAGCCCGCAACCATCGCAGAGACTCTCCCACTCCGCGCCGGTCATCTCCTCGAGACCTTTCGTCTTCCAGAAAGGCATTTCGCCCATAAAGTCACACTTTCGTAAAATTCGATCCAACATGGAAACTTCGCAGAAAATTGCCGGTTTTTTAAGGCGGGTTGCGCGATATGCAAGTAGATTGGATTGCCGCCCCGTGCAAATATCGTCATGAGGCAGAACCTTCGGGACATGAAAGCCGTGCAGGAACCGAGGAAAGAGGACAACCGGCCGAAAAGGCGACACATCTTTCTTCGGATCGATTCCTGGATCGATTCGACCGTATGGAGTGCAGGATTCCGGCTCGGCGAGTGGTGGGAGGACACCACCATCTTTTTCCGCCGTTTTCGCGTGCGCGGCTGGAAAAGAGCGTTCTTCGAAGTGCTCGGCGAGGGAATGACCCTCGGCGCGGCGGGCTCGGTGCTGATGCTGGCGCTCGCCCTTCCCGCTTTCGAGGAAACCAAGGGCAACTGGCGGGCGCAAAGCGATTTCGCGGTCACCTTTCTTGACCGCTACGGCAACGAGATCGGCCACCGGGGTATCATCCACGAGGATTCCGTCCCGATCGACGAGCTGCCCGATCACCTCATAAAGGCGGTCCTCGCCACGGAAGACAGGCGCTTCTTCGACCATTGGGGCATAGATTTTCTCGGGCTCGCGCGCGCCATGACGGAGAACGCTCGCGCCGGCGGGGTCGTTCAAGGCGGCTCGACACTGACGCAGCAACTGGCCAAGAACCTTTTCCTCTCGAACGAGAGGACGATCGAGCGCAAGATCAAGGAAGCCTTTCTTGCCGTCTGGCTCGAATCCAACCTGTCGAAAAAGGAAATCCTCCGCCTCTATCTCGACCGCGCCTATATGGGCGGCGGCACCTTCGGCGCGGCAGCGGCGGCGCAGTTCTATTTCGGCAAGGCGATTACCGACGTCAATCTTGCCGAGTCGGCGATGCTCGCCGGTCTCTTCAAGGCGCCGGCGCGCTATGCCCCCCATGTAAACCTGCCGGCGGCTCGTGCCCGCGCCAACGAGGTCCTGAGCAATCTCGTACAGGGCGGGCTGATGACGGAAGGACAGGTCATCGCCGCCCGCCTGACCCCAGCCTCGGTGGTCGATCGTGCCCAGGTCAAGGCACCGGATTTCTTCCTCGACTGGGCCTTCGAAGAGGTCCAGCGCATTGCCGCTCCCTTCGCGCAGCATTCGCTGATCGTGCGCACGACGATCGACATGGGGCTGCAGCAAGCAGCCGAGGAAGCGGTCGAATCGGGCCTCAGGCAATATGGCGAGAGCTACAAGGTCAAGCAGGGCGCTCTCGTCATGGTCGAGCATGGCGGCGCGGTGCGGGCGATGGTGGGCGGCCGCGACTACGGCGAAAGCCAATTCAATCGCGCCACGCGCGCGCTGCGCCAGCCGGGGTCGTCCTTCAAGGTCTATACCTACGCTGCCGCGATGGAAAAGGGCATGACACCGGAAACCATCGTGGTGGACGCGCCAATCACCTGGCGCGGCTGGTCGCCGCAGAACTACGGCCGCAAATATGCCGGCCGGGTAACGATGATGAACGCGCTCGCGAGATCGATCAACACTATTCCGGTCCGCCTCGCCAAGGACAAGCTCGGTACCGAAATCATTGCCGAGACCGCCAAGAGAATGGGCGTCGAGACCCCGGTTCGCACCGACAAGACCATGCCGCTCGGCACCTCCGAAGTGACCGTGCTCGATCAGGCGACGGCCTATGCGGTCTTTCCGGCGGGCGGGTTCCAGTCGCAACGCCACGGCATCAGCCAGATTCTCAACTATGACGGCGACATTCTCTACGACTTCGGGCGCGACGCGCCGCCGCCGCGCAGGGTTCTGAGCGAACAGGCGGTCTCGTCGATGAACCGCATCCTGACGCAGATCCCGGTCATCGGCACGGCGCGGCGCGCAGCCCTCGACAACGGGATCGTCACCGGCGGCAAGACCGGAACGACACAGGCTTATCGCGACGCATGGTTCGTCGGCTTCACCGGCGACTACACCACGGCCGTCTGGTTCGGCAATGACGACTATACCTCCACCGATGAAATGACCGGCGGCTCTCTCCCGGCGATGACCTTCAAGCGGCTGATGGACTATGCCGAACAGGGGATCGAGCACCGCGCGATTCCGGGCATCGAAATCGCGCCCGCCAAACCGGCGAAGGAGCGGGTCGCCGAAACTGCGAAGCCGGACGAGAACGCCCTGCCGCCGCTCGTGCGGCCGCGGTCGCTATCCGCGGACGTAACCCGGCTCTTGAAAAAGATCGGCGACACATTCGAGAAAGCCCAACCGCTCAAGGCGCGCGAAAGGCCCGGCGGCAAGGTGGCCGTGCTCGAGCCGACGGATCGCGGCGTGAACATGCGGACCATGCCCGGCACGACAAACAATTGACTTTGCAGTCAGAAATCCGTTCTCTGGCGAACAGGCCGAGCGGCGCCCCTACGAGCGCCGACAGGGTAAACGACGCAACATTCGATAGAGCCGCCACTTGTTTCGAGTTCCCCTCCTTGTCGCTCTTGCCCTCATCGTCGCGTTCGGCGGCGGAATCGGGACGGCCGTATGGGCGCTGAAGGCGACCGTCGGTTTCGGCTCGATCGCGATCGGTCCCTGGATCGCTTTTCCCGAAGCGCAGACCGTCTCCGCCGATCCCTATGCCAAGGCGCACCGCGCCCGGGCCGGCGAATTGCTCTATGGCGGCGCCGAGGGACTGGCCTTTACCGCGCTCACGGACGATACCGGCGCGCGCCTCTCAGCCGCCTGCTCCTATGACATCTCGGGTATGACGCCGCCGGCGCGGTTCTGGACCCTTTATGCTGCGGCGGCGGACGGGACCGCGCTACGGCCGGGACCGGAACTGCCCTCCGCAATCAATTCCTGGACCGTCCTGCGCGCCGAGGACAGCCGCTTCGTCATCCACGTTTCCCCGGTGGCCCAGCCCGACAACTGGCTGGCGATACCCCGGACGGGCAGCTTCGCGCTCGTGCTGACCCTTCTGGACACGCCGACGGCAGGCTCCTCCGGCTTGATCGACCTAGCAATGCCGAAGATCGTAAAAACCGGGTGCGGGCATGCGTAGCATCATCTTCGCCAGTCTCGTCGGTCTCGTCGGAGCGGCGCTTCTTCATATCGTGATCGTGCTCGCCCTACCCCAGTTCACCGGCCGCGATGCCTATACGCGCGTGCTCGGCCTGCTCGAAATGGACAGCTTCTTTCCGCTGACGGCCGAACCGGGGCCGACAGGCCTGAACAACGCCGACCCCTTCCTGCGTACGGCCGTCTGCAGCTTCTCGGTGGCGGATGCTCCGGCTCGCTTCGTCGGGCGCGGCGACGTGCCCTTCTGGTCGCTTGCGATCTTCGACAGCGGGTCGAACGAGGTCTTCAGCATGAACGACCAGACAGCCGTCCATGGCGATCTCGATCTCGTGGTCGCCACACCGATCCAGCTCGTCGAGCTGCGCAAGTCGCCGCCCGAAGCGCTGGCGCAATCGATCATGATCGAGATGAAGGACGAGGAAGGTTACGCAGTTCTTCGAGCCCTGGCACCTCTCGACAGCTTCGAGGACCTGGTCCGCACATTCCTTGCGGAGTCGAGGTGCGAGCCCTTCCAGCGGTAGCGGCGAAGGTAACGGCGATTTGGGGCAAACTGAAATCGAAGTGGTCGAAGTCGGGCGGCGAACGAGCGCACCGCCCCGGCGGGCGCTGCCGGCGCTTCGCCCGCGGGTTTACTGCTTCTTGGCCTGGCGGCCAGCCGGGGCAGTTGGCTGCGGTCCGCGGCCGTCCAGCCTTTCGTAACGGATCCCCGTGAAGAACAACACCTTGGCGCCGCCCTTCCCGACAGGACGCCGTCGAGGGCGTTTGACGATCCGGTCCTGCATTCTGATTACGTCTGCCATGCTCGTCTCCATAGTCTCACGAGACGGATGAACTACCGTACAGATTTCACCCTGCCCGTTTTCGGGCTGACGCATTTTCCGGTGCCCGGACAGACGCGCCCTTCTCAGTCACTCCTTCTTCCGGTCACCCGGATGTCGTCCGTTTCGGCATAAGAGGCGAGGCGATAATAGCCGCCTTGTGCCGATTGAGCCACAGCCTGGTTAACCGTTTGTTAATCCAGACCATGACGCATTAACCTCGCGCAATCCTCAATCCTGGGGGATTTGCAAATCCGGCAATCCGTCCGTCAGCGCCTTGCGATTAAACCGAAAAGGAAAGCTACACCCGCGACCGTCAGCAATGTCGAAATCGGCTCTTCCCGAACGCGCTCCCGGACGCGCTGCGTCATCAGTTCCGCTTCCCCCTGCACGACCGCCTTGGCTCCGGTGCCGATGGCCGAAACGGTCTCCGTCAGCCGGGCGATCTCTGCCTTCAGTTCCTGGACCTGGGATTCCAATTCGGCCTGTGCGCCTGACGCCCGCGTTTGGGCACCCGTCTCTGCGCCGACTGCCGCCAGATTCTTCTCCGCCATCTCTCCGCTCCTTGCCATTCCGGTATCACCCTTTGCGCGATTTCAACGCGTCGAGGCCGGATTGGTTCCCATGGAGGACGACGCAAGAACCAGCGGCTGCAGGAAGGGCGGCGACGATCGCCGCCGACCCTGGAGTGAAGCGGCCAAATCGCCGCGCCTACGGTTCGCAGCGAAAATCCCCGCCGTCGCATTCCGCGATGGTCCTCTGCCCGTGGTAACGGCGCTCGCGGCGCGACTGTTCCCGGTCAGCGCCCTCGATCCCCCGCCGCCAGCGGTCATCGTCACGGCCGCGCTCCGATTCCCATTCGCGCCGCTCTCTTTCCCGGTCACGCTCCCAGTCTCGGCGTTCCCGCACCTGGCGGCGATCCCATTCCCGCCGGTTGCGTTCACGCTCGCGATCCCAATCGCGGTCATGCCTCCAGCGGTCGCGATGGCGATAGAAATCCCGGCCGCGGTAGTTCCGATCCCAATAGCTATCGAACTGGAAGACGACCGTCGGAATGCCGAGCGGCCGATAGTATTCCGGCTCCACATAGACCCGGCGGCTGCGATAGGCGGCCTGCACGTATCGGCCCGCCACCCATCCCCGTCCGCCATAGAAGGAAACGTCGCACCAGGGGCTTTCCGACAGGCAGCCGTGAATTTCCACCGATTCGCCGACGGGAATGACCGTTACAGCCGGATAATATGTACTCGGTCCCGAGCGCATATTGACATTGGCAGTGGCAAAACCTTCGGCCGCCGATGCGGCCGCGGGCATGAGCAGCAGCGCAAAGGCAGCCGCTGCCCGCAAGAATATTTTCTTCACAGATCAACTCCCACATGAGAGGCCGCAGCCCGACTCGCTTCCGGCGTTTGCCGTCAATCGGATCAAATAGGGGCGCTTGTGGACTTTTTATGGCTGAGGAAAGCGGCTTCTGCTGCCGGGGCGGCTCGTCACCAGAATGACGCAAGCCTGAATAAAGCCCCAACGTCCATAGTTAATCCTGCGCTAACGATTTCGATCTAGTTTTAGACACGTGTGTCGTTCCGAGCCATCGGAATGCCGTCATGCTTTGCGTTTTAGGATATGTCGTGACAAACCGGTTTCGTGAGTTGGAACGGCCGCAGACGGGGCGGTTGAAGGACGTCGTGCTGATGGCGACCGTCACCGGCTTCGAGAGCCTTCGGATTCCAAGCAGGTCCGACATGAAGCAGTTTGCCGAGCTGTTCGAGCCACTCTTCCTCGGCTCCAGCAACGAGGCCCGCCGACAGGCGGCGGCGGCACTATCCCAATGCCCCCACGTGCCTGAGCCGGTGGCCCTGCTGATCGGCAGCATGCCCATTTCGATCGCCGCCGCCTTCCTCGCCCGTGCGACAGCGATTTCCGACGGCGTGCTCATTTCCATCATTCGCCAGCAAGGGCCGGGCCATGCGAACGCCATTGCCCGTCGGGAGAGCCTTTCGCCTTCGGTGATCGACGCGCTGGTCGAGCATCATCAGTCCGCTCCCCTCCCCGCACGCCTTCACGACGGCGCCAGGCGCCCGGTGGGGAGCGATTCGCAGCCGGCTGCCGCAGCCGCCGATCGCGAAGAAAAGCTGCGCGCGGAAATCAAGGCGCTGGCGCGCGTCGGATCACAGGAGAAGAACGCCACCCCGTCGATCCAACCCATCAGCGAGCTGCATTGCGCGCTGCTCGTCCGTTTTGCGCGCAACGGCGAAGCGACCCTCTTCTCCACGGCCCTGGCAGACGCGCTCGGAGCAAGCCGCGCACTCACCGACCGGATATTGCTCGATGTTTCCGGCCAGCAGCTCGCCGCGACGCTTGCAGCTCTCGCCTTTCCGGCGGACGAGGAAAGCCGCGTGCTCGAGGCGCTCTATCCCCATCTTTCCGAAAGAATCGGCGGCGGCAACCGCGCCGAAGCGCTGATCGGAAGTCTCGACCGGCAGGCGAGCGGCGAACGGGTGGCGTCCTGGCTTCGCGCCGACGCAAACGGGGCGAAGCCAGGACGGCATGAGACCCTGCTTGCGGATAATCGAGCCGCGGACCCGCGCCGGTACGACGCGCAACCGATTGCGCGTCAGGGCAAGGCCGCCCAACCAAAGCGAGGCTTCGGCCAGTTCTAAATCCGTTGATCGTAGCCGATCAAAGAACAACGACATGCAGCAGTTCAAATTGCTACGTGGCGCGGGAAGAGTTCTTTCAGCCCAACGACTTGGGCTAGCTGGATTCCTGTGACGAGCACAGGAATGAGGAGATCGAGCAAACCGCGGCGGGTATCCCGAATCTCGAAGGCCCTAAACCAGATCGAACAGATCGCTGCAGTCGTCGAGTTCCAACTCTACGATCCAGCAGTCCGGGTCGAAGCGGATTTCCGAGGAAAGCGCCCGTTCGACCGCGTCGGCCTCGGCGCCACGCAATCGCACCTCGAAGCGGCGCGACGTGTCTCCTTCCTCATCGAAGAAATTCTGCGGCGCCGGCGCATAAAGCGTCTCGTAGCCCGATCGTCCGCGCTGCCGGATGAAGATCGCGCCGGCATCCTCCGCTCCCTTGCGCAACACAGCCGCATACCCGCCGCGTCCAAAGGCGTTCCGCAGAAGCGAGGAGACGAAAATGTGGGACTTCAGGCGCATGCACAGCTGATACACGCGCCACCGGCGAGATGCAAACGGAGCGGTCGACCGGCAGTGGTGCGCAACTGCTCCTCTTGCTCTGGCCGTCAGAGCGCTCCGATTTCCTTAAGCTTCTTGAGAACCTTGGGGTTGGGCTCTCCGGTCTGAGGAAGACGATAGTGTTTTTCGAAATGGCGGATGGCGGCGCGCGTCTGATCGCCGGCAACGCCATCGACGACGACATCTGCATAGGCGAGATTGCTCAGCCCCTTCTGGATGTTCATCACCATTTCGCTCGATACGGGGACCTCCGTGCGCGAGCTGAGCGCGTTTTCCTTCTCGGCGCTGCGGATGGCAGCGGCAACCGGATCCGCCTCGGCCGGAACAGTCTTCGGGTCGGCATAGGGCCGGTTGGCGGGCGTCGCAACTGCCGGCGGGGAACCGCCGGCGTTGCGCAGTGCCCGAAGCAGATCGTCACTCGGCGCACCCGTCTCCATACGGCCGGCCTGCTTTTCGAAGCGGAGGATCGCCGCCGAGGTCTTCGGACCGCTTCGGCCGTCCGGCGCTCCTTCGTAGAAGCCGAGCCTTGCCAGTTCCTTCTGGATGTCTGCAACCAGCGTCGAGACCGTGCTACCGGGCGCATCCGGTGAGTCCTGCGCCGGAAGCGACGCGTGCCGTTCGTTGGATCCGTCCGTTGCCGCATCGCCGGGTTTCGCGTTCCCCTCCCGCTCTATGACGAAGGTGGTAACATCGCGCTGCTCGACCGGCTCGCCTTTGGCAGCCGCAAGGCGCTCGGCCACTTCGGGACTGACGAGGGGCACGCGGGTACGCAGAAGCGGCGAGGGATGAGTACCGTTCTGGTACCACATGGCGTTTGCGGCGACGAAACTGAAGACGACGGCAAAGATCGCCGACCCGCCGGCGCTCACCGGATGGCGAGAGATCAGGCGACCGGTGAGCACCAGACCACGGCCGACGACAGCGAGTCCGCGCAAGGCCAGACCCGCTCCGCGCCGCGCCGCCCGCTTGCGCTCAGGCTGTTTTCGCTTGCGCGGCGCCATGTCCCCCTTCCCTGTCAATTTCTCCGGTGTGGAAAGCCTCGGAGAGCGCCGGCACTCCGATTTCGCTCTTTCCGTCTGCGTGCTGCCTCAATCGCGGCGGAAACTCCACTGTGACGGGCGCATCCGCGCACTCCCTTTCTGCCGCGCCGGAGGCGTCGCTGGGAATGGTTACGACGATAACGGTACCCTCCCCTTCGGCGCTGCGGATCGCAAAATCGCCGCCATGCAGTTCAGCAAGTCCCTTGACCAGCGAGAGGCCGAGTCCGGTACCCTCGTAGCGGCGGGTATAATCATTCTGAATCTGGACGAAAGGTTGGCCGAGCATTTGCAGCTTGTCCGCTGCGATCCCGATCCCGGTGTCGCTGACCGTCAGCTTCAGCATGTTGCCTTCAAGCGCGGCATCCACCGTGACAAGCCCGCCGCGGTCGGTAAACTTGATGGCGTTGCCGATGAGATTGATGAGGATTTGCTGGAAGGCGCGCTGGTCTGCATTGATCTCGCCGACCGAACGGGTGACGCGGCTCGTCAGCCGCACGCCTTTTTCGCGCGCCTGGTGCGACAGCATGGCCTCGCAGGCGGCGATCGCCTCGGCGACACGGAACGGTTCGAGGAGAAGCTCGTAACGGCCCGCTTCGATCTTGCTGATATCGAGCATCGTGTTGACGACCGAGAGAAGATGCGTGCCGGATTGATGGATCAGCGACACGTATTCGCGCTGGCGATCGTTTTCGAGCTTGCCGAAATATTCGCCTGCAAGCACGTCCGAAAAGCCGAGGATGGCATTGAGCGGCGTGCGCAATTCATGGCTGACGGCGGCAAGGAACCGCGTTTTGGCATCGTTGGCCGACTCGGCATGTGCTGCCTTGGCGGCCGCCTCTGCCTGCAAACGGGCCTCTTCGGAAACATCGCGAGACTGGGCGACAATCGCAAGGAGATTTCCTTCAGCGTCTCGAATCGGCGTCATCTCGCAGTAGATATGTGCGAATTGAGCGCCATCCGCCGACGTCCGCTCGAGACGGATGTCCACGGCAGAGCGCTCGCTGTCCAGGCGCAGCGAGTCAATCGCTCTGAGGAAGGCGATGCGATCCGACACATGGATCTGCTCGATGAAGCCGCGCCCATGCGGATCGCGCATCAGTTTCAGATACTCACTCGCATCGCGGCCGTGGACGGACAGGACGTGGCCCCGGGTATCGTGGACGGTCACCAAACCCGCAAAGAGATTATATGCCGCATCGAGATCGGGCAGTTCCGGTGCAGGCGCGAGTTCCACCTCGCCCGCCGCCGGGAAATCGCGGCCGCTCGCAATGGCTGCAGCCGCGGCCAGCAGGGATGCCGAGGCCCAAAGCGCCGCTCCCGCCGGCAGGGCGGCGGATACGGGCAATGCCAGGGTCAGCGCGAGAGGCACGATCGGCAGCGCGGTCAGCGATACGGCAGCGACGGCACGCAAGCGTCTGAAGTCGTGACGCGCAATTGCTGGGCCCAGGCCGCCGCGCGGCAGCCAGGGTGCGGCCGCTTCATCCACAAAGGATGTCCATCTGCCAGCCATGTCACGCAATAAACTCACGCCTTGCCCTGCCGAATTTGTCGTTCTTGCGAGGCATTTCCGGACCGTTCCGCGTTGTCGCGGACGACCGCCTCGTGATGACCCGAATCTCGCACCCCTGACTTAATGAAAGAATAAACGGCCGCTCTCCGAGGGCGTCCGAGGCGGTCGAAAGTTCCCGATTTGAGGCAATCCGAGCGAGCATCGTCAGATGTGGTTAACGGTGCGTAAGCAGCGGATTTTCGTGGATTTTTCGGCTCGCGTTAACGATTTGGGCAGGCATCGCCACTATCCGATGCCGGGAACGCGAGGCTTAGGGCCGAGACCTCAGCCACGAGCGTTAACGACGACCGCTGAAATGCAGGAAAAAGCGTCTGCACGAATATGCTGATTCCTGAATTTCGATAAAATTTGAAGCAAATACCGTTGTTTCTGGAAAAGCGGCCTTGTGATTCCCGCGCTAGTTTCGAAGCGTAAACACCACGGCCGGAGCCGAAGGCAAAAGAGGATGGCGCAAGATGTGGTTTCTCGTAAAGGCGACGTTCTGGTTCTCGCTGGTGCTGGTGCTGCTGCCGTTTCTCGATCCGTCGAGCAGCGAGAAGCTCGAGCACGGTCCGAAAATGGAGATCGGCGGCACATTCTCTGCCGCGAACGAAGCCTTCCAATATATAAGCGCGATCTGCGTAGAGAAGCCGGACGTCTGCGAGAAGGGTGCGGAGACTTTCGTCGCCCTCGGACATCGCGCCCGCGAAGGCGCTCGCATCGCCTATGAGTTTCTCAACACCCAGTTCGCCGAAGGCGACGCCGCCGCTCCCGACGTCAAGGTCATGACCGGTACCGTCGCACCGGCAGAAAGTATCCCTTCCGCGGAAGCGACGGAGAAGGCCGAACAAGCCTTCAAGCGTATGCCGGTTCCGGAACACCGCCTCGATCCCGGTACGGCTTCCGGGAAGTAAGCCCTGCAGCGTAGAAGGCAAGTCTGATCGTTCGGGCCTGACAGGCGGGGAAACGCGATTGCCTGTTCTCTTTGCGGCCCGCCTCTCCTATATGAAGGTGAAACGATGCGCCCGAAATGCGGTTGAAGCAGTTTCACGCAAACTGCTGTACTGAGCGGGCGCCGAAAGCCGGACACAGCATGACTTCACTTGACCAGATCATCGACGACTTTGCATTTCTCGACGAATGGGAAGATCGCTACCGCTATGTGATCGAACTTGGCAAAAACCTGCCCGAGATGCCGGAGGCCTCGAGGACGAGCGAGAACAAGGTGCAGGGCTGTGCCAGCCAGGTCTGGCTCGTGACCCATGCGACCGGCGATGCTGAAGACCCGCTTCTCACCTTCGAGGGAGAATCGGATGCGCATATCGTGCGCGGCCTCGTGGCAATCGTCCTCGCCATCTTCTCCGGCAAGCGTGCTTCGGAAATTACCAAAACCGATGCTCTCGACATCTTCGGCAAGATCGGCCTCATCGAACATCTTTCCTCGCAACGTGCGAACGGCCTGCGCTCGATGATCCGGCGTATCAAGAGCGAAGCCGAAGGACGCCTGCCTGCCTGACCGGCGAAGCGTCAGAGCACTTCCAGGACAAGTGTGTAACGGTTTTTCGTCCGGAAGCGCGTAGCTTCAACGGGTGGCAGCGTGTCAGTGTTTCAATGAAATACTTAAACGTCCTGAAAAAGCCGGCCTGAATGAACCGGCCGGCCTTTATGACACAACTCAGGCGTCGCGCGTTCCCGATGGCCCCTTGAGGCCGCCCGGATCACTTGCCGCGGCGCTTCCGACGCTGTCCGAGACCCATTTCCTTGGCGAGCCGCGAGCGTGCTTCCGCGTAGGCCGGCGCGACCATCGGATAATCGGCAGGCAAATCCCACTTGTCTCGGTAGTCTTCCGGCGAAAGGTTGTGGTGCGTCATCAGATGCCGCTTCAACGACTTGAAGGTGCCGCCGCATTCGAGACATGTGATCTGGTCGTCCTGCACCGACTTTCGGACCGAAACCGCGGGCTTCGGCTTTTCCACCGGGACGACCACCGGTGCAGGAGCCGTGGTGTTGTTGAGAGCCGAATGCACGTCGGCTATGAGCGTCGGCAGCTCGGCAACCGGAACCACGTGGTTGCTTACATAGGCGGCAACGATCTCCGCCGTAAGCTCAACCAGGAGTTCATTGCTCGCACCGAGCGAAGTCTCTGTCATTTCTTTCTCCTATCGGAATCCAGCGACGAAACCTGAAACAGAGTTCCAGGGGGAGGATGTACAAAATGCCGTCAATCAGCGCTTGCCGCCTCGGAACCGACCGCGATCTCGCAATGGAGACTGCGGTTCTGCCGCAACATCAAGGCTCGAATTGCGAGAGGGAAGAACCGTCACCAAGGCGCCAAAGCGGCCGACACCTCAAAGCAACGGACAAGCATCACAACTCAGGCTGGAATTTCATCTCTAAGTATTTTCCACGACGACACTTTGCATTTACTGCATTAACACTGATCTGCCAAAAGTCCAAACATAAATTTATCGGCATGCAGCAACTTTATTCCGAGTTGCTAAAATTGTCACGCTCGGCAAAATTGTCCTCAAATACAGAGTCAGAAATGCTGCCCGTCAATGCCCGCGCGGCTCTTCCTTATGGGGAAGCTGATCTATCACCGATCGTTTTGTCATCCTGTAGCCCGCTTGATGCGCGGCTTTTGCCAATAGATGGGCCGAGATCGGTGCCGTCAGCACGAAGAAGCCAAATCCCGCCAGTGCGCGCGCGAAGACGGCGGCATCGAGCGAATGCAGCCCGGCCGCAAAGAGCAGCAGACCCGAACCGACGGTACCGGCTTTCGAGGCCGCATGCATGCGGGTGTAAAGGTCGGGGAAGCGGATGAGGCCAACCGCGGCAAGCAGCGAGAAGCAGGCGCCGACAACCATGATCAGTGCAACGAGGTAAGCGATGATTTGCAGAACCATCAACGCGCTCCCTTGCGTTTGCGGCGCCCAGCCTGTCCCGCGCGCGAGCGCGTCGACGACGGCTTTGCCTGGGGCAGGTCAGTTGCGCCCGGCGTCACGCGCTCCGGCGAGAGACCGCGCGCCAGGATGAAGCGGGCGAAAGCGACCGTCGCAAGAAAGCCGACGAGCCCGAGGGCGATCGCGATATCGATGTAGAGATAAAAGCCGGTTCTCACGGCGATCACCGCGATCAGGCCAATCGCAATCGCCACCAGCATATCGAGGCCCAGCACCCGGTCCGGAAGCGTCGGCCCGCGAATGATGCGCAGCACCGTCAACAGCAGCGCGAGAGAGAGAAGCACGAGCGCCACGCCGGAGGCCGCGCTCAGGACTGCAGCGGGCGTCATCGTTCGAAGGCCTCCCGAATTCGACGTTCGAAGCCGCCGGCGATGTCTCGCCGCAGAGCTCCCGGATCGGCGCAATCGAGCGCATGGACGTAGAGGGTCTTGCGATCTTCGGAGACATCCACCGACAGCGTACCCGGCGTCAGTGTGATCAGATTGGCGAGCAGAGTTATCTCGAAGTCAGTCCTGAGCGCGAGCGGATAGGCAAAAATGCCAGGCTTCAGCGCCATGTTCGAGCGGAGAACCAGAAGCGCGACCTTCGTTGCGGAAATCGCGAGCTCCTTGAAAAACAACAATGCGAGCAGCAGCAGCCGCAACGGTCTCACCGGGTAAGCCACCGGGCGCAGCTCACGCCGGATCAACCAGAGCGACAAGGCGCCGGCCGCGAAGCCCAGCAGGAGGTTAGCGGGCGTGAAGCTGGCGCTGATTGCCCCCCAGATAAGCGTAAAGACCAGGTTGGTCAGCAGGAATTTCATTGCGGACCTCCTGCGGGAAAGACTGAATTCAGGTAAGCGGACGGCTCTGCAAGACCGGCTGCGGCGCTCTGGATCATCGCAAGCAGCGGTTCGGGATAGAGGCCAAGCGCAAGCGCCAGAAGCGTAAGTGCTGCAAGCGGACCCAGGGCCGTCGCGGACAGGGGGGCCGGGCCGGCGGCCGCCTCGGGTATTGCGCTGTCTCGCCAATAGGCCAGGAGGAAAAGGCGGCCGGTCGCAATCATGGTGAAGAAGCCGACGAGAAGGAGCGCGGCGGCAAGCCACCAGGCGCCGATATCGATGGCCGCCTTCACCAGCATGACCTTCGGCCAGAAGCCGGAAAAGGGCGGCAGCCCCGAAATGGCGAAGCACAGCATCAGGGTCAGCGCCGCAAACCCCGCATGCTTGCGGTAAAGGCCCGCAAGCGTTGCGATCGAGCTGTCTGCACCGAGGCGCATTGCGATCCCGGAGGCGAAATAAAGGCCCGTCATCACCAGCATCGAATGGAGCGCGTAGAAGATCGCGCCGCCAATGCCGCCCGGTCCACCGATGGCTATGCCTGCAAGCATCGAACCTATGCCCGAAACGACGAGGTAGCCGAGAAGGCGCCGGAAATCCGTTTGCGCGAGCGCGCCGAGAACGCCGACCATCATCGTCAGGGCACCGACGAGCGCCAGTACGAAGCTCAATTCCTCCCTTTCGATCGGGAAGAGCATGACCGTCACCCGGATCAACGCATAGATACCGACCTTGGTGAGCAGGCCGGCAAAGAGCGCCGACACGACGACGCGAGGGGTATGGTAGGAAGCAGGCAACCAGAAGTTCAAGGGAAACGCGGCCGCCTTCATGCCGAAGGCAAGAACATAGAGTCCGACCAAAGTCATCAACGGCGCATTGACGCGCAGTTCGTCGGCCTTGCGCGCGATGTCGGCCATGTTGAGCGTGCCGAACACGGCGTAGAGGAAGCCGGTAGCGACGAGGAACAGCGTTGTTGCGACCAGGTTCAGAAAGCCGTACTTCACCGTCCCGTCGATCTGCCCGCGCTCGGAGCCGAGGACCAGAAGCCCGAAGGAGGAAATCAGCAGGACCTCGAACCAGACATAGAGGTTGAAGATATCCCCTGTCAGGAAGGCTCCCGAAACGCCGGCCATCAGCAGCATCAGCAGCGGATAGAAACCATAGCGCCGGCCGCTGTCGTTGATATCGGCCAGCGAAAAGATGCCGGCCGCAAAAGCGACCAAGGCCGCCACCAGGGCAAAGAGCGCACCGGTCAGGTCGACCGTGAAGGCGATGCCGAACGGCGGCAGCCAGCGCCCCATCACCATGGTCGTCGGCCCGTTTCTTGCGACGTGATCGAGCAGCGCCACGTCGATCAAAACCAGAAGGGCCAGGCTCGCAAGCGCTATTGCGGGCTGGAGGCCGGCCCAGCGACGAAGCATCACGAGGAGCGCGCCGACGGCCAGACACCAGGCGACGGGCAGAACGACGAGCCATTCGACGGCCGACGCCGGGGTCAGCATCAGGGCCGCGGAAAGGTCGACGGGAGCAGGGGTGGAAACGGCCATGTGCGTCAGTATCCCAGTGGCGGCGCCGGCTCGTTCACCGGTTCCGCAACACGCATCTCGTCCGTGTTGTCTGTCGCGAGGTCTTCATAGGCGCGCCAGGCGAGAACGAGGAGAAAGGCGAAGAAGGAGAAGGAAATCACGATGGCGGTCAGGATCAGCGCCTGCGGCAAGGCATTGGCCGCCGGACCGGAAAGCACATCGGCACCCTCCGCTATGACCGGCGGTACGTCGCGCGTCAGGCGGCCGCCGGTGAAGATCAGGAGGTTCACCGAATTTCCCAGGATCGCCACGCCCAGGAGGACGCGGATGATGGATTTCGACAGAAGCAGGTAAATGGCGACGGTGAAGAAGAAAGTGACCAGCAGGGAAAACCAGGTCTCCATCAGACGCCCCCTCTTTCTTCAAGTGACAGCGCGATCGAACTGATGGCACCGACGACGACCAGGTAGACCCCCGTATCGAACAGCATGACCGTGGAGAGCGGAACCTCGACGCCGAAAAAGGAGGGATAAATCCACAGCCCGGTCATGAACGGCACCCGCGCGAAAAGTGACGCCAGTCCGGCCAAGGTCGCGGCGAAAAGGCCGGCCCCCGCGATAGCCATCGGGTGGAAGAATATCGCCCGCCGCACCGTCTCCACGCCGTGGGCGATGCCGTAGATCGCCAGCGCCGAAACGGCGATCAACCCGCCTATGAAGCCGCCTCCGGGCTCGTTGTGGCCGCGCAGCAGCACAAAGATCGAAAAAAGCATCATCAATCCGGCGAGGAAGGGCGCGACGGTCCGAAAAATGATCGACTTCATACCGGCTCCTTCGTGTTCGCTTCAGCCGCCGCGATCTCGCGCGTTTCGCCGCGTCTCAACGATCCCGCCCGCAACCGCACGAGGGAAAGGATGGACAGGCCAGCAACCAGCACGACGGCAATTTCGCCGAGCGTATCCGTACCGCGGAAGTCGACGATGATGACGTTGACCACGTTCGCGCCGTGGGCGATCGATTTCGAATAGAGGTTGAAGAAGTCCGTCAGCGTCGAATCGAACGGCACGCCGGTAACCCGGAGGAGGAAAAGGCCGAATCCGATTCCGCAGGCGAGCGCGATTGTGAAGTCGGGAAGCTTCTGTCTGAGTGGTCGGTGATCCGAGGGAGACAGACGCAGCCGTGTCATCACCAGTGCCAAAACGACGACGGACAGCGTCTCTATCATGAACTGGGTGAAGGCGAGATCCGGAGCGCCGTAAAGCAGGAAGAGCATCGCAACGGCGAAGCCCTGAATTCCGAGCGACACGATCGCCGTCAGCCGGTCCGCGGCCAGCACCACGGCGAAGAGGCCAAGCACGGCGATCGCCATGATCGCGAATTCGTGCAGCGGCACGTCGCTCGGAAAGAAAGGTGCGCGCGGGAATTCGCCGTAGCGCAGCGGCAATGCGAGCATGACGGCGGCGACGAACAGGAAGGTCACGGTCATGTAGTTATCGAGACGGCCGCCCTGCAAGCGCCGGGTCGCGGCGACCGCAAACCGCACGAGGCCGCGTATGAACTGGTCGAAGCCTCGATCCGGTCCCCAGCCGATATCGGCAAGGATCACCGCCATGGCGGCGCGCAGCCGCGTCAGATTGAGGAAGAGAACGACGCCGACCGCCAGCGTCACCACGGAGAGCAACAGCGGCACGCCGATATGCGGTGCGAGCGAGATCGTCACGGTTCTCGGCTCGCCGGCAACGGCCGAGGCCATGGGCGAGGTCACGAACCGATGAACGAGGCCCGACATCAGCGCGATGGAAAGGCCCATCGCAGCCAGGATAGCCGGGCCGAGCCAGAGGAGCACCGGTGCCTCGTGGGCATGCTTCGGCGTATCGACCTTGGGGCCGAGAAACGGTTTTAGAGCGATCGCGAAGCCGACGGCGAACATCAGGCCGTTGCCGAGGATGGTCAAGGCCGCGAAGACCATGGACCGACGGTCGAAACCCGAGAGTGCGGCGTAGATTTCCTCTTTCGCAAGGAACCCGAAAAAGGGCGGCAGGCCGCCCATCGACAGGGCCGCCGCAAGAGCTATGGCGAAGGTCAGAGGCATGGCGCTGCGCAGGCCGCCGAGCTTCGTCAGGTGGCGCGTACCGGTTTCATGATCGATGATGCCGGCCACCATGAACAGCGCCCCCTTGAACAGGGCATGCGCCACCAGGTAAAGCACTGCGGCTTCGATGGCGTAGGGCAGGCCGAGCCCGGTCAGCATGACCAGAAGACCGAGCGACGACATGGTCGTATAGGCCAGCATCATCTTCAGGTCCGTCTGGCGCACTGCCAGGGCGGCTCCGGCGACGAGCGTCGTCACGCCGAACAGCGGCAACAGGACCTGCCACTCCGTCGTGCCGCCGAGCACCGGGTTGAGCCGCATCAGAAGATAGACGCCCGCCTTCACCATCGTCGCCGAGTGCAGATAGGCCGAAACGGGCGTCGGCGCTTCCATGGCATTCGGCAGCCAGAAGTGAAACGGAAACTGTGCCGACTTGGTGAATGCGCCGCCGAGGACGAGGAGCAGCGCCGCGAGATAGAAGGGGCTCTGCTTCAGTTCGTCTCCGAAGGACAGGAGCAGCGAAAATTGCGTGACGCCGCTGACGTTCCACAGGATGAGGAGCCCGGCGAGCAAAGCAAGCCCGCCTCCCCCGGTCACGACCAGAGCCTGCAAAGCCGCGCGGCGCGCCGCCTCGCGGCCGTGATCGAAGCCGATCAGCAGGAACGAAGTGATCGACGTCAGCTCCCAGAAGACGAAAAGCATCAGGAAGCTGTCCGAGACGACGAGGCCCTGCATCGAGCCCATGAACATCAGAATGAACGAAAAGAAGCGGCCCTGGTCGGAATACCCCTTCAGATATCCGCCCGAATAGAGGACGATCAGTGTGCCGATGCCCGAAATCAGAAGTGCGAAGGTCAGTGACAAGCCGTCGATCAGCCAGGAGAAGCTGACGTTGAAGGAAGGTATCCAGATATAGCCGCCGGTGACGATCTCGCCGGCGGCGACTTCCGGAATGAAGCCTGCGAAATGCATGAAGACGGCGAGTGGCGCAAGCGCCAACAGCCAGGCGGCATTCCCGCCGAGAAGCCGGGTCAGGGCCGGCGCGACGACGGCCGCGGCAAAGGGAAGACCGAGGGCCAGGAATGTCAGGGCCGCGGCATCCATCGTATCGACACGCTCCTTCTCGTTGATCTTTCAGTCAAGCTTTAACCGGACATAGAAGATGGTCGGGCCTGCCTCAAGGGAAATCGGCCGGGGTGTGAGGTTATGCCACGTTTATACTGTGTAGAGGGCAGCGGCTTCGCCCCGACCTGATCAGTATCCTGTCCAAAACGCGGAGCTCCTGACATCGACCCCCATTTGTGCCCAAGCAGAACCCATCCTATATATTCGCTGCAATCGAAAGGAGCGCAGCCATGTCCGAAAACCGGATGCCGAAGATTACGAAGACGAACGAAGAGTGGCGGGCAGCCCTGACGCCCGAGCAGTACCGCGTCACACGCGAACATGGCACCGAACGTCCCTTCACCGGCCCCTTTCTCGACAACAAAAGGCATGGCACCTACAAGTGCGTCTGTTGCGGCCGCGCGCTGTTCCGCTCGGATACCAAGTTCGATTCCGGCTGCGGCTGGCCCAGCTATTTCGCCCCGGTCGATCCGGACGCGATCGCTGAATATGTGGACCGCTCGCACCATATGGTCAGAACGGAGATTCGCTGTGCCGATTGTGACGCCCATCTCGGCCATGTCTTCCCCGACGGGCCTCCTCCGACCGGCCTGCGCTATTGCCTGAACGGCACCGCGATGACATTCGAGGAGGATTGACCACGCGGGCCTGTTTCGGCGGCACTTTCCAGCATGCGTGTGGTCTATCGCATGCCCTTAAACCCGGAACGTTTTGAAGATAAGATGGTGCAGCAGTTCAAAGCCGTTGCGGCGGCCCTCGGCGTCCGGAACAAAACACGCGGCGCGGTGAGGAGAAGCGGCAGGTCGAACGAATCCTAGAGGACGCCCCGCATGCGCCGTGCCTGTATCGCATCTCTGCTCCTCGTGACGCTTGCCTCGCCCGCTGTCGCCGAGGACGACTGGCACCCTTACGCCAATCCCCGCTTCGGTTACACGGTCGAGATCCCGCCCGGATTCGAGATGGGCCTCGAGGCCGATAACGGCGACGGCGTCAGATTTCACGCCGATGACAATGGCGCGACGCTCATGGTGTTCGGCACCCATCCGCCGGATGGCGACTTCGAAACCGACGTCGCCGAAAGGATCGGCTACGAGAAGCAGGACGACTGGCGAATCATCTTCTCGCGCGTCACGTCCGCCTGGGCGAGCTTTTCCGGCGCGCGCGAGAACGACGTCTTCTATACGCGGGCGATTGCGCTCTGCGACGGCAGCGCCGCATATTTCAGGCTCCAGTATCGGAAGAGCAAACTGACCAGTTTCGATGGAGTCATCTCGCGCATGGCCTCGGCACTCAGGCCGTCGGAAGAATGTCGGCCTGCTGCAGACTGAAGCTGCAGCTTTGACTCCAAGCTTAAGATACGGCGGCGCTGCTGATGCAGGTCAGGACTGCGGAATAGTGCACAGCAGCTCCCGTGACGACGAAGCCGTGCCAGATGGCGTTCTGGAAGCGCAGGCGCTCCCAGACATGGAAGATGACCCCGACCGAATAGATGACGCCACCGATGACGATCAGAGTGAGCGTCGTCGCGCTCAAGGCGGTAAAGAGGGATTTCGCGGCGAGCAAGCCGCTCCAGCCCATTGCGAGATAAAGCAGGATCGCCAGCCGATCGAAGCGCCCCGGCAGGAGGCACTTCATGGCGATGCCGGCGGCTGCGATAAGCCAGATGGCGACCAGCATCGAGAAGAGGAACGGATCATCCCAGCCGCGCTGCAGAAACGGCGTGTAGGTTGCAGCGATCAGCACGAAGATTCCGGAGTGGTCCAGCCGACGCAGCAGCCACTTGGCCCGGCCCACCGGAAAGAGATTATAGACGAATGAGATCGACAGGGCGGCGATGAGCCCGCCGCCATAGATCGAAGCCGCGGCCAATTGCCCGGACGTGCTCCAGACGGTGGCGTAAAAGATCAGGGCGGTAACACCGACGAGCGCCGCCGAAAGCCCGATCCCGTGGACGATTGCGTCGGCGATCATCTCCGATCGGTCGTAGTCCCATTTGACGCCGGCAACCTTCACGCGGCCCCTCCCGCTCCGCTTTCGATATCCGTGCAGCCTGCAGCAGCAACGAAATACCTCATGATCGATCACGGCGGATTCGAACGGTTCGAAACACCGCAAGATCACCTGGTTCGGTTCATCCTGCCACAGGCCGGCGGCACGGCAAAGCACCAGGATCGGGCGAAAGGATCAACTTTTGCAACGCATTACAACAAATACCGCACCCTTCGCCGGAGCGTGCGGCAAACGGCTTTCTCTGGAGCAGGTGGGAGCTTTGGGCGGTTATCTCCCGCCGGTCGCGATCTCGGCGGCGCAGGTCTGACAGAGTGGAGCATGCGGCACGGCGCGCAACCTTTCCGGGGATATGGGGTCGCCGCAACGCACGCAAATGCCGAAGGTCCCCGCTTCGATGCGGTTGAGTGCAGCATCGATCGCGCGAATCTCGCCCTGGCCGGCCAGGCCGAGTCCTTCCAGGACCTCATCGCTCTCCCGTTCCGTTACGCGATCCGGCACATCGGCATTCATCGGCTGCTCGAGGTCTTCCTCTATCTGCACCAACCGGCCATGAAGTTCGCGTTTGCGGCGCAAAAGCTGTTCGCGAAAGTCGTCAAGCGCATACTTATCCATTGCGTGACTCCTTCGGATCGCGGCGCAGGGGGCCTGCACCGTGCCGTTTTATTCCCAGTGTTACCGGTCGACGAGAACCGCGCAGGGGCAATGGCTGACGACACGGCTGGCGGTAGACCCGATGAAATAATCGATCAGGCCCGGGCGGTGGGACGCGATGATCACCAGGTCGGCCTTCTCTTCCTCGGCCAGTGCATTGATACTGCCGGCAGCTCCGCCGGTGCGGATTTCGACGCGTCCATTGATGCCATGCTTGGTTTTCAACGCTTCCAGGGTCTTGACCGCGTGCTTGCGCGATTCCTCGATCATCTCCAGCGGAAAATCGACGATCATGTAGCCTTGTGCATAGGCGTTGAGATCCTCGACGACGTTGAGCAGAATGATCTCTCCCCCCTCGTCGATCAGTTTCTCGGCGATGCCTAGGACGGACTCGCCGTGCTCCAGCTGATCCATGGCGATCGGCACGATGATCTTCCTGTACATGCTGCTACGTCCTTTTCCTATGTTACCACGTCGCACGCCGAATGCGACGGCCGCTGGCTCCCGATACGGACGGAAACCACATCACGTACGCCGTCCTGCGCCGGACCGACATCGAACGGTGACGGCTGTACGGGCCTTGACTTGGATCAAAGTGACCGCCCCTCTGCTCCCATCGCTCCCACCGTTAAAGGTAGCGCGGCCGCGACGACTGTCAACGTTTGTCGAACACAACATCAAGTAATATAAGAGCTTCCGCCTACCTGTTCACGTACTCATATTGGATTGAGGGCAGCAGATCACAGTCTCGGGCGTCGCCCTCCCGCTGTCCGAAAGGCGAATAGGATGAAGGACACCTCACAACCGAAGCCGCAGGCCAGCGTTCCCGCCGATCACGCGACCGCGATGCCCGCTTATGTCGACCGGTCGCATCTTGTCGTAAGCGACCTGGAGACGGTGTCGTCCTGGTACCAGCGGATACTCGGCCTGTCGCCGATCGAGGCGAACAAAAGCGGCGTGACGCTTGGCGTCGCCGGAAGACCGCTCCTGACATTGACGGGCGACGGCAATGCCGTAAGGGCTCCGCGAAGTGCACCCGGTCTCTTCCATCACGCATTCCTGGTTCCGGACCGCACCGAGCTCGGACGCTGGCTCGTGCACGCCGCCGAAAACGGGGTGCAGTTGCAGGGGGCCTCCGATCACCTCGTCAGCGAAGCGATCTATCTCGCTGATCCGGAGGGTAACGGAATCGAGATTTACCGCGATCGCCCGCGCGCCGAATGGAATTACGGAGCGGACGGCATGGTGGCAATGAACACGCTGCCGCTCGATCTGCAGGCACTCTACGACGAGGTGCCGAAGAACAGCTGGGACGGCTTGCCGGCCGGCACCACGATCGGCCACATCCACCTCCAGGTCTCGGATATCCCGAAGGCGGACGATTTTTTCCGCGATGCCCTGGGACTCGACCTCATGGCCCGCTACCCTGGAGCCAGCTTTTTCGCGACCGGCAAGTACCATCACCACGTGGCGGCCAATATCTGGAATTCGCGCGGAGCGCCGAAACGCCAGGGCAACATGACCGGTCTCGCCGACTATACGATCCGCTTCCGGGACCCGGCGGCCCTCGACGCGGTGACCCAGAAGCTCGACGCGCTCGAAATAGCGAGGGACAGGCAGGGCGACACGCATTGCCTCACCGACCCGTGGGGCATCGGCCTCAAACTCGCCGCCTAGGCGTCTCGGCGGCCCTTTCCGCTTGATCGCCGCGCTGGTGCCCTCTATCTCATTGTCTCCCCATACGGCGCCGCACGTCTCGTCAGACGCGCAAAAGGTCGCTGTAGCGCTTTAATCTGCTGCGTGTTTTTCCCTCCGGAAGCCATGCAGCAGGACCGATCCCGGAGACATGCCTTGTCCGTATTCAAGAACCTGCCCGCCGCACCCGTCGCCTCGAAAAAGCCGGCGACGGATACCCGCCACGGCATGACCCGCACCGACGATTACGCTTGGCTCAGGGCCGAAAACTGGCAGGCCATGTTCAAGGATCCGTCGATCCTGGATCCCGAAATCCGCCGCCATCTGGAGGCGGAGAATACCTATATGAACGCCGCGATGGCCGACACGAAGGACCTGCAGAAGACGCTGTTTGCCGAAATGCGCGGCCGGATCAAGGAAGACGATTCATCGGTTCCGATGAAGGATGGCCCTTTTGCCTACGGGACTTCCTACGTCACCGGCGGCGAGCATCCGCGCTATTTCCGGATCCCGCGCGAGGGTGCAGCGGGCGACGAGACGATCCGCAAGGTGCTGCTCGACGGCGACAGGGAGGCTGAAGGTAAGGCCTATTTCCGTATCGCCGGGCTCGACCATTCGAGCGATCATTCCCGCGGAATCTGGGGGTACGACGACAAAGGGTCGGAATATTTTACTTTGAAGGTGCGCGACCTTTCGACCGGCGAGGACCTCGAGGACCTGCTCGAAAATACGGGCGGCGGCGGCGCCTGGGCGCCGGACGGCAAGAGCTTCTTCTATACCGTGCTCGACGAGAACCACCGGCCATCGAAGATCTTCCACCACGTCATAGGAACGCCGCAGTCGGAAGACCGGCTGGTTTATGAGGAGCCCGACGCCGGCTTCTTCATGTCTGTCGGCGGTTCGCTCCTCGACGATTTCATCTATATCGACATCCATGACCACGAGACGAGCGAGTATCGGCTCATCCCGACCAGCGACCTTGCCGCGGAGCCCAGGCTCGTGGCGGAGCGCGTAACCGGTCTGGAATATTCCATGACCGAGGGCGGCGACGTCTTCTACATTCTTACCAATGCCGACGGCGCCAAGGATTTCAAGATCATGGAAGCGCCGGTGGAAGCGCCGCAGAAGGAAAACTGGCGCGAGGTCGTGCCGCACAAGCCGGGAACGCTGATCCTCAGCCATATGGCCTATGCCCGGCATCTGGTCTGGCTGCAGCGCCGAAACGGGTTGCCGGAAATCGTCATCCGCGACCGCCGAACCGGCGAGGAACACGCCATCGCATTCGCCGAGGAGGCATATTCTCTGGGGCTTTCGGGTGCGGCCGAATACGACACCGACATCATCCGCTTCTCCTATTCGTCGATGACGACGCCTTCGCAGCTGTTCGACTACGACATGCAGACGCGCAAGCGCACGCTGCTCAAGACGCAGGAAGTCCCCTCCGGGCACGATCCGGACGCCTATGTGACCCGCCGGGTATTCGCCCCGGCGCATGATGGCGAGCAGGTGCCGGTCACCCTGCTCTATCGCAAGGACACACCGCTCGACGGATCCGCCCCTTGCCTGCTTTACGGCTACGGTGCCTACGGCATCACCATTCCCGCCAGCTTCAACACCAACTGCCTGTCGCTCGTCGACCGCGGCTTCGTCTATGCGATCGCCCATATCCGCGGCGGCAAGGACAAGGGCTTCCACTGGTACGAAGACGGCAAGATGGCGAAGAAGACCAATACGTTCAAAGACTTCATCGCAGCCGCCGATTATTTGAATCAGGAAAAGTTCACCTCCTACGCGAACATCGTCGCCGAGGGCGGATCGGCTGGGGGCATGCTGATGGGCGCCATCGCCAATATGGCGCCGGAGAAGTTCCGCGGCATCATCGCCGCGGTGCCCTTCGTCGACGTGCTCAGCACGATGCTGGACGACACGCTGCCGCTGACACCCCCGGAATGGCCCGAATGGGGCAACCCGATCGACAGCCCGGAGTTCTACGACATCATCGCGAGCTACTCGCCCTACGACAATGTCTGTGCCAGGCCGTATCCCGCCATTCTGGCGCTCGGAGGCCTGACCGACCCGCGCGTCACCTATTGGGAACCGGCGAAATGGGTGGCGAAGCTGCGCGACGAGACGACCGGCAGCGAACCCATCCTGCTCAAGACCAACATGGACGCCGGCCACGGCGGCGCTTCCGGTCGCTTTCAGCGGCTGGAGGAGATCGCCTTCGAATATGCCTTCGCCATCAAGGTCGCAGGCAAGGCGTAAGGGGAAGAGCCGTGCCGGTCTATGTAGCACTGCTCAGGGCCGTCAATGTGGGCGGCACCGGCAAGCTGACGATGGCGGACCTGAAGGCCGCCTGCGATGGGCTCGGCTTCGCGGGGGCCAAGACCTATATCCAGAGCGGCAACGTCGTTTTTCGCTCTGACCTGCCTGAGCCCGCAGTGCAGGCGAAACTCGAACAGGCGCTGGCGGCGAAAATGGGCAAGGCGCCGGGCGTCTTGCTGCGCAGCCGCCGCCAACTGGAGGACGTCGCCGCCAGGGCGGAGCGGTTTGTCGATGCCAAGCCGAACCTGCTGCTGATTACCTTCCTGCCGGAGCCGCCTCCCCGCGACGCGCTCGACAAGCTGGTCGCACCTGATGGAGAAAAGGTGCGGATGGACGGGCGCGAAATCTATATCCACTATCCGAATGGATCCGGACGATCGAAGCTGAAGCTTCCGGCGCTCAGACCGGGCACGGCGCGCAATCTCAACACGATACGCAAGCTGGCGGAAATGGCAGCCGCGATGGAAGACGGTTCCTGACGTTACAGCGAGACGCCGACACCTGTGCATACTCTGCTGCGCCCCTGCCATAGTGGCAGGAGAACAAACGCAAGGAGGGATAAAGGTGGAGGACTTGGCCAGGTACAGACATGATCTGCCGCTTGTACGGGGCGGCATGTTCTTGAGCGACGGTGGCATGGAAACCGCGCTGATCTTCCAGGAGGGGATCGAACTCCCGCATTTCGCATCCTTCGTCCTGCTCTCGGCGGCGGAGGGCCGGCGGCGGCTTCTGCGCTACTACACGCGCTATCTCGAAATCGCCAGGCGCCACGGCACCGGCTTCGTGCTCGATACCGCCACATGGCGCGCCAATGCCGATTGGGGTGAAAAACTCGGCTACGATGCGGCGGCATTGAGAAAGGTCAACCTGGATGCCGTTGATCTCCTCACGGGGTTGCGCACCGAGTACGAGCGGCCGCAGGCTCCGGTCGTCCTCAATGGCGTGATCGGTCCGCGCGGCGATGGCTATCAGGCGGGCCGGATTACGGCCGACGAAGCGGAGGACTATCATTCCGCCCAGGTCGCCGCCTTTGCCGACAGCCAAGCAGACATGATCACGGCAGTCACGATGACGAATACCGAGGAGGCGATCGGGGTCGTCCGGGCCGCCAGGGGCCATGACATGCCCTGCGCCATCTCCTTCACGGTGGAGACCGACGGCCGCCTGGTTACCGGTCGCTCGCTGCAGCACGCGATCGAGACGGTGGACGCCGAGACCGGCGGTTATCCGCACTACTACATGATCAATTGCGCCCATCCGACCCATTTCGAGAATGTGCTGGAACGGCAGAGCGCCTGGGTCCGGCGGATCGGCGGCATTCGCGCCAATGCCTCGACGAAGAGCCATGCCGAACTCGACGAGAGCGAGACATTGGATGCGGGCGACGCGTGCGACCTTGCAGAGCGTTACCGTTCGCTCACCGGCCGCCTGCCGCATTTGCGGGTGCTCGGCGGCTGTTGCGGTACCGACCACCGGCACATGGCGGCGATCTGCGAGGCGTGCCTGCCACGAGCGGCGCTCAGTGCCTGATCGCGACGGCCCCTTCGCACGAAGGAGCGAGGGGGCCACATAGGTGTCCAGGCCGAAACCTCGCGAAAAGCGCGGGGCTCGTGTAGACTTGCTGCGAAAGGGCGGCCGACTTTCCGCGTGCCGCTGTATCGTGATGAGTTCCGTTCCAACGCAGCCAATTTCAAAGATGACCGCATTCCGCTTCGACAACAGCTACGCCCGGCTGCCGGCCAATTTCTACGCCCGTGTGGAGCCGACGCCGGTCGCGGAACCGTGGCTGATCAAGCTCAACCGTCCGCTGGCCGTCGAGCTTGGGCTCGACTCCGAAGCGCTCGAACGCAACGGCGCGGCGATCTTTTCGGGTAATCTCGTCCCCGAAGGTGCCGAACCGCTCGCCATGGCCTATGCGGGCCACCAGTTCGGCGCGTTCGTGCCGCAGCTCGGCGACGGACGTGCCATCCTGCTCGGAGAGGTGACCGACGCCGGCAGACGGCGACGCGATATCCAGCTCAAAGGAGCCGGCCAGACACCCTACTCCCGCCGCGGCGACGGACGGGCGGCGCTCGGGCCGGTCCTACGCGAATATATCGTCAGCGAGGCGATGCACGCGCTCGGCGTGCCGACGACCCGTGCGCTGGCTGCCACGGTTACGGGTCAGCCCGTCTACCGCGAACAGATCCTGCCGGGCGCCGTCTTCACCCGGGTCGCGGCAAGCCACATTCGTGTCGGCACGTTCCAGTTCTTCGCGGCACGCGGCGACATGGAGTCGATAAGGACGCTCGCGGATTATGTGATCGACCGTCATTATCCGGAGCTGAAGAAGGATGAGAAGCCCTATCTCGCGCTCTTCAAGGCGGTCGCGGCGCGTCAGGCTGCACTGATCGCGCGCTGGCTGCATGTCGGCTTCATCCATGGGGTGATGAATACCGACAATATGACGATTTCGGGCGAAACGATTGATTTCGGCCCCTGTGCCTTCATGGACGTTTACGATTCGAAAACGGTATTCAGTTCGATCGATCAGTTCGGCCGCTATGCCTATGCCAACCAGCCGGCGATCGGTCAGTGGAACCTCGCCCGCCTCGCCGAGACGCTGGTGACGCTGTTCGATCCCGTGGCGGACACGGCCGTGAACCTCGCCAACGACGCTCTTGGCGAATACGGGAGTATCTTCCAGAACCATTGGCTCGGCGGCATGCGGCGCAAGATCGGCCTGTTCACGGACGAAGACGAGGATCTCGACCTCGTTCAGTCGCTGCTGACGCTCATGCAGAACGGGAAAGCCGATTTCACTCTCAGCTTCCGCCGGCTGGCGGCATCCGCGGAAAACGCGGCCGCCGATACGGAGCTTGCAAGCCTCTTCGAAGAACCGCAGGCACTCTCACCCTGGCTCGGGGATTGGCGCCGAAGGCTCGAACGCGAACCGCAGCCGGCGAGCGAACGTGCTGCCGCGATGCGCGCCGTCAATCCCGCCTTCATTCCGCGCAACCACCGGGTGGAACAGGCGATCGATGCGGCAACGCAAGACGCGGATTTCTCGCTCTTCGAAGCGCTCGTCGAGGTGACCTCCCGTCCCTATGAGGACCAGCCGGGCCGCGAAGCCTACGCCGCGCCACCCAAGGCGGGCGAGGAAGTGCTCCAAACCTTCTGCGGCACCTGACACTCCCTGTCGATCGTCATGCGACCATGTCGACAATCTCGGTCTCCGTCGGATTGTGGCCATTGAAAGGCACGCGTTTTGCGTTAACTTCGAAATAGCGCACCGACCGGGCTCCGCACGGAGCCGCGCCTTCGTCGTCGGCAATGCGCATTCTCCTCCAGGCCCGGCCGGGCCTGCCCGCGGAATCAGTCGTGCCCACGGCACGTCCTCAACTCGGGAGTTCTACTTGATGCTCATCGTCCTGACCGCCATCGTCTTTGCCGTGATCGGCCTCGCCCTCGGTGCGGGCGGAACGCGGCTCCTGCTGCTCGGCGGCAGCCCTTACTACCTCGTCGCTGGCCTGGGCTTCCTGCTCACAGCGTTTCTGCTCTTTCGCCGACGCGCCGCCGCGCTCTGGGTCTATGCGCTGGTCGTCCTGGGCTCGCTTGCTTGGGCGGTCTGGGAGGTGGGATTCGATTGGTGGCAGCTCGGCCCTCGCGGCGGCGTGATTATCCTGCTCGGGCTGTGGTTGCTCACACCCTGGATACGGCGCCCCCTCGGCTTCGTCAGCCCCACGGGCGAGCAATACGGCGCGCGCGCCTGGCCGCTCGCCTTGGCCAGCCTTCTATCGATCGGCGTTGCGCTGTTTTCGATGACACAGAACCCCCACGACATCAGGGGCGATCTGCCGGGCGAGGTCGTGGCAAACCCGAATCTCGGGGGCAACGTGCCGCCGGGCGAATGGCACCAATACGGGCGCACGCCCTTCGGCCAGCGCTATTCCCCGCTCGACCAGATCCGCCCGGAGAACGTCTCGAACCTCCAGGTGGCATGGCAATATCAGACCGGCGACGTGAAGCTGCCGGAGGACGTCAGCGAAACCACCTACCAGGTGACGCCGCTGAAGGTGAAGGACACGCTCTATGTCTGCACACCGCACAACTGGGCGATCGCGCTCGACGCCGCCACCGGCCAGGAGAAGTGGAAGTACGATTCGAATTCCGGCATGAACCCGGACCGTCAGCACCAGACCTGCCGCGGTGTCACCTATTGGGCCGATCCGGCCGCGGCGCCCGGCAGCCCCTGCGCCGAACGGGTGTATCTGCCGACGTCCGACGCCCGCCTGATCGCGCTCGACGCGACGAATGGAGAGGTGTGCACCAGCTTCGCCGATAACGGGGTCCTGCATCTGGAGCAGGGCATGAAGTACAACCCGGCCGGCTATTACTATTCGACGTCGCCGCCGGTCGCCGTCGGCGACAAGATCATCATCGGCGGTGCCGTCAACGACAACTATTCGACCATGGAGCAGTCGGGCGTGATCCGCGCCTTCAACATCAACACCGGCGCCCTCATCTGGAACTGGGACAGCGGAAATCCGGACGTGACGACGCCGCTGCCTCCGGGTGAAACCTACACCACCAATTCGCCAAACAGCTGGTCGGTCTTCAGCTATGACGAGGGGCTCGGCCTCGTCTACATTCCCATGGGCAACCAAGTACCCGACCAGCTCGGCATGGGACGCAGCGAGCATGTGGAGAAATATTCCTCCTCCATCGTCGCCCTCGACATCAACACGGGCGCGGTTCGCTGGGTGCGCCAGACCGTGCATCACGACCTCTGGGACATGGACGTGCCCGCCCAACCCGCCCTGCTCGACATCACGAGAGAGGACGGAACCGTCGTGCCGGCACTCGTCGGACCGACCAAGCAGGGCGACATCTATGTGCTCGACCGGCGAAACGGGGAGCCGATTATCCCGATCGAGGAAGTACCCGCGCCCGGCGGCGCGATCCCAGAGGATTTTACTGCGCCTACCCAGCCCGTCTCGGGCCTCACCTTCATGCCCCCGCCGCTCATGGAGCGCGACATGTGGGGGATCAGCATGTTCGACCAGCTTGCGTGCCGTATCGAATTCAGATCGCTGAAATACGAGGGGCGCTACACGCCGCCTTCCCTCGAGGGGACGATCGTCTATCCCGGAAATTTCGGGACTTTCAACTGGGGCTCGGTCGCCGTGGACCCGGAACGCCAGGTGATGTTCGGGATGCCGACCTATCTCGCCTTCACCTCGCGGCTCGTTCCGCGCGACCAGATCGCCCCGAAGGGCGAGGGCGAAAAGGGTAGCGAACAGGGCCTCAACCGCAATGAAGGCGCACCTTACGGGGTCTTTATGGGTCCGTTCCTCGGCCCGCTCGGGATTCCCTGCCAGGCCCCGCCATGGGGCTATGTCGCAGGCGCCGATCTCAGAACCGGCAAGATCGCCTACAAGCACAAGAACGGCACGGTCTACGACATGACGCCGCTGCCGCTGCCCTTCAAGCTGGGCGTACCGGGCATCGGAGGACCCATGATAACCAAGGGCGGTCTCGCTTTCCTGGGTGCCGCGGTCGACAATTACTTCCGGGCTTACGACCTGACCACGGGTGAGCAGCTCTGGGAAGCACGGCTTCCTGCCGGCGGCCAGTCGACGCCGATGACCTATACGGTCGGCGACAAACAATATGTGCTCATCGTTGCGGGCGGACACGGTTCGGTCGGCACCAAGCCGGGCGACTATGTCATCGCCTATACGCTGCCCTGACGCACGAGCCGGAATGCGCGCGCCCGCATGGGCGTCCGGAGGACTGCAATCTCATCTCTGTGCTTGTCACAGAGATGAGGCGATCAAACAACGGGCGGCCGGAATCTCAACAGGCCTCAGGCCATGCCGGCGACGATACTGCCTATATCGGCGAAGACAGGGTTCAGGTCGTCGAGCGGCGCCTTGGCCTCGCCCATGTAGACGCAGATCAGGATCGGACCACGGCCCTGCGGCCAGGCGACGGCGATATCCGAAACGGCACCGGTCATACTCGTTCCCGTCTTGTCTCCGATCCGCCAGTCCTTGGGCAGGCCCGCCCGTAGCCGCGCATCGCCGGTCTTGTTCGCAACCAGCCAGTCGATGAGCTGCTGGCGCCCTTCTTGCGAGAGGACCGGACCCAGGACCAATTTCCCGAGTGTGTCGAGCATGGCGGCCGGTGTGGTGGTGTCGCGCGGATCGCCCTTCCTGGCCTCGTTCAGCTCGGGCTCCGTTCGGTCGAGCCGCGTGGTCTCGTCGCCGATCGAGCGCAGCCAGGACGTCAGGCCCTCGGGACCCCCAAAGCTTTCGAGCAGCAGGTTGCCGGCGGCATTGTCGCTGATGGTGATCGCCGCCTCGCAGAGTTCCGCGACCGTCATGCCGTTGCCACCCACATGCTTTTCCGTCACCGGCGAGTGAGGCAGCAGGACCTCCCTGCCGAAGGTGATCCGCCGGTCGAGCGTTTCCTCCCCGCGATCGACGCGTGCCAGCGCGCAAGCCGCCGCAAGCGCCTTGAAGGTCGAACACATGGCGAAACGCTCGGCCTCCCGGTGCCCGAACGAGATGTTGGTCTCAGTATCGAGCACGGCAACCCCGAGGCGTCCGCCGGTGCGCTCTTCAAGCCGGCGAAGCCGTTCCGTGACGTCATCCTCCGCCGCGCCTGCCGCAAGCGCGGGCGTTCCCAGGACGAATGCCGGATAGAGCATGGCCGACGCGGCCAGCATTGCTCGGCGGGTTATGTGCAAAGGCATGTCTTTCTCCGTCTGTGCGGCTCAAGCGCCGAGACATAGCTAAATTATTGATCTGGAATATTATTCCTGTCGCTTCCGACGATCGAATCGCTAAGGGGCGATTGCGGCGGGCTTGTGCCCGAAGCTGCGCTCTTCGACACGGAACGAGCCCCGGATGCCGCTTTCAAGGCTTGATCGACGGCAGGTCCCTGTCCATATAAAGCTCTAGAGACTAGAGGATAGGAAAGCGGTGTGACGGTTTCCGTCCGGAAACACGCAGTTTCAAAATGTTGGAGCACTGGGCCATCGCATGTACACGATCGGCGACCTTTCCCGTCGGACGGGCGTAAAAATCCCGACCATCCGCTATTACGAGCAGATGGGTCTGCTTGCGGCGCCGGAGCGCTCGGAGGGCAATCAGCGGCGCTATGAAAAGCACGAGCTCGAAAGGCTCGCCTTCATCCGCCACGCACGCGACCTCGGACTTTCGATTGAGGCGATCCGAGACCTTCTGGCATTGAGCGAACATCCGGAACGCCCCTGCGGCGAGGCGGACCGCATCGCGACCGAGCATCTTGCCTCCGTGCGGGAAAAAATCGCCCGGCTCAGAAGGCTGGAGCATGAGCTCGAGCGCATCGTCGCCTGCCATGGCGATCACACGATCGGCGATTGCCATGTGATCCGCGCGCTTGCCGACCACTCGCTGTGCGGAAAAGAGCATTGAAATTCCGCGTTGACAAATTCCGGGATTTGGACAATCTACGCGCATGATCAAGAACGCGCCCATTTCCAGCGTATATTTTTGGCTGTTCCGATAGGAGCGGCCTGCTGATCATATTCAACAAGGCCGCCATCAGGCGGCTTTTGTTTTTCACGGCACCTGATGGCGGAAGAGAACCATTAGGAGCCGAGAATGCTGCAGACCGTCACCCCTACCCTTCAGCCCGTTCCGTCGGCCCGTGCGCCGATGGTGACGATCCGTTGCGCCAAGCCACGCGATCTCGCCGAATTGCGCGAGATGGTCGCCGAGCTTGCCGCCCATCACGGCGATGCCGCAACAGTCACGCCCGAACAGCTCGAGCGGGATCTCTTCGGACGCACGCCCTGGATCACGGCGCTGGTCGCCGAAGCCGGCGGCGCGTTGATCGGCTATGCCATTCTCGTCCCGCAATACCGGGCGGCCGAAGGTGCCCGCGGCATGGAAATGCACCACCTCTTCGTACGCCCCGGTCACCGCGGCACCGGCATCGGGCGCCACCTCGTGGCCAAGGCTCGCGAGCAGGCGAAAATGGCGGGCTGCGATTACCTCTCGGTCAGTGCCGCCACCGGAAACTTCCAGGCCCACCGTTTCTACGAGTCCGAGCGTTTCGTACCGCGCCCGGTAACCGGCATGCGCTACCTGCAGAGACTCGGGTGACGGAGGCCGCGGGTCGCTCCGGTTTACAGCGCCGGCAGCGCCTTGAGGTAGGCCGCGATCGCATCGCGGTCGGAGGCCGGCAGCTCCGCCATGTTCTTCTGGACCTCGACCATCGAGCCGCCGACCGTGTCGAAATCCGGCGTGAAGCCGGTTTCGAGATAGGAGGCGATGTCGGATGCACTCCAGCCCCCGATGCTTTTCGAAGACGGGGTGATGTCGGGAATTCGGCCTTCGCCTTCAGGATTGGGTGCGCCGGTGAGCCACCGGCCCTCCTCGAAGCCGCCAAGCGCATCGCGCGGCGTGTGACATTCGCCGCAATGACCAGGGCCCTCCACGAGGTATTGCCCGCGGGCGAGCTTGGTGTCGGCGGTATTGACCTGAGTACGCGGCTCAGCGTTGAGATACAGCAGCTTCCATGCGCCGAGCGCCTGGCGGACATTGTAGGGGAATGCCAGGTCGTGCGGAGGCGTCGCATTGCCGCTCTTCGGCAGCGTCTGCATGAAGCCCCAAAGGTCGTTCACGTCCTTCGCGGTCATCCGGATATAGGAGCCGTAGGGGAAGGAGGGATAGAGATGCTCGCCGTCCTTTCCGACGCCGCGCGTCATGGCGTCGCCGAACTCTGCAAGCGTCCAGCTGCCGATGCCAACGGTTTCATCGGGGGAGATGTTGGGCGGATAAAAGGTGCCGAAAGGGCTCTTCAAAGTGCGGCCGCCGGCAAGGACGAGCCTCTGGTCGTCCTTGGCGCCCGGAGCGGCGTGGCAGCTGACACAGCCGCCGGCCCAGAAGATCCGTTCGCCATTGGCAAGATCGGGCTCGCCGAGCCCCTCCCAATGAGCGGCGTCCCAACGATCGGGCTTGGTCAGCCACCAGGCGAGACTCCCTCCCGCCACCACCAGCAGGACCAGACCAGAAAGCAGATACCTCGCACGCCGGCCCATGGGCTCCTCTTGAGATCACGAATGCGGATGACAACGGCCGGAGGGCTTTTCGACCTGCTTGCGGAGAGCTCGCGCCGGCGAACCGGCGCGGTTCGAAACGGATTGGAAGGACCGTCTGATCGTCAATTCTTCTTCAGGCGGTAGGTCTCATGACAGCTGCTGCAGTCCTTTCCCAGAATGCCGAGCGCGGCGCCGACACCGGCCTGATCTGCGGGCAGTTGGGCAAGGATCTTTTCGGCGTCACCGCCGAGCTTGGCGGCCTTTTCCTTGAAGTCCTCCATGTTCTCCCAGATTTTCGGGCTCGCTTCGGTTTCCATTCCCGTCTCGGAGCCGGCCGGGAAGTGATCCGGGAAGACCTTCACCGTCTCGCTTATCGTCGCCAGAGATGCTTTGACGATCTCGGCGTCATAAGGTTTTTCACCCTTGGCGATGCCGCTGAGTTCGCCCGTGGCCTTTCCCACCTTTTTCATCAGCTGCTGACGCACCGCCTGCGGCTCGTCAGCCGCCGTCACGGCGGTCACGCCCAGGCCCGCCAGGGCTGCGGCAAGCATAAGAGCTCGTATCTTCATCATGTTCTCCGGTCTGACCCGCTTCCGCGGCGTGGTGTTCAAGCGCCGGCATGATGGCATTTTGGGTTTTCTACGGAAGTAACTTTTTATTGATGTGCTTGTCGATTCAGCACAATTCCCGACGCAATACCTGGCTGCGCGGCGACGCCTTCACATATTCAAATATGATAACAGAACTCATGTTTATACTTGAAGGAGTCTCAAACAGCCCCGCTCCAGCCGTGCCATACCGTGAAGATGGCGATGACGACGAGGAGGAGACCGGCGAGCCGGCCGATGGTCACCGTGGCACCGGGGCTGCCCACGAGGAAATCACGCCCGCGCCCGGCGGCAAGTGCAAGCCCGCCATAGACCGCAAGCTGCGTCAGCGCGATCATCACGGCCATGACGGCCGCCTGGGACCACACCGGGCCGAACTGCGGCTTGAGGAACTGCGGGTAGACCGCAAGCATGAAGAGATAGGCCTTGGGATTCATCAGGCTCGTCAGGGCGCCCTGCCGAAAACTCGCCCAACGCGACAGCCGTGCCCCTCCTTCGACGCCGCTGATGGTGATGGAACTGCGCAGGAGCGAAAAACCGATCCAGGCGATATAGGCCGCGCCGGCAGCGAGCAGCAGGTTGAAGAGCTGGGGCACCAGATGCAGGACGACGCTGACGCCAAGGGCTGCATAGAGCGTGTGCAGCACGCCGCCTGCCACGATTCCGGCCGTTGCGGAAAGCCCGGAAGCGCGCCCGCCGGTCATCGCATTGGCGAGGACGAAAACCATGTCCATGCCGGGAACGATGATGATGCCGAAGAGCAGGGTGAAAAAGAGCCAGAGGTTTTCCGCATAGGTCATGTCAGTTGCTCATCCGATTTCCGTGATATCCCAGGAGCGGATTGTTTAGTTTCAACCCGTTGGCGCGTGTTATATCTCTCTCCTACTGACAAGGTCGTGTCAGGAGTGAGCAGGTAGAGGCCGCTTCATGCGCAAGGCGTCGCGTCTTTTCGAAATCATCCAGATGCTGCGGCTCGCCCGTACACCGGTGACGGCGGCGCAAATCGCCGACGCGCTGGAGGTGACGCCCCGCTCGATCTACAGGGATATTGCCGCCCTGCAGGCGATGCGCGTGCCGATCGAGGGCGAGCGCGGCATCGGCTATATCCTGAGGCCCGGCTTTGACCTGCCGCCGCTGATGTTCTCGATCGAGGAGACGGAGGCGATCGTGCTGGCGCTTGCGCTTCTGGCTCGCACGGGCGACGAGGAGCTGAAGACGGCGGCACGGCGCGTCAATCAGAAGATCACCGGCGCCGTGCCGGAACCGCTGCGCAAGGCCTTCCAGTCACAGGCGCTGCACGCCTGGGGCACGATCGCCTCGCCGCCGCCGGCGGTCGACTTGGCCATGATCCGGCGGGCTATCCGTGACGAGCAGAAGCTGGTGCTGGACTATCGCGACGAGCTCGGGCGCGCGACCGAGCGCACAGTACTCCCGCTTGCGCTGATCTATTATTCCGAACACGCGATGATGGTCGCGTGGTGCGAATTGCGGCAGGATATCCGCAACTTCCGCGCCGACCGCGTTGAACACTGCGCACCCGCCGACACCTATTTCCGCGGCGAAGGCAACCGGCTGAGGCAGGTGTGGATTGCGGGATGGCAGGCGAATGCGGTTCGGCCCCTCGAGGCGGCGGACGGGTAGAAAACCGCGGCGAGATGGCCGTTGAAAACCGCCCCTCATAACGAAAGGCCCGGCGCAAGCGCCGGGCCGATTTCCCGCTGGGAGAAAGCAGCGCTTACTTTGCAGCCGCTTCGTACAGCTCGAGGACGTAATCCCAGTTGATGAGATTGTCGACGAAGGCTTCCAGGTATTTCGGACGCGCGTTGCGATAGTCGATGTAATAGGAATGTTCCCACACATCGACGCCGAGGATCGGGGTTGCGCCGTGGACGAGCGGGTTTTCGCCGTTCGGGGTCTTGGAGATTTCCAGCTTGCCGTTCTTAACGGAAAGCCAGGCCCAGCCCGAGCCGAACTGACCTGCGCCGGCAGCAATGAAATCGGCGCGGAACTTGTCGTAGCCGCCAAGGTCCGATTTGACCGCCGCATCGAGCTTGCCGGGCAGGCTGGTGCCGCCGCCGCCCTTCTTCATCCACTTCCAGAAGTGAACGTGGTTGTAGTGCTGGCCGGCATTGTTGAACAACGGCTGGTTGGTGCCGTAGGATTTCTTGACGATATCTTCCAGCGAAAGATCGGAAAGACCGGCTTCCTCGGCGAGCTTGTTGCCGTTCGTCACGTAAGCGAGGTGGTGCTTGTCGTGATGGTATTCGAGCGTTTCGCGCGACATGTACGGCGCAAGCGCATCGTAGTCATAGGGAAGGTTCGGCAATTCGAAAGCCATTGTGGCATCTCCTCTTGGCATGGATTTCGTCGGGGAAATCTGTCAGCGGAACATAGGCACCGCCTTGCAGGGAGGCAACCGATGCAGCGCCAAATTTTCGCTAACCCACGCAAAATACTTTCATTGCTTTCGTGACTTCCGTCTTCGCGCGCAAGCGCCTCGACGCGCCGCCTTGCGGTCCTATCTTACGTTATCGAGGGCATGTGCCCGACCGTGCCACAGGAGAAGACGATGGAATTTCACCAGGGACGGCTCATCGACCATGTGCATCTTCGCGTCGGGGACCTCAAGGCGAGCAAGCGGTTCTATCAGGCGGTGCTCGGCGCGCTTGGCCACCAGCCGACCTACGAGACCGACGAGTTCTTTGCGTTCGACGAGTTCTTCGTCGACGCGGCGGAGGATTACCGCACCCGCGTCCACCTCGCATTCCAGGCCTCGGGCCCCGATGCGGTGCAGCGGTTCTACGATGCCGGACTGGCCAATGGCGGCACCGACAATGGACCGCCCGGAGAGCGAAGCTACCATCCGGGCTATTATGCCGCGTTTCTCCTCGACCCGGACGGCAACAATGTCGAAGCCGTCTATCACGGACCGAACACGCGCTCGTCCGCCGATGTGGTCGTCCGTCCGCTTGAACCGTGACCTTCGAAGAGCGACTGGCGATGCCTCGCGCGTTCAGGGCGGCGGAGAATAACGGCCGGCTGAACTGAGAGGAGATCACTTCCCTCCGGTCGCGTGCGCCCAGTCCATGTAGAGATCGCGCGCCTTTGTCGCGACCGGACCGGCCTGCAATTCGCGCTGCTCGAGGCGGGTGACAGGCAGCACCTTGGAATAGTTGCCCGAGGTGAAGATTTCGTCGGCCCCTTCGAAATCGGCCATGGTCAAGCTGGTTTCGATCACTTCGAGGCCTGCCTCCCTGAGAAGGGCCATCACGCGCGAGCGGGTGATGCCGGCGAGGAAGGTCCTGTTGGCGGCCGGCGTGAAGACGACGCCGTCCTTCACCATGAAAATATTCGAGGAGCCGGTCTCCGCGATGTTGCCGAGCATGTCGCGCACCAGCGCATTGTCAAAACCGCGCGAACGTGCCTCGTTGAGGATGCGGGCGTTGTTGGGATAGAGGCAACCGGCCTTGGCATCGGTCGGCATGCATTCGAGCGTCGGCCGGCGGAAGGGAGAGAGCGTCAGCGACGAGCCGGCACGGCCATTGCCCATCGGCGCCTCGAAAAGGCAAAGCGCGAAGCGTGTCGATTCAGGATCCACCGCAACGACGCTCCAGGACCCGTGCTCGCCCCAATACATGGGCTTCACATAGACCGCCGTCTTGCCGTCGAACTTCTTCGCGCCTTCCCAGGTCAGTCCCTCGATCTCCTCGGCCGACATCGTTGGCCTGAGACCCAGAGCCTCGGCGGAGCGGTTGACGCGCCGGCAATGGAGGTCGAGGTCCGGCGCGATGCCGTCGAACCAGCGGGCGCCGTCGAATACGGTCGAACCGAGCCACATCGCATGGGATGTCGGGCCGATCAGCGGCGGGTTGCCGGCAAGCCATTCGCCGTCGACAAAGGTCCAGGTGGTGGATCGTGGGGATGTATCGACGGCCATCGGTGCCTCCTTCTTTCTTCACGCACTTCCGCTCTAGCCGGAAAAAGCAGCATGAGGGTGAATGGGTACATCAAAAAATGTCATGGCGTCCATTCTGGAGCCCTCCCGGGCGACGTGTCAGAATGATGAAAACGCCCCAAGGGAGAGATCTCGATGAAAGCGATGTATTACGATGCCTTCGAGAAGATGCCGGAGATCCGGACGCTTCCCGATCCGGCGCCGACCGAGAACGGGGTCGTCATAAAGATCGAGGCGACCGGCCTTTGCCGCAGCGACTGGCACGGCTGGATGGGGCACGACCCGGACATTCGCCTTCCGCATGTGCCGGGCCACGAACTGGCAGGCACGATCGCGGCGACCGGGCGCGGGGTCCTCCGCTACAGGATCGGCGACCGGGTGACGGTACCCTTCGTTTCCGGTTGCGGCCGCTGCTTCGAATGCAGCTCCGGCAACAGCCAGGTCTGCGAAGCGCAGTTTCAACCGGGTTTCACCCACTGGGGCTCGTTTGCGGAATATGTGGCGATCGACTTTGCCGAGCAGAACCTCGTGCATCTGCCCGAGAACATGGATTTCGCAACGGCGGCGAGCCTCGGCTGCCGCTTCGCAACCTCTTTCCGTGCGGTCGTCGACCAGGCCCGCGTCAAGGGCGGCGAGTGGGTGGCTGTGCACGGCTGCGGCGGTGTCGGCCTCTCCGCAATCATGATCGCCGCCGCACTCGGCGCCAACCCCATCGCCATCGACATCTCGGAGGAGAAGCTCGCCTTCGCCCGGACGCTCGGGGCGGTCGCCACCATCGACGGCCGCGAGACGGAGGACGTCGCGGGAGCTGTCAGGGAACTCACCCGAGGTGGCGCCCACGTCTCGCTCGATGCGCTCGGCTCGCCCGTTACCTGCTTCAACTCGATCAAAAATCTGCGCCGCCGCGGCCGGCACGTCCAGGTCGGGCTTATGCTGGCGGAGCACGCGACGCCGCAGATTCCGATGGCGCAAGTGATCGGCCATGAACTCGAGATCTATGGAAGCCACGGAATGCAGGCCTGGCGTTACGACGCGATGCTGGCAATGATCACCGCCGGGAAACTGAACCCGAAGCAGTTGATCGGCCGTGAGATATCGCTCGAAGAGGCGGCGCCGGCGCTTGCTGCGATGGACCGGGCGACGGACCTCGGCATCAGTGTCATCACGCGGTTCTGACCGGATTTCGGTTGCGTGCCGGCGCTGCTATTCTGCCGGCAATCCGAGACGAATCAGGAGGCACGTCATGGCTCTTGCGGTTCAGGCTATCGAGAGCGCCTGTTATCGGCCCGTACTCGACGCGAATCCGGCGCATCCGAACGGCTGGCCGGTGCGCCTCATCGTGAGCTCGCAAACCGAGGCGCGGCACAATCGCGCGTTATGGGCGCCGACGCATCTCGTCTCCATCCGAGCGCCAGCGACGCGTCTGCTTTCGATGATCGACCTGCCGCCGGAGCGGCATCTGGAACTCCGCTTCGGCGACACCATCGACCCGGATGCGCCGGATGCCGCGCGTCCGGCGGCCATCGAGGCGACATTTGACTTCATCGACAGCCTGCCCGGAGAGGCGCACCTGCTGGTTCACTGCCTCAGAGGCATCGGACGTTCGACGGCGCTGACCCTCGGTGTTCTGGCGCGCTATCTGGGACCGGAGGAGGCTGCGGCAGCGCTTCACGCGCTGCGCCCGGAGGCGAAACCGAACCGGCACGTGCTCGGCCTTTGCGACGCGGCCCTCGGCCTCAAGGGCAAACTTGCGAAACTGGCGCTGCGTTTCCCGGCAAAGGTTTGGAAAGATTGAACGAAGGCGGGCGACGAAGACATTGTGCGGCGCACAAAGTTTTGACATGATGCGCCAAAAGAATGCTGTGGCACAGCGTCTCCGACGCAGTGCCGCAAGCCCCTGCCCGGCGGCTACTCGCGCAAAATGGTGAAAACCTCCGGCGCGCCGACCGGACGGTGGATAGACGGGAGAACTCGATGTCTTACGCGGCCTATGTCTTCGACGCCTATGGCACGCTTTTCGACGTGCATGCGGCCGTACGCCGGCATGCCGAGGCGATCGGGCCGGACGGCCAGGCCTTTTCGGAACTCTGGCGCGCCAAGCAGCTCGAATATTCCTGGGTCCGCTCGCTCATGGGCGCCTATGTCGACTTCTGGGAATTGACCGAGCAGTCGCTCGACTACGCCTTTCAGCGCTTCCCCTCAGCCGATCCCGGGCTCAAAAAGCCGCTTCTCGATGCCTATTGGGCGCTCGACTGTTATCCGGAAGTTCCCGCGGTTCTCAAGGGATTGAAGGAACGTGGCGCCCGCATCGCCATTCTTTCCAACGGTTCGCCGGCCATGTTGGCCTCGGCCGTCAAGAACGCCGCACTCGATATCGTCATCGACGACGTTTTCTCGGTCGATGCCGTCAAGGCGTTCAAGACGGCACCGGCTGTCTACGACCTGGTGACGACGAGCTACCGGCTCTATCCGCAGGCGGTCTCGTTCCAGTCCTCGAACCGGTGGGATATCGCCGGCGCCACGAAATTCGGCTTTCGCACCGTCTGGATCAACCGGGCCGACGGGCCGGATGAATACAAGGACCATGGTCCTTCGCTGATCCTCCCCTCGCTCGAAAGCCTGCAATTCGGCGTATGAAGGAGCCCGCCCATGGCCTGGTCTGCAGCGCAATATGCCAAGTTCGAGGACGAACGGACGCGTCCGGCGCGCGACCTGCTGGCGCAGGTACCCGATCTGCCCGCCGGTCCAGCCTTCGACCTCGGCTGCGGCCCGGGCAATTCGACCGAGTTGATCCTCCAACGATTTCCGGGCAGCCCGCTCACCGGCATCGACAGCGACGATGACATGCTTTCGGCCGCCCGCACCCGCCTGCCGGACCTTCGCTTCGAAAAAGGCGACCTCGCCGCCTGGGCGCCGCCGGCGGAAAGCGCGCTCTTCTTTGCCAATGCGGTCTTCCAGTGGCTGCCGGAGCACGTCACGCTTTTCGAGCGGCTCATACTGGCGCTTGCGCCCGGCGGAACGCTTGCCGTGCAGATGCCCGACAATCTCGATGAATCGTCCCATCTTCTGATGGAGGAAACGGCAGAGGAGGCCGCCTTCGCCCCGGCCTTCGCGGGCCGCACCATTCGGCGCAGGTCCCTGCCCTCACCGGCTACCTATGTCGAAAGGCTCACCTCGAAGGAGGTCCGCGTCGACGTCTGGCACACCGTCTACTATCACCAGCTCGCAAATGCGAACGCGATCGTCGAATGGGTGAAGGGCACGGGATTACGCCCCTATCTGGACGCGCTGCCCACCACTCAGCGGGCGGGCTATCTCGCCGCCTATGCCGAAAAGATCAGGAAGGCCTATCCGGCGATGAAAAACGGGCGCGTGCTCCTGCGTTTCCCGCGGCTTTTCATCGTGGCGACAAAAAATCGCTAGAGCGGGAGTGCGTGCGGGTTCTCGCCGGCTCCGACAGGCGCGGTCCTATTTTCCGGACAAGCTTGAAGGCGCGCCTTGCGCGGACAAGAATAGGAGATCGCGCTTCGGCCCGCCGGGCGCTCGCAGTGAAGGAGTTCTCAATGCATGCAGTCAGTTCCAATGGCGCCAATATTCCCGCGCTCGGCTTCGGCACATTCCGTATGTCCGGAGCGGAGGTGCTTCGCATCCTGCCGCAGGCCCTGAAGCTCGGTTTCCGCCACGTGGACACCGCACAGATCTACGGCAACGAGGCGGAAGTCGGCGAGGCCATCCAGAAGTCCGGCATTGCACGGGCGGACATCTTCCTGACCACGAAGGTGTGGGTCGACAATTATCGCCACGACGCCTTCATCGCCTCGGTCGATGAGAGCCTGAGAAAGCTGAGAACCGACCATGTCGATCTGCTGCTTCTGCACTGGCCGGGGAGCGACGTGCCGATGGCCGAACGCATCGGCGCCCTGAACGAGGTGCGGAATGCCGGCAAAGTACGCCATATCGGCATCAGCAACTTCAACGCCGCGCAAATGGAAGAGGCGACGCGTCTCAGCGATGCGCCGATCGCCACGAACCAGGTCGAGTATCATCCTTATCTCGACCAGACGAAGGTCCTCCAGACGGCGCGGCGGCTCGGAATGTCGCTCACGGCTTACTATGCCATGGCCAACGGCAAAGTGCCTGCCGACCCGCTGCTCGCCGAGATCGGCAGCCGCCACGGCAAGACGGCGGCGCAAGTGGCGCTGCGCTGGCTCGTGCAACAGCAGGACGTGATCGTGCTTTCGAAGACGGCGACGGAGGCGCGGCTCAAGGAGAATTTCGCGATATTCGACTTCGCGCTGACGCGGGAGGAGATGGCGGCAGTCCGCGAGCTTGCCCGCCCGTCCGGGCGGATCGTCAATCCGCAGGGTCTTGCTCCCGAATGGGATGCGTGAGGTGAAGGCCTTTAGCGGCCCCCATGCCGCACCCCGGCCGTTACCTCCTCCGGCTGCCGGCCAGAGGGGGTAACGCCTGCCTGCGCATCAGAGCCATCAGACGAACTGGCTGAGGCCCGGAACGGAGGCAACCACCTCGTCGACGACCTCCTCGCCCGCCTTCTCCTTGGCAAATGCGATCGTCTCTTTGGCGAGCGCCGTAATCTCCCCCATGCCAAGACCCTGGCTCATCAATTGCTGCCCCAGCGCCATGACGCCGCCGCCTCCGCCGATCGCCGACATCAGGCCGCCAAGAAGGCCGCCACCACCGCTGCCCTCGCCATTGTACTGGGCGACCAGTTCGGGCGCACCGGGGATCGCCTCGATCATCTGGGCGACCGGGCCTTCGGCTGCCTCGCGCTGCAGGAAGCCGAGGATCATCCCGACTGCCTTTTCTGCCGTTGCGGTCTCGATTCCGACATTTTCCGCCACGCGCGTGACCAGTTCACTCATGGAAATCTCCTCGATCGAATTTTGACGTTAACGTCAAGGTAAATGAACGATGCCGGAATGACAAGAGCATCGAAACGGACGCCGATTACCATATTCCGCCACCTCGCAGCATCGTTTCACGGGGCTCGCCAGATGGCAATCCGGCCTTGTTCCCGCCCGCAATCATGTTGCCGGGAACAGACGCACCGCCTATAACAGATGCACGCTATGTTTCGATGACCGACTTTGTGCGACATGCGGGAAATACCCGCTTTCATTGATAAAATTGACAAGACGGAGATGAAGCCCCCATGCTGCAGGAAGGCAAGATCTATATCGGAACCAGCCGCAAGCCGGACGATTCGATCAACAAAGGCGAATATCTGGAGCTGAAGTTCGGCAACCGCCACGGGCTGATCACCGGCGCCACTGGGACCGGCAAGACCGTGACGCTGCAGATCCTGGCCGAGGGTTTCTCGAATGCGGGCGTTCCGGTCTTCTGCGCGGACGTGAAGGGCGACCTGTCCGGTATCGGCGCCATGGGCGAGCCCAAGGACTTCCTGCTGAAGCGTGCCGAGCAGATCGGCCTCGAGCCTTACGATTTCCAGGAATTCCCGGTGATCTTCTGGGATCTCTACGGCGAGAAGGGCCACAGGGTCCGCACCACCATTTCCGAAATGGGCCCACTTCTTCTGTCGCGGCTGATGAATGCGACGGACGCGCAGGAAGGCGTGTTGAACATCGCCTTCAAGATCGCCGACGAGGGCGGCCTGCCGCTGCTCGACCTCAAGGACCTGCAGGCGCTCCTCAATTACATGGGAGAGAATGCGAGCGAGCTTTCCAATCGGTTCGGCTTCATCTCCAAGGCCTCCGTCGGCTCTATCCAGCGCGAACTCCTGATTCTGGAGCAGCAGGGTGCTGAGCATTTCTTCGGCGAGCCGGCGCTGAAGATCACCGACATCATGCGGACCACCAATGACGGGCGCGGCGCGATTTCGGTGCTTGCCGCCGACAAGCTGATGATGAACCCGCGTCTCTACGCGACCTTCCTGCTGTGGCTCTTGTCCGAGCTGTTCGAAGAACTGCCCGAAGTCGGCGATCCCGACAAGCCGAAGCTGGTGTTCTTCTTCGACGAGGCACATCTGCTCTTCAACGATGCGCCGAAGGTTCTCGTCGAGCGTGTCGAGCAGGTCGTCCGCCTGATCCGCTCTAAAGGCGTCGGCGTCTATTTCGTCACGCAGAACCCGCTGGACGTACCGGAGACGGTCCTCGCCCAGCTCGGCAACCGCGTCCAGCATGCGTTGCGCGCCTATTCCCCGCGCGAACAAAAGGCCGTCAAGACGGCTGCCGACACATTCCGCCCGAACCCCGACTTCAATTGTGCCGACGTGATCACGAATCTTGGCACCGGCGAAGCTCTGGTCTCGACGCTCGAGGGCAAGGGATCGCCGTCAATCGTCGAGAGAACCCTGGTCCGGCCGCCTTCGTCGCGCCTTGGCCCGCTCACGGATGCGGAGCGGCAGAAGGTGGTGGACGTGAGCCCGGTGCGCGGTCTCTACGACGAGGACTTCGACCGCGACTCGGCTTATGAGATGCTTGCCAAACGTGCAGCCAAGGCAGCGGAACAGGCGGAGGCTGCCCGGCAGGCGGAAGAAAAACCCGCCGAGGAGACTTCCGGCGGCAGCCGCTGGACCCTGCCCGGCTTCGGCGACGATGCGGCCGAAGCGCCTTCCGGCAAGCAGGCCCGGCCGCGATCCTCCGGCTACAAGCGGGAAACCATCATGGAAGCTGCGATGAAGTCGGTCGCGCGAACGGTTGCGACCCAGGTGGGGCGAGCCCTTGTGCGCGGAATACTCGGCAGTCTGAAGCGCTAGACCACATCGTTGAGACGCGGGATGCGGGCGGAAAACTGCACATAGTTTTCCTGCGCGTCTGATAAGACGCGCGGCGCTGTAGGGAATTTTTCGGAGGACTGCAATCTCTCCTCTTCCTCATCGTGCTCGTCACAGGGATCCAGCAGCGCCGCGTCTGCGGCGCGGGAAGCGTTCTTTCAGCCCAAGGACTTGGTCTGGCTGCACCCCTGTGACGAGCACAGGGACGAGGCGATCAAACAAGCCGCGGCGGGTGGCCCGAATCTCAACAGGCCTCAGATCGATCCCCGACACTTGCTTGCGGCGGAACTGCCGGGGCAGGCCGAAGCCCGGGGTTACGGGCTTCGGCTGTCTGCAACGGTCCTATCAGGCCACCGTCAGCTTAACGTCGACATTGCCCCTGGTCGCATGGCTGTAAGGGCAAACGATATGCGCCTTCTGGACGAGGTCTTCCAGCACCGCCTTTTCCACGCCGGGCGACGAGATTTCCAGCGCCGCGTCGATGAAGAAGCCTGTCCCGTCGTCGCGGGGTCCGATGCCGACCGTGCCCGTCACCGTCGTGTCTTCCGCAAGCTTTACCTTCTCCTTGCCGGCGACGAATTTCAGTGCACCGAGGAAGCAGGCGGAATAGCCGGCGGCAAAGAGTTGCTCGGGATTGGTGCCGCGCGCGCCGTCGCCTCCGAGTTCCTTTGGAACGGTCAGCGTCACGTCGAGAACGCCGTCCTTGCTCTTGGCCTGGCCGGCGCGGCCGCCGGTCGCGGACGCGGTAGTGCGGTAGAGGATGGGCATGACAGTCTCCTTCCTTGTGGTTGCCGAATTTATATATCGTAAGATTAAATAGCGCGCAAATTAATTTTGCAAATTGCTTTGCCGGCGTGAATTTGCGACAATGACATAATGACGAGGAAAGCGGCAAAATTCGACGCAGAGTCCGATGAGGTGCTGGCGCTCGGCCGCCAGCTCTGTTTCGCCGTCTACTCGGCGGCGCATGCCTTCAATCGCGCCTACAAGCCGTTGCTCGACCGCTTCGGGCTGACCTATCCGCAATATCTCGTGCTGCTCACGCTCTGGCAGCAGGACCGCATGACGGTGAAACGAATCGGCGAAGAGCTGGGCCTCGATTCAGGCACCCTTTCGCCTCTGCTCAAGCGGCTGGAAGCAGGCGGATATGTCCGCCGCGTACGCGATGCGGCGGACGAGCGGCAGGTGATCGTCAGCCTGACGGATGGCGGCCGGGAACTGAAGGCCGAAGCCTTCGGTATTCTGCGCGACATCGGCAGTGCATCAGGCTGCAGCCTGGAGGAGGTCGGCGAATTGCGCGACGCGCTGCACAGGCTGACGCAGCGGCTTGCCGGGAGTCGACACGAAAGCTGACAAGAGGACCTGCAGGAAAAGTGTGTACGGCTTTCCGTCCGGAAGTTCGCAGTTAACGCTTTCGCTGGTCATCAAAACGCAGAAAGAAGCGATTTTCGCCGCAGAGATGAACGGCTCCTTCGTTACGCCCCCGCACAGGCCGTCAAATGACGAGGATCGGCGCCTTGTTGCGCACGCGATCGTAAAGATCGATCACGTCCTGATTGACCATGCGGACGCAACCGGAAGAGACCGCCTTGCCGATCGATTGCCATTCGGGCGTCCCGTGGACGCGATAGAGCGTATCCTGGCCGTTCTGGAAGATGTAGAGCGCGCGCGAGCCGAGCGGATTGTCGAGTCCCGGCGGCATGCCGCCATTATCGGCGGAATATTTCGCCAGTACCGGCTGACGGGCGATCATTTCGTTCGGCGGCGTCCACTTCGGCCATTTCTGCTTCCACTGGATCAGACCGCGGCCCGACCAGGCGAAGCCTTCGCGGCCTAACCCGACGCCATAGCGCATCGCCCGCCCGCCCGGCTGGACGAGGTACAGATAGCGGTCGGCCGTATCGACGACGATCGTGCCCGGGGCCTCACCGAAGGGATCGCCGACCTCCTGGCGATAGAAGCGCGGATCGATCTGTCTGAAGGGCACCTCCGGGATGAGAAAGCCGCCATCCTCCCGCGCCGCATAGATCTCCGCGTAATAGGCATCCTGTGGCGGCAGGCCGATCGGCCCCTCGCCGACCGGTCCCTCGAAGATCCCGCCCGGCGGCCCGTTCCAGCGGCTTTCGAGCGCAGGATTGCGGTAGACCGGCATCGTTTGCTCGCGGAAGCGGTTCGTGTTCATCGATGAGGTGCAGCCCGCAAGTCCGGCGGAGGCGATTGCCAAGCCGGATGTGCGGAGAAACTGACGTCGGGACAAAGCTGGCAGTGATGACATCTAACTCTAACGGGGTTGTGCTGCACGGAAAGAGTCCAGGTGCTCCATTCCGAGGGCCGGATCAAGGTGCTTCGAAAGTGAATCGTTGCGAAGCCGTCTCGAATGGTTATCGGCAAGTCGGAACGGGACGCAAGCGGAAACCGCTCCCTGTGGCACCAGATTGCATTTACGGACGCTCGCGAACATCACGGCCGCTGGGAGGAAAGCATCGCTTCGAAATCCTCGCCCGACAAGGGCTGGCTGAAGAAGTAGCCCTGGATCTCGTCGCAGCCGCTTTCTTTGAGAAACTCGACCTGGGCCTTTGTCTCGACACCCTCGGCAATGACGCGCAGGCCGAGGTTCTGGGCAAGCGAGATGATCGCGGACGTAATCGCCATGTCGTCGGCATCGTGCGGAATGTCCGTCACGAAGGACCGGTCGATCTTCAGCCGGCGCACCGGGAAGCGCTTGAGCGCACTGAGGCTCGAATAGCCTGTCCCGAAATCGTCGATCGCAAGGTGCACGCCGATCGCCTCCAGCGCATGCATCGTGGCGATCGCCCCCGGCACGTCCTGCATGATCAGACTTTCGGTGAGCTCGAGTTCGAGGTAACGGGCCTCGAGGCCGGTCTCCTCCAAAACCGCCGCCACACGCGCCGCCCAGTTGCGCTCGCGGAACTGCCGCGCGGAAACGTTGACGCTGACGATCAGCGGCGGCAGACCGGCGTCCTGCCAGGCCTTCAACTGGCGGCAGGCGGCGCGCAGGACCCAGTCTCCAATCGGCACGATCAGACCGGTTTCCTCGGCGAGCGGAATGAATGCCGCAGGCGAGATGATGCCGCGCATCGGGTGCTGCCAGCGCAACAGCGCCTCCGCAGCGAAGATGCGGCCGGTCTCGAGGCTCATCTGCGGTTGGAAATGCAGCAGGAACTCCTCCCGCGCAAGCGCCTCGCGAAGCTCTTCTTGCGACTGGAGTTTTTCATGGGCTCTCGCGGCCATCGCCTCGGTGAAGACCTGGATGTTGTTGCGGCCGAGCTCCTTGGCGCGATACATGGCCATGTCGGCATTGGCGAGAAGTTCGCCCGCCGTCGTGCCCTGGTTGGGGAAGCAGGCCACGCCCATGCTGCAGTTCACCTGCAGGGAGCGGCCCTGCAACTGCACCGGCATGGCGATTGCAGCGCGGATATCCTCCAGCCGCGACAGCACGACGTCCCGTTCCTTCGGCAGGCCGTTCAGGAGGATGATGAACTCGTCGCCGCCGACACGCACGACGGAATCGGACCTGCGCACGGCACCCCGCATGCGCCCGGCTACGACCTTCAGGAGCTCATCACCTGTGGCGTGCCCAAGGCTGTCATTGATCAGTTTGAAATCGTCGAGGTCGAGAAAGGCGAGCACGGCCCATTGATCCCGCTCGCGGATCTCCTCGAGCATGCCGGCGACCTGCTCCTCGAAAAGCACGCGGTTCGGCAGCCCCGTCAAGGCGTCGTGATGAGCCATGAAACCGATGCGATCCTCCGCCCGCTTGCGCTCGATCGCTATTCCGGCGAGATGAGCGGCCATGGCAATCAGTTCCTGCTGCTGCTCGCTCGGCGTTCCGACCTCCTGCGCATAGAGCGCGAATGTTCCGAGCACATTGCGCTCGCGCGACAGGATGGGCGTGGACCAGCAGGAACGGAGGCCGGAGGGCCTCAGGAGAGGCGCGTATTCCTCCCAGAGCGGGTCTGCGAAGACGTCGGAAACGATCACCTGTTCGCCGCACCAGGCAGCCGTTCCGCAGGAGCCGGCCGCAGGGCCGATCTCGGCGCCATGGATGGCGGCGCAATAATCCGCGTCGAGGCTGGGGGCAGCGCCGTGCAGGAGATGCTCGCCATCCTCCGAAAGGAGCAGGATGGAGGCCTTGATGCCGGGCAGCAGCGCTTCGATCATCAGCACCAGCTCGTGGAAGAACTCACCAAGGGGCCTGCCCTTGGCGATCATTTCCAGCAGCCGGGCCTGACCCTCGAGCAGGCGCTCCGCGGCCTTGCGATCGCTGATATCGCGCGAGATGCCGACGATACCGATGATCCCGCCGCTCTTGCTGCGCAAGGGCACTTTCGAGGTCATCAGCCAGCGATCGCGGCCCTTGGTCACGATGGCGCGTTCCTCGATGCCGAAGATCGGCTCGCCGGTTTCCAACACGCGCCGCTCGGTATCGGCGACGGCCTGGGCGAATTCGTGCGGGTGCAGATCGAAATCGGTCTTGCCGACGAGGTCCCGCAGGCTTTCAAGGCCGTTGTCGGCGACCGTCGCCTCGTTGGCGATCAGGAAGCGCCCCGCCGTATCCTTCGCATAGATATAATCGGGAACGTGGTTGATCATCGCTTCGAGCCAGTAGTGGCGGTCGGCCATGTCGGGTTCGGGCGGAAAGAGACGCGCGACCTCGTCGGCAAGGCGGCTGCCGGCATCGATCAGCCGGCGCGTCTGCGCATTGTCGTCCGCGTTCAGGTCGGCATATCGGATGCTGCGGGACGTTTTTCTTGCCAAGCGAAACCTCCGAAGGAGCGGCGCTCGCGCAGATTTAGCGAAAAGAGGTTATGCTTCCCTAAACTCCACAGCGAAAAATCGTCTAAAGGTTGTGCAGAGCCACTTCGCATCAAAAGAATTCATGCGACCTATCATTGCCGACGGCTTCTGCCGAGGACGGCGATGGCCTACAGCATGACCATGCAGGAGTTACAGCGTCCTTTGCGCGTCTGTCCGACGCGCGCTGCAAGGAGCTGAACGACAATCGGAGGACGGCGGGAAATGCTGACGATCTATGGAGTTTACCGTTCGCGCGCGTCGCGCAACTATTGGATGGCGGGGGAACTCGGCCTGCCCTTCCGATCCGTGCCGGTTCTCCAGGCGCGCCGGGTCGCCGATCCGCTGGCCGCGGATGCCCCCCTCAATACGAAGTCGCCGGGCTTCCTCGCCATAAACCCGATGGGCCTCATACCCGCGATCGAGGATGACGGGTTGGTGCTGACCGAGTCGCTCGCCAACAATCTTTATCTCGCCCGCAAACACGGCGGACCGCTGGCACCGGCCGATATCCGGGAGGAAGGGCAGATCGGTAACTGGACGATGTGGGCGGCGACCGAGGTCGAGCCGCATGCGGTGAAGATCGTTCTCGCCCATGACAAGGGGATCGAGGACACGCCGGAAGGGCGGACGGAGATCGCGGCCTGCGCCCGCTCCCTTGAAAAGGCCTTTTCCGTACTCGAAACGCACCTCGCCGATCGCGACTACGTGGTGGGTGACCGCTTTACCGTCGCGGACCTCAATCTCGCGGAGGTTTTCCGCTACACGATGAGCCAGCCGGACCTTTTCGAAAGGCACCGCCAGGTCAAGGCCTGGCTGGCGCGCTGCCAATCCCGCCCCGCCTTCAAGGCGATGATGGAGGAACGGCTGAAGGAACCGGAATAAGGCACCTGGCTGGGTGAGCGAAGGGTCTTCTCATCCCGTCATCGCCGCGAGCTGCCGCATTCCGTCCTCGACTTCCTCGCGCACCCAGCGTTTGAAGGCGGCAGCGCCCTTGCTTCCGCGGCGTGAGACGGAGGTGACGAAGTAGTGCCCGAAGCCGGTCTTGGCGCGAATGCCGAACGGCGCCACGAGAGACCCCCTCAGCAGCGCGTATCCGGCAAGCGTCTGCCAGGCAAGCATCACCCCCTGCCCGGCAATCGCCGCATCGAGCGCCAGGGAAGCGTCGTTGAAGGTGTGGCGCACCGTCATGGCCGCACCGGTGAGGCCGGCGGTCTTGAGCCATAGTTCCCAGGAAAACATTGCGTGCGCATCGATCACCGCGGGCAGCTTCAGTATGTCCGCGGGCTCACGAAGTCCGGCGGCCAGTGCCGGCGAGCAGACCGGGAAGACCTCCTGCTCGAGCAGCAGTTCCGATCGCACGCCGGGCCAGCGTCCAGCCCCGACGCGGATGCCGAGATCGACATCGGAGGTCTCCAGATTGGCGAGCGTCGTGGTCGCGTCGATCCTCAGCCGGATGTCCGGATTACGCTCGGCGAAGCGGTCCAGCCGGTAGACGAGCCAGCGCGCCGCAAAGACCGGCGCGACCGACACCGTCAATACCGAATCGTCACGACGTCGTGCCTGGGCGACTGCCTCGGCGAGCTCCCTGAACGCGCTCGACAATCGCGTCAGCAGCGCGCGCCCGCTATCTGAAACCACAAGCCCCCGCGGCGAGCGCTCGAAAAGCGTACGACCGAGTTGCGCCTCGGTCTTGGCAATCTGCTGGCTGACGGCGCCGGCGGTGACGCCGAGCTCCTCCGCCGCAGCGGCGAGCGAGCCCAGGCGGCCGACCGCCTCGGCCGCGCGCAATCCGTTCAGGTGAACCTTATTCAGGTCTTTCATATAGTTTTTCTAAACCGCTCCCCTCGCAATCTCAATTGCAAACTTCGACAAAGAGGTGGATTCTCCTCCTACAGATTGAGGGGTTGAGCGGCCGGCGTGACCGGCTGCGCTACCCCAATCCGAGCTGAACGGTGACTGTATGCTGAAGTTTTTCTCAATACTGAAGCGCCCCGAGGCCTCGTCCGACAGTGTTCGAGGACTCGCCTCCGACTGGATGCGCGACCCTCTCCAGCATCCGGATCTCTTCCGTATGGGTGAACGCGAACTCGCGGATCTGCCGTTCCCCGGATGGCCTTGGCCTCGCACTGGGGCAGAGAACCTCTGCAACTGAGGACGACCAACGCCCGTTTTAACGCTTCGGCTCCGCCGATCCCGGCCGATTGCCGTTACGACTGCACTTCAGCCAGAACCTTGGCGACGGCCGGGCGCTCGGCCATCCGGTTGCGATGGTCGAGGATTCGCGGAAACCGGGCCGGATCGACACCGTCCGACTCGAGCCAGCCGGCGATGGTGAAGAGATAGGGATCGGCGACCGAATAGGCGTCGCCCCTGACAAAGGGGCCGACGAACATCGTGCGCTCGATGAGCGCGAAGCAGTCGGCCATGTTCTGCTGCACCTTGGCCTTCATCGCCTCCTGCGCCGCCGGGTCGTCTGCCCACCGCGCGGCCCGGCGCGCATGGGCATGAGCGACGTGAACCGTCGAGCAGAGATAGCTCAGAAACGACTGCAGCCGCGCGAACTCGAAAGGATCGTCAAGCGGCGCAAGCCGCGCCTTCGGGAAGCTTTGGGCGATATAGGCGAGAATGGCCGGCGTCTCCGTCAGGATACCGCGGTCGGTCACGAGGGCGGGCACCCGCCCCTTTGGGTTGATGGTGAGGTAGTCCGGCTTGGTCTGCTCGGCTTTGGAAAAATCGACCCGATGCACTTCATAGTCGGCACCGGCTTCCTCCAGCGCGATGTGCGAGGCAAGCGAGCAGGTTCCCGGCGTATAAAACAGTTTCAGCATCGTTCTTCCTCCCAAATTGCGCGGCTGACGGCGGCGCCGAAGCACAGAAGATCGAATCGCCGCGATTGACAAGTCCTGAGCGAGATCGCGTCAGGCGGCAAAGGCTTCCGTCACCCGCACGTCGCCGACGTGCATTCCGTTCCAGTTGCGCATCGCGTGATTGGCCTGAGCCATCAACGCCTCATGGATTTCGTCATCGTCCGAAAAGAAGCGCGCAAGCGTCGCGGCGACCATCGCCTCGGCGGCCCGGGTCGTGCCATCCTCGCATTTCAGCGCGATGCCGATACCCTTTTCCGGTATCGCCGCACAGAATACGCCCTCGGCGCCGGTCTTCGCAAAAATGCGGCCGGGTGCCGTCTTCATCAGCCGCGTGCAAGCGCGCTTGGTGCCGGCGACGTAGAAGGGTTCGGCCATGCAGGCGTCGATCAGACGCTTCGAGGCCCGCGCCCGCTCCGTCCCGAGACCGACTCCGCTCGCCATCCTGGCAAAGCCGTGAGCAAGTCCTTTCATCGAGAGCGCGTAGGTGGGGATCGAGCAGCCGTCGACGCCGCAATTGTCGCGATCAAGAATCGCTCCGGTCAGCTCCGCCATGACCCCGCGGATTTCCTGCTGGATCGGGTGGTCATAGCCGATATAGCCTTTGACCTCGGTCCCGGAATGGCAGCAGGCGCAGACGAAGCCCGCATGCTTGCCCGAGCAGTTGTTGTGAAGCGCGCTCGGCGCTTCGAGTGAGCGGGCCTGCGCGATCAGCGTCTTCTGGTCGGAGGACCAATGGGCGCCGCACTCAAGCGCCTGGACGTCCCGCCCCGCAGCCGTCAGCATTTTGGCGGCGAGCGCCACATGTTCCGGCTCCCCCGAATGCGACGAGCAGGCCAGCGCCAACTCCCGATTGCCGAAATCGTAGGCGTCGGCGGCACCGCTTTCGATCAGCGGCAGGGCCTGCATTGCCTTGCAGGCGGAGCGCGGAAAGATATGAGCATCCGTTTGGCCAAGGGAGAACAGCGTCTTTCCGTCGCCATCGACGGCGACGATCATGCCTCGATGGCGACTTTCGACCAGATTTCCGCGCGTTACTTCGACCAGAACCGGATTCGACATCGGCTGCCCTCAATTTTCCAAGTTTCGGATATGCATCTATCAGGAATCCCACGGCAGAAAAGTCACCGTAGATGAAATTCCTCCGCAAGCTCTTTCTCGTTTTCGCTCTCGTCTACCTGCTTCCGGCGCTCGCCTCGGCGGGCCTGTGGTACTTCAAGGAGCGGCCACAGAGCTGGCACGATGCGGATTGGTCGTCGTCAGGTATTCTGGCGGATGCGGCTGCGAGCCCGCAGGCGGCGATATACGTCTTCTCGGCGACCACCGGAGGCATGAAGGGGGCGGTAGCAAGCCACGCCTGGATCGTCACCAAAGACGAAGGGGCGCCTACATACAACCGTTATGAGAAGGTCGGCTGGGGCAAGCCGATCCGTAAGAACGCCTATCCGGCCGACGGACGCTGGTATTCCAACGAGCCGCGCATCGTCGCGGTAGTCAGGGGCGAGGAAGCCAAGCGCCTGATCCCCAAGATCGAAACGGCGATCGAGGATTATCCCTATTCTTCGCCGGGCGCTTATCGAATCTGGCCCGGGCCCAACTCCAACACTTTCGTCGCCCATGTCTTGCGATCGGTGCCGGAACTCGACGTCGTGCTGCCGCCGGATGCGGTCGGGCGCGACTATCTGCCGGAGGGGAAACTGTTCCATGTCGATGCCGACGGTCGCGACCTGCATGCGACGCTTTACGGCCTCGCCGGCATCTCGGCCGGCTGGCGCAGCGGACTGGAACTGCACTTCATGGGACTGGTGGCGGGCTTCGACGTCGCGCGGCCCGGCATCAAGATTCCGGCACTCGGCCGCTTCGGAATCTGAGGGGATGGCACGCGGGCGGAAAACCGCACGCACTTTTCCCATCCCGTTCCATAGGAAAAGGGCCGCCCTGCGGCGGCCCTTCCATGAGCTTTGGCCTCACAATGGCCGGGTGCTGAGACCCCAAGGAAGGCGGCTATCAGGCCGAGGGCTGCCTCGACTCCTTCACCTCTCCTATGTCCATTACGAGGTCCGAAATCTCATTAGACATTGGATCACCTTCCTTTCTGTTCGTTGACGTTAATCCCAACGTAAGCGATCTTTGGGCCAATACAAGGGCGACCATCGTCTTATTGTCTTTTGCTACCCGATCCGCATCACGATCTTGCCGATATGATCGCCCTGCTCCATCAGCCGATGAGCGCCGGCAATCTCGGCGAAGGGCAGGATCGCCTGGATGACCGGCGCAACTTCGCCCCCTTCCAGCAGCGGCCAGACCTTTTCCGCCAGCCCGTCGCGGATTGCCTGCTTCTCGGCGGCGGTGCGCGGCCGGAGCAACGAACCCATTATCTGCAGGCGCTTCATGAGAATTGGCGCAATGTTGGCGTCCTCCACCCGGGCGCTGCCGAGGAAGGCGATGATCGACAGGCGGCCGTCCTTGGCCAGGCTGCCGATGTTGCGCTCGAAGTAGCGCCCGCCCACCATGTCGAGAATGACGTCGACTCCGCGACCGCCGGTTTCTTCCAGCACGACGGCCCTGAAATCCTCCTCGCGATAATTGATCGCACGTTTCGCCCCGAGTGCCTCGCAGGCCTCGCACTTCGCAAGGTTGCCGGCGGTCGCGAAGACCTCTGCACCGAATGCCTTGGCAAGCTGGATGGCGGTCGTGCCGATACCGCTGGATCCTCCATGGACAAGGAACGCTTCGCCGGCCTTCAGGCGGGCCATGTCGAAGACGTTGGCCCAGACCGTGAAGAAAGTCTCCGGCAAGGCTGCCGCCTTCGCGGCATCGTAGCCCTTGGGCCAGCGAAGGGCCTGCGTGGCGGGAACGGCGCAATATTCCGCGTAAGCGCCGCCATTGGCCAGAGCGCAGACCTTGTCGCCGGTCGAGAAGCCGGCCGCTCCCTCGCCGAGAGCAACCACTTCGCCTGCAACTTCGAGCCCGAGGATGGGGCTCGCCCCAGCGGGCAGCGGGTAGTCTCCCTTGCGCTGCAGGACGTCCGGCCGATTGATGCCGAAGGCTTCGACGCGGATCAGAATGTCGCCGGGCCGGACCTCAGGCATCGCCCCCCGCGCCAGCACCATATTCTCCGGCCCTCCGGGGCCAGGCAGATCGACATAGGTCATTTCTGTCGGAAGGGTCATGACGGCATCCTCGCAAAACGGTTCCGCCTATACCTATAGCCCTCTTGCCGTTCGGGAAAGTTCGTCGTGCATCCGCTGCTCAGGTCCGGTCGAGGGGCTCCATGACGAGGCCTTCTTCGCTCGCCTTGGCGCGCGCCTTTATCTCCGCGATCCGCTTGCTCACGGTCTGTCCGTCCGAGAGGACAAGGCCTTCCGGAAGCAAAAGCACCGCGATCGAACAGCGCATCAGGGGGAAAGCCTTCGTGATGCCGTCCCGGCCATATCCGCTGATCCGTCCCGCCGACAGATGCTCAGGCGAATAGAGCTGGCGGACGTCGGAGCGGAAGTCGTCGATCAGACGTGAAAGGACGCCCCGTATATCCTCCTCGGTAGAACCGTCGATGCCGACGAAGAAATCGTCGCCTCCGACGTGACCCAGGAACTTCCCTTCGCCTATGAAGTGGCGCCGCAGGAGCGCCGCAAAGAGCGTGATCGCGAGATCCCCCTTCTGGAAGCCGTAGGTATCGTTGAAGGGTTTGAAATCGTCGAAGTCGCAGTAGCAGAAGTAGCGGGCCTGGTCGCCATCGAGGATCGCGTGCTGGACATAATCGCGGATCGCGCGATTGCCGGGAAGGCCCGTCAGCGGATTCTGCTCCTGGGCCGTCTTCAACTGCTTCTCGTTGATGATCTTCAGGAGCGACGAAGCGGAGAGAATGCCGGCATAGCGCATGTTCTCCGTCAGGATGACGCAGTCGCTCCCGTTCATGCCGGCGAAGATCTTGAGCATCTCGTCGGCGGGCGTGTCGAGATCGGCGATCGGCGCCGGCGTGACGAAATGCGAGATGCGGCGCTGATAGAGGCGGTTCTTCAGGAGGTCGCGGCCGAAGGGATGATAGATCATCTCCTTGACGTGATACTCGTGCAGGATGCCGCGCGGTTCGCCATTGGCATTCAGGACCGGAAAGAAAGCCTGGCGTGGATTGAGCCGGAAAAGGTCGAACACGGAATCGAGGTCGTCGCTCTCCCTCGCTGCCGGAAGCTGCTCGATCTCCTTGCGGATCAGGATGCCGTCAAGGGTCGCAGACGGGCGCCGGGCGCCGGCCGCCGGTTCGAGATGAGCGTAGACGGCCTGCAGCTCCGTGACGTGCGTCGTCGGTCGGGCGATGAAGTAGCCCTGCATCAGATCGCAACCGAGATCACGGCAGACGAGAAACTCCGCCTCCGTCTCCACGCCCTCGGCGATGACCCGCGACCCGAGCACATGGGCCATGTTGACCGTATGCCGGACGAGGTGCCGCTTGCGGGAGTCCTTGTCTATATCGCAGATGAAGTGCCGGTCGATCTTCACATAGTCGACCGGCTGGTCGCAGAGCAGTTTCAGCCCGTTGAACCCCGCACCGAAATCGTCGATCGCGAGCTTGAATCCCGCAAGCCGCAGCTGCCGCACGAGCGCGGAAAAGTCAGGCATCTTGCTGCTGTCGAAACGTTCCGACAGTTCGAAGCAAAGAGAGGACGGCGCGATATTCGCACGCTTCAAGTGGTTGACCAGGCGATCGACGATGTCGCCCTCGGCGCCGACGAGCCTCGCATCGAAATTCAGAAAGAGCGTGCGCGCCGAAAAATCCGGGAGCGTGGCAAACGCGGCGACGGCGCGGCTGTTGATCAGGTGCTCGAGCGCGAGCAACTGCCCCGCGCTCTCGGCCCTGTCGAGCAATTCGACCGGCGAGGCAAAGCCCAGGCGCTCGAAACCGCGCATCAGGGATTCATAGCCGAACACCGCCCCGGTCGCCGCTTCCACGATCGGCTGGAGGGCATTTTCGATGACGAGTTTGGCAAGGGTCACGATCTGGTCGTCGCCGAAACGGCGAAGCGACAGGATTTTTGCGGGGGCGGCCGACATGCCGGGCTCCAGGGATAGGACACACAAACGCGCGCCAGCATCGGAGCCAGGCGTCAACGAAATCTTTCGCGAATGTGAAAGTTTGATGAAGCTTCGGAAAAGCCTGCTCAGCCCCTAGCGAGAACCCCGAAGGCGATCGAGGCCAGCCCCTGCATGACGAGATCGACCGCCAGGAAAAGACCCAGTATCCAGAGGCTGTCGACCGGCCAGCCGGCAGCGATGATGAGGCCGGCTAGCAGGGTCACGAGGCCGCCGATGACCATCCACCCCCAGCCTCCAAGAGGCCGAAGCCTGAACCCTACCCAGATGCGGGAGCAACCGGCGGCGATCAGCGCCACCGCCAGCAGGAACGTCAGCACGGAGGAGGCGAGGACAGGATTGATGAAAGCGAACACGCCTGCCGCGGCATAAAAGGCACCGCTCAAGATCCAGTAAAGGACACTCCCCCAGTTTTTGACCTGAAAGGCGTGGGCGAGGTTGAGCAGGCCGCCGATCAGCATGATGAGACCGACGTAATAGACGGAGGCGACTGTCGCCATCAGCAGGTTTCCGAAGGCGATGCCGCCGCACATGATCAGAAGCACGCCGAGTGCGACGAACCACCCCCATTTTCCGGCAAGGGCTTCTCTGCCGGCGGGATCGAACGCGTGAACCATTTCAACCTCCAGTCATGCCTATGCGCATGGACGCCTCCCGCTGATTGAGCCGGATTTCCAAGCAAAAAGAAAGAGAAAAGCGCAGGATTTTTTTATTGATTGATGGATCAATCAAAAATAAGCTAGAGCCAGAGGAGTTCGAAGATGCCCAAGGTCGGAATGGAGCCGGTGCGCCGCAAGGCGCTGGTCGATGCGGCGCTGCGCGTGATCGGCGACCAAGGGACGCTCGCGGTCACCATGTCGGATATCGCGCGGACGGCCGGCGTTTCGCCCGCGCTCGCGCATCACTATTTCGGCAGCAAGGAACAGTTGCTGATCGCCACCATCCGCAGCCTTCTCGGCAAGCTGCGCGACGACGCCGTGTCTGCGATGAAGGCGGCCTCGACGCCGCGCGCAAAGGTGAGTGCTCTGATCAGCGTGAGTTTTCGCGCCGATCAGTTCGCGCCGGAGACGGTCGCAGCCTGGCTCGCCTTCTATTCGGAGGCGCAACGGTCGGAGGAAGTGCGGCGGCTGCTGGTGATCTATGCGCGGCGGCTGCGCTCAAACCTGCTCGCGGGTCTGAGAGCGCTCTGCCCGGCAGATGACGCGGAACGCATCGCCGAGGGCGCCGCTGCGATGATCGACGGGCTCTACATCCGGCAAAGTTTGAAATCGGCGCCGATCAGCATCGAAGCCTCGGTGGCGCTCACGGAAGATTACGTGAATGCGCATCTGAGGGCGAGCGACGGGAAAGGCTCCCCTCCCCGGGTTTGCTCCGAGGATTAGCCCCTCCCTCCCGGCGGGCAGAAGGTGGCGGCAGCCGCAGCTGACAATCGCCGACCGGCCAAGCAAGACGAAGCAAGAATTCGAACCACGAGGAAACGATCAAGTGACCACCGGGAAGCCGAATATTCTGATCATCATGGTGGACCAGCTGAACGGAAAGCTTTTTCCGGACGGGCCTGCAGACTTCCTGCACGCGCCCAACCTGAAGGCGCTGGCCAACCGATCGGCCCGTTTCCGCAACAATTACACCTCGTCGCCATTATGTGCCCCAGCCCGAGCATCCTTCATGGCCGGGCAATTGCCGAGCCGCACGCGGGTTTATGACAATGCCGCCGAGTACCAGTCGTCGATCCCGACCTATGCACATCACCTGCGCCGGGCCGGCTATTACACCGCGCTTTCCGGCAAGATGCACTTCGTCGGACCGGACCAGTTGCACGGCTTCGAGGAGCGGCTGACGACCGACATCTATCCGGCCGATTTCGGCTGGACGCCGGATTACCGCAAGCCGGGCGAGCGCATCGACTGGTGGTATCACAATCTCGGCTCCGTCACCGGCGCCGGGGTCGCCGAGATCACCAACCAGATGGAATATGACGACGAGGTGGCATTCCTCGCCAACCAGAAACTCTACCAGCTTTCGCGGGAAAACGACGATGCGAGCCGGCGCCCCTGGTGCCTCACCGTCTCCTTTACCCATCCGCACGACCCCTATGTCGCGCGGCGCAAATTCTGGGACCTCTACGAGGATTGCGAGCACCTCACGCCCGAGGTCGACGCTATCCCCCTCGACGAGCAGGACCCGCATTCGCAGCGCATCATGCTGTCCTGCGATTACCGGAACTTCGAGCTGACGGAGGAGAATGTCCGCCGCTCTCGCCGCGCCTATTTCGCCAACATCTCCTATCTCGACGAGAAGGTCGGCGAACTGGTCGACACCCTCACGCGGACGCGAATGCTCGATGACACCCTCATCCTCTTCTGTTCCGACCACGGCGACATGCTCGGTGAACGCGGCCTCTGGTTCAAGATGAACTTCTTCGAAGGCTCGGCGCGCGTGCCGCTGATGATTGCCGGCCCCGGTATCGCACCCGGCCTGCATCTGACGCCGACCTCCAATCTCGACGTGACGCCGACGCTTGCGGACCTCGCCGGCATTTCGCTCGAGGAAGTGAAGCCCTGGACCGATGGCGTCAGCCTCGTGCCGATGGTCAACGGCGTCGAGCGCACCGAACCGGTGCTGATGGAATATGCGGCCGAGGCCTCCTATGCGCCGTTGGTCGCCATTCGCGAGGGCAAGTGGAAATATATCCACTGCGCACTCGATCCGGACCAGCTCTTCGACCTCGAGACCGATCCGCTGGAACTCACGAACCTCGCAGCGAAGCCGCGCGGACCTGTCGACCAGGCAACGCTGACCGCATTCCAGGACATGCGCGCCGCCCATTGGGACATGCAGGCCTTCGATGCTGCCGTGCGCGAAAGCCAGGCCCGCCGCTGGGTCGTCTACGAGGCGCTGAGAAATGGCGCCTATTACCCCTGGGATCACCAGCCGCTGCAAAAGGCATCGGAGCGATACATGCGCAATCACATGAACCTCGACAATCTCGAGGAGTCCAAACGCTATCCGCGAGGAGAATGAGATGAGAGCCCAACCGAAAGCCTCGCACTTCATCGACGGCGAATATGTCGAGGACACCGGCGGCACGGTGATCGAGAGCATCTATCCGGCGACCGGTGAAGTCATCGCCCGCCTCCACGCGGCAACGCCTTCGATCGTCGAAAGGGCGATCGCAGCGGCCAAGCGCGCACAGCCGGAATGGGCGGCGATGAGCCCGACCGCGCGCGGGCGTGTCCTGAAGCGGGCCGCCGAAATCATGCGCCAGCGCAACCGCGAGCTTTCCGAGCTCGAAACGCTCGACACGGGCAAGCCGATCCAGGAAACCATCGTTGCCGACCCGACGTCCGGTGCCGACAGTTTCGAATTTTTCGGCGGCGTCGCGCCCGCCGCACTCAACGGCGATTATATCCCGCTCGGTGGCGACTTTGCCTATACCAAGCGGGTGCCGCTCGGCGTCTGCGTCGGCATCGGCGCCTGGAACTACCCTCAGCAGATTGCCTGCTGGAAGGGTGCGCCTGCGCTCGTCGCCGGCAATGCGATGGTGTTCAAGCCTTCGGAAAACACCCCGCTCGGCGCACTTAAGATCGCCGAGATCCTCATCGAAGCGGGTCTGCCGAAGGGCCTCTTCAACGTCATTCAGGGCGACCGCGCGACGGGCCCGCTCCTCGTCAACCATCCGGACGTCGCAAAGGTGTCGCTCACAGGCTCCGTGCCGACCGGAAAGAAGGTGGCCGGCGCCGCCGCCGCCGAACTCAAGCACGTCACCATGGAGCTCGGCGGCAAGTCGCCTCTGATCGTGTTCGAGGATTCCGATCTCGAAAGCGCGATCGGCGGTGCCATGCTCGGCAATTTCTACTCGACCGGACAGGTCTGCTCCAACGGTACCCGCGTCTTCGTGCAGAAGAAGATCAAGGAGCCCTTCCTCGCCCGTCTCAAGGAACGTACCGAAGCCATCGTCATCGGCGACCCCCTGGACGAGACGACGCAGCTTGGGCCGATGGTCTCGGCGGCGCAACGCGACAAGGTCTTCTCCTATATCGAGAAGGGCAGAGCGGAAGGGGCGCGCCTCGTCACCGGCGGCGGCATTCCCAACAATGTGAGCGGCGAAGGCACCTATATCCAGCCGACCGTCTTCGCCGACGTCACCGACGGTATGACGATCGCTCGGGAAGAAATCTTCGGACCGGTCATGTGCGTGCTCGACTTCGACGACGAGGCGGAAGTCATCGCACGTGCCAACGCCACGGAGTTCGGCCTATCGGCCGGTGTCTTCACCGCTGACCTCACCCGCGCCCACCGGGTCGCCGACCGGCTCGAGGCCGGCACGCTCTGGATCAACACCTATAATCTCTGCCCGGTAGAGATCCCCTTCGGCGGGTCCAAGCAGTCGGGCTTCGGACGCGAGAATTCGGTCGCGGCGCTGAACCACTATACCGAGCTCAAGACCGTCTATGTCGGCATGGGGCCGGTCGAGGCGCCGTACTGAGCTTTGCAGTTATGCCCTCTCCTCGGGTTTGACCCGAGGACTAACCCTCTCCCCGCGCGGGGAGAGGGGACCGGCGCGGCATATCCCTCTTTCCCTCGCGCGCGGGAGAAGGCGGCGGCAGCCGGATCGAGGGGCCATCCCAGAAGCAAGAAAGACCACGCTCATGCAGGCAGATTTCGTCATCATCGGTTCCGGCTCGGCGGGCTCGGCGCTCGCCTATCGCCTGTCGGAAGACGGCAGGAATTCGGTCATCGTGCTCGAGTTCGGCGGCTCCGATGTCGGCCCGTTCATCCAGATGCCGGCGGCGCTTGCCTGGCCGATGAACATGAACCGCTATAATTGGGGCTATCTCTCCGAACCCGAGCCGAACCTCAACAACCGGCGCATCACCGCGCCGCGCGGCAAGGTGATCGGCGGCTCCTCCTCGATCAACGGCATGGTCTATGTCCGGGGCCATTCGGAAGACTTCAACCGCTGGGAGGAACTCGGCGCCAAAGGCTGGGCCTATGCGGACGTGCTGCCCTATTACAAGCGGATGGAGCATTCGCATGGCGGCGAAGAGGGCTGGCGCGGCACCGACGGGCCGCTGCACGTCAAGCGCGGCCCGGTCAAGAATCCCCTTTTTCACGCCTTCATCGAAGCGGGAAAAGAGGCCGGCTTCGAAGTCACCGAGGACTATAACGGCTCGAAGCAGGAGGGCTTCGGGCTGATGGAGCAGACGACGTGGCAGGGCCGCCGCTGGTCGGCCGCTTCCGCCTATCTGAGGCCGGCCCTCAAACGTCCGAATGTCGAGCTCATCCGTTGCTTCGCCCGCAAGGTCGTGATCGAGAACGGCCGGGCGACGGGCGTGGAGATCGAGCGGGGCGGACGGATCGAGGTGGTGAAGGCCAATCGCGAAGTGATCGTCTCCGCCTCCTCGTTCAATTCGCCGAAGCTGCTGATGCTTTCCGGCATCGGACCGGCCGCGCACCTCAAGGAGATGGGAATTGACGTGAAGGTCGACCGACCCGGCGTCGGCCGGAACCTGCAGGACCACATGGAATTCTATTTCCAACAGGTGAGCACGAAGCCGGTGTCACTCTATTCCTGGCTGCCATGGTTCTGGCAGGGCATCGCCGGTGCGCAATGGCTCTTCTTCAAGAGAGGCCTCGGAATTTCCAACCAGTTCGAGTCCTGCGCCTTCCTGCGCTCGGCACCCGGCGTGAAGCAGCCGGACATCCAATACCACTTCCTGCCGGTGGCGATCAGCTATGACGGCAAGGCGGCGGCGAAGTCGCACGGCTTCCAGGTGCATGTCGGCTATAATCTGTCCAAGTCGCGCGGTGACGTCACCCTTCGCTCGTCCGATCCCAAGGCCGACCCGGTGATCCGCTTCAACTATATGAGCCATCCGGAGGACTGGGAGAAGTTCCGCCATTGCGTTCGGCTGACGCGCGAGATTTTCGGCCAGAAGGCCTTCGACCTCTATCGCGGCCCCGAAATCCAGCCCGGCGAAAAGGTGCAGACGGACGAGGAGATCGATGGGTTCCTGCGCGAGCATCTCGAAAGCGCCTATCATCCCTGCGGCACCTGCAAGATGGGGGCGAAGGACGATCCGATGGCCGTGGTCGACCCCGAAACCCGGGTTATCGGCGTCGACGGGCTTCGTGTCGCCGACTCCTCGATCTTCCCGCACATCACCTATGGCAACCTCAACGCCCCCTCGATCATGACCGGCGAAAAGGCCGCCGATCATATCCTCGGCAAGCAGCCGCTCGCCCGCTCGAACCAGGAGCCGTGGATCAATCCGCGCTGGGCGGTGAGCGACAGGTAACTTATTCCGAGAGGAAACCTATCCAGCGCCCGGCTAGGACCGCACCGGTCCAGATCGACATGGAAAGCAGCGCTGAAAGGCGGACCCTCGGGGAGAGCGGCCCGCCTTTGATTGCGTCGCGCCATTGCGGGGTCAGGTGCAATATGGCGGCGTTGAGTACGCCGAGCGCGAGCAGCGTCATCTTCGTCAGGAAGGCGGGGTTGCCGGCATACTCAACCGGGCGAACGCTGAAGAGACAGAAACCGGTGACGATGGCCAACGCGATGCCGATCGCAGCCGAGCGTGAAAGATAGGGGCCGACCACTCCGATCGGCACGTCGCGGAAGAGGCCGAGCAGCCGTAGGTCGAGCGGCAGGATCGAACCGACGATTATCCCGATCGAGAGTATGTGGGCGGCGTTCACGAAGATGTAGAGCACCGCGGAACGCCGTATCGCCAAAGCGAAGGGCAACGCCCCGATCCACGTCAGCGCCTCCTCCATCAATTCGTCCGTATGCGCTCCGGATAGATGTCGTAGACCTTGCCGGCGACGGTGATCCGCACGGCCTTCATCCTCTTCTCGTTCCGGTCGAGCGAGCGGTTGCCCAGCACCACGATCGGATCGCCGGCCTTGGCTACCCCCTCCACAAAGCCCGAACGCTGGGTGAGCCGCGGGTTGCCGAGTTCGACCCGCCAGGTGCCGTCATCCGTCGTCTCGACCTGAAGGGTCGGATGCGGCGGCGCCATGGAGATCTCGCGGATCGTCCCTGAAAGCTCGACCTGATCGGCCTCCGCCCAGGACCAGCCGTGATGCGCGTAGGCGCCCGTAACCAGAAGCAGGCTCAGCAAACCGGCCGCGGGGAGGCGTGACGACAAAGACGTAGCCATCGGCATTTCCTTCTCCTGCGTTGATGATGCCTGAACATGGAGCACGCATGGGGCAAGAACAGCACGCTCACCGATTGTTGAACGGCAGGGTCTCGCGATCCTGCAGGGGCAGACTCCCGATTTGTGTTCGAAGGGCATACTCGCTAAGAGAACATGATGCCTTCGGCCTACACCAAATCGAAACTCCTCCGCCGGTCCAGAGTCCTTTGGGGATCCTACGGCGTCTGGCGGCCAAGACTGGTCTTCTGGGTCGGCGCAATTGCGATCGGCGTGATCAGCGTCGCCTTCGCCGAAGCTGCCGATTGGGCCCAACACGCCTTCCGCCGGCTGACGGATTCCGGGCGGTGGAGCTTTCTGCTTCCCCTGCTCCTCACACCTGCGGTTTTCGTCCTCTCTGCCTGGCTCGCCATCCGCTTCTTCCCCAATGCGCAAGGCAGCGGCATCCCGCAGGCCATCGCTGCAAGGCATCTGCATGGCGAGGAAGAGCGCTCGCGCCTGCTGTCGCTCCGGCTTGCCTTCGGGAAGATCCTGCTTACGGTCCTCGGGCTCTTCGGCGGGGCATCGATCGGTCGCGAAGGCCCTACCGTCCAGGTCGGCGCCTCGATCATGCTGCAGGCCGCCCGCTGGGGCGGAATGGCTCACGCGCGCGGGCTCATACTTGCCGGTTCCGCCGCGGGGATCGCGGCCGCATTCAACACACCGCTGGCGGGCATCGTATTCGCGATCGAGGAAATGAGCCGGACCTACGAGTCTCGCGCAAACGGACTCGTTCTGACCGCAGTCATATTGTCTGGCCTCGCGGCCCTGAGCCTCTCCGGCAACTACACCTATTTCGGCACCAGCTCGACGACGGCGAGCGGCGCCAAAGATTTCCTGCTCATTCTCGCCTGCGGAATAGGCGGCGGGCTTCTTGGCGCCGCCTTTAGCGCGGCCAGCCTTCGGCTGACGCGGCGTATTCGCCGCTGGGCTCAGCCGGCCCCCGTGAAGCGCATGCTCATGCTGGCTGGCGGATGCGGCGTCGCCACCGGCATCGTCGGGGTCCTGTCGGGTGGTGCCACCTTCGGAACGGGCTACGAACAGGCGCAAGCGGCCGTCGCAGGTGAGCCGCTTCCCTATTTCTTCTTCCTGGGCAAGCTGTTCGCGAGCTTCGCGGCGATGATCTCGGGTATCCCGGGCGGCATCTTCGCCCCCTCTCTTGCGATCGGCGCAGGACTCGGCAGCACGATGAGTTCACTTTTCGGAACCAGCATCGCCTTGGGAGCCGTGCTCGGCATGGCCGGTTACTTCGCCGGCATCGTCCAGGCGCCGATGACCGCCTTCGTCATCATCATGGAGATGACCGGCAACCATCAGGGCGTGATCGCGCTGATGGCCGCATCGATGCTTGGCTATGTCACCGCCCGGCTCGTTTCGCCCGAGCCGCTCTATCACGGTCTTTCCAGAACATTCATCGCCCAGAGCATTCTCCTGCGCAGGAGCAGCGCGAAAAGCGAAGCCGCACCTCAGTGACGCACCGGCCACGGGCGCCTTTTTCAAGGCCTCTGGGGATCAGAGAGATATTTGCTCCGTTCGCGCGGCATTAGAAACCGCTATTTCTGTCCATTGTCATGAACGGCTGCCATATTCCGTGCAAATTGCAACAGGATGCAGCCATGACGACGCAATCCCGCAAAGCAGAAGTGGCGGTCGACGCGGAAGAGTTTGCCCTCGAGGCAGAGGCCAAGGCCATCAACGATGAGCTCGAAGGGCTGGATCTTTCCGGCCGTCTGGCATTCATCGCCGGGCTGGAAGGCCGCGCGGTCTTTACCACTTCGCTCGGCATCGAGGACCAGGTCATTACCGCCGCGATCGGCAGCAACCGTCTCGACATCGAAGTCGCGACGCTGAAGACCGGCCGTCTTTTCGACGAGACCGTGGCCCTGATCGACAAGACCGAGGAGACCTATGGCATCCTCATCAAGCGCTATTGTCCCGAGAAAGCCGATATCGAAACCTATGTGGCGCAATACGGCATGAACGGGTTCTACGAAAGCGTCGAAGCCCGGCATGCCTGTTGTGGCGTGCGCAAGCTGAAGCCGCTTGCGCGCGCACTCGACGGGGCAAGCTACTGGATTACCGGCCTGCGGCGCGGGCAGTCGGGCAACCGTGCCACGACTCCTTTCGCTGAAGCCGACGTAGATCGCGGGCTCATCAAGATCAATCCGCTCGCCGACTGGGACATCGAGACGATCCAGGCCCACGTCGCGGCAGAGGCCATCCCCGTCAACCCGCTGCACAGCCGCGGCTATCCGTCGATCGGTTGCGAGCCCTGCACCCGGGCCATCAAGCCCGGTGAGCCGGAGCGCGCCGGGCGCTGGTGGTGGGAGAACGATGAGAAGCGCGAATGCGGCCTGCATGTGCCGGAAGCGGCTTCCTCGATCATCCCCAACGCCAGCAACGCGGCCTGAGCGCCACGCGCGCACCCGAAGACCACGATCTTCCCCCGGAGTTAGCAATGCCCCACACTCTTCCGGAAACGGAACTGCATAATCCGCAGAGCACGAAACCGCCGCTCGATCCGCATCTGAAGGCGCTGGAGAACGAAGCGATACATATCTTCCGCGAGGTCGCGGCCGAATTCGAGCGCCCCGTAATGCTTTACTCGATCGGCAAGGATTCGTCGGTCCTGCTGCATCTTGCGCGCAAGGCCTTCTATCCCGGCCGCATCCCCTTCCCGCTCCTGCATATCGACACGGGCTGGAAGTTCCGCGAGATGATCGCATTCCGCGACGAGATGGCCGCGAGATACGATCTCGACCTCGTCGCCCACACCAATCCGCGCGGCGCAGCCGAGAACGTCACGCCGTTCACGCACGGATCGGCGCTCTATACCGACATCATGAAGACCGAAGCGCTGCGCCAGGCGCTCGACGCGGGTCAGTACGACGCCGCATTCGGCGGCGCGCGCCGCGACGAGGAGGCAAGCCGTGCCAAGGAGCGCATCTACTCCTTCCGCACGCCCGATCATCGCTGGGATCCGCGCAATCAGCGCCCGGAACTCTGGAACGTCTATAACGGCATGATCCGCAAGGGCGAGAGCGTCCGTGCCTTCCCTCTGTCCAACTGGACCGAGGTCGACATCTGGCGCTACATCCAGGCGGAAGAGATCCCGATCGTTCCGCTCTATTTTGCCAAGAAGCGCCCCGTCGTAGAGCGCGACGGCATGCTGATCCTCGCCGAGGATCCTCGCCTCGAGCTGCTTCCCGGCGAGGTCAAGCGCGAGGAAGTCATCCGCTTCCGCACGCTCGGCTGCTTCCCGCTCACGGGCGCGATCCGCTCCGAAGCCGACACGCTCGACGACATCATTGCCGAACTTGAAACCGCGACCGTCTCCGAACGTCAGGGCCGCGCGATCGATCGCGATCAGGCCGGTTCGATGGAAAAGAAGAAACGCGAAGGATATTTCTGATGACCGCACCGGCAGCAGCGAACGCAGTCCTGGATCAAACCGTCGTATCCCTTCCGATGCAGGAGACTGCGCGGGTCGTGCGCGACACGCGCCCCCTTCGCCTCATCACCTGCGGCAGCGTCGATGACGGCAAATCGACGCTGATCGGCCGGCTGCTTTGGGACACCAAGGCGGTCAAGGAAGACCAGGCGGCAAGCCTTCAGCGCGATTCCGGCGGCAAGCAGAACGATCTCGGCCTTCCGGATTTCGCTCTCCTGCTCGACGGCCTTCAGGCCGAGCGTGAACAGGGCATCACCATCGACGTGGCCTATCGCTATTTCGCGACCGACAAGCGCTCCTTCATCGTCGCCGACACGCCCGGCCATGAGCAATATACCCGCAATATGGCGACCGGCGCTTCGACCGCCGACCTCGCGGTGCTGCTCGTGGACGCGCGCGTCGGCCTTTTGGAGCAGACCCGCCGCCACGCGACGATCGCGACGCTGATGGGCATCCGCCAGTTCGTGCTCGCCGTCAACAAGATCGACCTGACGAATTACGATCGCGCCCGCTTCGACCAGATCTCGCACGAGTTCCGGGAGCTGGCCCTTTCGCTCGGGGTGCGCCAGGTCACCGCAATCCCGGTCTCGGCGCTCAAGGGCGAGAACGTCGTCTATGACGGCCGCGCTTCCATGCCCTGGTATGACGGCCCGACGCTCATCGAAATTCTGGAGCTTGCCACGACCCGCTCCGCCCAGACCGTCGGCTTCCGCCTGCCGGTGCAGCGCGTATCGCGCCCGGGAGAGAGCTTCCGCGGCTATCAGGGAACGGTTGCCGGCGGCTCGGTGAAGCCGGGTGACTCCGTCGTCATCCTGCCGTCGGGCATGGTCGCCAATGTGAGCAAGATCGTCACCTTCGATCTCGTGCGCAATGCGGCGGTGGCGGGAGACGCGATCACGCTGGTGCTCGACCGCCAGGTGGACGTTTCCCGCGGCGACGTCATCGCCTCGATCGACAGCCAGCCGATGACCGGGCTCGCCTTCGATGCGCAACTCGTGGCGCTGCAGCCGGAAGGCATCCAGCCGGGCAAGCGCTACTGGCTGAAGTCCGGCAGCCGCCGCCAGCGCGTGCAGGTGCAGCCGGTCAGCCAGCTCGAACTCAAGAGCGGCAAGTGGAACCACGCAGACGAACTGCCGATGAACGCGATCGGCAAGGTGCACCTCGCCTTCGACGAACAGGCGATCTTCGACACCTATGAGCAGAACCGCACGACCGGCGCCTTCATCCTGATCGACCCCGATACCAACAACACGGTGGCGGGCGGCATGATCACTGCCAAGCGCGCCGCGCTCGGGGGCATCCATGCCGAGGAAAGCCGGGTGATCCTGTCGCTGCCGGCAGATCTTGCCGATCAGCTCATGGCAACGGAGCTCTTCGCCGCCCGCCGCGAAGACGTTGAGGTGCGTCGGATAACCGCCGCGAAGGCGGTGGGTATCATCGACTCGATCGACGGTTGACGCTCTCACCGTTTGCCTGTCAGTAAAGGGGCCGCATGGCCCCTTTTTGCTGCTCTGATCGGGAAACGGTCTGAGTGCAGGCACGCGCTTCTAAGGTGGAGGCCGCTTAATACGGTCAGGCCCGCCGCTCGACCGTTGCGAGGTCGATCGTCAGCGGCTGTGGATCGGCATGATTCCAAAGCTGGTAGCCGACTACACTGCCCAGAATGGCGGCCCAGACGAGAATTTCGCGCAGAGTGAAGATAGGTTGCTTCGACATCGCTGCCTCACGGGTTTGCGTTTGAAGGATATTCGCTCCGATTGTTCACTCCGATAAGACGGATTTTCAGGAACAACCCGTTTCTCTGTGAACAATAAAGGTGCGGCAAAGCATCCGTCGCCGTAATGTGAGGGCGACCCGGCAAACCGGCAGAAAGCCGGAAAAAAGATACGGTTGGGGGAGATTTACAGCTGGTCGGAGTGGAGTGATTCGAACACTCGACCCCCACGTCCCGAACGTGGTGCGCTACCAGACTGCGCTACACTCCGTGACCAGCGGCGCCTCTATAGAACAGCATTTTTGATTTCACAAGCGCCTATCGCAAAAAAGACCGCGCTGAAGGTGAAAATGTTCTGGCCGCCGGCACGCCCCGTCTCATACGCGATAGGGCGTTTCTGCAACGCTCTCCAATTTCCTCTGCGGCAATGCTCCGAGCCGATTTTCTTTCACGGCTTTTAGCGCTAGAGCCTCGGCGGACTGCAAGGAAACCGGGGATTCCGGCCCTTCCGCGCCGCAGGTTTCAGGACATATCTAAGGGACAGACACATGAATTTCCGCATGATGACGGCGGGCGCCCTCGGGCTGCTTCTTGCCGGCTGCACGACGACGACCGGGATCACGAGAAATGCGGTCGAGGCACGCTGGCTCGGCCAGCCGGCAGGGCCCTTCTTCGCTCAGTTTGGCCCACCCATTTCCGACGTCGAAGCGGGCGGCGACACCGTTTATAGCTGGAAGGGCGGTTACAAGACGCGCAGGATCCCGGCGGAATACGAAAAGACCGCCGACGGCAAACGCGGCAAGCGCATCTCTGCCGCGCGCACGGAATATCTGAGCTGCTCCGTTCAGCTGACGGTCTCCTCCGACTACGTCATCCGCGCGATCCGGATCGCCGGCGACCGCAAGCGTCCGAACGGGCCGAGCTGGTGCGAGGAGTTTTTGGGCGGCGCAAAGGCGGAGTAGTCAGCTCGAACCGTCTCGGCTACCCCCCGGGCCCGCTGCCGAAAGCCAGCGGGCCTGCTTCGTCATCCGGACTGCCTTCATACTCATTCGCTGGCGGCCTCGGCCGCACTCTTCCGACGTTTCGCGCGCGTTTGCCCGGGCCGAGACGCTGCGGCCGGCGCGGCTGTGCGGCCATCGAACAGCTCGCGGACCAGCCCCTCGATGCTGGCGAGATCGCGAAGATGGATGTCGCGCTGGCCGAAGGGCATTTCGATCTTTTCCTCGCGGAAGCGTTTGGCGATTTCGAAACGCATATCGCTCGCCGCGCCCGCATCGGCGTTGATGTTGCCGACGTGGCAGAACAAGGTGAACTGCAGGGCATCGGCTCCGAAATCGGTGAAGGAAACGAAAGGCTCCGGAATTTTCAAGACGCGCGGATTGTCCATGGCGATTTCCAGCAGAACCCGCCGCACCTGCTCCGGGTCCGATTCATAGGAGACCCCCACGGGAATCTTCAGGCGCGCCGAGAAGTCGCCATGCATCCAGTTGACCACCTGGCCGCTGATCAGGTCGGCATTGGGTACGATCACGGTCACATTGTCGAAGGTCTGTATCTGGGTAGCCCTGACGCTGACGCGCTGGACGATCCCCGTATTCGGGCCGACCTCGATGCGGTCCCCGACCTTGAAGGGCCGTTCGGCAAGCAGGATGATCCCGCTGACGAAGTTGTTGACGATGGACTGCAGGCCGAAACCGATGCCGACGGACAGGGCACTGGCGACGATTGCGACGTTCTGGAGGTTGAGACCCGCATAGGAAAAGGCCACGAGACCCGCAATCGCAGCGCCGACATAGCCCACCCCCGTATGGATCGACGTCCTGAGGCCGGTGTCGAGGCTGGTTTGCGGCAAAAGGCGACCGTCGAGCCACCTCTGGAAACCGCGCGTTGCGACGATCACGACGACGAAAACGACGATCGCGCCGAGAATCGCAGAAGGCGAGAACGAAAATCCGGCGATCTCGAATCCGAAGAAGGCGGAGGTGAAGGTGCCGACCACATCCTCCGACTGGATGCCCCAGGGCGCGAGAAGGGCCATCACGGCTACCATGATCACGATCAGGCGCGCGAACCCGGCAAGGATCACACCGATCTGGCTGATCGTGTTGGGCTTCAGGCCGATCGCCTGCCGCATGAAGCCACCGATCCGCGTCTGCACCGAAAAGCCGTAGGAAATCGCCTCGTCCGCAAGACGCAGCAACAGCACGAGGCTCATCAGCACCGCCGTCGTGAAGACGATCTGCAGCGCGGCGAAGCGTCCGAAGGCCACGAAGCCGGCGAGCGGCGCAATAACGGTGAGCGCGGCGACCGCCCAGGTAACCGGAATGAGCAGGCGCCAGGCCGAGCTCGTTCCCTGCGGGTTCTCGTCATCGTCTTCGCGCGCCACAAATCTGAGCGCGAACATGGCGAGAATGCCGAGCGCGATGGCACCGAGGCCTTGGGCCGCGACGGCAAAGGAGAGGGGCGCATGGGTCGCCTTCAGGAACGCGTCGAGGGCAAGGCCCCCGACATTCACCACAGCCATGGCCACTATTATCGGAATCAGCCGCTCGGCCGCCGTGTCCGTAACGTGGACGAGCCGCCAGCTGGGCCGTTCCGGTGCGAGAACGGCGATCGAGAGTCCGTAAAAGAAGGATGCGAAGGTCAGCCCGAAAAGGACCGGCCGCAGGACCGTCGCCAGATCCGCCGGAAGAACCTTCAGAATGGACATGGCCTGGTACAGCACGAAGAAGGCGACAGCCGGGATCAGCAAGTTGGCAAGCGTGATGGCCGCCGCTGCGGTCGCCTTGGCAAGCCCCGACGGGTGGAGAACCGAAGGGTCGCGGCTCGTGCGCCGAGTAAGCCAGCGCCGGCCCGGCGACAGAAGAAAGGCGGCGAAGCCGATCACGACCACGAGAATGCCCGCGGCCGATCGGCCGGTGCGTTCGACCAGGGCTCCGAACCAGTGCCCGACGACGCGGGACTGGTCCGCCAGCGTCTCCGGTGTCGCGGCGGCTAGATCGAACCAGAAGGAAGGATCGGCAAGGCTCTGCGAGCGCTGCAGAATGGAGCTCGTAAAGAGGGCGCGCCGCCGCTCTCCGATCGTGTCTATATCCTGCTGGGCGCGAAGCGCGATGAGATCGGCCTGCTGGACGACGCCCTGCAGGCCGGCCGCCTCCGACTGTAGTTGCGCCTGTTCGGATTTGATCGCTTCGGTCTGATTGCGGGCGGCCTGCTCGTCGGCCGGCTTCAACTGCTCGATGCGCTGATTGACGAGCTGCAATCGCGGCTGCAGTGCTGCCTTGAGCCCGGCGGCCTGCATGGGAATCTTGGCGATCTGGCTGCGCAGCTGTGAAAGAGTGACGTCGTCTATGCGTTCGGCCTGGAGCGCGGCCTCCACACGCTCCAGCGTCGCTTGCCAGGCATCGATGCGTGCCTGCTCCTCCGGAAAGGCCTTCGGCGGCACCTCCGGTAAGGCACTACTCTGGCCCTGCACATCGGCTGCTGCGCCGGCTTCCGGCTGTCCGCCGCTGTCCTGGGCAAGGGCCGGCGGTGCAAATGTCAGCAGGAAAGCGACGAGAAGCAATCGAAGCAATGTGCTGACCGAACGGCCCTGATCCAAAGCTCTTTCGAAGGTTGGGCCCGTCGCGGATGTGCGACGAAGAAGGAACCGCGTGCTCGTCATTATCAGTCCTATTCCGGTGTTCTGCATCGTGCCTCTGCCGAGCGCGGTGAAGCCGAGCCCGGGGTTTGCAAAGGCGCACCATAAGGTTGCCGACCGGATTATCCAACCTCACCCCGCCGATTTGCGCCGGCTGCTCGGCCGGAAGCGCATCGCAGACGCCCGGCACCACGGCCGCATTCCGAACGGAGACACCGCTTGGATAATTCGACGCGTCGGCTTTCGCCGGCGGCCATTATCGGCATATGCAGGAGGTTGTTGCCCGCCTCGATCCGTCCGCGTCCGAGGCAGCCCTTACGAAATTTCCGCCGCGCAAATCTCGGCCGTCAGGAGGCGAGGCGTTGCGCCCTCACAGGGTGCTTGCGAGATTCTGTGTTTTCTCTGCGAGGCACTTGGCTCGGTTCTCGAAGTCGTATTCCAGGGCGATGAACGATACGTCCTCGCCGATGCCCTGGACTCTCAGCTTTATATATTTGATCCCGTCCTTGAGCCTCGAACCATGCGCGGCAGACCATTCGTATCGGTGCATCCGCTCGTTCTGCGTTATGGACATCACCCAGTCACGCTTTTCATGCCAGCGTGGATCTGCCCTCAAATGCTCGAAGCGTTTTCCCTTGCCGTAAATATCTTCGAGTTCCTGTACAATCTCGTCGAACTTCGATCGAACGTTTGTTCCGAACCGATCCTTCCTGAACATCATCGATCCGGCACTGACACGGCAAACACCAAATCTTTCGCTGATTTCTGCTGCGTATACTTCGAAATCGGGGTGACGCCGCGGGACGGACCGAAGATTATATATGCCGCCGTGTGGGGCTACTTTTCTTAGTTCAAGAGAGTTTTTACTCTGTCCCTGCTCTATGCCGAATGGACCCGCCCATGCGTCACATACGATAATGAACCATGCAAGGCAGTACGCGACATTGACAAGAATAATAGCTTTCATATCGCTATTCCCCAACGCGACTAGACCTACAGAAAATAGGCGAATACGTTTGTTGTCAATCACAAATACTAAATTGCATTTTACGATATCGATGAGAAGGCCAAAAATACGCATTATTATATATAACTTATACAAAAATAAGATTACTGCGGAACCCGAAGTTTCTTTGGAAACTATTCCCCCTAGCGGCGCCAAATACGTCTGAATATCACTGCCGCAGAAAAACGGTGCTTTTCGGTTTCATGCCGGTAAACCGAATTACCGTCGGCAGGTCTGTCGTCGAGCGCATCGACCACGCCGTCATCTTCGGCAAGGTATAGGTTCGGTGGTGTGAAGTGGCTGGGGCGCCTGGATTCGAACCAGGGAATGGCGGTACCAAAAACCGCTGCCTTACCGCTTGGCTACGCCCCAACTAAACTGGCAGGTAATCTGCTCGCCAAATCGAGCGCCTGATTAGCAAAGCTCGTGCGCGCTCACAATGCTTAACTTCGTTTGGCGCGCAGATTTATCGCTCGCGGTACGGCAGCAATCTTCAGGCCGAACCGATGTTTCCTCCGCCCGGCCTTTGGCCTATGGTCGCGCCGACCCCTAAAACTCCCGAGGGCGGTCGTGCAAGCGGATGACAGGCCAAGACATGCAAGCTCCGGAATTCGACCTCGATTTCAAGCCCGCCTATGGCGAACCGGTGCGCGTAGCCGAGAACGTACAGCGCATCACGGTCAACAATCCCAGTCCGTTTACCTTCCACGGCACGAACACCTATATCGTCGGCCGAAAGTCGGTCGCGATAATCGACCCCGGCCCCGAGAACGAGGCACATTTCCATGCGCTGATGGCCGCGCTCAGGGGGCGCGAAGTGACGCATATCGCCGTCAGCCACACCCATCGCGACCACTCTCCGCTCGTCGGCAGGCTCGCCCGGGCAACCGGCGCGATGGTCGTAGGCGGAGGACCGCACCGGGCAGCCCGGCCGCTGCATGCCGGCGAGGTCAATCCCTTCGCCGAAAGTTCGGACATGGACTTCGTGCCCGATGTCGCGCTTTGCGACGGGGCACGCGTCGAAGGCGACGGCTGGAGCCTGACGGCGGTAGCGACGCCCGGGCATACGGCCAACCACATGGCCTTTGCGCTTGATGGAACCGGAATCCTGTTTTCAGCCGATCATGTGATGGCCTGGGCGACGAGCATCGTTGCGCCGCCGGACGGAGCCATGGCCGATTACATGGCCTCGCTCGACAAGCTGCTCCAGCGCGACGATCGGATCTACCTGCCAGGCCATGGCGGTGCGGTCAACGAGCCTGCCTCCTTCGTGCGGGCGTTGAAGGCGCATCGCAGGATGCGCGAGCGCGCGGTGCTCGAACGCCTGCGTGCGGGGGACCGGCAGATCGCCGACATGGTCAAGGTGATCTATGCCTCGACCGACCCACGGCTGCATGGTGCTGCGGCACTCTCGCTGCTGGCGCATATCGAAGACCTCATCGAGCAGGGGCGCGTCGAAACAGAAGGGCCGCCGTCGCTCGCCAGCGCATACCGGCTGGCGTGACGCGGTTGGATCGCTGAAACGCGCAATGCGGGGCAGGAAACCGCGCGCACTTTCTAATCGCCCGCGATCCCCAGAAGCTCGGCGTCGAGGTCGCGCAGGAACTCCTCGGCGAACATGGCTCCCATGCCGAGGTCATGGCGGCCGTAGCGCGAAGCCACGCGCAGATCGACGAAGGTCGTTTCCGCCTCTTCGCGCAATCTGATCAGCACGTCGAATCGGAAACCGACGACAAGGCTCCGCCATTCGCCTTGCAGGACGACGTCGCTGGATCGCCTTCCCGGTATGCCATCGTCGGCCAGTTGCGTGGGTCGAGCGGTTGGAACGGGGATGACGTTCGGCCCGGCATTCGCATCCCCGCCTGCCTCGGGTCGTACGGCGAGGTCTTCGAGGTCCGCCCGCGCGTTGTCGGCGCCGAACTCAGCAGTGATGGTGATCCGCGTCTGCTCGACGACCTTGCGCACGCCCTGGAATACACGGTCCAGCGCCCCTTCGTAGCGCCGGCCCGTAAGCCCCGGATAGGCTTCAACCTGCGCCTCGCGGTCTTCCCGCGTCACCGCACGCTTGCGCCCGAGCCAGCTTTCCCCCGATGCCGGCGTCCTGATCCAGGGTGGGGGCGTCGAGGTATCGGTACTGACCTCGTAGAGCGCCGGCCGCGTCAGGTATTGCACGGCCCCATAACCGAAGAACCCGAGCGGAACGGCCGCGTAGAAGAGCGCCGAGACGGAAGCGGACCCGCCGATCGCTGCCACCTGCCAAAGACGCGTGAGCCCGACCGTTGCCAGCACGACGCTAAGGAGAGCCAAGCCCCCGGCGATCAACGCCAACGCCAGAAAGTGCGGCGTCGTCAGAGGACCGAAACGATGCGACAGCAGCGACAGCAGAAAAACGATGAAGGCGATGCGGGCAATGCGGCGCGCCCAATGTGCCGCGTAGGAATAGGGACGCTCGTAGCGGACAATCATCTAACGGAATCAATCCCCGAGGCGGAAAAGGACCTCGCCTTTCTTAGACCATGGCTCGGGTAGTGCAAACCCGTATCTTTCCCCCATCGGCGATGGAGATCGCCCCATGGAGGCCAAAGAGAGAATGCGGGCGGCGATTATGGCGGCGCCACTCACACGGGTGCCGCAAATTTGCCATTCTCGTTAACCACCTATTCAGGTTTACTATTTGGCCGGACACACGGCGCTGTAGCATTTGGAGGCATCGGCCGTCGTCGCCGGCAAGAGGCGCGGCAAATCAACGGAGAGACATCATGGCCGCACAGCAGTCTACCATGGACATCGCCATCCCCGCCCCTCCGCCCCCGGTGGGCGAAGCTGCAATGCCCATGGCACTTCTCGAGTTGGAGCTTTCGCTCGACCGCTTTTCCGGCGACAAGGACGATTTCGTCGGCTTCACGCATAAGGTGGCTCACGACATCGGCGCCGAGCTGCTCTTCGTTCTGCCGGCTTCCGGTCTCGTCGACGATTGCGTGACGATCGCCGCGATACGCCACGGCCAGGCGGAGGACAAGACACCGATCATCCTGTTCATCTGTCTCGCTCAGGACGGCACCACCATCCGCGTCGAGCAGCCGAGCGAGCACACCGCCGGTCTAAAGAGCTTCGCCAACTCCTTCGTCGGCGTCCTCGAGCGGATCTGAACCGCACTCCGTGGGGCGATTGACCAGCGATGCGCAACGGGCGCATGATGTCGCCGAGTTGAATCGCGCCAACGGATTTCGTCTTATGCGTTGCAGTATCATGCCTGTCGTCCAGCGGAATGCCATCGGACTCTGTCCCCGCGAATGGGTGCCGGTCAGGAGGCAAGGATGACGACGATGACAATGAGACTGCTTGGCCTTGCGGCCGTGGGGCTGGTGCTTGCCGCGTGCCAGTCGATGTCGCCGCAGGAACGTCGAGCGAGAGACGAAAATACATGCGCCTCCTACGGCTTCAGAAGGGGCACGGATGCGTTCGCGAACTGCCTGCAGCGCATAGATCTCGACCGTCGCGCGGAAGCGCGCGCTTTCCGGTACGACAACGACGTCTTCCTGCGCGGCCCCTATTACTGGCACTGACCGGCGAGAAATCCCGCAACTCCGGACGAAGATCGACGACCGTCAGCTCGCCGCCAGAGCTTGAACCTCGGCGACCTCGCGGCCGTTGATCGCCGCCTGTGCGGCCGCAAGTCTCGCGATCGGCACTCGGAACGGCGAGCAGGAAACGTAATCGAGACCCGCTTCCTCGCAAAAGCGAATCGAGACGGGATCGCCGCCATGCTCGCCGCAGATCCCGAGCTTCAAACCGTTCTTGGTCCGCCGGCCCCGCTCCGCCGCGATCTGGATCAGTTCGCCCACGCCGTCCAAATCGAGCGAGACGAAGGGATCCTGCTCGATGATCCCCTTCTGCTGATAGGTGGCCAGGAACAGGGCCGCGTCATCGCGCGAAATGCCGAAGGTGGTCTGCGTCAGGTCGTTGGTGCCGAAAGAGAAGAAATCCGCCGATTCGGCGATCGTGTCCGCCCTGAGGGCCGCCCGCGGCAACTCGATCATCGTGCCGATCAGATAATCGATGTTCACGCCAGCCTCGCCGACGACCTCCTTGGCGACCGCCTCGATCCGCGCCTTGACGTAATCGAGCTCGGCGCGCAGGCCGACGAGCGGCACCATGATCTCGGGAACGACGGCAGCGCCGGTATCGCGGGCAGCCTGGACCGCCGCCTCGAAAATCGCGCGCGCCTGCATCTCAGCGATCTCCGGATAGGAGATCGCCAGTCGGCAACCGCGATGCCCGAGCATCGGATTGAACTCGTGAAGCGCATCGACCCGCTGACGAAGTTCCGCGGGATCGATCGTCAGCACGCGCGCAACCTCTGCGATTTCCTCGTCGGTTTTCGGCAGGAACTCGTGCAGCGGCGGGTCGAGAAGACGTATCGTGACCGGCAGGCCGTGCATGATCGAAAAGAGCTCGACGAAGTCGGAGCGCTGCATGGGCAGAAGCTTGGAAAGTGCTGCCCGCCGCCCTGCTTCGTCTTCGGCCAGGATCATCTCGCGCATCACATTGATGCGGTCGTCCTCGAAGAACATGTGCTCCGTACGGCAGAGTCCAATGCCTTCGGCGCCGAAGGAGCGGGCGGCGCGCGCATCCGCCGGCGTCTCGGCATTGGTGCGCACGGTCATGCGGCGGCTTGCGTCGGCCCATTGCATGATCTTGCCGAAGTCGCCCGAAAGTTCCGGCTGCAGCATGGGGATCTCGCCCTTCAGCACCTGGCCGGAGGAGCCGTCGATGGTGATCACGTCGCCCTTCCGGAGCGTGACGCTCGCGGCGATCAGGAGCTCGTTTCGCTGATCGACGCGGATGCTGCCGGCGCCCGATACGCAAGGCGTACCCATACCGCGGGCGACGACCGCCGCGTGGCTGGTCATGCCGCCGCGGGTCGTCAATATGCCCTCCGCCGCATGCATGCCGTGAATGTCTTCAGGACTCGTCTCGACGCGAACGAGAATGACCTTGCGGCCTTCCTTGACCGCCTGCACGGCCTCGTCGGAGCTGAAGACGATCTCGCCCGTGGCGGCACCCGGCGAGGCCGGCAGGCCGGAACCGATAATGTCGCGGCGGGCATGAGGGTCGATCGTCGGATGCAGAAGCTGGTCGAGCGAAGCCGGATCGATGCGCGCCACCGCCTCCTCCTTCGAGATCAGCCCTTCCTCGGCCATGTCGACGGCGATCTTCAGCGCCGACTTGGCCGTTCGCTTGCCGGAACGCGTCTGCAGCATCCAAAGCTTGCCGCGTTCGATCGTGAACTCGATGTCCTGCATGTCGCGGTAGTGGCGCTCGAGCGCGTTGCATATCTTCTCGAACTCGGCAAAAGCCTCCGGCATCAGCTTTTCCAGTGACGGCTTGTCCGAACCGGACGCGATACGGGCCGCCTCGGTGATGTTCTGCGGCGTGCGGATGCCGGCGACCACGTCCTCGCCCTGAGCATTGACGAGGAACTCGCCATAGAGCTCTTTCTCGCCCGTCGACGGGTTGCGCGTGAAGGCGACGCCCGTCGCCGACGAATTGCCGAGATTGCCGAAGACCATGGCCTGGACGTTGACGGCCGTGCCCCAGCCGGCCGGTATGCCGTGAAGGTGCCGGTAGGTGATGGCCCGCGGGTTCATCCAGCTCGAAAAGACGGCACCGATCGCGCCCCAGAGCTGAATTTCCGGGTCCTGCGGGAAAGGCACGCCGAGCATCTCCTCGATCGCCTCCTTGTAGCGTGAGATCACGTGCTGCCATTCGACGGCGGAAAGCTCCGTGTCCTGCTCGTGACCGAGGCGCGCCTTCTCGTCCTCCAGAACTTCCTCGAAAACCTCGTGGTCCACCCCCATCACCACATCGCCATACATCTGGATGAAGCGGCGGTAACTGTCCCAGGCAAAGCGCGCATCGCCGGCGTCGTGACCGAGCGCATGCACGGATTGATCGTTGAGGCCGAGGTTCAGGACCGTGTCCATCATTCCCGGCATGGAGGCGCGCGCGCCGGAACGGACCGACAGAAGCAGCGGGCGGTTCGTATCGCCGAAGACGCGCCCGGTGATTTTCTCCATCCGCGCAATGCCCTCGCGGACCTGCTCGCGCAGACCCTCGGGCATGCAGCGGTCCTTCTCGAGATAGCTGTTGCAGGCAGCGGTGACGATTGTGAGCCCCGGCGGCACCGGCAGGCCGAGATTGCACATCTCCGCGAGGTTAGCCCCCTTGCCGCCCAGCCGGTCGCGGTCTTCCGCGCCCCCTTCGGCCTCTCCCGCACCGAAGGTATATACCCATTTCGCCATGCCTGTTCTCCACCCGAAACAGTCGCCGACCTAAAATCATGAACGTGATCGAATCCAAGAAGTCAGAGCGGGATGCGGGCGGAAAAGCGCACGCACTTTTCCTCACCCCGCTCCAGACCATCTACAGTATATGCTCCGGGCTGAAAATGCACTCGGCGAAGATTTTGTTGCAGTGCACCAAATTGGAGGTCGCCATCAGACGGCTTCGCGCAGCCGCTCTGCCGTCTGCAGGTCGACCGAGACGAGCTGCGAGACCCCCTGCTCCGCCATCGTGACCCCGAACAGGCGGTTCATCCGGGCCATGGTGATCGGATTGTGGGTGATGATGACGAAGCGGGTCTCGGTGGAGGCCGCCATTTCGTCCATCAGGTTGCAGTAGCGCTCGACATTGTGGTCGTCGAGCGGCGCATCCACCTCATCGAGAACGCAGATCGGGGCCGGATTGGTGAGGAAGACGGCAAAGATCAGCGCCATGGCAGTCAGCGCCTGCTCGCCGCCGGAAAGCAGCGTCATCGTCTGCGGCTTCTTGCCGGGCGGCCGGGCAAGGATTTCGAGCCCCGCTTCCAGCGGGTCGTCGCTTTCGATGAGCTGCAGTTCCGCCGTGCCGCCCCCGAAGAGATGGGTGAAAAGCCGCTGGAACTGCACATTGACCACGTCGAACGCGGCAATCAGCCGCTCGCGGCCCTCGCGGTTGAGGTTCTGGATGGCACTCCTCAACCTGCGGATCGCCTCGATGACGTCGTCACGTTCCTTGAGCAGCGCCGCGAGCCGCTCCGAAAGCTCCTTCTGCTCCTCGTCGGCGCGCAGGTTGACGGCGCCGAGCCTTTCCCGCTCGATCTTCAGCCGCTCGAGTTCCCGTTCCACGCTGCGCATATCCGGCAGTCCTTCCTCGGAGCCGAGGCCGGTAAGGCGCATCACTTCATGGGGGGCGCAGGACAGTGCTTCGAGGATGCGCGCCTCTATCTCGACACGCCGCTCCCGCGCAGAAACGAGCCGCTCTTCGGCGCGGCCGCGCTTTTCGCGTACCTCTGCCAGTTCCGAGAGCGCGGTGGCGGCCTGGCGATCCGCTTCGCGCTGGTGGTTTTCCGCCTCGGCGAGTCTGTCGGCCGCCTCTCGGCGCGACGCCTCCGCCTTTTGCAGCTCGTTCATCAGCGCGCGGCGCTTGTCGTCGAACTCGTCAGGGGCATCGAGCAGTTCCTCGACCTCCTCGCGCGCCTCCGCCTCGCGGTCGCGAAGCGTCGCAATGTGATCTTCGGCGCTCGCCGCCCTCGCTGCCCAGGTCTCTCGCTCCCCGGCGATGGCCGCAAGCCGCCTGAGGCGCCCATCGTTTTCGCGTGCGAGACCGTCATGTGCGGCGCGAGCTTCGGCCGCCGCCGCACGGTCGGTCGCGACTTCGGCCGTCCGATTGCTCAGCCGCAGGTCAAGCTCTGCAAGATCCGGCTGACCGGCAAAGGCTTCCCTGGCCGCCTCGATCTCTTCGGCGATCTCCTCGGCCTGCCCCTCGATCTGGAGCTTCGTCTCGGCAAGCACCGCGCGGCGCCGGGCAAGATCGCCGGAGGCCCGCTCGGCGGCTGCCAAGGCATCGCGCGCCTCGGAGAGCTGCCGGGTAAGCATGCGTTGCGCCTCGCGCGAAAGCCTCAGCCGCTCATCCTCGGCGCGGATGTGCGCGCCGGCAGCGGCAAGATGCGCCTCCGCCTTCAGCAAGGCCTCGCTCGCCTCCTCGGCTGCACCTTCCAGTTCGGAAAGGCGGTTCTTCTGGGCGAGCCTCAGGGCCGCAGCACTCGGCGCTTCCGAGCCGGTAACGTGGCCGTCCCATCGCCAGACGGCGCCTTGCCTCGTCACCAGCCGCTGGCCGGTCCTGAGGAGCGGCAGCAATCGCTCCGCCTCCTCATCGCTCTCGATGATCCCGATCTGCCGGAGCGCTCGTCTCAGCGCCTCCGGTGCCTGGACGAAATCGATCAAAGGGAGGGCGCCAGCCGGCAATGCGGGATCGTTCGCATCGTCGCCGGGCATGCGCCAGTGCGCCGGCGCCGCCTGTTCCAGGGGCGAATCGAGGTCGTCGCCAAGAGCCGCGCCGAGCGCCGCCTCGAAGCCGCGCTCGACTTTCATCTCCTCGACGACGGCCGGATAAGTGCTGCCGCCGGCCGCCTCCAGCATGCGCCGGATCGTTCGCGCTTCCGTCTCGATGCCGTTCAGCCGCGCCCGGGCCTCGTCGACGGGCGGGCGCGCGGCGCCTTCGTCGGCGCGCGCCTCGGCGAGTCTCTCTTCGACGGCGGCGACGGCGGCCTCGGCCTCCTCCAGCGCCGCCTCCGCAAGCTCCACCTGCCCTCTCTTCTCATCCGGATCGGGGAGGCGCGCCATCTGACCGTCAAGCTCGTCGACTTCGCGCCCCTGATCCGCGAGCTGGCGTGCAAGTCGCGCCTGCCGCTCGGAGAGATCGCGCAGCGCTCTCTCGATCTGGTTGCGCGCGGCTTGCGCCTCGGCGCGCTCGGCCGTAATGCGGGCGAGACCGGCTTCGCTCGCCGCTAGCTTTTCATTGGCCTCGTCGAGCCTTTCACGCGCCTGAGCGCCGCGATCATCCGCCTCGGCCAACGCGTCTCGCAGATCTTCCTCCTCCTGATCGAGGCGGGCGAGAATGCCGGCATTGTCGGCGACCAGCCGCTCTTCGCGGGCAATGTCCTCCGCAAGTTGCGCCAGTCGCCGCTGCAATTCCTCACGGCGGCGCAGGATCCGGCCGGCATCCTCCTCGAGCTGCGCGCGAGCGATCTGCAGGCGCTGCAGCCCGGCAGCGAACTTCGCCTCGTTTTCACGCAGTTCCGGCAGCTTGAGGCTCGCGATCGCCTGAGCCTTGGCGGCTTCCATCTGCGCCTGCGCCTTCTCGGCGACGAGGGCAGTGATCTGGTTCAGCTGGCTGGTCGCCTCGGCCTCCGCTTCCTTGGCCTGCACCCAGCGGGTATGGAACAGGATCGCCTCGTGCCGGCGGATTTCCGCCGACAGCATCTTGAACCGGTTGGCCTGGCGCGCCTGGCGCTTGAGGCTCTCGATCTGGCTTTCGAGCTGCGAGGTGACGTCGTCGAGGCGCTCGAGATTGGTTTCGGCCGCCTTCAGCCTGAGTTCCGCCTCATGCCGGCGCGAATGGAGACCGGAAATGCCGGCCGCCTCCTCGAGCAGCTGCCGGCGCGCCTGCGGCTTGGCGGCGATCAGCTCGCCGATGCGGCCCTGACCCACCATCGACGGCGAGCGCGCACCGGTGGACGCATCGGCAAACAGCAACTGCACGTCCTTGGCGCGCGCCTCCTTGCCATTGATGCGGTAGACCGAGCCCTGCTCGCGCTCGATACGGCGCGTCACCTGTATCTCGTCGCTGTCGTTGAAGGCTGCGGGTGCGGTGCGGTCGCTATTGTCCAGGTAAAGGCCGACTTCGGCCGTGTTGCGCGCCGGGCGGTTGCCGGATCCGGAAAAGATCACGTCGTCCATGCCGGAGGCACGCATGTTCTTGTAGGAGTTCTCGCCCATCACCCAGCGGAGCGCCTCGACGAGGTTGGACTTGCCGCAGCCGTTCGGTCCGACGACCCCGGTCAGGCCGCGCTCGATGACGAATTCCGTCGGTTCGACAAAGGACTTGAAGCCGAGCAGGCGCAGCCGGGTGAATTTCATGACGGACACGCTGGGGTGGACGGCGGCGCATACCCCCCTCTGCCCTGCCCGTAACCGGCGATCGGAACTTGCCGGCGAAAACCAAGCCCCATCAGCCGATCCGCACGCAGTTCATTCCAGAGCTTGGTTTCCGCCTCCGTCATGGCATTGCGCATGCGGCGGGCGTTGCCGCGAACTTCCGGCGATACGTCAGCGTGAGGCATGGCGAAGCCCCACCGACCGGAGACAAAAAACGGGCGCACGGCTGCCGCCGTCGCCCGTCGGAATTGAAAGCGAAGGATCAGAGCTTGCTGTCGATGAGGGCCGACATAACGTCAACCGACATGTCCCCCGAATAGTGCTCACCGTTGACGAAGAAGGTCGGCGTCGACTTGACCCCGAATTCCTTGGCGCCCCTCTGCATGACTGCATTCACATCATCCAGAAGTTTCTGGTTCGTCAAGCAGGCCTCGAAGCTCTCCTGTGTAAAACCGGCGAGTTTCGACAATTGCAGGAGTGCATCGCGGCCGTTCTGCGCAGCCGCCCACTGCTCCTGCTGCTTGAACAGCATGGAAACCATCGGGAAATACTGCCCCTCCGGCGCACAGCGCGCCAGCATGAAGGCGGCTGCCGCGCGCGGGTCGAAGGGGAATTCGCGGACGATGAAGCGTACCTTGCCGCTGTCGATATACTTCGTCTTGATCGCGTCGAATGTATCGTTGTGGAAATTGGCGCAATGCGGGCAGGTCATCGACATGTATTCGACGATGGTGACCGGCGCATTGGCTTCTCCGAGCGCCATTTCCGGCAGCGCTCCGGGCTCCAGGAGCTTCGCCATGTCGACGCTGCCCTCCGACTTCGGCAACTCGACCTTGGCGGCAGGGGTTGTGGCCTGCGCCACTTCGGTCGCCGGCTTCGCCTCGCTCGCGGCGGCAGGCGCCTGAGACGTCGAGGCGGTGGTCGTCGCATCGGTGCTCGCCGTGGTCTCGGCGGGCGTCGTTGAAGCCGCCTCCTTCTTTTCATCGCTGCAGGCTGCGAGCGCCAGAGCGAGCGCTGCAACGGCGACGCCGCTCAGCAGGCGTTTCGGAAGGCTTGTTTGGGAAGCGGACATGGACAGGACCCGTGTTCTACTCGAGGGAAATTGAAGCGTGATTTCGATAACTTGCCACGTGCGGGGCGACAAGAGGGGGTGTTTCGACAGCGTTCAAACAATCGTGACCGTCATCGCCGCGGCGTCGACAGAACGGCAGTGCCGAGCCGCTTCAGCGCCGCCTTCAACGCGTCGCTTTCGACGCCTTCCACCATGGTTTCGAGCCGCCGGGCAGCCTCGCCGACGAGGGGCAGCGGGCGGCTGTAGCGCTTGGGCGGCGGTGCGACCGGCTTCTGGACGATGCGCAACTGGCCGATTGCGTGGAAACCGAAGAAGCCGTTGATGCGCTGAATCAGCTCGCCCTGGGCATGGGTCAGGAAAAGCGCCCGGGCGCCTTCGCACGCGACCGTCAGCACACCCGGCTGGTATCCGCCTTCGCCGGCGATCTCGGAAGCGCGGCGCGGCCAGGCAATTCTTTCCGGCCGGGTGCAATCGGCGAACTCCGCGCCCGCGATTTCGTCCCACGAACCGAGCAGCATCGTGTTGATGCCGGCACGCTTCGCCAGCACCGGATCGATCAGGCCGTTGGCAACTTCGCTGATCTGAACGACGCCCTTGCGGGCCTTTCTCTCACTCACGGAACGACTTTCTGTTTGCAATTTCGATCGAACCTTGCGGCTCGAGCCGGCATCGGCCAAGTATAGGCCGCAAAAGGATCTCCCTGCAAATGATGCGCGATCTTCCACAGGCGGCGAGCGCCGCACTTCTTCTCGAATGGTACGATCGCCACCACCGCGACCTTCCATGGCGGGTCTCGCCGGCAGCGGCGCGGAAAGGTGCGGTTGCCGACCCCTATCGCGTCTGGCTGTCGGAGGTGATGCTTCAGCAGACGACGGTCCAGGCAGTCAAAGCCTATTTCGAGAAATTCCTCACCCTGTGGCCGACGGTCGGCGACCTTGCCGCTGCGGACACCGAGGATGTGATGAAGGCCTGGGCCGGCCTCGGCTACTACGCCCGCGCGCGAAACCTGAAGAAATGTGCCGAAGCGGTCGCCCGCGATCACGGCAGCCGTTTTCCCGATAGCGAAGAGGGGCTGAAAGCGCTGCCGGGCATCGGCGACTACACCGCCGCAGCCATCGCCGCGATCGCCTTCAACCGGGCAAGTGCCGTTCTCGACGGAAATGTGGAGCGCGTGATCTCGCGCCTCCATGCCGTCGAGACGCCGCTGCCCGCGGCCAAGCCCGAAATGCGGGCCCTCGTCCACGCGCTGACCCCGGCCGATCGGCCGGGCGATTTCGCGCAGGCGATGATGGATCTCGGCGCGACGATCTGCACGCCGAAACGGCCCGCCTGTTCCCTCTGTCCCTTTCGCGCGGATTGCCGGGCCCTGAAAACAGCCGACCCGGAGACATTTCCGCGCAAGGCAGCCAAGAAGGAGAAGCCGCTGCGCCGGGGTGCGGCCTTCGTCGCCGTCGACGGCTTCGAGGCGGTCTATCTTCGCAAGCGCCCCGAAACGGGCCTCCTCGGCGGCATGACAGAAGTGCCCGGCACGGACTGGACGGCGCGCCGCGACGGCGACACCTCGATTGACGCTCATCCCTTCCCGGCAGCGTGGGAGCCGTGCGGGACCGTCAACCACGTCTTCACGCATTTCGAGTTGCACCTTTCCGTCTTTCGGGCCAGGGTCTGGCGCGCCAATGTCGGAGAGGCGCGGACCGGCACGAGCGGATGGTGGGAGCCGCTCGCCTCGCTCAAGGCGCAGGCGCTTCCGACTGTCATGAAAAAGGCAATCGCCAAGGCTATACCGCATGCGTTCGAAGCGGGCTAAATGCAAGGCGAGCGCTTTGCGGCCGCTCCGGCCCAATTTCCGTCGCAAGCCAAGGATCGGCAGGAATACCAATGAGCAGCATCGACATCCGCCACATCGTTTTCGACATCGGCAAAGTGCTGATCCATTACGATCCGAACCTTCCCTATTCCCGCCTCATACCGGACGAGGCGGAACGCAACTGGTTTTTCGCCAATGTCTGCACGTCAGACTGGAACATAGAGCAGGATCGCGGCCGCTCCTGGGAAGAGGCGGAGGCACTCCTCATCCGCAATCATCCCGAACGGGAAGATCACATCCGCGCCTTTCGCCGGCACTGGCATGAAATGGTGCCGCACGCCTATGTGGGGACGGTCGCCATCATGGAAGGCCTGATCGCCGACGGCTGGGACGTCACGATGCTGACCAATTTCGCCTCCGACACTTTCCGGGAGGCGCAGAAGCTTTATCCCTTCCTGACCCTGCCGCGCGGGGTTACGGTCTCCGGCGACGTGCGGCTCATCAAGCCCGATCTCGCCATCTACCGGACCCACGCGAAGGCCTTCGATCTCGATCCGGGCGCGACGCTCTTCATCGACGACAGCGCCGCCAATGTCGAAGGCGCGCAAGCGGCCGGCTGGCACGCGATTCAGTTCACCGGCGCAGAAAGGCTGAAGGCCGACCTGGCGGCCTACGGTATTCAGGCTTCCGAGGCGGCACCCTCGCTGACAGCGGCCGCCGTGCCGTAATCGGCCGACGCCAGAATTGATACAAACGCCCGGAATCCTCTTCGGATTCCGGGCGTTTAAAGCGCTCATCCGGGACTGAAGGTACAAAAACCGGAGGGGGGCGCTTATCGAAGACCCAGGCGGAACTGGTTGATCAGTTCAGTTTTGCCAGGTCGTTTCGAATGACGGATCTGAGCGCGTCGATCGGTTTCAACACGCTTCCCTCCTCGAAGTGCCAGAAGGTCCAGCCGTTGCAGGCGTCGAGGCCCTGCACTTTCGCGCCGAGGCGATGAATGGATCCGGCCTCGCCGCCGGACGCAAGCGTGCCGTCGGCGCGAACGATCGCGCTGTAGCGGCGCTTCGCATCCGTCAGAACCGTGCCGGGCTTGATGAGCCCGCTTTCCACCAGAGTGTTGAAGGCGACGCGCGGCTCCGCCTTCTTGCCGGTCATGACCGAGAGCGTGGCCTTGCCGAGCGGCTCCACGGCCGCGATACGTTCGGCGGCGGCGTCGATATAGTCCTGCTCGCGCTCGATGCCGACGAAGTGCCGGCCGAGGCGCTTGGCGACCGCCCCGGTGGTGCCGGAGCCGAAGAACGGGTCGAGCACGACGTCGCCGGGCTTGGTCGAGGCCATCAGAATGCGGGCAAGCAGCGCTTCCGGCTTTTGTGTCGGGTGTACCTTCTTACCGTCGTCTCCCTTCAGCCGCTCGGAACCGGAGCAGATGGGGAACAGCCAATCGGAGCGCATCTGAACGTCGTCGTTCGCCGCCTTCATCGCTTCGTAGTTGAAGGTATACCCCTTGGCTTTGGCGTTCGGCGTCGCCCAGATCAGCGTTTCATGCGCGTTCTGGAAGCGGCGGCCCTTGAAGTTCGGCATCGGATTGGTCTTGCGCCAGATGATATCGTTCAAGACCCAGAAGTGCAGGTCCTGAAGGATCGCGCCGACCCGGAAGATATTGTGGTAGGAGCCGATGACCCAGAGCGTGCCGGTGGGCTTCAGGACACGCCGGCAGGCAAGCAGCCAGGCGCGGGTGAAAGCGTCATAGGCTTCGAAGGAGGCAAACTGGTCCCAATCGTCGTCCACTGCATCGACCAGCGACTGATCGGGCCGGTGCAACGTGCCGCCGAGCTGAAGATTATAGGGCGGGTCGGCGAAGACGACATCGACCGAATGATCGGGAAGCGCGTTCAGCGCGGCCACGCAATCTCCCTTGATGATGCTGTCCAGCCAGTTCAACGGACGGGCGGCACGGGAGATTTCGGCAAGCGAAACAACTGATGACATTGGCAACTCGCAAATACGCTTACTCGGACTGACGATAGGCTTATGGTTACCGAAGATGGTTACCAAAGCCTGAAGGCGCCGGAAAAATCTGCGTCGCTGCAGGGGCCGTCGTCCAGGCGGCGCCGTCCGGGACTTGCCGGCCCGCGATACTTCGACTACCATCGAAGTATGAAGGAAGGTCCGGACATAGCTCTTATCGGCTCGTTGATCGGCGATCCTGCACGCGCGAACATGCTGACCGCTCTGATGGGCGGCCAGGCGCTGACGCCGACGGAGCTCGCAGCCCAGGCCGGCATCACGCTGCAGACCGCCAGTTCGCACCTCGCCAAGCTGGAGGCGGGCGGCTTGCTGACACAGCGCAAGCAGGGCCGGCACCGCTATTACGCGCTGAGCGAGGACGAGGTTGGCCTCATGCTCGAAAGCCTCATGGGTTTTGCCGCCGGGCGCGGCCTGACGCGCTCGCGGCCCGGACCGAAGGACCCGGCACTGCGCAAGGCACGCGTCTGCTACAACCATCTTGCCGGCGATTACGGCGTGCGCATGCTGGACAGCCTGATCGCCGCCCGGCAGATCGAAATGACGGGCGACGACGATCTGGCCCTGACCGATGCCGGGCGTGTCCGCATCGAGTCGCTCGGGATCGACTACGCCGCGCTCAGGAAATCCCGGCGGCCGATCTGCCGCACCTGCCTCGACTGGAGCGAGCGGCGGTCGCATCTCGCCGGCTCGCTCGGGGAAGCGTTGCTGACGCTCTTCATCGACAAGGGCTGGGCGAAACGGGAGCAGAGCAGCCGGGCGGTTCGCTTTACGGCGCCAGGCGAGAAGGCCTTTCTGGAGCTCTTCCCGCGGTGATCACGACGATTTGCACCGTCGGCTGCAGCGATTGTGAGTTGAATCGGCCACAATCGCCGGTTCTCCATCTCCTGCCCAGGTTGAGCTTTGATCCGCCATCGTATAAAGCTGCGGACACCGTTTCCCGCGCCGCTTTTCAGCTCCTCCCCTGCCGGCGGCGCCTTTCTCCCAAGGAACCGATTTATGACCGGTATCGACCTCATCATCTTCGACTGCGACGGCGTGCTCGTCGACTCGGAAATCATCGCTTCGGAAGTCGAGGCCGGACTGCTGACGGAAGCGGGCTATCCGATCAGCATCGAGGAAATGTCCGAACGCTTTTCCGGCATGACCTGGCGCGACACATTGCTGGCGGTCGAGAAGGAAGCAAGCATTCCGCTCTCCGCCTCGCTGATCGACAAGGTCGATGCCATTCTCGACATGCGGCTTGCCCGCGACGTCAAGATCATCGAAGGCGTGCGGCCGGCACTCATGCAACTGACGCTTCCGCATTGCATCTGCTCCAACTCCACTTCCAAACGGCTTGCGATGATGCTCGGCAAGGTCGGAATCAAGGATCATTTCGGCAAGCACATCTATTCCGCGCGCGATCTCGGGCCGGATCGCGTCAAGCCGAAGCCGGACATCTTCCTGCATGGGGCCGCCCAGTTCGGCGTCGATCCGGCACGCGTTCTTGTCATCGAAGACTCGGTTCACGGCATTCATGGCGCCCGCGCGGCGGGCATGCGCGTCGTCGGTTTTACCGGCGGTTCACATACGTTCGCAGCCCATGCGGACAAGCTGACGGAAGCCGGTGCCGAAACGGTCATCTCGCGAATGGCGGCGCTTCCCGGAGTAATCGCCGCGCTCGCGGAATGGTCGGAGTCCATGACGGCTTAGGGGGGAGTGCTTAGGGGGACGGCTTAGGGCGGGCGAAGACTCCATGCCGCATTGAAGCCGCATGGACTTCCTCCGAGAATCGGCCGATTTTCAGACTGCGCGCGGGCATATCAAGCAAACCCCCAGAAGGGGGAATTTTCCAAGGAGGAAACACAATGCGTCTTTCACGATTGACCGGAATGGCCCTGGCGGCCAGCGTCGCGTTTGCGCCGCTCGCCCATGCCGACATCACCATCGGAGTCATCACGCCGCTCACCGGTCCCGTTGCGGCCTTCGGCGAGCAGGTCAAGAACGGCGCCGAAGCGGCGGTCGAAGCGATCAACAGCGCCGGCGGCGTCAATGGCGAGAAACTTGTCGTCAAGATCGTCGACGACGCGGGCGAACCCAAGCAGGCCGTCTCGGTCGCCAACCAGCTGGCGGGCGAAGGCATAAAATACGTGGTCGGACCGGTGCTTTCCGGCACCTCGATGCCGGCATCCGACGTGCTGGCGGAAAACGGTATCCTGATGGTCACGCCGACGGCAACGACCCCGGACCTGACCACCCGCGGCCTGTGGAACGTTCTGCGCACCTGCGGACGCGACGATCAGCAGGCCGTCGTCGCCGCCGACTACGTCGTCAAGAACTTCAAGGACAAGCGCGTTGCGGTGCTTCACGACAAGGGAGCCTATGGCAAGGGTCTTGCCGACGGCTTCAAGGCTGCGATCAACGCAGGCGGCATCACCGAGGTGGTCTATGAGGGCCTGACGCCCGGCGAGAAGGACTTCGGGGCGATCGTCACCCGCCTCAAGTCCGAGAACGTCGACGTCGTCTATTTCGGCGGCTATCACGCGGAGGGCGGGCTGCTCGCTCGCCAGATGCATGACCAGGGCGTGAAGGCGCAGCTCCTCGGCGGCGACGGTCTTTCCAACACCGAGTTCTGGGCAATCGGCGGCGAAGCCGCATCGGGCACCGTCTACACCAATGCCAGCGACGCCACCCGCAACCCCGCCGCCGCCCCGGTGATCGAGGCCCTCAAGGCCAAGAACATCCCCGCGGAAGCCTTCACGCTCAACGCCTATGCCGCCGTGCAGGTTCTCAAGGCGGGCATCGAGAAGGCGGGCTCGCCCGACGACGCGACTGCCGTTGCCACCGCCATCAAATCCGGCGACGCGATCGACACGGTCATCGGCAAGCTGACCTACGGCGAAAGCGGCGATCTCACCTCGCCAAGCTTCTCGCTTTACAAGTGGGAAGGCGGCCAGAGCGTCGCGGTCGAGTAAGCGGCCGCTGAACGAGAAATACGAACGCCGGGTCACTGTGAACTGACCCGGCGTTTTTTTGAGGAATGGGCTGAGTTCTGCGGGATTTGCCCCTCATCCGGCCTGCCGGCCACCTTCTCCCCGCAAGCGGGGCGAAGGGAATGCGCGGCTGCCCTTGTTCTCGTCCCCTCGCCCCGCTTGCGGGGAGAGGGTTAGGGTGAGGGGCAAGCCTACCCTCGAACCGCCCCGTTACTTGGTCCTGTACGGCCCTTCGTCAAATCCTACGAAGACCTTCGCTTCGGCGCCGGCGCCGGCAGGAAGCGTCACATCGGCCTTGGTGAAAACGAACTGGGTGGTGGCGCTGCCCGCCGGCACTTCGACCGGATATTGCGTGAGCTCCGAATAAAGCGTCTTCTCGCCATCCGTGGCGGCGACGCGGATCGGCAGCGTCACCCTGCCCGGCCCGCCGGCGGGACCGGCGACCACGCGACCCTGCACCACGACCGTCATCGTCAGCTTGTCCGGGCTCTGCACGCATTGGCGCGTCGTGTCGGCAAGCGAGGCCTGATAGACGATCTTGCTCGGATCGTCCTTGGCACCCTTTGCATAGGTGCGGTAGGAGGAGGTACCGTCGCGGAGGCTGATCGGCGGGCAGGCCGCCTGGATCACCGCAGGCGTCGGCGCCGTCGCGCTTCCGCCGGCGTCGATGGCGCCGCCCGATTGCGTCTTGTTACAGCCGGCAGCGGCCAAAAGAAGGGATACTGCGAGAACACGGCGAAATACTTTGCCAGACACGTTGCACAACCTCTACTGAACGGACGAACTCCCAAACCGCGATGATTTCGGCTTATAACAAAGCCAAACTCGCCGCGGCCGGCTTCAACGGGCGAGAGCTCGAGACCGCCTCGGGTCAACTCGAGCTCAGGGCCGAAAACGGCTGGAGGCCTTTCTTGACCTTCGGGCATCGTCTATATCAGCGGCGAAATCAAAAATCGACCGGTCCACGCTCCCCAACCGAAAATTCCGAAACCGACGTGAAATTGCCACGGTGACAAGAATGGCCGCGCGATTTGCCAGGGACTGACGCAAAAGCGCCTGCAGCGCCGCGCGTCTCATTCAGACGCGCAAACGACGAAGGATGACGATGGTGAAGTATATTTCGACACGGGGAGAAGCGGCCTCTCTCGGTTTTTGCGATGCTCTTCTGGCGGGACTTGCCCGCGACGGCGGACTTTACCTGCCGAAGGAATGGCCGGCGCTCTCGAAAAAAGAGATCCGGGCGCTGCGCGGCAAATCCTATCAGGAGATCGCCTTCACCGTTCTCGAACCCTTCACCAATGGCGAAATCCCGGCGGCCAAGTTCCGCGAGATGATCGACGAGGCCTACGCCACTTTCCGTCATCCGGCGGTAGCACCCCTCGTCCAGACCGGACCAAACGCTTTCGTGATGGAGCTCTTTCACGGTTCGACGCTCGCCTTCAAGGACGTCGCCATGCAGTTGCTCGCCCGGCTGATGGACTATGTCCTTGCCGAACGGGGTGAGCGGGCGACGATCGTGGGAGCGACTTCCGGCGATACCGGCGGCGCCGCGATCGACGCCTTCGCCGGCCGCGATCGCACCGATATCTTCATCCTCTTTCCGCAGGGCAAAGTGTCGCCCGTGCAGCAAAGACAGATGACCACGTCCACGGCATCGAACGTGCACGCGGTCGCCGTGAAGGGCAATTTCGACGATTGCCAGAACCTGGTCAAAGCCATGTTCAACGACCAGGCCTTCCGCGACCGCGTGAAGCTTTCCGGCGTCAATTCGATCAACTGGGCGCGTATCATGGCTCAGATCGTCTACTACTTTACGACGGCGGTCGCTCTCGGCGCGCCCGACCGGAAGATCTCCTTCACCGTGCCGACCGGCAATTTCGGCGATATTTTCGCAGGCTACGTCGCCAAACGCATGGGTCTGCCGATCGACAAGCTGATCATCGCCACCAACGAAAACGACATTTTGGCGCGCACCCTGAAGAACGGCCGCTACGAGATGCGCGATGTCAAGGCGACGACCTCGCCTTCGATGGACATCCAGATCTCGTCGAACTTCGAAAGGCTCATCTTCGAGGCGAACGAGCGCGATCCGGCGGAAGTCCGCGCAGCCATGGCGAGCCTCAGGCAATCCGGCTCGTTCACGCTCGGCGACGCAGCGCTGAAAAAAATCCGCAAGGAATTTCGCGCGGGCCGCGCCTCGGAGAAAGATGTGGCGAAGACGATCCGCAAGACCTTCGACGAAACCGGCTATCTCCTTGATCCGCATACGGCAATCGGGGTTTTTGTGGCAGCCAAGCACGAGAAGAACTCCGCCCCGATGGTCACCCTTGCGACTGCCCATCCGGCAAAATTCCCCGCCGCAGTAAAATCGGCAAGTGGTATTGACCCCGCGCTTCCGACGTGGCTTGCTGATCTCATGACTAGGGCGGAGCGTTTCGACATCCTGGATCCGGAGCTCAAGAGCGTCGAAACCTTCATCGGCGAGCGTACCCGCGTTCGGGAATAGAGCGAAAGATCACGGATGATGAAAGTTGAGTGCACCCGGCTCCCTTCCGGGCTGACGGTGGTTACCGAGCGAATGCCGCATCTGGAAAGCGTGGCGCTCGGAGTCTGGATCAAGTCCGGTTCGCGCAACGAAACCGTGAATGAACACGGAATTGCGCATCTCCTGGAGCACATGGCTTTCAAGGGCACGAGGCGGCGCAGCGCCCGCCAGATCGCCGAGGAAATCGAGAATGTGGGCGGCGAGGTCAACGCCGCAACTTCGACGGAAACGACTTCCTACTATGCACGCGTACTCAAGGACCATCTGCCGCTGGCGGTCGATATCCTCGCCGACATTCTGACGGAATCGACCTTCGAGGCGGACGAGCTCCGTCGCGAGAAGCAGGTCATCCTGCAGGAGATCGGCGCGGCGGACGACACGCCGGACGACGTCGTCTTCGATCGCTTTGCCGAGACCGCCTATCGCGGCCAGACGGTCGGCAGGCCGATTCTCGGCACGCCGGAAACGGTGATGTCCTTCAGCGCGGATCAGATCCGGCAGTATCTCGGCCGCAACTATACGACCGACCGCACCTTCATCGTTGCCGCCGGCGCCGTGGATCACGACACCATCGTGCGCCAGGTGGAGGAGCGTTTCGCCTCCCTGCCCGCCGAACCCGTTTGCGCTCCCGTCATCGAGACCGCGCGCTACACCGGCGGCGACAGCCGCGAGAGCCGCGACCTGATGGACGCGCAGGTTCTGCTCGGCTTCGAAGGCAAGGCCTATCACGCGCGTGATTTCTATTGTTCGCAGATCCTTGCCAACATCCTCGGCGGAGGCATGTCTTCCCGCCTGTTCCAGGAAGTGCGCGAACATAGAGGCCTCTGTTATTCGGTCTACGCCTTCCATTGGGGCTTTTCCGATACCGGCATCTTCGGCGTGCATGCGGCAACGGGCGGAGAAAACCTGCCGGAATTGATGCCGGTGATCGTCGATGAATTGCGCAAGTCGTCCTTGAGCATCGATCAGCAGGAGATCGAGCGTGCCCGCGCACAGATCCGGGCGCAATTGCTGATGGGCCAGGAAAGCCCGGCCGCGCGTGCGGGACAAATCGCACGGCAGATGATGCTGTACGGCCGGCCCATTCCTAATGAGGAACTGATGGAACGCCTGTCGGGCATCACCATCGAGCGCCTGACCGACCTGGCCGGCCGCCTGTTCTTCGACACGGTTCCGACGTTGTCGGCCATCGGGCCGCTCGGGCAGCTCGCTCCCCTGAACGACATATTGGCCTCGCTGACCGCTAAGGCGGACGCTATCCATGCTGCGGCGAGCTGACCGGTCGTTGCCGGTCGCATGCCTTCCTTCAACGTCCTCGTTTTCCTTGTACAATTCTTAAAATCGGATTCGATTTGGGCGTAAACTTGTGCAACGTTTCGCATTGAGACAGTGCCCTGAAGCGCGTCGCGTTCGATCGGACTCATCCGACGCGCATTAGGGCATTGTTCTCGTGCAGGTCGTCCCAACCGCCGCATATTGTTCGGGCGACATGCATTCGGTTCGACCGAACTGCGGCGGCGCCGACGCGGTATTGGCCTGGAGGCATAGATGACAAGATCGGTTTTTCGGTTCCTTTCGCGGCAGCCGGATACGGTCGAGATTGCCAGCCAGCATTACCTGCTCCGCCTCCCCCGCTACGCCGACTACCGGCAATGGTATCGGTTGCGCAGCGAAAGCCGCGCCTTCCTGGAGCCGTGGGAGCCTACCTGGCGCGCCGACGAAATGACCGAAGGCGCCTTTCGCAGCCGCGTCAATCGCAACGAGCAGGAATTCGCGTCCGGTCAGGCCGTACCGCTCTTCCTCTTCCACAGGCCGGACGAAACGCTGCTTGGCGGTCTCACCATCGGTCATATCCGCCGCGGTGCTGCGCAGAACTGCATGATCGGCTACTGGATGGGCCAGAAATATGCCGGACAGGGCCATATGTACGAGGCCTTGAAGCTGACGATCCCCTACATCTTCACGGGGCTCGAGTTGCACCGTATCGAAGCAGCCTGTATTCCAGAAAACGCTCGGAGCATCCGGCTCCTTGAAAAGGCCGGCTTTGAGCGTGAAGGCTATTTGAGACAGTATTTGAAGATAAACGGGCAGTGGCGGGACCATTTGATGTTTTCGCTCCTCTCCGTCGATGCCGTACCCAACAGGAATTTGCCCCTTTGATGCCCCTGACCCGTAAGCCGCTCGCATGGCCAGCCGCAAGGCTGGCGGCGTTTCTGGTCGCATTCGTCGTTTTCGCCCTTGGTCTTGGCGGCGGCGTTGCGCATGCGCTCGAGCCGGTGAAGATCTCGCGCGAGGACACGGCGCTCGACCTTACCGCCACGACGGAGATCTACAGCGGCAGAGGCGATGCCTTTCAGGTTTCGACCGCTCCCGGCACGGACGGCATCGTCAGACGCATCGAAGTGCGTTCCAGCACGGAAAACCACCAGGGCGACTGGGCCGTATTCGCGCTCGCAAATGTTTCGGAAGAGCAGCTCGAACGCGTTATCGTCGCACCGCATTTCCGGCTCGTGAATTCGAAGCTCTTCTGGCCCGACCTCGGCTCGCAGCGAATACTCTCGATCACGCCGAGCGAGGGTTTTGCGCTGGACCGGCAACCGAGCGAAGAAGCGGATGTCTTCCGGATCACGCTCAATCCGGGTGCGGTCATCACTTTCGTTGCCGAACTCACCACGCCGGAGCTACCACAGATCTATCTTTGGCAGCCGGACGCCTACAAGGATACCGTCAACGCCTTCACCCTGTATCGCGGTATCGTGCTCGGCATCGCCGGGCTGCTCGCGGTGTTCCTGACGATCCTTTTCGTCGTCAAGGGCACGTCTATGCTGCCGGCCACCGCCGCGCTCGCCTGGGCCGTGCTTGCCTATATCTGCGTCGATTTCGGCTTCCTTTCGAAGCTCATCACCGTGACTGCCGACGACGAGCGCATATGGCGAGCGGGCACGGAGGTGTTCCTCGCGGCCGGTCTCGTGGTCTTCCTGTTCACCTATCTCAATCTCAATCGCTGGCATCAGCATCTCGGCTACGCGACGCTCGCATGGATTCTCGGCCTCGGGCTGCTCTTCGGCGTCGCCGTCTACGATCCGGCGATCGCCTCCGGCATCGCCCGCCTGTCCTTCGCGCTGACGGCAACCGTCGGCATCGTGCTGATCGCCTATCTGGGCTTCAACCGTTATGACCGCGCGATCCTTCTCGTTCCCGCCTGGCTGTTGATCCTTGTATGGCTGTTCGGCGCTTGGCTCGCGGTGACCGGTCAACTCGCCAATGACATTGTGCAGCCGGCACTCGGTGGTGGCCTCGTACTCATCGTGCTTCTGATCGGCTTCACCGTCATGCAGCACGCCTTTTCCGGCGGGGCCTATCAGCTCGGCCTGTTCTCCGATCTCGAGCGCCAGGCGCTGGCACTCACGGGATCAGGCGACACCGTCTGGGACTGGGACGTGGCGCGCGACCGGGTCGTTACCATTCCCGATATCTCGCACCAACTCGGGCTTTCGCTCGGAACGATGAATGGGCCGGTGCGCAATTGGGTGCCGCGGCTGCACCCCGACGACCGCGACCGTTTCCGCGCAACGCTCGACGTCCTGCTCGAGCATCGCCGCGGGCGGCTCAACCATGAATTCCGCGTGCGCGCCGAGGATGGCCATTATCATTGGCTCTCGATCCGGGCGCGCCCGGTGCTCGGCGCCAATGGCGAAATCATCCGATGCGTCGGAACCATCAACGACATCACCGAACAGCGCAATTCGGTCGAGCGGCTCCTGCACAACGCGCTTCTGGACAATCTGACCGGCCTGCCGAACAGACAGGTCTTTCTCGATCGCCTGCAGGCGATCCTCCTGATGGGCGACGGCAGCAACTCGATACGCCCGACCGTGCTTGCCATCGACATCGACCGCTACAAGCAGGTCAACGACATGCTCGGGATCGCCGCCGGCGACAACGTCCTCATCGCGCTGACGCGCCGCCTGCGCAGGCTTCTGCGCCCGCAGGACACGCTCGCGCGTCTCGGTGGCGACCAGTTCGGTTTGATCCTCATGTCCGAACGCGATCCGCCCAAGATCGCCGACTTCGCCGATGCGGTCAGCAAGGCGATCATGGTACCGCTCAACTACGGAAATCGGGAGATCAACCTGACCGCTTCGATCGGCCTCGTCTCATGGCTCGATCAGGAGCAGAGCGCTGCTGGACTGCTCGACGATGCCGAGCTTGCGATGTTCCGCGCCAAGAAGGCGGGCGGCAACCGGGTCGAACCGTTCCGTCCGGCTTTCCGGACCTCCGGCTCGGACCGCCTACAGCTCGAAGCCGACCTGAAACGCGCCATGGAACGCAAGGAGCTTTCCCTCGTATACCAGCCCATCGTCCGCCTCAGCGATGCCGAAATCGCCGGCTTCGAAGCGCTCATGCGCTGGGACCATCCGAAGCGCGGAAATATCTCGCCGACTGAATTCATCCCCATCGCGGAGAATTCCGACCTGATAAACCAGCTGGGTCTGTTCGCCTTCGACAAGGCCACGAGCGATCTTGCCGAGTGGCAGGCGCAGACCGGCGACCTGCCGATCTTCATCTCGATCAACCTGTCGAGCGCGCAGCTTCTGAACAACGAACTCTATGACGACATGCGCGCGATTCTCAGCAAGAGCCGCTGCGATCCGGCGCAGATCAAAATGGAACTGACGGAATCGCTTGTCATGGAGAACCCCGAGCAGGCTAGGCTCGTGCTTGAAAAGCTCCGCGAAGCCGGGCTGCGGCTGGCGCTCGACGATTTCGGCACCGGCCACTCGTCGCTCTCCTATCTCACCCGCTTCCCGTTCGACACGATCAAGATCGACAAGGCGCTGGTCCGCGATCCAAGCGACAAGCGCGCGGTCATCCTGCGCTCGGTGATCACGATGGCGCGCGAGCTCGACATGCGGGTGGTCGCGGAGGGAATCGAATCCGAGGAGGATGCGATCCAGCTCGCGCAGATGGGCTGCGACTACGGTCAGAGCTTCCTGTTCGGTCCGCCGGTGGGATCGGAATCGATCCTGAGGCTCCTGAAGGAGCGATTTCCGCTGATGAAGCGGGCATGAGGGCATCTGCCCCCTGGCCCATTGGGGAAGGGACAAGCGGCACGCTCCTCCTGCTACAGCCACCGATTTGAGAGATGATCGAGCGACCGCCGCTTGCCGCTTCGCCCCGCCTGCGGGGAGAAGGTGACGGCAGGCGGCCGGGGGCAATCAAGCGTGGCCTGAGTCCGTCGAGAGCATCGCCGGGCTGACACCCATCAGGGCCAGCGCTCTGTCGTACTTCTCGTCGAGGTCCCGGCTGAAGATCAGCTCCTCCTGCGCAGGGCAGGTCAGCCAGCCGTTCTGGGTGATTTCGGCCTCCAGCTGGCCTGGGCCCCATCCCGCATAGCCGAGCAGCATGGTGGCCTTGAGAGGTCCCTCGCCGCGCGAGATCGCCCTGACGATATCGAGCGTCGCCGTCAGGCAAATGTCGTCACTGACGGGAATGCTGGAGTCGCTGAGATAATCGTCCGAATGCAGCACGAAGCCGCGCCCGGTCTCGACGGGCCCTCCGGCCTGGATCTGGAACTCGCGCGTAGCCGACGGCAGGCGGATGGCCTCATCCGGGTCCAGCAGCTGCAGGTGCAGCAGAACATCCGGGAAGGTCAGGCGCTGCGGACGATTCAGGATGAAACCCATCGCCCCGTCTTCCGAATGGGCGCAGACGAAGATGACCGTCCGGGCGAAATTGGTGTCGAACATGCCGGGCATGGCGATCAGGAATTGACCGTCAAGGAAGCCACGTTCGCGTATCGTATTCAGCACGTTTTTCGCCATGATGATGATAGCCTATCAATTCGCGACGAAATGAAAAGCGCTTCTACGTGGCGTTCGCCGATATTTGCGCCCACGCAAGCGACACCCGGTCCATGCTCTCGTCTTGCCGATCAAGCAATTATGATCGCAGCGGCATATCGGGACCGCTGGAGACCAAGCGCGAAACGCGATACAGCTTGGCCATGACCCGACGCTCGACCCCAATGAAGATGGCCCAGCGCATCGCCACGGCAAGCCTTCTCCTCGCTTTTTTTCTGCCTGCCCAGTCCTATGGAGCCGCCAGCGAATGGGTGACCTCGCCCGGCGGCGCTTTCCGCATTGTCGCTTCGCACCCGAACCCGGGTGGTATCATTCCCGCCATTCTCGAAGTTCGACTGAACCCCGGCTGGAAGACCTATTGGCGCGATCCCGGCGCAAGCGGCATACCACCACAAGTGACCCTCGATCCCTCCGGCGGCGTCTCGCTGCGGTCGATCCGCTTTCCAGTGCCGAAGACGTTCGGCGAAGGACCCGGGCGCTACACCGGATATGACGCGCCGGTGGCTTTCCCGCTGATCCTCAGGAAGACCGGCAACGGCGGCGACGTCACCATCCGCGCCTCCGTCTTCCTCGGCATCTGCGAAGATATCTGCATCCCCGTGCAGGGCGATGTGACCCTTGCGCTCAAAAGCGGCGAATTCGACAATCCGCTCGACGGTGCGCGCATCGAGAAGGCGCTTTCCGCGCTACCGGAACAGCCATCCGAGAACTTCAGGGTGGTCACCTCGAAATTCGATGCGTCCGCGGGCATGCTGCGGCTTGAGTTCGTTGTGCCGCCGGATGCGGCTGCCGGGCCAGCCGATCTCTTTCTCGCCGGGCCGTCCGGCGTCTTTTTCGGCGCGCCGGTTTTTCACGATGCGCAGGGCGCCGAGCGCCGGGCCGACGTTCCGGTTAAGCTCTCCGGCAAGGACAAGAACGTCGCGGGAAAGCCGATCACGCTCACCCTGCGCGCGGGCAGCCGCAGCATGGAAACGACGCTTGCCTTTGATTGAGCCGATCCTATAGTCCTGCGAAACACCGCTACTGCATAGAAACGAGGAGATACCAGTGACCATTGCCGTCGGAGACAAGCTGCCCAACGCCACCTTCAAGGAGAAGACCGCAGACGGCCCGGTCGAGGTAACGACAGAGCAGCTCTTCAAGGGCAAACGCGTGGTTCTTTTCGCGGTGCCGGGTGCTTTTACCCCGACCTGCTCGCTCAACCATCTGCCCGGCTATCTGGAAAATCGCGACGCCATTCTTGCGCGCGGAATCGACGATATCGCCGTGGTCGCGGTCAACGACCTGCATGTGATGGGCGCCTGGGCGACCCACTCCGGCGGCATGGGCAAGATCCATTTCCTCTCGGACTGGAATGCCGCCTTTACCAAGGCGATCGGGATGGAGATCGATCTTTCGGCCGGCACGCTCGGCATCCGCTCGAAACGCTATTCGATGCTGGTCGAAGACGGCGTCGTCAAGGCGCTGAACGTCGAGGAAAGCCCGGGACAGGCGACCGCTTCCGGTGCGGCCGCGATGCTTGAGCTGCTCTGATTCTGAAGGCGGACTGCAAGCATTTGCCCCTCATTCTGCCTGCCGGCCACCTTCTCCCCGCACGCGGGGCGAAGGGACAAGCGGCATTCCCCGAAGGTCCCGCTTCCCCGCCTGCGGGGAAGAGAGGGCTGGACTAGTCCGGGTCGAGCCCTAGGAAGAGGGGCAGCCGCAAGTGAATCACAGCCTCGCATTATATCCCATTCGAATTCACTTCACCGCGTCGGCGCGACGCGCTCTCTTGAACGGTTCCATGCCCTTGCGGGCGAGTTCGTCGGCGCGTTCGTTCTCCGGGTGACCGGCGTGGCCCTTCACCCAGTGCCAAGTCACGTTGTGACGATTCCTCGCCTCATCGAGCGCCTGCCATAATTCGCCGTTCTTTACCGGCTTCCGGTCGCCGGTTTTCCAGCCGTTGCGCTTCCAGCCGTGTATCCATTTGGAGATCCCGTCCATGACATATTTGCTGTCGGTATGGAGATCGACCTCGCAGGGCTGCCTGAGCGCGTTGAGGGCAGAGATCGCCGCAAGAAGCTCCATGCGGTTGTTCGTCGTCTCCGCCTCCCCGCCGGACAATTCCTTCTCCACGTCGCCGTAGCGCAGGACCGCGCCCCAACCGCCCGGTCCCGGATTTCCCGAGCACGCACCGTCGGTAAAGATGTCGACGTGCTTCATGCCGACGCCTCTTCGCGTCTGAGGCCGTATTCGGCGCTCGAGACGATGGCGCGGTGGAATCGGATCTTCGTCAGATATTCGAGCGGATCTTTCTTGACCACAAGCGCGCCCGGCGGCGTCGTCAGCCAGTCATAGAGGCGCGTCAGGAAGAAGCGGAGTGCGGATCCGCGCGCAAGCAGCGGCAGCGCCTCTACTTCTTCCGCCGTCAATCTCCGCACGCTCTCATAGCCGGAAAGCAGCGCCATGCCCTTGGTGATGTTGTAGGAGCCATCCTTCTCGAAGCACCAGGAGTTCAGGCAGATGGCGACGTCGTAGGCGAGGAAGTCGTTGCAGGCGAAGTAGAAATCTATAAGGCCGGAAAGGCGATCGCCGAGGAAAAACACGTTGTCCGGGAAGAGATCAGCGTGGATCACGCCTTCCGGCAGATCCTTCGGCCAATGCTCCTCGAGAAAGGCGAGCTCCGTCGCGATCTCGTCCTTGAGGCCGGCTTGAACCTCGTCGGCACGCGCTTCGGAGTTCCGCCATAGCGGTCGCCAGCCTTCGACGGAGAGCGCGTTGGGGCGCTGCAGGGCAAAGCCCTCGCCCGCCTGGTGCATCGATGCGAGCGCCCGGCCGACTTCGCGGCAGTGCTGCGCCTCGGGCTTCCTCAGCCACATGCCTTCCAGAAACGAGATCACGGCCGCAGGTCTTCCGGAGAGCGTTCCGAGAAGCTTGCCGTCGGCGCGTGGAAGGGGCAGCGGGCAGGAAAGCCCCCGCTGGGCGAGGTGATGCATGAGGCCCAGGAAAAACGGCAGATCGTCGGCGTTTACCCGCTTCTCGTAAAGCGTGAGGATATATGCCCCCTCGGTCGTGTGGAGAAGGAAGTTCGAATTCTCCACGCCTTCGGCGATCCCCTTGTAGGAGGTCAGCGATCCAACCTCGTAGGCGGCGAGGAAACGGATCAGCTCGTCTTCCGTGATATCGGTATAAACTGCCAAGGCGCGTTACTTTCCAGAGATGCGAATTGCGAGATATTAAGCGGCTAGAGCACTTCCAGGGAAAGCGTGTAACGGTTTTCCGTCCGGAAGTGCGTTGGTTCAAATGGGGAGCATTTCAGTGTTTCCTTGAAACATCGACATGCTCTGGCCGAGCTACTCGCCGTTGACGAAGGCCATGTCGGCCCCCGTGAGTTCGACGTGCCGGAGCTCGCGGTTGACGAGAAAGTGCTCGTTTTCCTCCACCGTGTCGGCAAGCTCGACCGTGGCATCGTAGCGCTCGCGGAACGCTTCGATGATCTCGTTGACGATCACCTCCGGTGCGGAAGCACCCGCCGACAACCCGACCATCGAGATATCCCCCACCGTCGCCCAGTCGATTTCGGAGGCGCGCTGGACGAGAACGGCTTTCTTCGCCCCCGCCCTCAACGCAACTTCGACGAGGCGCTTCGAGTTCGATGAGTTGGGTGCGCCGACGACCAGGAAAAGGTCGCAGCCGGGCGCCGCCTGCTTCACCGCTTCCTGCCGGTTCGTGGTGGCATAGCAGATCGAATCGGCCGCAGGCGCCGTCAGGTTCGGAAAGCGCTCATGCAGCCGTTTGATGACGCCGGCGGTGTCGTCGACCGAGAGCGTCGTCTGCGTGACGAAGCCGAGATTGTCCGGGTCCGGCGGCATATAGACCTCGGCATCCTCGACGGTCTCGACGAGGGAGACCGCCCCCTCCGGCAATTGTCCCATGGTGCCGATAACCTCCGGATGTCCGGCATGGCCGATCAGCACGACGTGGCGTCCCATGCGATGATGGCGCATCGCCTGCTTGTGCACCTTCGAGACGAGCGGACAGGTGGCGTCGAGATAGAAGAGATTGCGCGCGTCCGCATCGGCCGGAACGGATTTGGGCACTCCATGGGCGGAGAAGACCACGGGCTGCTCGCGGTGCTCGGGCGGGATCTCGTCGAGCTCCTCGACGAAAATCGCCCCCTTGGCTTCGAGCCCCTCCACGACGTAACGGTTATGCACGATCTCATGGCGGACATAGACCGGCGCGCCGAACTCCTTGAGCGCGAGCACCACGATCTGGATCGCCCGGTCGACGCCCGCGCAGAAGCCACGCGGCCCGCAGAGGCGGATGGTGATCGGGGTTTTTGCTGCTGCGGATGAGGCCATCATGAAAACGCCAGTGGAACGAACAAACCAGATGTCGGCATGCGCCATATATAGCGGCAACGACCGGGCACACAAGGAAGAACCGGCGCGTCCTACCGCCTGCGCCGATAGACGTAGATGCCGCTGACGGCGACGAGGGCGGCTGCAAGGCCGTACCAGGTCAGCGCATATTGCAGGTGATTGTTCGGCAGATCGAACTGGGTCACGCCGCCGATCGGAAGGCCGCCGGGATTTTCCGATGCATCGGCATCGATAAAGAAGGAAACGACGCGATCGGATGCGATGCCGGCAGAGTCCGCCATCGCATCGAGATCCTTCCAGTAGAAGATGTTCTTGGCGGCGTCGTTGTCCGGTACCAGCGACGACGGCTTTCCGGAAAGCGTCGGCCGCGCCAGGCCGTCGATCGCCACACTTCCGGCGATCTGCCCTTCGGCCCGCGTGGAGGCGTCCTTCTTTTCGAAGGGGACGAAGCCGCGGTTCACGAAAATCGCCCGGCCATCGGCCAGCATGAGAGGCGTGAAGACGTAGAAGCCGGTACGGCCTTCATGGGTGGCGAAGAAATGGCGCTCCTTGCCGTGGTCGTACACGCCGGACACATGCACCGTCCGGTAGTCGATGTCTTCGCCGGCCGCGGCCATGGCCTCGATCTTGTCGAGCGAGACGGCCGGCGCCGAACGCCGCTCGGCAATTGCACCGATCAGCGCCTCCTTCCAATGCAGCCGTTGCATCTGCCAGGTACCGAGCGACACGAGCACGGCGAAAGCGGCGAGCACCAGGACAACGCCCGCCAGACGGCCGGCGCGGCTGTGCGGGGCCGGCATGCGCTCGTCAACCACGGTCGATTTCACCCGGGCGTGCATTGTTTCGGTATTGCAGATTGATGAGCACGCCCTTCAGCAGGCGCGTCAGCGCCAGGCTCAAGATGGTTGCAAGCGGAATCCACAGGAGGAAATGCAGCCAGAGCGGCGGGTTGACGTTGATCTCCATCCAGAGCGCCGCGCCGACGACGACGAAACCGACGATCAGGATGACGAAGACGACCGGGCCGTCGCCGGAGTCCGCGAAAACATAATCGAGCTCGCAACTGCTGCAAGCCGGCCGAACCTTCAGCAGTCCGTCGAAGAGCTTTCCCTGGCCACAGCGGGGGCAAAGACCCTTGATTCCCGTCATCACGGGATCGACGGGCGGGTAGAGCGCCTTGTCTTTGTTCATGGCGTGGTCACGATCGCGGTATTGTCGGGAACCATGTCCCGGATTTCGTCCATCTCGGCATTGGTAACGGCAATGCAGCCATTCGTCCAATCGAACATCTGCGTCAAAAACGCCGGCCGACCGAAATACCCTATGTTCAAACGAAACGGGGCGACCTCTCGGCCGCCCCGTCATCAGCAAAGCAAAAACGGCATCAGCCGTGGGCGATCGGCGCGCCCCAGCCACCCCAGATGTAGATGGAGAAGAAGAGGAACAGCCAGACGACGTCGACGAAATGCCAGTACCAGGCCGCCGCTTCGAAGCCGAAGTGGTGCTTCGGCGTGAAGTCGCCCCGCAGGGCGCGCAGCAGGCAGACGAGCAGGAAGATCGTGCCGACCAACACGTGGAAACCGTGGAAGCCGGTCGCCATGAAGAAGGTCGCACCGTAGATCGAATCCTTGAACGCGAACGGCGCGTGCGCATATTCGTAGCCCTGCACGTAGGAGAAGAGAACGCCGAGCAGGACCGTGAGCGTCAGGCCGTAGACGAGGCCCTTGCGGTCGTTGTGCAGCAGCGCATGGTGCGCCCAGGTCGCCGTCGTGCCGGAGAGCAGCAGGATGATGGTGTTGTAGAGCGGCAGGTGCCAGGGATCGAGGACCTCGATGCCCTTGGGCGGCCAGACGCCGCCGGTGAATTCGGCGCGCGCGGCCTGGATCGCTTCACCGGGAAAGAGGCTGGCGTCGAAGAATGCCCAGAACCAGGCAGCGAAGAACATCACCTCGGAAGCGATGAACATGATCATGCCGTAGCGCAGGTGCAGCGACACGACGCGGGTATGGTGGCCCTCATGCGCTTCCTTGATGGTGTCCGACCACCAGCCGAACATGGTATAAAGGATCAGCGCCAGACCGATGAAGAAGACCCACGGGTTGGCGAACTCAAGTCCGAACAACTTGAACGAGCCGCCGGAGAGATAGCGCATGTAGCCGACGCCGCCGAAGGCCATGATGAAGGCTCCGATGGAGGCAAGCAGCGGCCACGGGCTCGGGTCGATGATGTGATAGTCGTGTTGCTTCTGATGCGCTCCGGCCATGTCGATAACCCCCGATAGTCCTCTCTTGTCGCCGTCCGGCATAGCCGAAACGGCGCGCATGTCAAAGTTGGTTTTCTGCCTTCGCCTTCACTTGCGCGACCGGCTTGGAGGGCTCGCGCGGATAGAAGGTGTAGGACAGCGTCAAAGTCTTGATGCCCTTCGTCTCGACCGGCTTGACGATCTCCGGATCGACGAAGAAGACGACCGGCATCTCCATTTCCTCGCCCGGCTGAAGCGTCGTCTCCGTGAAGCAGAAGCATTGCACCTTGTTGAAATAGGCACCGGCTGCCATCGGCGTTACGTTGAAGGTCGCCTGACCCGTCGTCGGCGTGGAAGCCAAGTTCTTCGCACGGTACATGATCTGCACCGTCTCGCCGATCCTGACGTCGATATCCCGTTGAACCGGGACGAACTCCCAAGGCAGTCCGGCAGCGACATTGGCGTCGAACGTAACCTTGATCTTCTCGTCGAGGATCAGGTCGGATGCCTGCTCGACCCGCTGCGTCGTGCCGTTATAGCCCGTGACGCGGCAGAACATGTCGTAGAGCGGAACGGCCGCATAGGCCATGCCGATCATGCCGGCCACAAATGCAAGGCACGTGCCGACGATCACGCCGTTCGAGCGTTCTTTCCGATCTGCCTGTCCATTATCCGCCATGCGCAACGCCTTCAATTCACCATGCCGCCGCCGACCTTGACCAGCGTGACGACGTAGAAAATCGCGACCAGGGCCGCCAGCACGATACCGAGCGCGATGTTGCGGCCGCGGCGAGACTTCTTCTGAGCCTCGTTGAGTTCGACGGTTTCCATCAGACAATACCTCCAAGCCAGATCCGGGCGATCGCGTAATCGACCAGAAGCGCCGAGAATATCGCGAAAAGATAGGCGATCGAGAATGCGAAGAGCTTCTTCGCCGGTACCATGCGCTTGTCGCCTTCGGGCATGCGCAGCACACCCAGCGAATACCAGACGAAGCCGAGCCCCATGGCCGTGGCAAAGGCTCCATAGCCCAGGCTCGCGAAGCCGAGCAAGGTGGGACAGACGCCGCTGATCGCGGTGAGCACGGCATAGATGACGATCTGCCGCTTGGTCGTCGCCTGGCCGCAGACATTCGGCATCATCGGCACGCCGACCGCGCCGTAATCGCCCATCTTGAAGAGAGCCAGGGCCCAGAAATGCGCCGGCGTCCAGAGAAAGATGATGAGGAAGAGTACGATGCTCTCGACCGACACGCCGCCGGTCACGCAGGCCCAGCCTATCATCGGGGGGAAGGCCCCGGCGGCTCCGCCGATGACGATGTTCTGCGGCGTCGAGCGCTTCAGCCACATCGTATAGATGGCCACGTAAAAGAAGATCGTGAAGGCGAGCAACCCGGCTGCGAGCCAGTGGACGGCGAGCCCAAGGATGATCACCGAGAATGCCGACAGGGTCAGCCCGAAGGCGAGCGCCTCCTGCGGCAAAATCTTGCCGGCCGGAATCGGACGCTTGGCCGTGCGGCTCATCACCGCGTCGATATCCGCGTCGTACCACATGTTCAGCGCACCGGAAGCGCCGGCTCCGATGGCGATGCAGAGAATGGCGGTGAAGCCGATGAACGGATTGATATGACCGGGGGCAAGGACGAGCCCGGCGAATGCGGTGAAGACGACGAGAGACATGACGCGCGGCTTCAGGAGCTCGAAATAATCGCGCGCAGAGGCCTCGGAAAGTCGCGGTGCGCCTTCCATGCCAACTACCTCGTGATTGTCGATGACCGTCATGTCCATACCTTGAACTTGCTGCGGCAAAAACAGCCGCGTCACGCCGGTATCCCGGCGGGGAGAAGCCGCCGAAACCGGCGGCTTCTGTTCGTTACCCGTCACTTGATCCGCGGGAGCTGCTCCCACTGGTGGAACGGCGGCGGCGAAGACAGCTGCCATTCCAGGGTGTTGGCGCCTTCGCCCCAGGGGTTATCCCCCGCAACGCGCTTCTTGGCGAAAGCTTCGGCGACACAGAAGAGGAAGATCAGCACGCCGACCGCCGCGATGTAGGAGCCGTAGGACGAAACCATGTTCCAGCCGGCAAAGGCGTCCGGATAGTCGATGTAACGGCGCGGCATGCCTGCGAGCCCGAGGAAGTGCTGCGGGAAGAAGATCAGGTTCACACCGACGAACATCACCCAGAAATGCAGCTTGCCCAGGAACTCCGAGTACATGTAGCCGGTCATCTTCGGGAACCAGTAGTACCAGGCCGCGAAGATGGCGAAGACGGCGCCGAGCGACAGCACGTAGTGGAAGTGCGCCACCACGTAATAGGTGTCGTGCAGCGCACGGTCGAGGCCGGCATTGGCGAGCTGGACGCCCGTGACGCCGCCGACGGTGAACAGGAAGATGAAGCCGATCGCCCAGACCATCGGCGTCGCGAAGCGGATCGAGCCACCCCACATCGTCGCGATCCAGGAGAAGATCTTCACACCCGTCGGCACAGCGATGACCATCGTCGCGAAGACGAAGTAGCGCTGCGTCTGGAGCGACATGCCGACCGTGTACATGTGGTGCGCCCACACGATGAAGCCGACGGCGCCGATCGCGACCATGGCGTAGGCCATGCCGAGATAACCGAAGATCGGCTTGCGCGAGAAGGTCGAGATGATGTGGCTGACGATGCCGAAGCCCGGCAGAATCAGAATGTACACTTCCGGATGACCGAAGAACCAGAACAGGTGCTGGAACAGGATCGGGTCACCGCCGCCTTCCGGCGCGAAGAAGGTCGTGCCGAAGTTGCGGTCCGTCAGCAGCATGGTGATCGCGCCTGCGAGAACCGGCAGCGAGAGCAGGAGCAGGAAGGCGGTGATCAGAACCGACCAGGCAAAGAGCGGCATCTTGTGCAGCGTCATGCCCGGAGCGCGCATGTTGAGGATGGTGGTGATGAAGTTGATCGCGCCGAGGATCGACGAGGCGCCGGCAATGTGCAGGCCGAGGATCGCGAGATCCATCGCGGGCCCGGGCATGCCGGATGTCGAGAATGGCGGATAGATCGTCCAGCCGCCGCCCGCGCCATAGGCGCCTGCAGGGCCTTCGACGAACATCGAAAGCAGCACCAGCAGGAAGGCCGGCACGATCAGCCAGAACGAAATGTTGTTCATGCGCGGGAACGCCATGTCCGGCGCACCGATCATGATCGGCACCATCCAGTTGGCGAAGCCGCCGATCAGCGCCGGCATGACCATGAAGAAGATCATGATCAGCGCGTGAGCGGTCGTGAAGACGTTGAACATGTGCTTGCCGCCGTCGATGGCAGCATCACCCTCGAAACCATAGACCATCTGGGCCAGACCGTGGAAGATCTGGATGCCCGGCTCCTGCAGTTCGGCGCGCATGAAGACCGACAGCGTACCGCCGATAATGCCGGCGATGATCGCGAAGATCAGGTAGAGCGTGCCGATGTCCTTGTGGTTGGTCGACAGGAACCAGCGCTGAAAGAAGGTCAGCGGCTTGTGCGCGTGGTCCGCGTGGCCATGATCGGAATGATCATGGCGTTGATCGTGATGAACGGCTGTTCCAGCCATGGTCAAGCTCCACTTCCGATTACTGTGCGGCGTTGTCGGCGACGTCAACGGCCTTGGCCGCGCCGTCTACGGACGCCATGAGCGCCTTGTTCGCTTCGCCGACATTGGTTGCGGCGGCGGCGAGCCAGGCGTCGTATTTATCCTGCGCAACAACGCGGACGGCGATCGGCATATAGGCGTGATCCTTGCCGCAGAGCTCGGAACACTGGCCGTAATAGAGACCTTCGCGATCGGCCTTGAACCAGGTTTCATTGAGGCGGCCGGGAACCGCGTCGATCTTGACGCCGAAAGCCGGCATGGCGAAGGCATGAATCACGTCGGCAGCCGTGACGAGCAGGCGAACGGTCTTGCCGACCGGCACGACGACTTCGTTGTCGACGGCGAGAAGACGCGGATACTGCGCCTTATCCTCCTTGCCGAGGCCCGCACGATCCTCGTCCTTCAGGAGCAGGCTATCGAAGGAGAGCGGGTTTTCGCCGACTTCATATTCATAGGACCAGTACCACTGGTTGCCGGTCGCCTTGACCGTCAGGTCCGGATTTTCCGGAGGCGTGAGCTGCGCGGTCAGAAGCTGGAATGAGGGAATCGCGAGGAAAAGCAGCACGATAACCGGGCCGACCGTCCAGATGACTTCGATCAGCGTATTGTGGCTGGTCCTCGACGGAACAGGATTGGCACTCTCGCGGAATTTGACGACCACGATGACCAGCAGCAGGAGAACGAAAAGTGTGATCGGAATGATGAACCACAGGGTATAGTGTTCAAACCACGTGATTTCTTCCATGATGCCCGTAGCAGCCGCCTGAAAGTTCGTCTGCCAGTCGACAGGCTTGTCAGCAAAGGCGCTCGAAGCAAAAAGCAGACAGGCAAGCGCTGCCAGAACTGCATAGGCCTTGTTTTTCACAATTACGTCTCCCCAATGCGCTTGATCAGGATCAAACCCGGAACGCAGAATCCCTGCGATACTGAAGCGCTTCAAACCACAGTTTGACCAGCGCCGCAACATCTGTCCAAGCAACCTCGTGCGGCATTTTTGCACAAAGCGGAAGTTTTCGCACAGGAGACCTCGCAACCGGTCGAAAGCCCTCCCACGCACCGGCGCCCGCGCGCGGGCCGGTATTCGCCGCCCCATTTGCGGGCAGCCACGCTCATCGGCGGAGACAAGGCGGCCCTCGCCAGGCCTATTTCGTGCCGGGAGGGCCCAATTTCGGCCATATGACACTGGAATGTAACGACCAGGGCTTTTCATTTATCCTCGCGCGCTTCAAGAATAGCCCTAATGATTCGAGGTTTTTGAGGTTTACATGGGCCTGTCCCTCTTCTCCCGGCTGCCCGCCCTGGCCGCGCTCGCAATTGCCGCCTTCGCACTCCCCGCAGCAGGCTTGGCCCAGCAATCCAACGCAACGCCGGGCACGGTGAAGTCAAACCACGGCGCGTGGTCGATCGTCTGCGACCAGCCGGCGGGCGCCTCGGCCGAACAGTGCGCGCTGATGCAGAACGTCATCGCCGAAGACAGGCCGGAAGTCGGCCTCTCGGTCGTCGTGCTCAAGACCGCCGACCGCAAGGCGAAGATCCTTCGGGTGCTTGCGCCGCTCGGCGTGCTCCTGCCGAACGGCCTCGGCCTGAATGTCGACGGCAAGGACATCGGCCGCGCCTATTTCGTGCGCTGCTTCTCCGACGGCTGCTACGCCGAGGTCGTGCTCGAAGACGAGCTCCTCAAGACCTTCCGCGCCGGCGCGACGGCGACCTTCATTGTTTTCCAGTCGCCCGAGGAAGGCATCGGCATCCCCGTCGACCTCAAGGGCTTCGACGAAGGCTACGACGCCCTGCCGTAACGGCAGCTTTCTTTAAAGGCGAGGAAGCCGCGTCCGGTGACGCGGCTTTTATTTCGGGCTCTTCTGGATTTACAGAATCTCGGTCGCGGCGATCTTGATGCCGAAGCCCTCCAGGCCGACGTAATGCCGCTCGCGCGACGAAAGAAGGCGAATGGAGGTGATGCCGAGGTCTTTCAGGATCTGCGCGCCGAGGCCGATCTCCAGCCACTCGCTTTCGCGCTCCTGTGCCTCCGAGTGGGCTTCCCTCTCGTGCTTGCCCTTTCGCGCGGTCTGCGAAATTCCGACCCCCACCGAGCCCTCTCGCAGATAGACGATGACGCCCCTCCCCTCAGCGGCGATGCGCTTCATGATCTCGTCGATCTGGCGGCCGCGGCCGAAGACGTCGGCTCCGACGTTCTCGAGGTGGAGACGCACGGGAATGTCGACGCCGTCGCGAATGTCTCCGAAAACCACGGCCAGGTGCTGCATCGTATCCCAGGGCAGCGAATAGGTGTGGCCCTTGGCCTTGCCGTAGGGCGTGTCCATCTCGAAGGAATGGCCCTGCTCGATCAAGGTCTCCTTGCGCTGGCGATAGGCAATGAGATCGGCTACGGAGACCTGCTTCAGGCCATGCGTTTCGGCAAAGGCTTCGACCTGCGGTCCACGCGTAACCGTGCCGTCATCGTTGACGAGTTCGCAGATGACGCCGATCGGCGGCAGGCTCGCGAGCCTGCAGAGATCGACGGCGGCCTCGGTATGGCCGGAGCGCATCAACACGCCGCCCTCGCGCGCCACCAGAGGGAATATGTGGCCGGGCCGGACGAAGTCCGTCGGCCCGACATTCGGATTGGCGAGGTTCCTGACCGTCAGCGTACGGTCGTCGGCGGAAATGCCGGTCGTGGTCCCGTGCTTGAAGTCGACCGAGACCGTGAAGGCGGTGGTGTGGGCGGAGTCGTTCTCGGCAACCATCGCATTGAGGTTGAGGCGCTTTGCCTCCTCCCGAGGCATCGGCGCGCAGACGATGCCGGACGTATGGCGCACGATGAACGCCATCTTCTCAGGCGTGCAGTGCACCGCCGCGACGATCAGGTCGCCCTCATTCTCGCGGCCGCCGTCGTCGGTGACGACGACGATCTCGCCTGCTTCGAAGGCGCGAATGGCTTCGACGACGCGCTTCTGGTCGTAGGACATGTCTTGTCTCCGCGAATATCCTGTTTGGTGCATTCCCAGACGGAAAACCGCTGCGCACCTTTTCCTGCAGCGCCACGCGTCTTTCAGAAGCGCGAAGGCCGCTGCAGCAGTCGAGTTACTTCAGCCGGCCGGTCTGGCCACGGTCACGCAGATAGTGATCGGCGATGGCGCAGGCCAGCATGGCCTCTCCGATCGGCACCGCCCGAATGCCGACGCAGGGGTCGTGACGGCCCTTGGTGCGCACGTCGACCTCCTTGCCGTCGCTGTCGATCGAGCGGCGCTCCGTGAGAATGGACGAGGTCGGCTTGATGGCGAAGCGCGCAACGACCGGCTGCCCGGTTGCGATCCCGCCCAGAATGCCGCCGGCATTGTTGGACAGGAAAACCGGTTCGCCCTGCGCTCCGATGCGCATCTCGTCGGCGTTCTCCTCGCCGCTGATCTCGGCTGCGGCGAAGCCGTTGCCGATCTCGACGCCTTTGACCGCGTTGATGGACATAAGATTGGCGGCGATATCCTGATCGAGCTTCGCATAGATCGGCGCGCCGATGCCGGCCGGAACGCCTTCGGCAACCACCTCGACCACCGCGCCGATCGAGGACCCCGCTTTGCGGATGCCGTCGAGATAGTCTTCCCAGACGGGCACAATCGCCGGGTCGGGTGCGAAGAACGGATTGTTGTTCACTTCCGCCCAGTCCCAATTGGAACGGTCGATCCGGTGCTTGCCGATCTGGACGAGTGCACCGCGGATCACCAGGCCCGGCACGACCTTGCGGGCGATAGCGCCCGCCGCCACGCGCGCAGCGGTCTCGCGCGCCGAGGAGCGGCCACCGCCGCGGTAGTCGCGGATGCCGTATTTCGCATCGTAGGTATAGTCCGCATGGCCGGGACGGTAGCGCTTGGCGATCTCGGAATAATCCTTGGAACGCTGGTCGGTATTCTCGATCATCATCGAGATCGGCGTGCCGGTCGAAATCATCGTCTCGCCGTCGTCATCGAGCATCACGCCGGAAAGGACCTTCACAAGGTCGTCCTCACGACGCTGGGTGACGAAGCGCGACTGGCCGGGCTTGCGCTTGTCGAGCCAGGCCTGGACTTCGGCGAGCGTAAAGCGAATTCCGGGCGGACACCCGTCGACGACACAGCCAAGTGCGGGACCGTGGCTTTCGCCCCAGGTCGTGACGCGGAAAAGATGACCGAATGTATTGTGCGACATGGCGGCTACCGAACTCCGGATCGCGAAGATGGCCGGTGAGCCGCCTCGCGTCTATTCCAATTACCCCGGAGCCGCAGCTGGCCCGCTCCGAGGGCCACGCGAGAGACGCGCGTGCCCTCTCTTAGTGGAAAGCGGGCACGCGGGAAAGTCCTTCTGCGGCGGCGGCTGGCACAGGTGCCATCTCCCCTGCCCCCAGGCTCGGCGCCTCAAGAAAGGTGCCGCTAAATTCCCGTGGAAAACCGGGAGAGTTCGGCTGCCGCCGAGCCGCTCCACCGCTTTCACGGAAACATCGGGTTGCAATTCGCCGCACCGGCCTTCACCCTCCAATGCGGTGGGCAACTGCATCGAAAAAGCAACGACATAGGGCTACTTTTGCCACAATCGGGGATCAAAGCGTGAGAACAACAAAATTCGCAAAATCATTGATGAGGGCAACAAGGATGCGATTTGTCATTGCCACGCTCATGGCCACCGCAAGCCTGCTTTCGCCGCTCTCCGCGCTTGCCGAGAGTGCCGATGTCGAAGCCGTGATCACCAGCGTCGATACCGACCGGCTGAGCCTCTCCCTCGATGACGGCAAGAGCTATCAGGCGCCCGAGGAGTTCAACTTCGAGGGGCTGGAGGCCGGCGTCAAGGTGCTTGTCTTCTATACCGAGGTCGACGGCAAGCGCGTCATCAACGACCTGGAGATTCTTCAGTAGGTTTGTGGCGTCAGAGCCAGCCTATCGAGCCATCCAGGATTTTCAGCAGGCGGTCCTGCGGGATCGCTGCAGCCGCCGCCTCATCGGCATCCATCTCCCCAAGCAGCTTGAACAATGCCCTGATAACGCCGCCATGGCTGACGCAGACGGTAGGCCGCGTCACGCTCCTGAGCCAGGCACCGACACGCCAGGACAGGATTTCGTAGCTTTCGGCGTCGGGACCGGGCGGGATGAAATCCCATTTCGCGACGCGCCTCTCTGCAATCCGCTCGGGCACGAGCCGCTTCAGTTCGGGAAGCGTGTAGCTCTCCCAGTCGCCGAAGGACACCTCCTTCAGACGCTCGTCGGTGCGGTAGGCCAAGGGATCGAGATCCATCGCCCGCCGAAGACGCTCCATGGTTTCGCGCGTACGGCCGAGCGGGCTGCTGACGAAATCGAAGTCGGCGGCGCCACTCCCGAGGAACCTCCTCAGCGCGACGCCGTTCCCAGTCGCCTGCTGCCGTCCGGTCTCGTTGAGGGGGATGTCCTTCTGACCCTGAAGGCGGCTCTCCGCATTCCAGTCCGTTTGTCCATGGCGAACCATGTAGATGAGCACAATGTCCACTCCGGGCGAGCCGCCGCGATCCCTGCCGCACATTCCGCAAACCGCAGCCGGTTTGAGGATAGAACATGCAGCAGTTCAAAGTGCGACAGCCGCCATGCGTCCGAAGGACGCATGGCGGCTGTCGAGCAAAGGCTGTCAATCCTTCACAACGCTGATGTCCGGCGCGTCAACGGCCTTCATGCCGACCGTGTGGTAGCCGGAATCAACATGATGGACTTCGCCGGTAACGCCGCTCGACAGGTCGGAAAGCAGGTAGAGGGCGGAATTGCCGACCTCCTCGATCGAGACCGTGCGCTTCAGCGGGGCGTTGTATTCGTTCCACTTCAGGATGTAGCGGAAATCACCGATGCCGGACGCAGCAAGCGTCTTGATGGGACCGGCGGAGATCGCGTTGACGCGAATGCCGCGGTTGCCGAGGTCGACCGCCAGGTAGCGAACGCTTGCCTCGAGGGCCGCCTTGGCGACACCCATGACGTTATAGTGCGGCATGACCTTCTCGGCGCCGTAATAGGTGAGCGTCAGTATCGAGCCGCCGTCGTTCATGACGCGATCCGCACGTGCGGCGACCGCCGTGAAGGAATAGACCGAAATGTCCATCGTACGCGCGAAGTTGTCGCGGCTCGTATCCAGGTAGCGCCCGGTCAATTCGTCCTTGTCGGAAAAGGCGATCGCGTGCACGACGAAATCGATCTTGCCCCACTTCTCTTCGAGGGCCGAGAATACGGCATCGATCGTGGTGAGGTCGGTCACATCGCAATGGCCGGCCATGAAGGCACCAAGCTCCTGCGCCAGCGGCTCGACGCGCTTCTTCAGAGCGTCGCCCTGCCATGTCAGCGCGATCTCGGCCCCCGCCTCGGCCAAGGCCTTCGCGATGCCCCATGCAATCGAGCGATTGTTTGCGACGCCCATGATGACGCCGCGCTTGCCATTCATCAGACCCGATGCCTGAGCCATGGAATGTCCCCAATACTGTCTGCCTCCACCAGCTGCTGCCGGTGGCAAAATTTCACGAATGCCAGGATGCCGCGCCTCCTGCAGCGGGTGCGGCAATTGTCGAGCATTGCCTATGGCATAGGCGCCACAGCGGTTCAAGCAGGAGGCAGATCAGGAACTGTTAGTCCCCGTAATATTGGTTCAGCTTGTCAGAAAAGCTTCATAAAAAGAGGCCGTCACGCTGGGATCGCATGAGGTCCGTCACCTTGTCGTCCGGTTTTTCGTGTAGCACCACCCGCAATTCGACGACCAGGTCGCCGCTGTTCCCGTCGGCCCCGCGCAAGCCTTTTCCGGCAATGCGGATCTCCTTGTCGGAGCCCGACCACGCCGGCACCGTCACCGTGAGCGGTCCGTTCGGCGCATCGATCGTCGTTTCGCAGCCGAGAACCGCGCTCTGAAGATCGATCGGCAATGTGGTGACGAGGTCGAGACCGCGGGTCCGGAACGGGCCGTCCTGGCGGAGGCGCAGGGTTGCCACCACATCGCCGCGCGCCATACCGGCAACGCGGTAGCCCTGCTCCTTCAGGCGGATCGCCTGGCCGTCCGTAGCGCCGGCCGGGATGGGGACCTTCAGCAGTTCTCCGTCCGGAAGCTCAACCGGCACCCGCGCGAGATTGATCACGTCCTCGACGCTGGCGTGAACGTCGACAGCAAGATCCGGCACCTTCTCGGCCGTCTTCGCGATGCGTCCGCGAATACGCTGGACGATCGCGGCGACCAGATCCGCCGCCGGCATGATCGAGCGACGGGCAAACGCGTCGGCTTTCGGCTGCTCTTGTTTTGCTTCGGCGGCGAGCTCGGTTTTGGCTTCCACCGGCGCACGTTCCCTTTCGGCGGGACGCGCGGAGGATTTCGGCCTGGCGGCAGCGGGCTGCGGCTCGACGCCGAATATGCGCGAAATCGCTTCCTCGGCCGTTTCGGTGCCGACAGGGTCCTCCGGCACCTCCGCGCCTCGCATCTTCTCCTTCATCGCCTCCATGCGACGAAGCTCCGCCTCGCGCCGCGCCCAGTCGTAACGGCTTCTGCGCACCGGATCGCGAAGCAGCTCATAGGCCCTGCCCGCTTCCGCGAAGCGTTCGTTGGCGGAAGGATCGTCCTGATTGTGATCGGGGTGGACCGCTCTGGCGACGGAGCGCCAGGCCGCCTTGATTTCCTCTTGCCCGGCGGTGCGACGCACACCAAGAATTGCATAGGGATCGCGCATGGCTGCTATCGTTTTCTCTACTCGGCGGTCCTTCCCCGGATGCCCGCCTGACACCTCACGACGAGCGAAGAGGGTCTGCGAGACCTTCTCCGTCACCGGGCGATGATCGGGCGAAGTTGCTAACTATCGGTTAGTCGGAAGCGGGGACGCGGTGCCGAAAACATCGTCCGGGACGCTTCGCGGCCGCTTTGCGGCAATATGGTTAACCTGCGATTTCAGCTCCGCGGGCCGAAGCTCGTCAGGTACCATTCCCCGTTGCCGAGCTGGCAGGTGTTGCCATCGAACTTGGCAATGCCCTCGAAGGAGTGCCGGGTCGTGGTGAAGCGGCGGCAACGCATGCCCGAGGCATGGTCTTCCTGGATGCTGCTGATGACGCCGGCGCTGCCGGAATTTGCATTTGCCCAGGGGATGGTTCTGTCCTGACTGATGTCGGCAGCGGTAACGAGGTCGCGCACGGCTATGGCATCGGAAAGGCCGTCGGATGTCTTCGCCACCGGCACGGTTCCGGTCGAGACCGAACGATCGACGCCCGATCCCCCGAAGACGTCGAGGCCCGCGCCCATGCACCCCGGCAGGGCGAGAATCGTCACGCAAATTGCCGCGCTGCGCAGCAATGCGAAGGAAAGACCCTTCTTGCCATCGTTCCGCTTTGCTATGTCTTGCACGGCATTCCTGTCAGACTCGCCAGAGCGCACCACGTCCCGAGGAAGTCCGCAGGCAGGCTCTGACATTATTACGATGCGGAAACGCCACTCGGCTCATCCCGAAGCGTTCCCGCGCCAGACACACGGCATTGGAAAACAATATGACCGCGAACGAGTTAACAACCGGTGACTTCACGGAAGCAAGCGAGCCCTTTTCCCTTTTTGGCACATGGCTGAAGGAAGCAGAAAAGAGCGAGGTGAACGATCCGAACGCCGTCGCCCTTGCGACCGTCGACCCGGATGGCATGCCCAATGTGCGCATGGTCCTGCTCAAGGGGTTCGACGAACGCGGCTTCGTCTTGTACACGAATTTCGAAAGTCAGAAAGGCCGGGAAATGCTCGCGACCCCAAAAGCGGCCCTGTGTTTCCACTGGAAATCGCTGCGCCGCCAGGTGCGTCTGCGCGGTCCCGTCGAAGTCGTCTCCGACCAGGAAGCCGACGAATATTTCATGAGCCGGCCCCGCGGCAGCCGCATCGGCGCCTGGGCATCGAAGCAGTCCAGGCCGCTCGAAAGCCGCTTTGCGTTGGAGAAGGCCGTCGCCGAATACACGGCGCGGCATGCGATCGGCGAGATTCCACGTCCGGATTACTGGTCCGGATTCCGCATCCGTCCACTGTCGATCGAATTCTGGCACGACCGTCCCTTCCGGCTGCACGACCGTGTCGAGTTCCGCCGCGAAACGCCGGACGGTGGTTGGACGAAAGTGCGGATGTACCCCTGACGGAAAGACGCTGCCACCGCGCCTCAAGCTGCCTGGCGGGCAAAGAGCCGGAACGGGATGCCGGAACCGAGCGCGGTCACATAGCGCGCGGCCTGGAAATGGCCGTTGAGCGAAATGCGCGGCAGCGCATGAGGATTGGCAGCCTTGGACAGCATGCCGGGCTGCGTCGTCACCGCCACGGCAAAACCGAGTTTAGCCGCCAGCCGATGATCGCGGGGCGAAACCGCGAGCCTGTCCCCATAGGGATAGGCGAAGCTCGTGGGCCGGCGACCGGTGATCGTCCCGACGCGTTCGGCGGAGGCTGAGATTTCGCGGCTGGCCTCGTCGTCGCCAAGCCGCGCAAGTGCGCGATGGCTGATCGTGTGTCCGCCGAGGCTCGCAAGCTGGCTTCGGACCAGGCTTCGAAGTCCCGCTTCATCCAGCGTCAAACGCTCGGTGATGGCCAGCGGATCGATGCCGTGCTCCTGCGCGGCCCTGTTTAGTGTCGCGAGCGCATGGGCCTCATCGCTGCCATGGACGTAAGCGGCGATCCGATCGAAGGCGGCCTGCTTCTGCGCAAGGTTTTCGCTCGCCACCGCTTCCTCACCTGCGCCGAAATCGAAGCGAAACCTGCGGCAGACCGACAGGAGATCGGCGAGCGTTTCCCACCAGAGCGTATGGCTGCGGTCGATGTAACCGGCGGTGACGAAAACGGTGAAGGGCACGCCGTGGCGCTCGAAGACCGGCAGGGCGTGATCGAGATTGTTGCGGTAGCCGTCATCGAGAGTGAAGCAGGCGAAGGGCCGGGTATCGGCGGAAGCGAGGCAGGCGGGCAGGTCGTCCAGCGGGATGAAGCGATAGCCGTCCCGCTTCAAAGTCACGATCGCCTCTTCGAGGAATTCCGGTGAGATTTCCAGATGGGCGTTGGGATCGAAAGCCCGCGCAACCTTCGGGCGGACATGATGCAGGGTGAAGATCGCCCCGCGCCCGCGGGCCGCCCCCAACAGCCGTGCCCGCGCAAGCAGATGCGCAGCTTCGAGCCCGCCGGTGATAGCGGCGCGCTTGGCATGGTAGCGGACCAGACCCGCAAAGCCGTGTTTCATCTTCTTCCGTCTTCTCAAATCGTCCTGTCGAGCTCGGACGGGCGTTGCGGCCCGGACGGTAACGTCTGCGGGGTTAAGCCTTGCTGAATCGGCCGGGCGGTGCGAAAGAGCGGGCCGCCTTTTGTGCGGCGAGGTTGCAACGACGCCTCGAGCCTGTCAAAACAGCGTACCGCGTCGATATCGGCCGCACATCTCTATGAGGGGGAGTTCGATGACGAGCTTTCGATTGGCTCTGGCGACGATCGCCGTGCTTTTCTTCGGTGCCGTTCAGGCAATGGCAGGCAACGCCTCTCTTGTCGTCGACGCTCGGACGGGCCGGGTTCTCTCTGCCGAAAACCCCGACACGCTCCACCATCCCGCGTCTCTCACCAAGATGATGACGCTCTACATGACCTTCGAAGCGCTTCACCGCGGCCAGATCGCCTGGAAAACGCCTGTGCCCATGTCCGCGACCGCTGCACGCAAGCCGCCGACGAAGCTCGGCGTCAAGGCCGGAGGAACGATCACCGTCGAAGAGGCTGTCTACGGCATGATCATTCGTTCGGCCAACGACGCGGCGGCTGCGATGGCCGAACGGCTTGGCGGTTCCGAGGAAGGCTTTGCGAGAATGATGAACGCAAAGGCACGCCAGCTCGGCATGAACCGCACATTCTTCGTCAACGCTTCGGGTCTGCCGGCAAGCGAACAGGTGACCACGGCTCGCGATATGGCGCGGCTCGCCGTTGCCCTCATGCGACACTATCCGCGCGAGTACCGCCTGTTCTCGGTCCAGAGTTTCGCCTTCCGCGGCCGTGTGATCCGAGGCCACAACAATCTGATGTATCGATACCAGGGGATGGACGGCATCAAGACCGGCTACACGAGGGCCTCCGGCTACAATCTCGTAAGCGCGGTGAGCGACGGCAACCGCCGCCTCATCGGCGTGGTGCTCGGCGGGCGAAGCGCGCGAAGCCGTGATGAGAAGATGGCGGCGCTCCTCGATCAGCACCTGGGCAGGGTCTCCTCGCCCCGCCGCCCGATGATCGCGGCGGCAAGCGCACCCCGCCTGGCCGACGTGGCGAGCTTACCTGGCGTTTCCTTGTCCTATGTGGGTACCCAGCCCCCGGTCGAAGCTGTCGCCGCATCGCCGACGGAAGCTATCGTCCCGGCGGACCGGCCAACCGCAGTGGCGGCCGCGGACACGAAACCACCGGCGAGCGGCTGGCGAATTCAGATTTCCTCCGCACCGACGGCGGAAGGCGCGCGCAAGATGCTCGTCGAGGCACAATCGGCTGGCGGCGCGGCCCTTCTCGGCGCCGCCCCCCACACCGAGGCCGCAGGCTCGGGCGGAGCCTATCGCGTAGGTTTCGTAGGCTTCGCCAGTCGCGAAGCGGCGACGACCGCCTGCAGCATCCTGAAAAAGAGGTCCTATGACTGCGTCTTGCTTCCTGATGGGGGGTGAGTCCGCAACAGCTGAAAGAACGCTTCCCGCGCCGCAGACGCGGCTGCCCTCATCTCCGTAGGCAAGCACAGATGAGGGCACGTTGTCAGGCCTGCGTGCCGCCGACGGTGATCTGATCCATGCGCAGGTGTGGCTGGCCCACGCCGACCGGCACCCATTGGCCGGCCTTGCCGCAATTGCCGATGCCGGTGTCGAGCTTCGTATCGTTTCCGACCATCGTCACCCGCTTCATCGCATCCGGACCGTTGCCGATCAGCATCGCACCCTTGACGGGCGCTCCGACCTTGCCGTTCTCGATCAGATAGGCCTCGGTGCAGCCGAAGACGAATTTGCCTGAGGTAATATCGACCTGGCCGCCGCCGAAGGAGACGGCATAGATGCCCCTCTTCACCGACGAGATGATTTCATCGGGCGTGCGGTCACCGGCAAGCATGTAGGTGTTGGTCATGCGCGGCATGGGCACGTGGGCGTAGCCCTGGCGGCGGCCGTTTCCGGTCGGCTCCATGCCCATCAGACGAGCGTTCTGCCGGTCCTGCATATACCCGACGAGCTTGCCGTCCTCGATCAGGACATTGTAGCCGGACGGCGTTCCCTCGTCGTCGATCGAGATGGAGCCCCGCCGCGCTTCCATCGTGCCGTCGTCGACGACCGTCACGCCCTTCGCAGCGACCTGCTCGCCGAGCAGCCCGGCGAAAGCGGAGGTCTTCTTGCGGTTGAAGTCGCCCTCCAGGCCGTGGCCGACGGCTTCGTGCAGCATGACGCCCGGCCAGCCGGAGGCAAGCACGACATCCATGGTGCCGGCCGGCGCATCGATCGCCTCGAGGTTCACGAGCGCTTGCCGCAAAGCCTCGTCCGTCCCGCTTTTCCAGTTTTCCTCGGTTATGAAATCGCCGAAGCCGCGCCGTCCGCCGATACCGAAGGAGCCGCTTTCCTGGCGGTCGCCCTCGCCGACCACGACGGAGATGTTGATCCGCGTCATCGGCCGGACATCGTGGACGCGGTGCCCGTCGGCCCTCAGAATATCCACGACCTGCCAGCTCGCCGCGAGCGTCGCGGTCACCTGGCGGACCTTCGGCTCCTTGGCGCGCACATAGGCGTCGATCTCCTGAAGCAGCTTGACCTTCGTCTCGAAACTCGGCTCGCCGATCGGGTTCTCGTCGCCGTAGAGCTTTTTGTTGGTGCGCTGCGGGGCTGCCGCGTAGGAGCCGGAATAGCCTCGGGTCACCTGCTCCACGGCGTCCGCCGCCCTCTTCAGGGCCGCAAGCGACAGTTCGCCGGCATGGGCGTAGCCGACGGCTTCGCCGGCGACGGCCCGCAGGCCGAAGCCCTGGTCGGTGTTGAAGCTGCCGCCCTTCAGGCGGCCATTGTCGAAGGAAAGCACCTCCGCCTGCGCATGCTCAAGGAAGAGTTCGCCGTCATCGGCGCCGGCAAGCGTCTCGGAGAGAACCTTGCGGACCGTCGCCTCGTCCGCATCGAAGAGGCTCATCAGGTTGGTGTCCATGGTTCTGCTCCCTGCCGTGAAGGATTGGGTCGTGAAACTTACTGGCTCCATTTAGGGAGCGCCGGCCCGCAAGCCAAGAAAAAACAAAGCACGAAAAATCGGTCAGGAAAGGGCAGCGTTCCAGCCATCGAGCAATTTGACCTGCTCGACGCCGGCAAAGCGGGCGATGCGGTCGAGTTCGGCCATAAGCTTTTCCATCCGGCCCGAAGAGGGTTTGACGCCGCGCTCCAGCCAGAGGCGCCGAACGTCGAGGCTTCCGCGTTTGCGATCGGCTTTCATGTCGATGCGGCCGATCAGCCGGTCGCCTTCGAGCAGGGGGAAGACATAATAGCCATATTCCCGCTTCGGCTCCGGTACGAAAACCTCGATACGATAGAAGAAATCGAAAAGCCGTTCGGCCCGGCTCCGGTCGCGCAGCAGCGGGTCGAAGGGGCTCAGCACCCGGACGCGGGCGGGCGGGTCGGGAATGTCGCCGAGCCCGCCGGGAAAGCCGGCGAAGGCAAAGGACGGGCGCGGCTTGCCGCCATTGGCAGATTCGATGACGATCTCGCACAGTTCGTCGCGATGGGCAGCGACCCATTCCTTCGCCTCGTCCGGCGATACGAGATCCCAGAAGGCGGCGATCTCGCCGTGGGTGGCGAAGCCCAGGCGCTCGAGCGCGCTGCGGCAGGCCCAGTCGATGAACTCCTCATGCGCGACCTCGCCGTCGTAGTGGCGAGCCGGAATGACGCGTTCCGTCAAATCATAGACCTTCTGGAAATTTTCGCGCCGGGCGATCGCGAGCTTGCCCTGGCGCCAGAGCACCTCGAGAGCCGTTTTCGACGGGTGCCAGTTCCACCAGCCGCCGGATTCGTGGCCGTCCTCCTTAAGGTGGCGCGCCATGACGGCGCCATTGTTCGCTATCCTCGCATAGGTCTCCTCGCAGCCCGCGTCGAAGTCTTCTCCGCGCCATTTGCGCCAGCGCTCGCGGAGCGTTTCGCTCTCCCATTTGAAGCGATGCTTCCAGTAGACGAAGAAGGTGCTCGGTATGATCGATGCGTCGTGGGTCCAATGTTCGAAGAGCTCGCCGTCCTTTTCGAGAAGCTCGGCCAGATGCTCGCGGCGATAGGTCTGATTGCGGGAAAAGAGAATCTGATGATGGGCCCGCTCGACGGTCGCTATGCTGTCGACCTGCACGAAACCCATGTCGTGAATCAATTGCAGCAAGCCGTCCTTGCCGAGCGCGCGATGCGGCGCGGCCGAGAGCCCCTGCTTGGCGAGAAAGATGCGCCGGGCATCGCGATTGGAAAGGCGAATCGTCATGAGCAAAGAGTAGGCTTTTATTCCCAAGTTTCAAACGTGAGTCGGCAACAGATGTGTTGTCCACACTACATTGCCCTTTACGATCGACTTGTCCTATAGAGCGATCACGCAAAACATCGCGAGGACCGACGCTTGGAAATCCGCTTTACCGATTGCTCGGTCAGCTTCGGCGAACGGGTCGCGCTTCAACCTCTGAGCCTTGCCCTCGATGAGCGGCGGGTCGGCGTCATCGGTCTCAACGGCTCCGGAAAGACCACATTCGCACGGCTGATCAACGGGCTCGTCAAGCCGACGACCGGACGGGTCAAGGTCAACGGCCTCGACACGGTCGAGGACGACAAGGCAGTGCTCGCCGAAGCCGGCTTCATCTTTCAAAATCCGCAGCACCAGCTGATCATGCCGATCGTCACCGACGATATCGCCTTCGGGCTCAAGAACCGGGGGCTGCCTGCGCATGAGATCGCGTCGCGAACCGAGGCAGTCCTTGTACGCTTCGGCGTCAGCCACCTCGCACGGAGGCGGGTGCACGAGCTTTCCGGAGGCGAGACGCAACTCGTCGCCATGGCGAGCGTCATCGTCACCGGGCCGAAAATTCTGATCCTCGACGAGCCGACCAATCAGCTCGACCTCAGAAATCGCCGGATGGTCGCCGAGACGATCGACACGCTCGACGAAGACACGATCGTCATCACCCATGATCTGGCGCTGGCCGAGAGCGCCGAACGGGTCCTGCTCTTTCACGAGGGCCGCCTTGTTGCCGACGGTGGGCCGGCCGAAACCATCCGGCGCTATCATGAGGTCGCCGGATGCTGACGAGCCTCTATGTCGAGGGAGGTAGCTGGTTTCACCGCGTGCCGGTGCGCGCCAAGCTTGTCGCGCTCGCCGTCTTGAGTATCGCGCTCTTCGCGACGGACTCACCTTTCCTGCTGCTGCCTGCCTTTCTCCTCGGCGCTTGGCTTTACCTCTCGCTCGGGCTGAAACCGCGCGAAGCGCTGTCGCGCGTCGGTTTCGTTTTCTTCACCATTCTGATCCTTGCCGCGGTCAATCTGTTCCTCGTTCCCGTGCCGCAGGTCGCGGCGCTCGTCTTGCGGCTGATGGCGCTCGTCCTCTTTGCAGCCGCGGTCACGGCGACCACGACGATCGGCGCTTTCATGGACGAGGTAACGATCCTCCTGAAGCCGCTGGAGCGCCTCGGTCTCTTGAGGGCGGCAGATGTCGGTCTGGCGCTTGGCCTCGTGCTGCGGTTCGTGCCCGACATCTTCGCCCGGTATCAGGCACTCGCCGAAGCGCATCGGGCACGCGGACTGCCGGTCCGGCCGTTGACCATCATCGGCCCGCTGATCATCCTGACGCTGAAAGATGCGGACACGATCGCGGCCGCCATTGACGCGAGGGGATTTCGCCGTCAATAAATTCGCGTTTTCTAATAAAAGGTAGGGCTATATGAACACCAGAGATCTCGTCCTCGTTGCGCTTTTCACTGCCATCATCGTCGTGCTCGGCCTCGTACCGCCGATCACGCTCGGCTTCATTCCCGTTCCGATCACGGCGCAGTCTATGGGCGTGATGCTCGCCGGCTGCATCATCGGCGCGAAGCGCGGCGCCCTCGCCTTCCTCCTGCTCATCCTGCTCGTCACGATCGGACTGCCGGTACTTTCCGGCGGCCGCGGCGGACTCGCCGTCCTGGCCGGCCCCTCGGGCGGGTTCATCTTCGGCTGGGCAGTTGCGGCCTTCGTTACCGGCCTGATCGCCGAGCGCTTCGTCCAGTCCACGAATTCGGAAGCGCGCCAATTTGTCGGCTTCTTCCTCGCCTCGGTCCTTGGCGGCATCGTCGTGCTCTATGGGATCGGGGTTCCGTGGCTCTCTGCCGTCACCGGCACACCTCTGATGGCCGCCGCAACCGGTTCGCTCGTCTTCATTCCGGGCGACCTGTTGAAGGCCGCTATCGCGACGCTCGCCGCCCGGGCCGTCTACGCCGGCTATCCGCTGCTGCCGGCGCGCGTCTGACGCAGTGCCGCTCTCCGAGGCAATCGCGATCCATGCGAGCGAACGCCCGTATTCCCCGGCCTTCCGCATGGAAGGCCGGGTTTTCACCTTTGGCGACCTTGCCGCGGAGGCCGGACGCATCCTCTCGGCCATCCACCGCTCGGGTGCACAGGCGACAGAAGAAAGCATACTCTCCGGGCGCGTGCGGCTGGTCGCGCTCGAAACGGGAAATCACCCGCTTTTTCCCGCCGCTTTCATTGCCGCGACCGCGGCCGGCCATTGCGCCGCCCTGATCGACCCGCATCTGCCCGAGATCGCGCGCCAACGGATGAAAGAGCGCTTGCGGCCGGAGATCGTCATCCGCGCCGAACGCGAACTCTTGCGCATCGACGTGCCGTCGGCAGGACAAAGCCGTCTGCTGCAAGGCGCCTCCGACGCGCCGCCCGCAATCCCCGCCGGCTGCGGCGGTGATCCCTTCCTCGTGGTCTTCACCTCGGGGACGACCGGCGATCCGAAGGCGATCATCCGCGACCGCCGGTCCTGGCGGGCGAGCCTTGAGACCGGGCAGAGCTTTTTCGGGCTCGGGCCGGAGACGACGACTTACGCGCCGGGACCGTTGGCGCACGGCCTGACGCTTTACGCGCTCGCGGAGACCCTGACGGCCGGAGCCGAATTCGTGGGCGCTCGGCACTTCGAGGCGGATCAGGCTTTGGCCACGATCGCGGCCACCGGAGCGAAACGGCTGGTGCTAGTGCCGACGATGCTGCGGCGGCTCTGCGAGCGCGCGGCCGGTTCGCCGTTGACATCGGTCAGACGGATTACCGTCGCCGGAGCCAAGCTCACGCCGGCGGATCGGGAAGCGGCGACACGGGCTTTTCCGGAGGCTCAGGTCACGGAATATTACGGCGCCTCGGAACTCGGCTTCATCAGCGTTTCCCGGCCGACGGACAGGCACACGCCGACCGCAGTCGGAAAGGCCTTTCCCGGCGTTCGCCTGGAGATCCGGGACGAGAAGGGCGAGCGCCTTCCCGCAGGAGAAACGGGCACGATCTTCGTCGACAGCGAGCTCATATCCGACGGTTACATCGCGGGCGGCGACGGAGCGGGATTCCGCCGGCAAGGAAAGCTCGCGACGGTCGGCGACCTCGGTTTCCTTGACGAGGGCGGCACCCTGCACCTCATCGGCCGGGCGGGCGGGATGGTGGTCTCGGGCGGGAACAACATCTATCCATCGGAGGTGGAGATCGTGATCCAGGGAGCCGGCGGCGTGAACGCGGCCCTTGTCTTCGGTCTCGATCATCCGGATCTCGGCAGCGAGCTTGCGGCGGTGATCGAGCCCGGCGCCGGATTCGATCATGCGGCACTCGAACGTCATCTTGCCGCCGCCCTGCCGCGCTACAAGCGCCCGCGCAGGATATGGCTCTGCCGGAAGATGCCGATGACCGCCTCCGGCAAGGTCGCGGCGGGAGAGCTTCGGCAATGGATCGCGGAGGAGAACAGTGCCCTTGAACGCCTCCTCTGACCCCGATCGCACCCCGGTCGTCATCGCCGCACTGCGAACGCCGGTCGGCCGCGTCAACGGCAGCCTTGCCGCGATCGAGCCTGCAAGCCTTGCCGCCTTGCTGATCGAAAGGATCATTGCGGATACCGGCATCGACCGGGCAGAGATCGACGACGTGATCGTCGGCAATGCCGCCAACAGTGCCGGCAATCTCGCACGTCTCGCCGCGCTGGAGGCAGGATTGCCCGTGGCAATTCCGGGCGTCACCGTCGACCGTCAATGCGGCTCCGGGCTGGAGGCGATCGTCCTTGCGGCTCGGCAGATCCAGGCCGGCGCGGGTCGTTTCTACCTTGCCGGAGGCACCGAGAGCGCCAGTCGCGCGCATATCCGCCTTCGGCCCCCGCTCACGCGCGGCGAAGAGCCACAGCCGGTCCAGCGCGCGCGGATGGCGCCCGATTCGATCGGCGATCCGGATATGGGCGTTGCAGCGGAGAACGTCGCCGCGGCCTGCGGCATCTCGCGTGAGCGGCAGGACCGGTTTGCGCTCGAAAGCCACCGACGCGCCGTCGCGGCCGAAGCGGCGGGCCGGTTCTCGCGCGAGATCGTGCCCGTGCCGACATCATCAGGGCCTGTCGGAAGGGATGAGTGCCCTCGCGCAAACGCATCTGCCGAGACGCTCTCGCGACTGAGGCCGGTTTTCGTTGCTGACGGCACCGTCACCGCCGGCAATGCCTGCCCGGTCAATGACGGAGCGGCGATGGTACTGATGACGAACCTCGCGGAGGCGCGCAGGCGCGGTGTCGCCTTCGGTCTCGTCTTCACCGATGCGGCGACGGCCGGCGTCGAACCGAAGCTGCTCGGCCTCGGCCCCGTCCCCGCCATGGCGAAGCTTCGCGCGCGCAATCCCGCGCTCGATGTGGCCCGCGTCGATTTCATCGAATTCAACGAGGCCTTCGCCTCGCAGGTTCTCGGGAGCCTCGACCAGCTCGATATCGCACCCGAACGCGTCAACAGCGACGGCGGCGCGATCGCGCTCGGCCACCCTTATGGCGCTTCCGGCGCCATTCTCGTCGTCCGGCTGTTCTCGCAGATGTTCGCGGCCTCCTCCCCGGCGGAAGGGCTGGCCATGATGGGCATCGGCGGCGGCATGGGGATCGCCGCCCACTTCAGCAGCTGCAGACCGGATCAGGCGGCATAGCCGGCGAGCCATTCCCGGGTTGGGGCCGGCAGCTGTACCGGTTGATGGCGGGCACGGTCGACGGCCACCCAGACAATCTCCACCTCGGCGGCAAGTTTGTCGCCGGTCTCGACGCGTACGGCAAAACCTATCGAGCTGCCGCCGATCTTCGCGACGGTCACCGTAAAGCGCGCGGGATCGTCGAAGCGCAGACCGCGATGGAAGATGCAGGCGGAGCGGCGGACGAGATAGGCCGGTTCTTCCGCAATTGCCGGCCGGTGACGCCAGAGATTGGCAAGCGCGGCCTCCGCATGCGCATAATAGGCCGCATTGTGCATATGGCCGTGCATGTCTATATCGCGGAACGGAATGCGGACTTCCGTGACATTTTCCCGCTCTGTGCCGTCCATGCGAGGCTCCCCGATGCGCTCCACACTCGTTAGACAGTTTGGCGACCCCGGACAAGTCATCGAGCTCGTGGACGCACCCCGCCCTACCGCAGGCGCGGGCGAAGTCGAGGTCGAAATATCGCTCGCGGCAATCAATCCTTCGGACCTGATCCCCGTTACGGGCGCCTACAGCGCGCGCACCGTCCTGCCTTTCGTCCCCGGCTTCGAGGGCGTCGGCATCGTCAGGCTCGTCGGGCCGGACGTGCAAGGCATCAAGGCCGGAGATCGGGTCGTCCCGATCGGCGCGAGCGGGCTTTGGCAGCAATTCCTCCTCCGCCCCGCCGAATGGTGCTTTCGCGTGCCGGACGGGATCGAAGACGCGCAGGCGGCGATGAGCTATGTCAATCCGCTAACGGCGTTGAGGCTTGTCGAAGCGCTGCGGGAGCATTTCGGATCGCTCGAGGGCATGGATGTCGGCGTGACCGCTGCGGGCTCTGCCATCGGCGGCATGCTGATGAAGCTGCTTGCGCTCGAAGGCGCGGTGCCGACGGCCATGCTTCGCAGCGAGAGGAGACGCGGCCGTCTCGGCGAGGCACACCGGATCCTGGTGGCCGAGAGCGGCGATCTCCTCATGGACAGCCAATTCGATGCGGTGCTGGATGCCGTCGGCGGCACGCTGGCGGGCGAACTGATCGGGCGGTCCATCCGCCCCGGCGGGACCTTCATCCAGTATGGAGCGCTCAGCGGCGCACCAGTGCCTCAGACGGCGATCAGCGGCCGGCCCGACATACGTTTCGCCTTTCTTTGGTTGAGAACCTGGGTGCATTCCGCCGGCCGGGAGGCACTCGAAGCCGCTTTCCTGCGCAGCTTCGCCGGGCTGCAGAGCGGCCTCTTTACCAGCCCTGTTGCCGCCACCTACCCCTTGAGCAGGCTCGCCGATGCCCTTGCGCATCAGGCCGACCTGGGTCGCGACGGCAAGATCCTGCTCGATCCGCGCTGTTGAAAATCGGCAGTTTCGCGTCGCGCGCCATGGATTTTGACAGACATGCGCACTAGGTTCGCGGGATGACCACGCATCTCTACGAAAATCCGGTCTTCCTGAAGCACGAGGTCCCGGAAGGGCACCCCGAACGGCCGGATCGGCTGAAGGCCTTGAATCTTGCGTTGGAGCATCCGAATTTCGCGGATCTGGAGCGGGTCGAGGCATCGAAGGGTGACGAAAATCTGGTGTTGCTCGCCCACACGGAAGAGCACCTGCTGCGAATCAAGCGGGACATTCCGGACGAGGACATCAACCAGCTCGAGGCCGATACCTATGCAGGCCCGCAAAGCCTCGAGGCCGCGTTGACCGGCATCGGCGGTGCTGTCGCCGCCGTCGACGCGGTCTTCGCCGGGGAAGCGGACAATGCCTTCGTCGCAGCCCGCCCGCCCGGCCACCATGCCGAGAAGAACAGGGCCATGGGCTTCTGCTTTTTCAACAATGTAGCGATCGCCGCGCGCCACGCGCAGACGGCGCATGGTGCCGAACGCGTTGCCATCGTCGACTGGGACGTCCACCACGGCAACGGCACACAGGACATTTTCTGGGACGACCCGTCGGTGCTCTTCTGCTCCACGCATCAGATACCGCTCTATCCCGGCACCGGTGCCAAGGACGAGACGGGCGTGAGGAACAATGTCGTCAATGCGCCGATTTCGCCCAATAGCGGCAGCGAGCATTTCCGCGATGCCTTCCGTTCGCGCGTGCTGCCCGCGCTTGAGAATTTCCGGCCCGATTTTCTTCTGATTTCCGCCGGCTTCGACGCCCACCACCGCGATCCATTGGCCCAGATCAATCTGGTCGGCGAAGATTTCGACTGGGCGACGGGTCGTCTCATTGACGTTGCCGGCAGGAGCGCCGGCAACCGCATCGTCAGCCTGCTCGAAGGCGGCTATGACTTGCAAGGCCTGGCCGAGTCGGCCGGCCTGCATATTCTGAGATTGATGAGAGGGTAATTCATGGACAACAATGCGCAACCGGACGTTTCCGCCCTCTCCTTCGAGCAGGCCGTCGAGGAATTGGAACGTATCGTTTCGGCGCTTGAACGCGGCGACGTCGCACTCGACAAATCGATCGAGATCTACGAGCGGGGCGAGGCCCTGAAGAAGCACTGCGAGGCCCTGTTGAAGGCGGCAGAGGACCGTATCGAAAAGATCCGCCTCGACCGCGCCGGCCGGCCGCAGGGAGTCGAGCCGCTCGACGCGGAATAGTCTTCATTCCAGGCGAGATTCGCCCCTCATCCGGCCTGCCGGCCCTCCCCGCAGGCGGGGCGAAGGGACAAGCGGCACGCATCGGTGCAAACCCGCCTGCTGGACTCCAAACAGAAACACTCCGTCTCCCGATTGCCGCTACCGAACCGGAAGCACTGACGGTAATCTTCAGTGAATGCCATCAACCGGAGCGCCTGCCATGTCCTTCTTTCCCGGTCCCGATCCGCTCGCCGGCGACAAGCCCGCCTGCGACGCAATCGAGCATCTGATCATCCCGCGTACCAGCGATATCGGCGGCCTGCAGGTCAGGCGGGCGCTGCCGACGGCAAAACGCCGGCTCGTCGGTCCGTTCATCTTCTTCGACCGGATGGGCCCGGCGCTGCTGCGTGCCGGCCAGGCGATCGACGTCCGCCCGCATCCGCATATCGGACTTTCGACCGTCACCTACCTGTTCGACGGCGAGATCAAGCACCGCGACAGCCTCGGCACCGAAATGGTCATTCGCCCGGGCGACGTGAACCTGATGACCGCCGGGCGCGGCATCGTGCATTCGGAGCGCTCGCCGGAAAACCAGCGCGGGCACGAACGCTCTCTTTCAGGACTGCAGACCTGGCTGGCGCTGCCCGACGCCATGGAGGAGATCGATCCGGTCTTCGCGCATACCGAGGAGCGTATGCTGCCGCATCTTGCCGATGGCGGGGTTCGCGCGCGCGTCGTCATCGGTCAGTTCGAAGGGGCGGCTTCGCCCGTCTCCACCTTTACCGATACGATCTATGTCGACCTCATGATCGAGCCCGGCAAGAGCGCGCCGTTCGCGGCCAACTGGGAAGAGCGCGCGCTCTACATCCTTGCCGGCGAAGCGATCATCGCCGGCGACCATTTCGACGACAATCAACTCCTCGTCTTTCGTCCCGGCGACGAAATCACCATCACCGCGGGGCCTGCGGGCTGTCACGTGATGCTCTTCGGCGGGGCAGCGCTCGGCTCGCCGCGCCATATCTGGTGGAACTTCGTTTCCTCCTCCAAGGAGCGGATCGACAAGGCAAAGGAAGAATGGCGCACGGGACGCTTCGATATCGTGCCGGGAGACGAGGAAGAGTTCATACCCTTGCCCGCAAGCTGATCTCCGTTAAGCTCGTTTTCAGGCATTGGATCGCGATGCGGCGGAAAACCGCGCAGGTTTTCCTCATCCCGCTCTTGGTTGAAGCCGCAGGAAAGCCTAATTTTGCATTCAACGGCGATTACCTCTAAGAAAGAGCCGTTCCGACGACCCAACAACAATGCGCGCGCCTAGCTCCGGCGCGCATGAGGCATGCAGCGTGACACAACTGCCAACCAATCCGATGCCGGCAACTCCCCTGCTCGATAAGGTCGAATATCCCGACGATCTGAAGAAGATCGACGACAGGGACCTGCCGCAGTTGGCGGCCGAATTGCGTGCCGAGATGGTCGATGCCGTGTCGCGCACCGGGGGGCATCTGGGCGCGGGCCTCGGCGTCGTCGAACTGACGATCGCCATCCACAAGATCTTCGACACGCCGCATGACCGCTTGATCTTCGATGTCGGACACCAGTGCTATCCGCACAAGATCCTGACCGGCCGGCGCGATCGCATCCGCACCTTGCGCCAGGAAGACGGGCTCTCGGGCTTCACCCGGCGGGCGGAAAGCGAATACGACCCCTTCGGCGCAGCGCACTCCTCCACCTCGATCTCGGCCGGTCTCGGCATGGCTGTCGCCGCCGAACTCGACGGCAAGAGCCGCAATGTGATCGCGGTGATCGGCGACGGCGCCATGTCGGCCGGGATGGCCTTCGAAGCGCTCAACAATGCCGGCGCGCTCGATGCGCGCCTCATCGTCATTCTCAACGACAACGACATGTCGATCGCACCACCGACCGGCGCGATGAGCGCCTATCTGGCGCGGCTCGCCTCCGGGCGGACCTATATGGGCATTCGCGAGGTCGGCAAGAAACTCACCGCCTATCTCGGCAAGACCGTCGACCGGGCGATCACCCGCGCGGTGGAGCATGCCCGGGGCTACGTCACCGGCGGCACGCTCTTCGAGGAGATGGGTTTCTACCATATCGGCCCGATCGACGGACACTCCTTCGACCACCTGCTTCCGGTCCTGCGCAACGTTCGCGACAATGCGAAAGGCCCGGTCCTGATCCATGTCGTCACGCAGAAGGGCAAGGGCTATCCGCCAGCCGAAGCCGCGGCCGACAAGTATCACGGCGTCAACAAATTCGACGTGATTACCGGGGCTCAGGCGAAAGCGAAGCCCAACGCCCCCGCCTATACCTCCGTCTTCGCGGACGCGCTCACGCAGGAGGCGACCCTCGACGACAAGATCGTTGCGATCACTGCCGCCATGCCGTCCGGGACGGGCCTCGACAAGTTCGCCTCGGTGCATCCCTCACGCTGCTTCGATGTCGGCATAGCCGAGCAGCATGCGGTGACTTTCGCCGCCGGCCTTGCGGCGGAGGGATACAAACCCTTTGCGGCGCTTTATTCCACCTTCCTGCAACGCGCCTATGATCAGGTTGTCCACGACGTGGCCATCCAGGGTCTGCCGGTCCGCTTTCCGATCGACCGCGCCGGCTTCGTCGGCGCCGACGGGCCGACCCATGCCGGCTCCTTCGACACGACCTATCTGGCGACACTGCCGGGCTTCGTCGTCATGGCGGCGGCCGACGAGGCGGAGCTGAAGCATATGGTGCGCACCGCCGCGGCCTACGATGAGGGTCCGATTTCGTTCCGCTATCCGCGCGGCGAAGGCGTCGGCGTCGAGTTGCCGGAGCGCGGCGAAATTCTTGCGATCGGCAAGGGCCGGATCGTCAAGCAGGGGAGCAAGGTGGCGCTGCTTTCCTTCGGCACACGGCTCGCCGATTGTCTGCTGGCGGCGGAAGACCTGGATGCAGCCGGCCTCTCGACGACCGTCGCCGACGCCCGCTTCGCCAAGCCGCTCGATCATGATCTGATCCGTCAGCTTGCCCGCCATCACGAGGTTCTGATCACCATCGAGGAAGGGGCGGTCGGCGGCTTCGCAAGCCACGTGCTGCAGTTCCTTGCGGAAGAGGGCCTCCTCGACGGCGGCCTCAAGGTGCGCCCCATGGTCATGCCCGACATTTGGATGGAGCAGGCAAAACCGGAAGCGATGTACGCCCGTGCCGGCCTCGACCGCGCCGGCATCGTATCCACCGTCTTCAAGGCGCTCGGCCAGAAGCACGGCGTCGGCCTCGGCGCCGCCGGCTGAGCCGAGCCGTCCAAGAGTTCGCTTGCATTGCGCGGCGGGACGCGCGATGACGGCCCATGTCCCAAGATACACAGATGACGATCCGCCTCGATCAATTGCTCCTGAACAGGGGCTTGGTGGCCAGCCGCGCACGCGCACGCGACGCGATCCAGCGGGGAACCGTGAAGGTCGACGGCCGCACCGTGACCAAGCCGGCCTCGACCTTCGCGCAAAGCGTTACGCTCACCATTGACGATCCGGCGCAGGATTATGTTTCGCGTGCGGCACTGAAACTCGTCGCGGCGCTCGATCACTTCGGCCTCGATCCATCGGAGCAGACCTGTCTCGACGTCGGGGCCTCGACCGGCGGCTTTACCGAGGTGCTGCTGAAGCGCGGCGCCGCGCATGTGGTCGCCGTCGATGTCGGCCACGGTCAGATACATCCGCGCGTCGCCGAAGACCCGCGCGTGACGAACATCGAAGGCCTGAATGCCCGGTCCATGACCCGCGGCGACGTCGGTGAGCGCGCCATCAATTTCATCGTCTCGGATGTCTCCTTCATCTCGCTGAAGCTGGCGCTGCCGCCGGCCCTCGGCCTGGCGGAACCGGGCGCCTGCTGCATCCTGCTCGTCAAGCCGCAGTTCGAGGCCGGCCGCGATGCGATCAGCAAGGCCGGGCTGCTGAAGGTTCCGGAGAGCGCTCCGGCGGTGGCAGCCGAACTCGAGCGGTGGCTTGTCGAAGACATGGGCTGGCGAAGCCTCGGCCTGATCCCCTCGCCCATTGCCGGCGGTGACGGCAACAGCGAATTTCTCCTGGCGGGGCGCAAGCCATGAGCACCGGGGTCGTGACCATAGATCGTCTCGGCGCCCAAGGCGACGGCGTCGCTCGGACGGAAGCCGGCCCCGTCTTTGCACCGTTCACGCTCCCCGGCGAGACCGTCTCGCTCGCGGTCAACAAGGCGAGCGGCACGCTGATATCGCTGAAGGAGGCCTCCCCGGAGCGGGTCGAGCCGCCATGCCGGCATTTCGGGCCGGACGGTGTCAACGGGACGTGCGGCGGCTGCACGCTGCAGCACGCATCCGACGCGCTCTACCACGCCTTCAAGCGCAATCTCGTCATCGACGCCTTGAGGTCGAAGGGACTGACGCCGGAGGTCGCCCCGCTGATCATCGCGCGCCCCGGCGATCGCCGCCGTGCCGTTTTCACCGCCCGGCGGACGGAAAAGGAACTGCTGCTCGGCTATAACCAGATGCAGAGCCATCATATCGTTTCGATCGGCGAATGTCCGATCACCAGCCCGGGCATCGTCTCGCGGCTGGCGACCATCCGCAAAATTGCCACGGCCATGGCGTCGAGCGCCGAACCATTCCGTATCACCGTGCTCGAAACCGATACGGGCCTCGATCTCGCCTTCGAGGGGGTGAAACTCAGCGACCCGCAGCGGCGCTCGACCGTCGATGCCGTTCTTGGCGAGCGAGGCATCGCGCGCGTCAGCTTGAATGGCGAGATCGTCGTCGAGCCGATCAAGCCCGCGATCGATTTCGGCGGTGTGACGGTTTTTCCGCCGCCCGGCGCCTTCACTCAGGCGACGCGGCCTGCCGAAGACGCGATGGCGAAGCTGGTGCTGGCTCACGTCGGCAAGGCGAAGCGCGTTGCCGATCTCTTCGCCGGCATCGGCACTTTTGCGCTGAGGATTGCACGAACGGCACGCGTTCACGCGGTCGAAGGCGACGACAGGGCCGTGAAGGCGCTGGATTTCGCCGCACGCAACACCCAGGGGCTGAAGCCGGTGACCGCCGAGAAGCGCGATCTTTTCCGCCGGCCGATGATGGCGCAGGAATTGAAAGCCTTCGACGCCGTGGTCTTCGACCCGCCCCGCGCCGGCGCCGAAACGCAATGTCACGAGCTTGCCCGATCCGGCGTGAAGAAGGTCGCCGCCGTCTCCTGTAATCCGGTGAGCCTGGCGAGGGACCTTTCGATACTGACCGCAGCCGGTTATCGCATTACGGGGGTGACGCCGATCGACCAGTTCCTCTGGTCGGCGCATGTGGAAACGGTAGCGACGCTCGAAAAATGAAAAAGGCCCGGCGACGAACCGGGCCTTGTTTGTTCAAAGCTATTCCAGACGGAAACCGCTGCACAGTCCCTGGGATTGCCGTCAGGCCGCGCGGCGGCGGCTCGCGGCCTGGTAAGAGGCCGCTTGCGTCTCGCCCAGTATGAACTGGGAGAGCAGCGCGTTGAGCGCCGCTGCCTCGGATGCGAGACCGTGACTGGCGGCCGTCTGCTGCTCGACCATCGCGGCGTTCTGCTGCGTGCCCTGGTCCATCGTGTTGACGGCCGTGTTGATCTCCTGGAGACCGGTCGACTGCTCGCGCGTCGCGGTCACGATTGCGCTTACATGCTTGTTGATCTCCTGCACCTCGGCGACGATCGCCTGCAGCGCCCGTCCGGTATCGCCGACCAGCGTCACGCCCGAATGCACCTGCTCGCCGGAGGTCGTGATCAGCGCCTTGATTTCCTTGGCCGCATTGGCCGAGCGTTGAGCGAGCTCGCGCACCTCCTGGGCGACGACCGCGAAACCCTTGCCCGCCTCGCCGGCCCGTGCCGCTTCGACGCCGGCATTCAGCGCCAGGAGATTGGTCTGGAAAGCGATGTCGTCGATGACGCCGATAATGTTCGAGATTTCTCCTGATGATTTCTCGATGGCATGCATGGCCTCGACCGCATTCTGCACCACTTCCCCGGATTTTTCCGCACCGGCACGAGTACGGGCGACCAGCGCACCGACTTCCTCGGCCCGGTGGGCGGAATCGCGGACGGTCGTGGTGATCTCCTCGAGCGCAGCGGCCGTTTCTTCGACGGATGCCGCCTGCTGTTCGGTTCGGCGTGCGAGGTCGTCGGCCGCCGAACGGATTTCGCTCGCACCCGCGTCGATAGCGCGGGCATTCGCGCCGACTGCACAAAGCGCGTCGTGCAGCTTGGCGACCGAGTTGTTGAAGTCTTCCCGGAGGCGATCCAGGCGATCGGCAAAGGGACTGCCGATCCGATAGGCGAGATCGCCGTCGGCCAGCCGTCCGAGACCCGTTGCCAGCGCATCGACCGCATGCTGAACCTCGGCTGCATCGCGGGTCTTCTGCGCCTCGCGTTCGAGGCGCTCGCGCTCCGAAAGCGACCGGTTGGATTCGGCCTCGTCTTCCAGGCGCTTCCGTTCGACCGCATTGGCGCGGAAAACGGCGACGGCCGCCGCCATCGACCCGATCTGGTCGCGCCGCTCCTCACCCGGAATCATAACGTCGAGACTGCCGGCTGCAAGCTTCTCCATGGCGCCGGTCATGTCGGTTACCGGACGAATGACGAGGCGGCTCAGAAGCGTCGCGAGGAAGGCGATCATGGCGCCGACCGCCAGGATCGTGGCGATCATCGCGGCGACGCGGAACTGGCTGATCGCCGAATAGGCGACATCCGCATCGAGCGCGAAGCCGACATACCATTCGACCGACGGGAGCCCCTTCACCGGCACGAAGCTCACGAGCATCGGCTTGCCGTCGAGCTCGGTGTGCATGATCCCGGTGCCGATCGCCGGCGTATCCGCCGGGAAGGCGTCGGCGAGCGTCTTCGTCACGAGCTTGGCATTCGGATGAACCAGTATCTGGCCATCCTTGTTGGCAAGGAACGCAAAGCCTTCGCCGCCGACATCGATGCCGTTGACCATGGAAACGAGGGCCTTTAGCGAGAAATCGCTGCCGGTCACACCGTAAAGCTTGCCTTCGTGCTTCACCGGCACAGCGGCGCTGATGATCAGGTCGCCGCTCGACGCGTCGACATAGGGTTCGGTAAGGACGCGTGCATCGGCTTTCACCGCCTGCTGATACCAGGGGCGCTGGCGCGGATCGTAGCCGTCGGGCATTTTCGAATCCGGCCAGATCATGAACCGGCCGCTCTCGTCGCCGACATAGGTGGAGATGAATTCGCCGGTCAGCACGTCGTTCTTCAGGACGCCCTGAATGGCCGCTTCGTCAGCCACCCGACCGGCAGCGTCCGCCGCCATCGCGGTCAGCGTCACACGGCCGTTCAGCCAGTTGGCGACGCTCTGCGCCGCCTGATTTCCGGAGGAAGCGATATCCTCCTCCACTGCTTTCGTGGTCGTGGCGCGCTGGAGACTGTCGATATAGACGGAAAAGCCTGCAAAGGCGCCGACGACGACGCAGGACGCGGCAACGAGAATGCGCGTCATGAGATTCGATCGTTTGGACAAGGTGGGGGCTCCCTGAAAGAGGCGGCAACGCCGCCGGGATGAGCTCGCGATGATCTTCCCGGGCGCGACGGATCGGCCGCTGAGCGACTTGAAGGACGGCGGGAAAACGATGGGACATGCCGCAAAGGCGGAGCCGGCAATGCTTCATGCGGCCGGGGGTCTCGCGTGTCGCACAATTCCTGCGGCGCCGAGAGAGACCTACTGCGGCTGGACGCTAGCGGGAGCTATTTAAGAAGCGATTAAAATTGATCCATGCAAAGTCGCGATGGCCGGAAGCGACCTGGCGAATTGCCGCCTACCGGCGCATGAAGGCCTCGAACGCGGCGCGCGCCTCGGCGCTGTTCAATTGCGCGGCAAAATGCTTCGCCTCCTCCTCGATCCGGGCAAGCACATCGCTGCGATCGCCGCGAATGAGGTCGCGGGCGATGCGCAGCGCTTCCGGCGGTTTTTTTGCCAGGCGCGCCGCAGCTGAAAGCGTTTCCCCTTCGACGGCGGTCTCTTCCACGATCTTCCAGATCAGCCCGGCCTCGCGCGCACCGGCCGCGTCGAGCGGCTCGCCGGCTGCAAGCAGGGCAAAGGCGCGCTGATGGCCCATGATGCGCGGAGCGCTCAGGCTCGAGGCCGCTTCCGGAACGAGCGCCAGATCGACGAACGGGGTCTTGAACACCGAGCGGGCCGAGGCGACCGTCAGGTCGCAATGGAGGTGGATCGTCGTGCCGATGCCGATGGCCAGTCCGTCTACGCCGGAAACGATCGGTTTCGTCGCGCCGGCAAGCGCCCGCAGGAAATCCAAAACCTCGTCCCCCATGCTGCCCCCCATGGCGAAGGCGAGGAAGTCGGCCATGTCGTTGCCGGCCGAGAAGCACCCTTCCGTTCCGAGGAATGCCATCGCGCGTATGGCGGGATCCGTTCCGGCAATGGTCAGCGCCTCCGTCATCCTGGCGTACATCTGGCGCGTGATGGCGTTCTTCTTCTCCGGCCGATTGAACCGGATAAGCTGAACGCCGGGATAGGCTTCCGGCCGTTCGACGAGCACGTGGTCGGTCATGGGTTTCCCTCAGTCGAGTATGGAACGGGCTGCGGCGAGACTTTCCGCCCCGTTGACGACACGGTCCTTGAGCGCGCTCGTCTCCGAGAGCAGGTTTTCCGCTGCGAAGCGGCAAAGCGCAACGCGCCGGTCCTGCCGCCCGTCACCGGCTTCGGCAAGGCCGCCTTTGGCGAGATAGACTCCGGTCAGCACGAGGCCGAACAGGCGCTGATAGGCGGTCGCGCCGGCGAGCGCCTCGGCAAGCTTTCCGTCGCGAAGCCTCGAAAGCAGCCAGTCGGTCGCCCCTTCGAGATCCGCAACCGCCGCATCGAGCCGTGCGGCTGTCTCGCCGAAACCTTCCCTGTTCGACGCGGCAGCGGCAGCGGCGACCTCTCGGAGTTCGGCGATGAAGCCGCGCACCTGTGCGCCATCGGAGAGCGTCAGCTTGCGGGTGACGAGGTCGATCGCCTGAATGCCGTTGGTGCCCTCGTAGATCGGCGCGATTCGGGCATCGCGGAGATAGCGCGCGGCCCCGGTCTCCTCGATGAAGCCCATGCCGCCATGGACCTGAATGCCCATCGAGGCGACGTCGACGCCGGCGTCGGTGGCGAAGGACTTGGCGATCGGCGTCAGCAGGCTCGAACGCTCCTGCCAGTGGCGGGCTCCCTCCCCTTGCGCGGCATGCGCCATGTCGACGGCGTGGGCGCAGGCATAGGCGATGGCGCGCGATCCCTGCGTCAGCGCTTTCATCGTCAGCAGCGTGCGGGCGATATCCGGATGCTCTATGATCGGACTCATGCCGTCGCCGCTCCACCCCGGCGCGCGGCCCTGCGTGCGCTCCTTGGCGTAGGCGATCGCCTTCTGGGTGGCGGCCTCCGCGATGGCGACGCCCTGCATCCCGACCGCGAGCCGCGCATTGTTCATCATCGTGAACATGCAGGCGAGACCGCGGTTTTCCTCACCGATCAGATAGCCGATCGCCCCCTTCTCGCCGCCGAATTTCCCGTCGCCGTAGATCATGGTGCAGGTCGGCGATCCGTGGATGCCGAGCTTGTGCTCCAGCGAGTGGCAGAAAACGTCGTTGCGCTCGCCAAGCGAACCGTCCTCGTTGACGAGGAACTTCGGCACGAGAAACAGCGAAATGCCCTTCGTCCCGGATGGCGCATCGGGCAGCCGCGCGAGTACCAGATGGACGATATTGTCGGTGAAATCGTGCTCGCCCCAGGTGATGAAGATCTTCTGCCCCAGGATGCGATAGGTGCCGTCGCCGCGGCGCTCGGCGCGGGTCTTCAGCACGCCGAGGTCCGAGCCGGCATGCGGCTCGGTCAGGTTCATGGTCCCCATCCATTCGCCCGAAACCATCTTCGGCAGGAAGGTCGCCTTCAGAGCGTCGGTGCCGTGCTTCTCGAGCGCTTCGATGGCGCCCATGGTAAGCGTCGGCGCAAGGGCGAAGGCCATCGAGCCGCTGTTCCACATTTCCATGGCGGCGACGTGCAACATGTGCGGCAGGTTCTGCCCGCCGAAAGCTTCCGGAGCCGTCAGGCCGTTCCAGCCGCCTGCGATCCAGTTGCGGTAAAGCTCCCGCCAACCCTCCGGCGTCTTGACGGCGCCATCGACGAGCCGCGACCCCTGCCGGTCGCCCGCCTCGCCGAGCGGCGCCACTTCTTCCGAGGCGAAGCGCCCGGCCTCGCCGAGGATCGCATCCACAAGGTCCTCGCCGAGTTCGCCGAACGTTCCGGCGTCGAGAACCTCGGACAGGCCGGCGACGTGTTTCAGGGTGAATGCGATCTCGTCGACCGGTGCCTTGTACATGGTGCTCCTCCCCTGCGTCCGCGGCCAATCCCCGCCGGCCCTCATTCGATGCGCGGCAGACTAATGGATTTTACGTGAACGTCAACGTCAACCGACCGGAGCCGGAGCGCAACTGCGCGCCCCGACGAACGCGCAGCTATGACGAACGCTCAGCTATAGGGAGAATAGCACTGCCGGCGGGGGCCGTTATAGGGCTGATAGCTGTTGTCGTAAGCCCTGTAGGAGCGGTAGCGATCATAGCACCATTGGACATGCCGGCTGCCGTAGCGCACCGGCGGGCGAACGGCGGGACGGCGCTCGATCACGATGCCGGGTCGGAAGGCAGCCCCCGGGTACCACCAACCGCGGTAATAGCGATAGCCGGGCCGCTGATAGCGGTACCCACGATAGCCGTTATAGTAATAGAAGTCGCCATACCGATAATAACCGCGCCGCGGCGCGTACTGAACGTCCGTGACGGCGCTCTCGACGGCAACCCGCGGGGGCAGAGGCGTGAAAGCCTGAGACGGCACCGCCGATGCCGCCAGCGTCATCGCTGCAAGCGCGCCCGAAAGCCATTTCAGTGACATCATTTCCTCCTGCCTTCGATTTCATGTACAACCGGCCCTTGCAAGGGCGACATACCAAGACTAGGGCAGAAGTCGCAGGAAGCAACCGTCGCGCGCGGATGCAGCAAAGGAAAAATCCCTCCGTCGATACAATCCTGGGCGGAATCGGGCCGTCGACTTTGCCTCTTGGGGTCGGTGTACAGAAGCGTCCGCCTCGCGCAGATTGAGGCCGGGGCTGAGATTTACGACCTCTTAACTCTAAGTCGGCAATCTCAGAGAATGGAAAAGCGGGGAATCTCGATCATAGGGATGATCTTGCGCCTGGCGGTCCTGATGGGCCTGACCTTCGCGGCGGCGAACGCACGCGCGAGCGAAGTCGAGCCGTGGAAAGAGCGGCGGAACGCCCTCATCGTCGACGCTTACGAGCTGAACAGCATCGACTGGGAGGCCATGCTGAAGGACAAGCGGATAGCGGGCTTCATCGCGAAGGCTTCCGACGGCCTGCCGGAAAGCTACACCTGTACCGGTGACCACGGCGGCGATACGGTTGCGCACTGCAAGACGATGTGGCGCAAATATGCGGTCAGCCGGGAGCTCTATCAGACGCGCCGGATGATCGCGCGCTCGCATGGCCTGCTCTGGGGCGCCTATCATCTGGCAAGGCCCGGCAACCCCGTCGATCAGGCGAACCACTTCATCGATTATGCCGATCCGCGCGACGACGAGCTGATGGTGCTGGATATCGAAGGGATCGATCCGGAAAAATACATGTCGCTCGAAGACGCTGCAATCTTCGCCGGCCATGTGAAGGCCCGGACGGGGCGCTATCCCGTCCTCTATACCAACCACGCAACCGCGAAACACATTGCCGCCAACCGCTTCAAGCATCGGCTTCTAGCGCGTCTTCCGCTCTGGTATGCGCGCTATAAGCCCGATATCCGCAAAGTCTTTCCGATGGGAAACTGGGACCGCTACGCGCTCTGGCAATTCTCGTCGGCGCATAATTGCGGAAAGAAGCGTTGCCCCTATCGGGTGCCCGGCACCCTCGACGATATAGACGTGAATGTCGCAGCGATGAGTGCATCGGCACTGAAGAGAATCTGGCCCCACGGCGCGCTTCTTCCGGAGAAGCCGCCGGCGCTCACCGTTATCGCCTCGGCCACCGTCGGTACGATCCCGGCGTTGAATGCAAGTGCAACGGCCGCCCTTTCGCGGCCGCTCGTGATAAGCCGCGCCGAGGCGGAGAGCGGATCAGGGGCGGGCGCCGACGAGACGGTTACCGGCTCCATCGCCGTCAGGGCCGCCGAGGCACGCCTGCCCTACCAATCCGAGCGGCGGTAACTCAGGCCTCGATCTGGACGTCGCTTGTCGGCCGCGAACAGCAGGCGAGGATGTAGCCCTCCTCGATCTCATCGTCGAGAATGCCGCCATTGTGGTTCATCTCGACATCGCCGGCGATCTTCATCACCCGACATGTTCCGCAGATGCCGCCCTCGCAGGCGGCCCCGATCCTGACGCCGTTGGCCCGGGCCGTCTGCAGAATCGTCTGGCCGGGAACGGCGGTCGCCTCCTTGCCGCTCATGGTAAAGGTCACCCGCGCCGCACCGGCCCCGGCATCGGCCGCCGGCCCCGCCCGAATTGCAAGCTCCTCGGCCGCCGGCGCCGCGGCGGGCTGGAAGCTCTCCTGGTGATAGCCGGCCATGTCGAAGCCCGCCGATTCCAGCATTGCCCGAACATTGCCCATGAACGGCTCGGGCCCGCAGCAGAAAACGGTTCTTTCCATGAAATCCGGTGCGAGCATCGGCAGCTTCGCCGCGTCGATGCGCCCGCGCAGACCATGCCAGCCATGTCGCGCCTCATGCCCCTCCACGAGGAAGCCGAGATTGAGCCGCGGCATCTGACGCGCGAGAACTTCGAGCTCCGTTCTGAAGAGGAGATCGTCCGGGCGGCGGGCGCAGGAAATGAAGGTGACATCCGTTTCCGGTGCGCAGTCGGCCATCCAGCGCGTCATCGACATCATCGGCGTGACGCCCGACCCCGCTGAAATGAAGAGATACTTTTCACCGGGATGACGGACGAAGCTGAAATCGCCGAGCGGCCCGAACGCCTTGAGCATCATGCCCGGCTTCAGATTGTCGAACATCCAGCGGGTGCCGATGCTTCCCGGCTGCGCCTTGACCGTGACCGCGACCGAAAGGGGGCGCGAGGGCGAGGATGACAGCGTATAGGTGCGCATCACCGGCTCGGCTGAGACGGGCAGTTCGAGCGTCACGAACTGCCCGGGCAGGTAGCGGAACCAGGCCGGCTTGTCGGAGCGGAAGGTGAAAGTCATCACGTCGGCGGCTTCGGCTACGGCCGACGTGCACTCCAGCATGTGCTGACGGTCTCTCCAGGGATCGAGCTCGTCGAAATGGTGAAAGGAGCGAGGCATTTCCATGGTCATGCCACCCGCGAGAGCTGCGCGGCCCCGCCCTGAAGGCGGTCCAGCATGAAGCTCGAATACCACTCGACGAACTGCATGACGCCGCCCTCGTGTTCGGCCGAATATGGACCCGGCTCATAGGCCGGCGAGCGGATCCCGAACGCGTTTTCCTCGACTATCTGCCGGTCCTGGTCGTTGGTCTCCGTCCAGACGTGCGTCAGCTCGTCTATCGTATAGTCGACGCCCTCCACCGCATCCTTGTTGACCAGCCATTTGGTCGTAACCTGTGTCAGTTCCGGCCCGAGCGGCAGAACGCGGAAGGTGATCGCATGATCGCCCAGAATGTGGTTCCAGGTCGTCGGATAATGGAAGAGGAGCAGCGTGCCGATGCCATCGGCGTCGAGCCCGGCGGAGAGCTGCCTGCGTACGGCCTTCTGTCCGGACATCGTATAGCTCTCGGCGCCGTTGATCAGCGGCATTCTCGTCATGCGGAACTGGCCGGTGGGCGCAATCCTGAAAGCGCTCGGAAGGCCCGCCGCCTCGCATTTCTGCCAATGGGCGCCGATTTCCGGGTCGTTCATCGCCCCCTGGACACCGGTTACGGTCGGCGCTTCGGGATAGGTACGGCAGAGTTCCGGGTGATTGGCGGCGCAGTGGTAGCACTCGCGATTGTTCTCCCAGACCAGCTTCCAATTGCCCTTCTCGACGATGGTGCTCTCGAAGGCGACCTTCGTTTCCCCTAGGCGGTGCGGCGCGAGATAGGCCGCGACCGTCTCGCGGAACGGCCGGAAGTCCATCGGTTGTTCGGCAAGGCTGATGAAGATGTAACCGCCGACGGTTTCGCAGTGGATCGGCTTAAGACTGTGTTCGGCCGGGTCGAAGCCCTCGGGCATCTGCCGCGCGAAGAGCAGGCGGCCGTCGAGCTCGTAGGTCCACTGGTGGTAGGGACAGACGAGTTTGGCGGATGAGCCTTTGTGCTGCGTGCAGACGCGCGAGCCGCGATGGCGGCACGAATTGTGCAGTGCCCGCACCGCGCCCTGTCTGTCTCGAACGATAACGACCGGGTAATCGCCGACCTGCACCGTGAAATAGTTCCCCGGCCGCGGGACTTCACAATCATGGCCGATGAACAGCCAATCCTTGTACCAGATCTGCCCCAGGTCCTGGCGATAATAATCAGGATCGACGTAGAAGGCGCGGTCGAGGCTGTAGCCATCGCGACGGGTCTTCAGCTTGCGCAGCATTTCGGTCTGAATTTCCATGCCCTTATCCTCGTTTTCCGCCGTTTCGGAGAGGCAGGACTGGAACCCGCGCCGGCCGTATGGACCCGCAACGCAATTGGCTCCGATCCGGCTGCCCGCCGCAACCAGCTACGGTCTGTTTCTGCTTCAAGGCTGGTTTCCGGGCTCTGGAGCTGTCCGCAAGGGACCTGCCCGGCGCCTTCCCGGACGCGGTGTCCAGTGGCCTTCTGCCGTGGCTGTTCGCTCCACCACCGTTGCGGGGGCAGCGCCGGGATTTGACCGGCTTCCCAATTCTCCGCCTTCCCTTCGAGGCAGCACCTTGAGTGTCCTCATCTAAGCCTGAGGGCCGGTCCGGCAACTGCCAATAGACGACATCCGATTCCAGAAAGACGACAGCCATTCGCGGCGTAATCGGCACGATTGGCAGACGGATATTATCCATAACAAACAAGGAAGTAGGTGAATCTACGCGCAGCCGGCGGATTTTTCGGCAGCGCCGTTCATAGCGCGAAGGCGACTGGCCATTTTACGACACGGCCCACCGACACAAGGTCTGATCGATGCCCGCACGGCCGCAAACGAACCAATTCGTTAACTGTGATGATTTACGTTCGCTACCATCAACCCGCTTGCGGACAGGACGGCGCGACGACGCCCATGGCAAAACTCCGATATTACGACGCTGCCGACAAGATGCCGGTCGCACCGGCGAAAGCCAAGGCTCACACCGAGTTCCTGCGGACCGGCCGGATCGATAGACGCCGGTGGATGGCGAACGAGCGGCAGTATCTGAGTTATGCCGAGGTTGCGCAGCAGACGGCGCGGAAGCTGACGACGGCGGGCGAGACGACCCACAGCCGAATCAACGGGTTTCATGCCTCGATGCAGTTCCCGAAGATGGTCTTCCATCGCACGCTCGCCAACAGTCCGCATCTCGGCTACTGCCACGTGACCGCCGCGAAAACCTGCCTCGCAAAGGGACATGAGATCACCTGGTCCTTTTATCTCGCGAACTTCTTCTGCGACCTCGGGAACGAGACCCATTTCTTCGACCGTATCCAGCCGGGCTATTCGCGCATGTATTTCGCCGTCGCGATCGAGCCCGATGCCGGCGAAGGACGGATCGTCGTCAACCGCAACGTGCGCGGCAACGGCCTGATTTTCCGGACGCAGGATCCGAAGGTGGCGCTGAAGAACGTGCTGATGCTCGGCGCACGCGACGAAGCCTTGCGGCGGATCATTCGCAGCCTTTGACCAAGAAAATCGTTCTGTTTTTGCAATCGCTCCGTTAAGGAAGCGACGGAAAGGATCAGAACGCCATGGCCGAGATCATCGACACGCGCATCGAACCGGAGCGGGCAATCGAGACGGCTTGCGCAGTTCTTTCGGACGGGGAACCCGTGGCGATCCCCACGGAGACCGTATACGGCCTTGCTGCCGATGCCACGACCCCCGATGCGATCAGCCGCATCTACGAGATGAAGGGGCGGCCGCGGTTCAATCCGCTGATCTGTCACGTCTCCGATCTGGCGATGGCGGAGGCGCATGTGACCTTCGATCCGGTTTCGAGACGTCTGGCCGAGGCTTTTTGGCCTGGCCCCCTCACGCTGATCCTGCCGCAGCGGCGGGAAAGCACCGTGCACACGCTCGCATCCGCCGGTCTCGATACGCTCGGAATTCGGATGCCCGACGGCTTCTCGCGTCGGGTGATCGCCCGATTCGGACGGCCTTTGGCGGCGCCGAGCGCCAACACCTCGGGCAAGATCAGTCCCACCAGTGCGGCCCATGTGCAGGCGGATCTCGGCTCCAGGCTGAAGCTCATCCTCGACGCAGGCCCGGCCGCGATCGGCCTTGAATCGACCATCGTCAAGGTCGAGAACGGAAAGCTGCGGCTGCTGAGGCCCGGGGGGCTCGACGCGGCAGAGATCGAAGCTTTGACAGGGCTCCCCATCGAGCGCCCTGAGACCGCCGGCGCCGTCATCGAGGCGCCCGGCATGCTCGCCTCGCATTACGCTCCCGGTGCCGCTGTGCGGCTCGATGCCGATGAGGTCCGGAAAGGAGAAGCCCTCATCCGCTTCGGCGGAAAGGCACTTCCCGGTGAAGGCGATGCCGCGATCGTCCTGGATCTCAGTCCGGGCGGCAGCCTGCGGGAAGCCGCGGCCAATCTTTTCGATTATATGAAAAAGGCGGATGCCAGCGGCGCCGCGACCATCGCTTTCGGCCCGATCCCGAGCGTGGGGCTCGGCGAAGCGATCATCGACCGGCTGCAGCGCGCGGCCGCGCCGCGGGGCTGATGGCCACCGGCACGCTTGAAGCAACCACGTGATCCGAGGCAGGGCCATGACCACCATACTTCCATCTCCCGAACTCATCGCCTCCTTCGTCGACATCGTCGGGCCCGGCAATGCCCTCACCGCACCCGCCGACACGGCCCCCTACCTGGTCGAGTCCCGCGGGCTCTATCACGGCACGACGCCGCTCGTGCTCAGGCCCGGCTCCGTCGAGGAAGTTTCGCTGGTCATGCGGCTTGCGAGCCAGACCCGAACGGCAGTCGTGCCGCAGGGCGGCAACACCGGACATGTGGCCGGCCAGATTCCGCGCGAGGGCAGAGCCGACGTGGTCCTTTCCCTCGAGCGGCTGAACCGCATCCGCGACATCGACCCGGTCGGCAACGTGATCGTAGCCGATGCCGGTTGTATTCTGGCGGATATCCAGAAGGCCGCCGATGACGTGGACCGGCTTTTTCCCCTGTCACTCGGCTCGGAAGGCTCTGCCCGGATCGGCGGCAATCTTTCGACCAATGCCGGCGGCACTGCCGTGCTTGTCTATGGCAATATGCGCCAGCTTTGCCTGGGGCTGGAGGTCGTGCTTCCGACCGGGGAGATCTGGAACGGGCTCAGACGCCTCAAGAAGGACAACACGGGCTACGATCTGCGCGATCTTTTCATCGGTGCCGAGGGAACGCTCGGCGTCATAACCGGCGCCGTTTTGAAGCTCTTCCCGAAACCGCGGGGCCACCAGGTGGCTTTTGCCGGCCTTAGAAGCGTCGAGGACGCACTGACGCTTTTCGATCGGGCATCGAGCCTCTGCGGGCCGGCCCTGACGGGCTTCGAACTGATGCCGCGGCTCGGCATCGAGTTCACCACCCGGCACATCGCCGGCGTTCGAGATCCGATGGAAACGACGCATCCGTGGTACGCGCTGATCGATATCTCCACCTCGGATACCGCCGAAAGCGCGGAGCGGATGGTGCAAGACCTTCTCGAAGCGGTCATCTCCGACGGTCTCGTCGAGAACGCCGTCATTGCCCAGAACGAAGCGCAGCGCAGAGCCCTCTGGCACATGCGCGAAAGCATGTCGCCGGCACAAAAGCCCGAAGGCGGCTCGATCAAGCATGACGTTTCGGTCCCGGTATCGAGCATTCCGGCCTTCATGACGGAAGCGGATGCGCTGGTCTCCAAGGCCATTCCCGGCGCACGCATCTGCGCCTTCGGCCATATGGGCGACGGCAATATCCACTACAACATCTCCCAGCCCGTCGGCGCGGACAAGCAGGGCTTTCTCGACCGGTGGCGCGAGATCAATGCGATCGTTCACGCCGTCGTGCTCAAACATGAGGGCTCGATATCTGCCGAGCATGGCATCGGCCAGCTGAAACGCGACGAACTCGCGGCGATCCGCTCGCCGATCGAGATCGAGCTCATGCGGCGGATCAAGCACGCTTTCGACCCGGCGGGGATCATGAACCCCGATAAGGTGCTGCGCGAGGATTGAGGCGAGTAACGACGCGTGCCGGTCCGGCCGCCGTTAAGCCCTACCCGCCCTTCCTGAGCTGCGACAGTTGGAAGAGCGTATCGGCGCTGATGCCGATATTGCTGCCGCTGCCCGAAAGCACCACCACGGCCGGATCGACTTCCATGTTGTTCTCCAGATCGTAGAGCACGGTGAAGCGCGCGAGGAGTTTCTTCAGTTCGGCCGGATCGCTCAGCTTCTCGAGCTCGAGGTTCTTCTCGACGATCTTGGCCTGCTGGTCGATGTCCATGGAACTGAATTCGTCGGGCAGGCTGAAGATCGTGCGGAACACTTCGGCGAGCGCATCATCGGCCAGGAGATCGTAAGCGTCGACGAGCGAGCCTGCCTGGCGCTCGAAATAGAGTGCCAGGCGGACACCTGCATTGTCCTCGCCGGCCTGTTCTTCCAGCGTCTGGTGCAGATACCGGTCGAGGGTCTCGTAAAGCCCCTGCCGCGTGATGATGACGCTCTTGTCCTCGCGCAGCACGTTGCCGCCGCGGTCGAAATTGAACGAGGTGACCAGGGCGATATAGGCCCCGGAGTTCTGCTGCTGATTGATGAAGCTCTTGGGATCGTCCAGATCGGAGGTGAAGATGTCGCGAAGGAAATCGACGGTGACATTCTCGGGATCGATGCCGTTTGCCGCCAGAGCGAAATCGACCAGGCGGGAATCGGCCAGAAATTCGTCGAGAGAGGAGAGTTTGGCGACCTCGGCCGTATAATATTCGGCATCCGCTTTGGCCTTGGTCTTGTCCTCCTCCGAGCCAAAACGGGACTTGTTGACGATGTAGGTCTTGGCGGTCTCCTGAATCAGCGTCTCCGACTGCGCCAATGCCGGAACGCCGATGTCGCCCGATGTCGTAAAGTTGAACAGCTGGGCGAGCTTCAGGTAACGCTCGTCCTTCAGCGTGTAGACGAAGCTTTCCGGATCGGTGAGATCGCTGGTCAGAACCCGCTTGATCGTCCGAGCGCTTTCGGCGTCCGGATCGAGACCGACGGCTTGCAGCGCGAAATCGTAGATCGAAGCCGTGTCGATGAAGTCGCCGACGGACGCCATCTTCTCGACGGCAAGCTTATAGGCGCCGATCGCCTTCGCGTCCGCTGCGTCGTCCTTGTCGTTGTAGCGCGTCATGTAACGGCTGGAGGTGAGTGTCGTCTGTTCCGCGGTCTGCGCCGCATCGCCCGCCGCAAGCGTGCCGTCCGCCTGGAAGTTGAAGGCCCTGGCGAGCGCCTTGTAGTTCTCGTTCCCCTTGCCGATCGTATTGATGTAGCTGTTCGGGTCGTCCGGATCGCTGGTCAGGATATTCTTGATCGTCGCCGGCACGATGGTGACCTCGTTGAGATCGAAGGCCGTGCGGATGTAGTTATAGAGGCGCGTATCGGCGACAAGCTCGCTGACGGTCGTGATGCTCGCGATCTTTTCCTCGAAATAGGCCTTGTTCAGGAGCGCTGCCTGGGGGGTGATCCGGGGATTGCTGGAGACGTAGAGTTCATTCATGGTCTTCTTGTGCGCGGCGGTCTGCGCCGATCCCGCGGCCACCGTGCCGTCGGCGTTGAACTGGAAAGCCGCCGCCATCGCCAGGTAATTGCTGACCGTGGAAATCGACTTGTTGTAGGTGGCTATCTTCGCCCGGAGTTCCAGCTTTTCCGCCTCGGTCGTGCCGCTCTGCTGGAGCTTCGCCTGAGCGTCGGCCCTGGCAGCCTCGAGCTCCGACAGTCTGGGTTTGAGCACGGTTTTCTCATAGCTGTCCGGATCGTCGGCATTGCTGGAGAGAACGTTGCGGAGCGTTTCACGGGAGTACGTGCTCTCGTCGATACCGAAGACGGTGAAGACATAGGTCCGCAGACGCTCATTGTTCAGAAGCTGATCGACGCTCGTTACCTTGTCGATCATGACGTTGTAGTAGCGCGTCTCTTCCTTCTGGGTTTCCCCGATGCTGGCGATACTCGTATTGTAGAGCCCGATCATCTCGTCGAGCTGCGCTTCGGTCTGGGAAACCGCCGTTCCACCGCTGAAGCTGAACGCCATCGTGAATTCGCGGTATCGTTCGTCCGTCAATTTGTTGGCAAAGCTGTTATCGTCGGACAGGTCGCTTTCGAGCACCTTCCTCATGAAGGCGACCGACTCGATCATATCTGCCAGGCCATAGGCCTTCATCGCGTAGGAATAGAGGCGGTAGTCGGCGAGAAACTCGTCGACGGAGGCCACACTGCCGATGTTCTCCCTGTAATACTGCGTGTCGCGGGCGACGATCGTCTGCTCCGACACGCGTCTCAGGCTGAGCTTCATGTCCCGTGCGATCAGATTGTAGTCGAGATAAGTCGAAACCATGCGTCGCCCGCCAGCAAGGAACGGGGACCGCCGGCGCGCCGACATCCCCTGAAACCACTCCGATGATGGCGAAGATCGCGCAGCATGCTTGTGTGTGGCTTTCCCGCTGGAGCGGATGAAAAAAAACGTGTGCCCGTTTTCGCCCGCATCCCGCCCCGGCAAAGCACATCGAAAATGCCCGCGGTTTCATTGACGAATGAGAAACCTTGCGGCCTCGGCTTTTGCTAACCATCGGAGAGAGCAAAGTTTTTTTAACCGCGAATTTTAAGCCGGCCGGAACGGAGCCCGCCTATCCTCCGCCCCTAGAGGACGAAAAGTCCCGACAGGAAAGCCGGAAACGGCTCTCAAGGAAAAACAAGGGCGATATGAAATGCGCAATACACTCTCTCAGCCGGCTTGGGTCGGAAACACGCTCAGACTTGACCCGAAGCGCTTTCCGCAGCAAGCAAGCTACGTGCTGCGCGGGCACACGGGGAATGTCAGCATCAGCCTTGACGAGCGTGGCGCTGTTCTGCGCAAGGTGCTACCATTCAGCGGCCTGCCGCTTTCGATCGCTCTGCCGGCGCGAGCTTTCAAGGGTGTGGCGGCACGGGCAATCGACCATGGCGACGGGGAGGTTACAGTGACGCTCGAACTTCATCACGACGATCCGGATCTCTGTATCCCGCTGCTCGTGGCTCATGATCTTTCGGACATCGCAGCCGATTGGCGCGCCTGGGCCGAAGCCTATCGCATTCCGATGCTCATGGTGGAAGCCGACGGGGTCGCGCGGCCGCTCGAGGAACATATCGGCGATGTTCGCACCGCTCCCGCAAAGCCGCGCCGCCGCCATTCCTTTTTCGCCGAGCGCCGGCCGCGCTTTCTCGTGCGCCGCTCCACCGGCAGTCTCGGCATCCAGATGAAGATCGACGGCCGCGAAATCATCGCCCGGGCGTGACCGCAGCGTTCCAAGTCACAAGACAACGATCAGCAAGCCGGCCCTTCGGCGCTCCGCGCCTTAGGGCCGGCTTCTGCGTTCAAATGAGCCGCACGAGAAGCGAGAGCACAAGTCCGGCAAAGATGATCAGGCCGACGACGCCGTTGAACTTGAACAGCGCCAGACATTGTAGCGGATCGTGAATGTTCAATACGAGAATCTGATAGGCGAGCATCACCGCGGCCACCAGAAGCCCGACATAGGCGAAAAATCCGGCGCCGGCGGACAGGAAGGCGAGAAGCATCAGGAAAACCGCAATCCCGTATAGCCCGATAAGCCAGGGCCGCGGGCTGTCGCCGAAGCGCCGGGCGGTCGAGCGAACGCCGATCAGCTCGTCGTCCTCCCTGTCCTGATAGGCATAGATCGTATCATAACCGATGGTCCAGGCGATGGCGGCAACGTAGAGGATGATCGCGGCCAGGGAGAGGCTGCCGAACTCAGCGGTCCAGCCCATGATCGCGCCCCAGGAGAAGGCGAGCCCCAGGAAAAACTGCGGCCAGTCCGTGAAGCGCTTGGCGAAAGGATAGATCGCGACCAGCGCCAGCGAAAGGAAGCCGAGAAAAATCGTGAAACCGTTGAACTGCAGCAGCACGACGAGGCCCACAAGGGCCTGCAACAGCATGAATGCCTTCGCCTGAAAACGGGTAACGCGGCCGGAAGGCAGCGGTCGGGAGCGCGTACGTGCCACTTCCATGTCGATGTCGTGATCGACGATGTCGTTGTAGGTACAGCCGGCACCGCGCATGGCAATCGCTCCGACAACGAACAGAAAGACATGGAAGAGAAATCGCCCAGCCGAAAAGCTGCCGAGCGATGCCGCCGTTCCGGACGCCATGGCCGCCGACCAGAGGCACGGCCACAAGAGCAATTGCCAGCCGATCGGCCGGTCCCAACGCGCGAGCTGCGCATAGGGCCACAGCGCTCGCGGCAGAACCCGATAGACCCAATTGTTGGACGGCGCGTCGTGCACGCGGCCGGAATCGATGGAAGAACTGTTCATGGCCTCTGTTTGGCCCCGCAAAACCCGCCGGTCAAGCGCCCCATTTCATCCCGCCGCCATCCAGGCCGACCCGTCAGGGGAGCGTGAAATCGAAGCGATAGGTCGCGGTCACCCCGACGAGGAACTGGTCGGGGCTGCCGCGCTCGCGTACGAGGCTTGAATCGGCGGCAGCGCCCATCAATCGCCGATATTCGGCATAGACACCCGTTTCGAGCTTCTCGGTCGCCATCCAGTTGATCTCCGCACCGAGCCCAGCGGAGTGAATACCGCCACCCGGATCATAGGTGCCGAGTCCCGAAGCAGCGGATTCCGCTGCGTTGACGCCATAATAGGCGTCGAAATAATCGCTCGATGCCGCCGTCAACCGCGGTCCGGCGGAAATGCGGACGGTTTCGCCGGGATCGGCGAAGGCATCCGCCGCGACATCGGCGACAACCCCGTGATGGCTGCGGATACCCTGACGTATCTCGGCGCGAAGGCGCATCCAGTCCGTGGGGTAGACTTCCGCGAAACCGCCGATTTCGCCGCCGAATTTCGGATGGTCGAGGCCTTTAAGATCGCTCGAGTCGTCCTCGTCACGCTCGAAAATCAATTTGCCGACGGCGCCAGCGCGGAAATGGCCCTGGTCGAGCAGGGCGTAGGACATGTTGTCGTTGCGCGACGAAAAGCGCACGGCGCTGCCAGCCTTGCCGAGCGAAACGAGCGGCGCCGCCTGAAGCATGCGCTTCGAACCGCCCTCATACTCCGGACCGAGAAAACCAGTGGCGCCTATCTTCAGATACCAGTCTCCAGACCAGGGGTACCGGCGTTCTTCGGCGGCAACGACTCCGGCTGCAAGAAGAAAAACCTGAGACGCAAGAAAAACAACACGAGTTCTCATCTATACTCCGAAGAATAGTTTATTGGGCTGGCAAACCCAGGACGTGACTCAAGCACGTATAAGGGGTGGCTATCCCTTCATACAACGCCTTCTTATCTTCGGCAAGGCCATGAGATTCCGCTAACCCGATCTGTTCAGCTTCGGGATTCACACCGAACCGCGGCTACGTCGCAAATTGAACTAGGTCGTCCTGTTGAGATTCAATTTGAGTTCATGACGGCTGCTGCCAGATGGATAATGGCGTTGAAGCTCTGGTCGGTTTTGTCGGCACGCATGGCGATGCCATTGAATTCCCCGAGTACCGACCGTGCGCCACTGCATGTTGATCGTAGCCGATCAATGGACAAAACATGCAGCAGTTCAAAGGGCTACAGCGACCTTTGCGCGTCTTATAAGACGCGCGGCGCTACAGGACTGCAATCTTTCCTCTCCTCATTTCTGTGCCTGTCACAGAGATCCAGCAGAGCCGCGTCTGCGGCGCGGAAGCGTTCCTTCAGCCCAACGACTTGGGCTGGCTGGATTCCTGTGACAAGCACAGGAATGAGGACCGGGGATGTGCGGTTGCTACAACATTCGCTTGCGAGTGTGCGAGGGGATGGTGAACCTGTCACGCAATGAAAGGGTACGTCTTTTTTGAAGCGCGCCGAGGGACCGCACCCTCTCCGCCCTCATCTCTGTGCTCGTCACAGAGATCCAGCAGCGCCGCGTCTGCGGCGCGGGGAATGAGGAAATCAAACAGGCCGCCGCGGGTGGCTCGAATTTCAACAGGCCTTGGCGCAATTCAACGAAAAGTGCCGACACCGTTCAGGTTCGCTGGTCACGCAGATAGACGCTCGGCGGCGCACCCAGCATGCGGCGGAACATGGTCGTGAAAGCCGCGACGTTCTCGTAACCGGCGTCGAGCGCCACCGTGGTGATCGGCTCGCCGTCCGCAATGCGCGGCAGCGAGGCGAAGATGCAGGCATGTTGTCGCCACGTGACGAAGCTCACGCCCGTCTCCTGCCGGAAGAGCCGCGTGAAGGAACGCCGGCTGATGCCCATGCGCGCCGCCCACGCGTCGATATTCGCGGATGCCGACGGCGCTTCCAGAAATTGCCGGCAGAGGGCTGCAAGCTTGCGGTCGCGCGGGAAAGGCAGGCCTAAAGGTCGCTGGTTGAGCCGCGGTATTTCCGTGAGCAGCAATTCCATGATCAGGCTTTCGCGCCGTTCGGACGATGCTTCGTTCCCGGCGCCGACGAGTTCGTCGATGAGGCTGCCGACGAGCGCGCTCATCTCCAGGACGAGAGGCCGGCGCGCTTCGCTCGCCTCCGGCGGGATGTAGATGGAATGCATACGCACATCGCTGACCATCTCGGCCGAATGTTCGATTCCCGCTGGAACCAGCAAGGCGTGTCCCGGAGGAATCATCCAGCGTCCCTCCGACGTATAGACGAGCACCACCCCCGAACGCGCCCACCAGAGTTGAGTCCGGCTGTGGCTGTGGGAGGGCACGGTGAGTCCGCAGGCGTAATCCCTCCCGATCGCGAGAACGGGCGCGTTCGCCTTCTCGATCCATTCCAGGCTTCTGAAATGATCCGCGTCCGGCAACTTTGGCAGGTGATGTCGGTCGGATTTCGCCATATGGCCCACTCTCGAAAGAACTCGACCAAATCACAAAAGCAGGCCAGCGGCAAGCCGTCTAGAGATGACCGAAAAGGCTCCGTTGGCGAGCCGGCTCCTAAGGAAACATTCTCCATGGCAACGGTCACGTCGGCGGGCACCATCAGCCCGGAAAAGACAGCATTTTCGGTCATCCTGGCGGTCAGCTTCTGTCATATGCTGAACGACATCATGCAATCGCTGCTGACGGCGCTCTATCCTTTGCTCAAGGAAAACTACGCGCTCGATTTCGTCCAGATCGGCCTTCTGACGTTCACGTTTCAGGTGACGGCGTCGATGCTGCAGCCGGCCATCGGCATCGTGACGGATCGCTGGGCGCTACCCTATTCGCTGCCGTTCGCCATGCTCTCGACCTGCATGGGCCTCCTGCTTCTCGCCAATGCCGACCACTTCTGGATGCTTCTCCTGGCAGCGAGCCTGATCGGCATCGGGTCGGCGATCTTCCACCCCGAATCCTCCCGCGTGGCCCGGCTTGCGTCGGGCGGCCGCCACGGGCTGGCCCAGTCGCTGTTCCAGGTCGGCGGCAATGCCGGAAGCGCGCTTGGCCCGCTGCTGGCCGCATTCATCGTGCTCCCTTTCGGCCAGGGCAGCCTCGGCTGGTTCTCCATCGTCGCCATCACCGGTTTCTTCGTGCTTTCCTGGGTGAGCATGTGGTACGTCCGCCACCGCCGCGCGACCATGAGCCGTCCCATCCCCAGCCGCGCGCTGCCCCTGCCGAAGGCGCGGGTCCTGTGGACGATCGCGATCCTCGTCCTGCTGACGGCTACGAAGAACGTCTATCTCACCAGCATCTCGAGCTATTTCACCTTCTTCGTCATTGAAAGGTTCGGCACCAGCGTACAGCAGGCGCAGCTGATGCTGTTCCTCTTCCTCGGTTCGGCGGCCGCAGGAACGTTCCTCGGCGGCCCGATCGGCGATCGATACGGCGCCCGCTTCGTCATCTGGTTCTCGATCCTCGGCGTCGTTCCGTTCACCCTTCTGCTGCCTTATGCGAACCTGTTCTGGACGGGCGTGCTGAGCGTCATCATCGGCCTCATCTTCTCGTCCGCTTTCTCGGCGATCGTCGTCTTCGCGCAGGAACTCGTTCCCGGCCGGGTGGGGCTCATCGCCGGCGTTTTCTTCGGTTTCGCCTTCGGCGCCGGCGGCATGGGCGCCGCGGTCCTCGGCGTCTTCGCCGATCGGCAGGGCATCGAGTTCGTCTATAAGATCTGCTCCTATCTGCCGCTCCTCGGGCTGCTCACCGTATTTCTGCCGAAGCTGCCCGCGCGATGAACAGGCGTGCGGGCGCCTCGCGCCCGCACGATCTTGCTCCGGACGTAAGCATTCCTCAATCATTGCCGGATAGCGTCCGGCGATGGGGGTGTGCAGGGGCAGAGAATGAACGCACGCAGGGCTATTTCCGTCTTTCTGGCGACACTGCTTTGCGCTTCCGCGAGCCGCGCCGAAACGCTCAACCTGCTTATCTGGGAAGACTATATCGCCGAGAGTCTCATCGACCGCTGGACCGAAAAGACGGGCGTTTCCATCCGCCAGATCAATTTCGACAGCGACGATGCCCGCGACGAGATTCTTGCCGATCCGGGCCGTAACATCGACCTAGTCATCGTCGATGAGAACGGCGCGACGCTTTTCGGACGGAAGGGCATCATCGAGCCGCTCTCCGAGACCAATCTGCCCGCGCTCGCGGACTATGCGCCGCAATGGCGCAAATCCTGCGCCGGTTACGGCCTTCCCTACTTCTGGGGCACGGTCGGCATCCTCTATCGCTCCGATGTGGTTACGCCGCCACCGACATCCTGGCGTGACATGATGCGTCCTGCACCGGCGCTGCAGAAGCACATCGCCATGTTCGCCGACCACAGCGAGATTTTCGTGCCACCGCTGATACTGCTCGGCGCCTCCGTCAATGCCGACGACACGGCAACGCTGAAGGCCGCATTCGCGCTCCTGAAGACGCAGGCCCCATCCGTGCTGACCTACGACTACGTCGTCACCTCGATCCAGGATCCGGCCTTGGCCGGAAATATTTATCTGGCGCTGGGCTATAGCGGCGATCAGCATGTGCTCAACAGTAAAGCCGGCAAGGCCGGGCTATGGCGCTACGCGGTCCCGAAAGAGGGCACGTTGTCGTGGGTCGACTGTTTTTCCGTCACGGCCGCATCCCCTCGCAAGCAAAGGGCTCTTGAATTCCTGAACTTCATCGGATCGCCGGAGGCCGCCGCTGCCAACGCGATCGCGCTCAACATGCCGACCGCAAGCAGCGCGGCGCTCAAGCTCCTTCCGGAGACCATGCGCTCCGATCCGGAAATCTATCCGCCGTCGGAAATCATGGCGAAAAACCAGCACCACCAGGAATTGTCCGTCAGGTCGATCGAAGCGCGCCGGCGAATCATCAACACGTTGGCGAACTTCCAGTGACCCTCGGCAAGCGTGCGCTCATCCTCATCTTTCCGGTCGTGCTGGCGGGTTATCTTCTCGCGGCTCTCTCCGTACACGTCGCCCAGAGCCGTTCCATCCGCGCACTCGAGCACGCCAAGCTCTCACAACGGCTCGAACATGCCGCCTCCGTCTTCCAGAACGAGGTTCGGCGCAGCCGCGGTGCCCTCAACGCGCTTTTGAGCGGCAACGCGCTGCGGCAATACGTGGCCGAAACCGACAAGAAATATCGCGCCAATGCGCTCGGTGTGCGGCTGCAGGAGAGCCTGACCTCGCTGTCCGACGACCCTGCGGGGTTTATCTCCCTGGCTGTTCTCAACAGCAAGCTGGAAGCGGAGTACTACTTCGAGAACAGTTGGGATCCCTTTGCGGAAATCGATCCGGCACAGCTCGATCTCGCGCGCCAGTTGCTCAACGGATCGAAACTCGGCGACTGGAGCTATGTCGACTCCGCCGGCGACCGGCCGCGGATCGTCTATTCGCTGTTCGTCGATCCGGTAACCTTTGGCCGGCCGGCTCCCAGCAACAGGGCAAATGCGCTGCTGATGCAGGTTGCGGTACAGCCCGACCGCTTTCTCAGGCTGCTGGCCCCGCTGAAAAGGGAATATGGCGCCGATATCGTCCTCCAGCCGTGGCCGCTTGCCGTGACCGACGATCTGTCGGCGAGCGTTCCTCTCGGGCCCGCCTTGCATGCGACGCTGACGGTTTCTGATGCGCATTTCGAAGCCCAGATGATGCGTCAGAAAGTGCTCCTCGCCCTCGGCGCTTTGGCCATGAGCCTCTTTTCGATCTGGCTGATCATCGTGCTCATCCGCCGCTTCATCACGGGCCCGATCGCAACCCTCGATACCAATGTCATGGCGGTGATGGCCGGCGCGCGCGCGGAAATCGCCGAGGTGGACGAGGCCGGCGAAATCGGCCGTCTGACCCGAAACATCCGGGAGATGCATCGACAATCCGTCCAGTCGCTCCAACTCGTGCAGCGGAGTTCCTGGACCGACACGTTGACGGGCATCAGCAACCGGGGACGCTTCAACATGCTTGCCGCGCAGGCCGTCCAGGAGGCTGTCGCATCCGGCGAGAAATGCAGCCTGCTTTTCATCGACATCGACAACTTCAAGTTCGTCAACGACAAGCACGGCCACGATGTCGGCGACGAGCTCTTGAAAACGCTCGCCGCCCGGATCGCACGCGATGTCGGAGCGATCACGCGCAGGCGCGGACAGGAGCCGGCCATCCTCGCGCGGCTCTCCGGCGACGAATTCGCGGTTCTGTTGCGTTCGCAGCTCGGCGACGGCGCGGTGCGGGAAGTTTGCGGCGCGATCCTCGCTCTGTTTTCAGACGGGTTCGAGCTTTCCGGCAAGCGTTATCCGGTCACGGCAAGCATCGGCGTTGCCGCATGTCCTGATGATGCGAGCTCGGTCGCGGAGCTGATCTCGAATGCCGACGCTGCCATGTACCAGGCGAAGAGCGCCGGCAAGAACCGGTCCGCCCGCTTCTCCCGCGCGCTCAACGACAAGCGCACCCGCCAGCGGCAGATCCAGGATGAGCTGCGCTCGCTCGATCCCGACGAGCAGTTTCACCTGGTCTACATGCCGATCGTCGACGCCGGCGGAAAAGTCACCGGCTGCGAGGCTCTGTTGCGCTGGCACTCGCCGGTCCTGGGGCATGTGACGCCCGACGAATTCGTTCCGATAGCCGAGAGCTCCGGTCTGTTCACGAAAATCGACTGGTGGGTCATCGACAAGGCGATGTCGGATTGCCACCAGCTGAAGGCGCTGTTCGGCCCCGATACGGTTCTGGCGATCAACATCTCCTCGGCCGAACTGCACTCGAAGTCGATCAACGACCATTTTTCGGACTGCCTCACGCGCCACGGCCTGGAGGCGCGATCGATCGACATCGAGCTTACCGAAACGTTCGCCGTCCAGATCAGCGATCAATTGCGCCTGAACATGGAAGAACTCAGGAGCAAAGGCTTCCGGCTCTCGATAGACGACTTCGGCGCCGGCTACACATCGGTTCAGCAGATCATCGATTATGCCGCCGACACGATCAAGCTCGACCGGGCGCTCGTCTCCAACCTGGCCGCTTCGCGATCGCTGGCGGTACTCAAAGCGGTCGTCGCGCTCTGCCACGCGAAGGAGATGACCGTGGTCGGCGAAGGCGTCGATACGCCGGAAAAGCTCGCCATGCTCACGGCGGCGGGCTGCGACCGCTTTCAGGGCTATCTGATCAGCAAGCCGCTCCCGCTCAACGAGCTGGCGATCTGGGCGCTCTCCCGGGTCGCGCTCGCCGCAGACAAGCCGGCTGACGACGACGGCTGGCCGGTGGCTGCAAGCCGGCGCTGACGTTACTCCCGACAGAAGCACGCCGGCTGGCACCAGGAAATTTGCAGCGCGGGCCGCTTTTTCCTTGACCTCGTCCCGCCTGCCGTCTTAACCGCAGCGCAACAATTCCTGACGGCGAGGATGGCGATGAAGGTTCTTCTGATCGGATCGGGCGGCCGCGAACATGCGCTTGCATGGAAGATCGCGCAGTCGCCGAGGCTGACCAAGCTTTATGCCGCCCCCGGTAATCCGGGCATCGCCGAGGAGGCCACGATCGCAGACCTCGACACGGAAGACCACCAGGCCGTCGTCGATTTCTGCAGGACCCATGCGATCGATTTCGTGGTCGTCGGTCCCGAAGCGCCCCTGGTCGCCGGTCTTGGCGACGTGCTTCGCGCGGCCGATATTCCCACCTTCGGCCCTTCGGCCGCAGCGGCCCAGCTTGAAGGCTCCAAGGGTTTCACCAAGGACCTCTGCGCGAGATACGGGATCCCGACCGGGGCCTATAGACGCTTTACCGATGCCGCGTCCGCCAAGGCCTATGTCCGCCAAGAGGGCGCACCGATTGTCATCAAGGCCGACGGCCTTGCCGCCGGCAAGGGCGTGACGGTGGCGATGAGCCTCGACGAGGCCCTTGCCGCAGTCGACGAATGCTTCGCGGGCGCCTTCGGCGCGGCCGGCGCCGAGGTGGTCGTCGAGGCCTATCTCGACGGCGAGGAAGCCAGCTTCTTCTGCCTTTGCGACGGCAAGAGCGTGCTGCCGCTCGCCTCCGCGCAGGATCACAAACGTGTCGGCGACGGCGACACCGGGCCGAACACCGGCGGCATGGGCGCCTATTCGCCCGCGCCGGTCATGACCGCCGAGATGGTGGAACGGACGATGAAAGAGATAATCGAACCGACCGTCCGCGGCATGGCCGAAAGCGGTCATCCCTTCGCCGGCGTGTTCTTTGCCGGCCTGATGATCACGGAAAAGGGCCCGGAACTCATCGAATACAATGTCCGCTTCGGCGATCCCGAATGCCAGGTGCTGATGATGCGGCTCGAGAGCGACCTCCTGCCGCTGCTCTACGCGGCGGCCACCGGAACGCTCGAGGGGACGAAAGCGGAGTGGCGCGACGACGTTGCCCTGACCGTGGTGATGGCCTCGCGCGGCTATCCGGGCGCCTACGAAAAAAATACGCCGATCGAGGCCCTGCCCGACGCGTCCGCCGCGACCAAGGTATTTCATGCCGGAACCTCAATGAAGGAAGGCGGGCTGGTCGCGACCGGCGGCCGGGTGCTGAACGTCACCGCCACGGGAAAGACCGTCGGCGAGGCGAAGGACGCAGCCTATGCGGCGGTTCGCGGCGTTCGCTGGGAGAACGGCTTCTATCGCAGCGACATCGGCTGGCGGGCAGTCGCGCGCGAGACTGCCTGACGGCTTCAGCGAGCGGCGCTGCAGGAAAGGCCGTATCGTTCAAATTTTATGATTTCTCCTGACCGGAAGGTAAGGGGAGACCGCTATTCTCACCTTGACCAATCGAGGAGAGATCAATGCGTTCCCTGCTGATCACAGCCGCTCTCGTCTATACCGCCGGTCCCGCGGCAGCCTCTTCGATCGACAACATCACCTCCGGCGAGGCTGTCAATTCGAGCGTCGCGACGGTTTCCTGCGCGGCCTGCCCGCCCTTGCAGCCAAAGAGGAAGCCTTCCTACGTCGTCCCGGATCTTGCGCCGGGCACGGATCGCGTGGAGCTCAAGGAAATCCATGGAGAGGTGAAGTCGGTCCGCACGGAAGCGTGGCTGGGCGGCTCGCCGGTGATTTTCGTCAACGATGCATCGGATGTCGCGATCCGGGCCGCGGGAATGCAGACCGGCGAACCGGCAGCGGCCGACGTCTCGGCAAGCACCCATCGCGGCGAGATCGCGGAAATCTCCATCGACCATACCGCAAAAACCGCCGCGGTTGCTGCCTCCATGGCCAGCGGCGGTTCACGGAAAATTGATCCGGCTATTTTCGATCTTCGCCTAGATTGATACCATATTATTAACGTTCCCTGCCCCAGTCAGTCGACGTTCAAGGCTGACGGGCAAATTCGCTGCAAAAGCGAGAGGTTGCGCCCCTGAGAGAAGCAGGGGCGTAATCTTTAGAGCGATACCCCAACTTCGTTGCCGGCATCGCCGACCCTTGCGACCAAGGTCTCTATCTCACGATCGGAATAGATTTCGATGCCGTTGGCCCGCAGCAGCGCGGCCGTCACGCCCTCACCCGCAATACGCTCGCCGCTGAACCGGCCGTCATGGATGAAGCGGGAGCCGCAGGATGGACTGCCGTCGATCAGCAGGGCAAACCGGCAATTCGTCTCGCGTGCCAGCGCAAGCGCATTCTCCGCTGCGCGACGAAACTCCGACGTCACATCGCCGCCCGTCTTTTCGAGGACGCGCGTCCTGCCGGCGAGCACGTCGGCGCCCGTCCTGCCCCCTTCGATCTCGGCCGGCGGACGCGGCACCGGCATGCCGGCCGACATTTCCGGACAGATGGTGACGAGCCGCCCTTCCTTCCTCCAGCGATCGATCGCCGGGTGAATGAGCGGCTTCGATGCGCCGTCGTAACGAACGGCATGTCCCATGAGGCAGGCGCTGACGAGAATCCTGGCGGTCATGGGCTTTCATATCGGCCGGTCGTCAACGCGGCAACCTGTGCGGTGCAGAGCGCTTCGAGTTACCCCGATATCTTCGAGAAGTCCGCCACCTCACCCGTCGCCGAGCGGATGAGGCCCAGGAGCGCGAGGCGGTTGGCACGGATCGCCTTATCCTCGTCATTGACGAGAACATCGTTGAAGAAATCGTCGACCGGCTCGCGCAGTTTCGAGAGCGCCTCCATGGCCGAGCGGAAATCCTCCTTGACGATCGCGTCGCGCGCATCGTCCGACGCGACCTTGATCGAAGCATGCAGCGTCCGCTCGGCATCGAGCCGGAACAATGCTTCGTCGACGCTCTCGGCGACTTCGGTACCCTTCTTCTCTTCGGCAGCGAGAATCTGCGTCGCACGTTTCGTGCCGGTGAGCAGGTTCCTGCCCTCCTCGGCCGTGATGAAGGCGGTCAGCGCCTCGACGCGGCGGGCTATCATCAACAGATCGTCCGCATCCGGCGCGAGCACCGCATCGATCAGATCGTATCGCGCGCCGAGATCGCGCAGGTAAACCTTCAGGCGATCGTGGAAGAAGGCGAGCAGATCGGCGGAAATCTCGGCTGCGATATCCGGACGCTGTGCCTTCAGGGCGGCGAGCGCCACATCGAAACAAGGCAGAAGCGGCAGCCGCGCACTTCCCTCCAGAATAAGCCGGATCACGCCGAGTGCCGCACGGCGCAGCGCATAGGGGTCCTTGGAACCCGTCGGCTTTTCGTCGATTGCCCAGAAGCCGACGAGGGTATCGAGCTTGTCGGCAAGCGCCACCGTTACCGAGACGGGATCGGTCGGCACACGGTCGGATGGTCCCTGCGGCTTGTAGTGATCCTCGATCGCATTGGCGACGGCCGCGCCTTCACCCTGCAGAACGGCGTATTTGTGGCCCATGATGCCCTGCAGCTCCGGGAATTCGCCGACTGCCTCGGTGCGAAGGTCCGCCTTGGCGAGCACGACCGCGCGATCGACGGAGGCGGGATCGGCACCGGTGAGCTTGGCGAGCGCTGCGGCGAGCGAGCGGATGCGGACGACACGATCGCCCTGCGTGCCGAGCTTGGCATGGAAAGTCACGTTCAGGGCGTCGAGCTTCGCCATGCGCTGGTCGAGAGGCTTTTTCAGATCGAGGCCGAACTTCTCGGCAGACGCCGTCAGCGTTTCGAGATCCGGCAAATCGCCCTGGTCGCGCTTCCAGAAATGCGCCGCGTCGGAGAGCCGCGCACGCACGACCTTGCCGTTGCCGTGGGCGATCTCCCTGCCGCCGTCCTTCGCCTCGATGTTCGAAACGAGAATGAACCGGTTGGACAGCGTTTCGGCGCCGGGCTTGCGCGTGACGAAGCATTTCTGGTTGGTCTTGATCGTCAGTCGGATGATTTCGGACGGGATTTCGAGATAGCTTTCCTCGAAGCTGCCCATCAGCACCCTCGGCCATTCGACGAGACCGGCGACTTCCTCCAGGAGGCCCTCGTCTTCAACGAGCTCGAGGCCGTTGGCGAAAGCGATGTTGTGGGCGTCGGCCGAGATGATCTCCTTGCGGCGCTCCGCATCGATCACGACCTTCGCCTTTTCAAGCTTCTCGGCGTAGTCGGCGAAGCGGCGGACCGTGATCGCCTCCGGCGCGTGGAACCGGTGGCCGTAGGTAACGTTCGAGGCGACGATGCCATCGATTTCGAAGGGGATCACCTTCGTCTCGTCGTGTTCCGCGCCGAACGTGCAGACGATCGACTGCAGCGGCCGGACCCAGCGAAGACTGCCCGGTTTGGCCGAAGCGGCACCGGAGCGCATGGATTTCGGCCAGGGAAAGTCGCGGATGATCGCCGGCATCACATCGGCGATGATCTCTTCCGCCTCCCGGCCGGGCTTTACGATGTGCGCCACATAGAAATCGCCCTTCTTCGGGTCGTTATGGACATGAGCCTCGCTGACGGAGGAGAGGCCCGCGGCGCGGAGAAAGCCGTCGATCGCCTTCTCGTTCGCGTCGATGCGCGGACCCTTGCGCTCCTCGCGCAGGTCGGCGGAGCGCGCGGTCAGGCCGCGGATGTCGAGCGCCAGCCGCCTCGGCGTCCAGTATTCGCGCGCGCCTTCATAGGTGAGCCCCGCCTCAACCAGAGCGTCCGTCACGAGCTTCTTCAGATCGCCGGCCGCCTTGCGCTGCATGCGGGCGGGGATTTCTTCGGATCGCAATTCAATAAGGAGATCGGGCATGGATTCGAGACTTCGTTCTGTTCCGGAAGGTTGCGGCGGACTTAGCAAGCTCTGGCGAAAATGTCATCACGGCCGGCGAGGAAATCCGCTGTCACCAGCCGCCACCGCCACCGCCGCCACCGCCACCGCCGGAAAATCCGCCGCCGGAAGAAAAGCCCGAGGACGAACTCTTCGCAGGCGGCGGCAGGGAAGACGTCATCGTATCCGCCATCGAACCGGCAAAACCGCCGATCGTGTCGGTGAAGGATCCGGGCCCGAAGCTGTCGCCGTGATACCAGCTCGGCTGATAGGCGGCTGCCGCCGCGCCCGCGGAAGCCGCAAGCAGCCAACGCTCGAAGGTTGCGCTCCAGGGCTTTTCCACACCGAGTGCGACGGCATAGGGGAGCAGGGTCTCGAAATGCCGCGGCGACATTTCCGGCGCGCCCTGCATGTTCAGGCGGTCTTTCTCGGCGAGCGTAAGATATTGCCTGAGTCCGTCGATGCCATCCATCATGCGCGTGCCGAGCGGCGTCGGCGCGCCCATGAGGTAATAGAAAAGCCCGTTGACGAGGACGATGCCACCGATGGCGAAGAACAGCGGCAGGTCGCCCGGATCGCTGGCCGAAAAGACGAGCGCGGCGAGAATGCTCGAGAAAACCGTGAACAGCACGAAGCCGATGAAGGCAAGCACGACGATCGACAGAATGCGGCGTGCGAGGCTCGAGCCGCGCCGGAGCGATTTACCGACCGAAACGGCGAAGGCGGAAATGAAGACGGCGAGGAAGACCGGGACGATGACGAAAGGAACGCTGTCCTCGCTCAGGTCGCCGAAGACGAACAGCGCCGCGAGAGTGACGACGGAAAGCACGATGCCGCCAACCACGTATCCGGTATTGGCGCGGTAATACTTGCCGCGATGCTCGCGCTCCATCGCGCTGCGGAAACCGGAGCCCGCCGCCTCAATCTTCTTGCCGTTCGCCCTGTCGATGGTGAGCTTGCCGCCGGCCGCGTCCACCGCTTTCATCAGGGCCGCTTCGCCGGTCGGCAGCTTCTCGCCGTTCTTGCCCGTGGCGGTGATGACGACCGCCTTCTTCAGGTCTTCGAGGATGACATGCCCCTTGACCGCAAGGTTGAGCGCCGCCGCGGAAAGCGCTGTCCATCCTTCGCCGGAAAAGCCCTTGTTATCGATATAGTTGACGAGCGCGGGCGAGACGCCGTGCGGAGGGTCCCAGCGCGGGACCATGACGCCGCGGGCCGGGTCGCGGCCGACACGCACCCAGGCGCGCCCGTAATAGAGCAGGACGAGGAGGAGGCCGGACCCGGCGATGACCAGAGTCATGTGATCGCGCAGCCACCAGATATTTTCCTGGGAGGCGGTTGGCCGTTCGATGCTGCCCTTGGGCAGCTTGATCGCGACGGTCAATCCCTCCTGCGGGCGCAGTCGGCGCGTGGTCGCGAAGAAGATCTCGTCGCCCTCCTCCACCGCGCGCGCATCCTTTTCGGTCGCGCCGTAGCCGCCGGTAAAGACGTCGAGCGCCTCCGCCTTCACGCCCTTCGGCAAGGTGACGGTGGCGGTCGCCTCCTCGATCGGGAATGCCCATTCGGTTCCGGTCACGTTCCAGTAGAGCTCGTCGTGGTCGTCGAAGAAGCGGATCTGCCGGCTCGTCTCGTAGGTGATCTGAAAGGTGTGTTCGCCATGCGGCAGGAGCACGTCGGCGCTTCCCGTATAGATGCGGATGCCGCCGCTGATCGACTCCGTGCGGTATTCCTCTTCGTCGCCGTCCCGCTCGACGGAGAGAAGGTTGAAGTCGACCTTGCTGCGGCCACCGCGCTCGTCGACGAAGGTCAGCGGAAAGTCGCGGTAGATGCCGCGCCGGATACGGTTGCCTTCGACATTCGCCGTGATCGTCTCGGTGACCGTGAGCGTGCCGTCTTTCGCGACCTCGATGACCGAATGGTAGGCGGAGATGAACTCTTCCGCCGCCGCGACGAGCGGCGCGGCAAGAACGAAGGTGACGAGCGCAAGCGCCGCGAAAAGCCGCCTCATCGGGATTCCCTTTTTCAGGCCCACCGGAGCACTTCCAGATAAGTATTTAACGGTTTTCCGTCCGGAAGTGCGCGGTTTCGAACCGATAGATCGTTTTATTGATTCAGTGAAATTGATCTAGAACTTGACCGACGGAACCGCGCGGTCCGCCTCGTTGGTGATCTCGAAATAACTGGCCTTGACGAAGCGGAAGGCGTTGGCGATCAGGTTCGACGGGAAGCTCTCGACCTTGACGTTGAGATCGCGCGCTGCGCCGTTGTAGTAGCGCCGGGACATTTGGATCTCGCCCTCGATCGTTTCCAACGAACGCTGGAGTTCTGCGAAATTCTCGTTGGCCTTCAGATCCGGATAGGATTCGGCGAGCGCGAAGACGCGGCCAAGCGCCTGCGAAAGCGCGCCTTCGGCCGCAGCCCGCGCCGCGACATCGCCTTCCGGCACCGCCTGAGCCCGGTTGCGCAGCGTAACGACCTCCTCGAGCGTCGACTTCTCGTGAGCGGCGTAACCCTTCACCGTCTCGATCAGATTCGGGATGAGATCGGCGCGCCGCTTCAACTGCACGTCGATGCCGGACCAGGCCTCCTCGGCCATCTGCCGCGCCTTGACGAGACCGTTATAGACGAAGACGAGATAAAGAATAACGGCGACGCCAATTGCCAGCCCGATCATCAAACCCTCCTTTGGATCACGGCGATCCTACTGCATGTTTTCTTAAATTCTATTCGATTCAAGAACAAACCGGTCAGCAATTCAAAGTTCTACAGCGGCCGATCACAAGACCGACCCCAGCCCCTGCCGAACGGGTGGTGCCGACGCCTGCAGCCTCAGGCTGTTCCACCGGTAACGGCAACGCGTCGGCGGATGCTCGATAGTCTATCCATCGAACAACCACAACGCTTAGTGCCGCCATGAACACGCCCGTGAGCTTCATCAACGTGATCGCCTTTGCCGCCCTTTTCGCGACCCATGCAAGCGCGGGTCCCATCGAAAGGCCGAGCGGTGTGCGCCGCGCGCTGCAAATCTATGCAGGCGAGTTGTCGAGCGTCAGAGCGCCGGCGCCGAAGTGGCGGCTCGACGGGAGCGAGCACTTCTGCTCGCAGCAATCGGACCCGCTTGCCCCGCCATGCCGGAGGACCTCCGCGACCTCCTGATCAGGCCGCTTCCCTGTTCCAGTTGGCGCCGCCGGCCTCGGTCAGCAGGAAGGCTTCGCCGCAGGCTTTCGCGAGCGTACGCACGCGCAGGATGTAGCTCTGGCGCTCCGTCACCGAAATCACGCCCCGGGCATCCAGAAGATTGAAGACGTGGCTCGCCTTGATGCACTGGTCATAGGCGGGGAAGACGCATTTGTGCAGGCGGTTGTTGCTGGAGTCATCAGGCGCACCGGCGGCCAGCAACGCCAGGCATTCCTTTTCCGCATCGATGAAATGCTGATGCAGCATCGCCGTGTTGGCGTATTCGAAGTTGTGCCGCGAATATTCCTGCTCCGCCTGCAGAAAGACATCGCCATAGCTGATCTTTTCGGCGCCCTCGCGGCCGTTGAAGTTGAGGTCGTAGACATTGTCGACGCCCTGGACATACATCGCCAGGCGCTCGAGGCCGTAGGTCAGTTCGCCGGAAACCGGAGAGCATTCGATGCCGCAAACCTGCTGGAAATAGGTGAACTGCGACACTTCCATGCCATCGCACCAGCATTCCCAGCCGAGGCCCCAGGCGCCGAGCGTCGGGCTCTCCCAGTCATCCTCGACAAAACGGATATCGTGCAGCAGCGGATCGAGGCCGATTGCCTCGAGCGAGCCGAGATAAAGCTCCTGCAGATTGGAAGGGTTGGGCTTCAAGATCACCTGATACTGGTAATAGTGCTGCAGCCGGTTGGGATTCTCGCCGTAGCGACCGTCGGTCGGGCGCCTCGACGGCTGCACATAGGCCGCGCGCCATGGCTTCGGCCCGAGCGCCCTGAGGGTCGTCGCCGGATGGAACGTGCCTGCGCCGACCTCCATGTCGTAGGGCTGAAGCACGGCGCAACCCTTGTCGGCCCAAAAGTTGTGCAGCGTCAGGATCAGGGCCTGAAAGGAGCGCTTCGGGTTCATGTGGTCCGGGAGGGGTGCAATGGTCATGGGGTCCGGGTCCGAATTCGTCAAGATTTGCGGGGACAGGTGCCATGCCGCAGGGCGAGGGTCAAGCGCCTTCACCCGCCGGTATTCGGTCAGGCAGCCTCACTCGTCGTCGCGCTTCAGGCGGTACTCGCCGGTCTCGGCGTCCTTGACGAGCGTGCCGTTTGCGCCAGTCTCGCGCTGCCGGCGCAGGCGCTCACGCTGACGCGTCAGCTTCTCGGCGTCCGCGACGAACTTGCGATAGCCGATCCAGGCGATGACGGCGATAATCAGAAGCAGGATGATCTGCGGCATGGTTCCTCCTCTGCATATCCCTCCGATGGAACGACGGCGCGAGGGGATGCAGCAAATCGCAGTGTTAGCGCGCTCATGCGGTACTGGCCAGATGCTGCCGCGAGACCGTTCTTCAAAAACACACGCTCACGCAAGAAACGGGGCCGGTTCAAAGACCGAAACGCGCCCAAAGCGCCCGTTCCTCGACGGCGTCGACAAGACCTGCAGCCGCCGTTGCGACGAGCGGCCCCGCGATTGCTCCGGCTACGGCTGCTCCGGGCTGACGTCGCCCGAAGAGGCTTCGGGCCGGCTGGATCAGCTCGAGCCGCGCTTTTTCCCCATAGCGCTTCTTCACCTCGCCCCGCATGTCGCCGAGAGCGTCGACCAGGCCGAGCTCCTGGCCACGTTGCCCCGTCCAGAACAGCCCCGAGAAAAGATCGGGATGGTCGGCCAGGAGCGAACCGCGTCTGCTCTTGACCATCTGGATGAAGATGTCGTGGATCTCGAGCTGCAGGCCTTTGAGAAATTCGATGTCACGCTCCTTCTCCGGCTGGAAAGGATCGAGAACGACCTTGTTTTCGCCCGCCGTGTAGACCCGTCTCTCGACGCCGATCTTCTTCAGGAGATCAGGGAAGCCGAAGCCGCCCGAAACGACGCCGATCGAGCCGACGATCGAGGTCGGATCGGCGATGATCTCATCGCCGGCCAGTGCGATCATGTAACCACCGGACGCCGCCACGTCCTCGACGAAGATCAGCACGCGCTTCCTCTTCTCCTGCGCGAGATCGCGGATGCGCTGATAGATAAGACGGGACTGCACCGGCGAACCGCCCGGAGAGTTGATGGAGATGGCAACGGCGGGTGCCTCCTTGACGGAGAAGGCCTTTTCGAGCAGCGGCGCAACCGTCGCTAGATTGAGAGCCGGGCGGAGCGGGCTGCCGCCGGCCATGATTGCGCCATGCAGCCTGATCGCCGGAATCGTCACACCATCCCTGCGGAAGCGCTTCGGCATCAGCTTTCTGAAGAATCCGGCCATTTCAACTCCTGCCTGCTGCAATCTCTGCATATCTTCTTAAATCCTAGCCGATTTAAGAACAAAGACATGCAGCAATCCAAATCGTCGTCGTGCATGTATGCATTGCCGTCGCAAACGCAATGCCCTGCTTACGGTTAATCATCGGCGATGATAGGCCGCGCGGCCGTTGTTGAGATCGTCGACCTCGGGCGAGAAGCGGTGGCCCTCCCCGTGCATCACGAGCGGCGCGCGCAGCGCCAGCCGCTTGCGGCTCTGCTTGATCGCGGATACGAGGATGCGCACGGCATTTTCGCCTGCCCGCGGCAGAAGCGGGGTGATCTCTATGCCGCCGAAGCGGCGGCCGCAGGCTTCGATGATCCCGGCGATCGATTCGGGCCGGGCGATCAGGGAAAGCTGCCCGCCCGGCTTCATGACTGCTCCGGCCGTTTTGATCCACGCTTCGAACACGTCGCCGCTCATCGCATGGGCCTCCGCCTTCAGCCGGTCGGGCGTCCTGCGATCCGCGGCGTCGTTGAAGGGTGGGTTCATGATCACGTGGTCGAATGTGTCGTCCGGAAGACCCGCGGCCGCGCGCGCCTTGCCGCTCAGCGCGACATCGGCTTCGAGCACCGAGACACGGCCGGCAAGATGCGCGTTCTCAGGCAATGCGAGGCTGCGGCGCGCAAAATCCGCCATGACCGGCGAACGCTCGACCAGCAGCACTTCGGCCTCCTCGATCCGCGACGCGACGGCCATGCCGGCCGCACCGGCGCCGGCGCCGAGATCGGCGACGCGGCACGCCCTGCGGCAGGAAACGAGGGATGCGACCAGCATCGCATCCATTCCCGAACGGTGCCCCTGACCCAGAGGCTGGATCAGGTGGAACCTGCCGCGGTGGAAAGCATCCACCGTCTCCGGAATTCCCGTCATGCCGCTTTCCGCCTCGCGGAAGGGCCACAGCCGATCATTGCCGCAATTCCAATTCGAGGCCCGCATCGATCAGAATGCGCCGCGCCCGGTTGGCATCGTCCTCGGCGACCAGGAAGCGCCGCGGCAGTAGGCCGAGCGATCCTTCGAGTATGCTCATGTCCTGATCGGCGATGAAGCATCCGATCCCGGCATCCTTCATCAGGCTTTCCGCAAAGGAAAGAAGGACGGCATCATTGGTGCGGATCAGCTCTTTCATCCGGCTCTATTTTCCTGTCTTAAAGCTGCGGGCGGGACAATTCGCCTCTTGCCGCCCGAAGCCCCTCTTTCTATTGTCGAACCCGCAACGAAACAGGAGTCCGGGCGTTGGGCGTAGTGATACCGCTGGAAGACAATAAAAACAAACAGGCATCTGTGAAGCCGCTTGTCGACCTGACGCTGTCCGACATGGAGCGGGTCAACCAGCTCATTCTTTCCAAGGCGGGCTCCGACGTCCAGATGATCCCGGAAGTCGCCAACCACCTGATTTCCTCGGGCGGCAAACGGCTCCGGCCGATGCTGACGCTCGCAGCCGCTTCGATGTTCGGCTACGAGGGCGATGGTCACATCAAGCTCGCGACCAGCGTCGAGTTCATGCACACGGCGACCCTTTTGCACGACGACGTGGTCGACGAGAGCGATCTGAGGCGCGGCAAATCGACGGCGCGGACGATCTGGGGCAACCAGGCAAGCGTGCTCGTCGGCGATTTCCTGCTCGGGCAGGCTTTCCGGATGATGGTCGACGTCGGTTCGATCGATGCGCTCGACGTCCTTTCGACCGCCGCATCGGTGATCGCGGAGGGCGAGGTTCTGCAGCTTTCGGTCGCCAAGAACATGGAGACGACCGAGGACGACTATCTGCAGGTTATCCGCGCCAAGACAGCGGCCCTCTTCGCCGCCGCCTCCGAGGTCGGGCCGATCGTCGCAGGCGGAAGCAAAGCCGACCGCAACGCGCTGAAGTCCTACGGCACCAATCTCGGCCTTGCCTTCCAGCTGGTCGACGACGTTCTCGATTATGGCGGAACGTCGAGCGATCTCGGCAAGAATGTCGGAGACGATTTTCGCGAAGGCAAGATCACGCTGCCGGTCATTCTCTCCTATCGCCGCGGCACGCCGCAAGACCGGGCCTTCTGGCGCGAGGCGATCGAGGGCGGCGCAAGCGACGCGGCAAATCTTGAAAAGGCGCTGGGTCTCATCCGTCGCTACGGCGGCCTTACGGATACGATCGCCCGTGCCAAACACTACGGTACGATCGCCCGCGACGCGCTCGCGCCGCTGCCGGCTTCCCCATGGAAATCGGCGCTCGTCGAGGTGATCGATTTCTGCATCGATCGGGTAAGCTGAGCCACTTCATGTTTCCTTGCATCGCGGCCGATCCAAGGGCAGAAACAGGCAGCAATTCAAAGTGTTGCCGCGAGGCTTACGCTTCCGGCACGGGACCCGGCGCCGCAGCAGCGGCGGACGAAGACCTCTCCGGAGGATTTTCTTGCCGCGCTGCGCCAAAAAAGCCATTCTATTCTTGAAGACTTGCGCCCGATTTCCAATCGGCTCCGGGCCAACCAGCGGTGGCGTCTCGAATCGTACCACCGGCAATGAAAGGTTTGATATGCGGCAGAATACATTCCTTCGCCTTCTCAGCGGCGCGGCAATGCTGGTTCTTGCAACGGTGACCGGCAACCAGCAGGCCTTTGCCGAGGAGAAGGCGCCGGTCGAAGACGCCGAGCCTTTCGACATCAGGAGCGTCAACACCTTTGCCGGCGCATTCCTTGCGGCGCGCACGGCAGACGTCGATCGCGACTTTGCGGCGGCAACCGAACTCTATCGCACCGCACTCAGGTTCGAGCCCGGCAATAAGGATGTCAAGCAGCGGCTGATGATCACGCTGCTGATGAGCGGCAAGTTCGATGAAGGCGCCAAGATCGCCGAAGAGCTGAAATCGGATCCCGCCGTCGAAAGGATCACCACGGTGGTCCGCGCGATCGAAGCCATCCGCAAGCGAGAATACCGCAACGCGCAAAAGCTCTTGAACTACGACGGTCCGAACGATCTCGACCGGCTGATGAGCTCGCTGCTTTCCGCCTGGGCCAAGTTCGGCCAGGGCCGACCGAAGGAAGCGCTGGCGCAGATCAAGAATTTGGATGGCCCGGAATGGTTCCGGATCTTCAGGAACTATCATGCCGGGGCGATTGCGCTTGCGGCCGGCGACAAGACGACGGCGCGCGCCCGGCTCAACGACGCCATTCTTGACCGAGAAGGCGGCGGCGCTGCGCCGGACACTTTCATGCGGGCCGTCGAGGCGCTGGCGCGATTCGAAGCGCGCGAAGGCAACAAGCAGAAGGCGTTGGATACGATCGCCGTCGGCGAAAGCCTCGTCAACAACTACACTCCGCTCGAGGCGCTGAGGAAGAGTGTCGAGGAAGGGAAGCCGCAGGAGCAGCAGGTACGCAACGCCGTGCAGGGTGCGGCCGCCGTTCTCTTTTCGATCGGCGGCGCGCTCAACCGCGAGGGCGCGGAAGACATCGTTTCGCTCTACCTTCAGACGGCGCGTCGGCTCGACCCGGAAAGCGCCGATATTCTCGTGATGCTCGGCGGGATCGCCGAAAACCTCAAAAAGCCGGAAGAGGCGATAGCGCTTTACAAGAGCGTGCCGGAGAGCTCGCCGATGCGCCGCCTCTCCGAACTTCAGCTTGGTCTCAGCCTCGCCGGCATCGGCAAGGTAGACGAGGCGAAAAAGCATCTCAAAGGGCTGATCGACGTCGATCCCAAGAACATCCGCAACTATCTCGCCTATGGCAGCGTGCTTTCCGACGCCAAGGACTACAAGGAGATGGGCGAGCTCTACGACCGTGCGGTCGCCGCGATCGGCCCCGTGCCGAAGCGGAGCGACTGGACCGTCTTCTTCCAGCGCGGCATTGCCTACGAACGCCAGAAGCTCTGGGAAAAGGCCGAGCCGAACTTTCGCAAGGCACTGGAACTCAACCCGGATCAGCCGCAGGTTCTGAACTATCTCGGCTATTCCTGGGTCGACATGAACATCAACCTCGAGGACGGGCTTGAGATGATCCGCAAGGCGGTCGAGCTCAAGCCCGACGACGGCTATATCGTCGACTCGCTCGGCTGGGCCTATTTCCGCATGAACCGGTTCGACGAGGCGGTGACCGAGCTCGAGCGCGCTGCCGAACTGATGGCCGGCGACGCGACGATCAACGACCACCTCGGCGATGCCTACTGGCGCGTCGGCCGCAAGCTCGAAGCCGTGTTCCAGTGGAATCAGGCGCTGGAACTGAAGCCCGAGGAAGCGGAAATTCCGAAGATCAAGGCGAAGATCGAAAACGGTCTGCCGCCGCTTAAGGAACCGGTCCCGGCCGCGGCGGATGCCAAGGAAATACTGCCGAAAAAGACCAAGGCAGCGCCGGACAAGAAGTCCTGACCGTAACATGCAGGCAGACGGCATTCCGGGCTTCGCACTGACCTTTGCGGCGCCCGCCAAGATCAATCTCGCGCTGCACGTCGTCGGGCAGCGCGCCGACGGCCACCATCTGCTGGAAAGCCTCGTGACCTTCGCCGAATGTGGCGACCGGGTCGGGCTGACCGCAGCGGAAAGGGACCGTTTCACGGTGTCGGGCCGCTTCGCCACCGACCTTTCAGCCGAGGGCAATGGTGGTAATCTCGTGCTCCGCGCCCGGGACCTGTTGCGGCGCGAGCTTTTGGCGCAGGGTGGAATGGCCGGCCCGGTTCATCTGCATCTCGAGAAGAACCTGCCGATAGCATCGGGGATCGGCGGCGGCTCGGCCGATGCCGCCGCGACTCTGCGCGGGCTGCTGTCGCTCTGGGGCGCGACCGTCGAAGCGGCAAGGCTCGACAGCCTTGCGCTGCAGCTCGGCGCGGACGTTCCGATGTGTCTCGACCGAGGCCCCCTCGTCGCGAGAGGCATCGGCGAAGAGATCACGCCTTTTCCCGAACTGCCGCCCTTCGACGTCGTCCTCGTCAACCCCCTCGTCGCGGTCTCCACGCCGGTTATCTTCCGATCGCTCGTCAGCAAGACCAATCCTGCGCTGGTCTTGCCTGAAGATGCCCGCTCGACTGCCGACTGGCTGACGGCGATGGCGGCCATGCGGAACGATCTGGAGCCGCCGGCACGTGCGCACGAGCCGATGATCGAAACCGTCTCGAACGCATTGCACGATGCAGGCGCCGCGCTCGTGCGGATGTCCGGCTCAGGCGCCACCTGTTTCGGACTGTTCACGGAGACGAAAAGCGCCGAGCGTGCCGCTGAGACCATTTCCGCCGACCACCCGCGATGGTACGTTCAGGCGACGCGAACCGCGGGAAAACCAGGATGGCGCCAGATGCCCGGCCTCGATGAAAGACGTCCCTTCATTCCCATCGGCATCGCCGTGCTCACGGTCTCGGACACGCGCACACGCGCGGACGACAAGTCCGGCGATGTGCTCGAAGCGAGAATACGGGAGGCCGGCCACCGACTCGAGGCGCGGACAATCGTTCCCGACGAGCGCGAGAAGATCTACGGACAGGTAAAGGCCTGGACGCTCGATGCCGCAATCGACGTCGTCATCACCACCGGGGGCACCGGCTTCACAGGCCGCGACGTGACGCCGGAAGCACTGGAGCCGCTCTTCGAGAAACGCATGGATGGCTTTTCGGAGGTGTTCCACCGGATCTCCTACGAGAAGATCGGCACGTCGACGATCCAGTCGCGAGCCACGGGCGGGGTCGCCAACGCGACGTTCATCTTCGTCCTGCCCGGATCCCCCGGTGCCTGCAAGGATGCCTGGGACGAAATCCTGAAGCAGCAACTCGATTACCGGCACATGCCGTGCAATTTCGTCGAGATCATGCCGAGACTCGACGAGCACCTGAAGCGCGGCTGACGAAATTCATGTTCCGTTTGGAACAGCCCAGCGCCCAGAATCCCGTTAATTTGCCTCCGTCGGCTTGGCTCGGAGCGGGCAAGGCAAGCACCGTTTAATTGCTTCGAGCGAATGTCCGGCCTCTTTTCCGGGGCAATATCGGGAAAAGAGAGAATGCTACGACGTGCTGCCCGTTCGCAACGGTGGGCCTGCATGGCAAGACATTTTCACAGACGAATATTTGCATAAACAAGGTCATTTGAGAGCCACTTTGGGGGGTACCGCAAGGTACGCCCCATTCTTGCTTCGGAGAAGAGGCTCAGCTCGGGGCTACCACCGGCATATGATGGCTTCTCATCGCCGGAGAAAGCCCATTCCTGTTTACCGACTCGGAGCCCCTTTTCCCGGTTTTCATTAACGACGCAGGCGCGCCGCTCGAGGCTCCGCGCCGCGACCCCGCGAGGGTAAGGAGGAGGTCATGGGAACGGCAGAGCATACATATTCGAAAACGGATTGGCCTGAGGCCGAGATTCCGCTGGGGCTGCGGGCGCTCTACGAAAGTCGGCGCAAAGAAGAATGGCAGGCAACGGTGGACAAGCTGGACGCATTGCGCCAGTCCTTCGCGGAGCAGCGACGGCATATCATTGCACCTGAACTGCGCGACAGGATCAAGAATGTTGCAAGGTCGGGCTTGCGGGACGATCCGCGCGGCCCCGGTCTTCGATACAGGTCGTTCGTGGAGGCCAGGAATGCCGACCTTGATCTGAACGCGCTCAAACGGCTTCATAAGCGCGCCTATGGCGAAGTTGGCGCGTTGGTGAAGAGCCCTGAAGCCTTCCACCGCCACGAAACGGTGGTCGGCAGCGTGACCGACATCTTCAAACAGCCACCGATCGTGTATGTCGCGCCCGACCCGGACAAGGAAAAGCTGTTTCTCCCGCCCTTTGGAGGCTGCTGGGACAGACTCGATCAGAATCAGGCAACCGGCGACGGGGCAATCGTGGAGAACAGTTCCTATCTGGACTGTGCCGGCCGGTTTGGATCGAAACTGATCGCCCGCAACAGCGATGCCTCCGACGTGGATCTTCTCTGTGCCTATCGGGAGAACGGCTATCTCGTGCCGTTCAAGACGCTTCGCACCGGGATACTGCAAGTCAAGGCCGACCTGTCGGCCCTCATCTGCCGCCATCACATCTCGACCTACGACGAGTTCGGGTGGTCCGACTTTCACGCGACGACGCGCGGCCGCCTCGTGTTGGCTGTGTTCTGGAACTGGGAGGATGTCGAACCGGCGAACGAGGTGAGCGACCAGTGGTTCGCCTCGGGCCTCGACTGCAGCGGCGATGGCGAGAGCTTCCCCGGCACCTCAATCCAGGCCGTTCCTGGGGAACGAAGAATTATCAACCTCTTCACCGAGATGGCCTTCCCCGCTGGCCGCGAGCTCTGGATCTATGTCGGCGTGGCCGATCGCATCTGGGCACTCCTCAATGACGTCAGCATCGACATTTCGATCGACTCGGCCTGGCAATTGAACTCGCTTGCAGTCCGCTCGCTCTGACAACGATGCCTTCGGGTCCCTCCGACGCCTCGGTCGGGCCCGAATGGACAACCTATCGCAAGCTCACATCTTGGAACCAGGCGTCCGATCCAGTTCTCCGGTCGACCGGTTCTCCATTGCGACCCAGGCTGGGACGAGTTCGGTCGCAAGTTTGCGGGCAGCTCGTCCGCTCGTAAGGCGGCTGAGCGGCATCTTGCCGCGCGCAGCCGCGACCGCATCACCCTTCGGCATCAGAAATCCGGACTCCAGCGGCGGCGACCTGTGCGTCAGGCGCTTGAGAAGCGGGCGCTTATGCATTCGCGAGGGAGAAAACTGCGCCGGGCTCCTGTTCAGAGAGACGTATTCGGCCAATTCATCCACCCAGCGACCGATGGGGCGGGCACCAGGCTCCAGCAGCATCAGCCACTCGCCGCGCGCCGAACGAAGGACATCGCCGAGATCCCAGTCGAGGCAGAAGCGGCAGCCAGCCGCATCCGCGATCCTGGGGGAGCCGTCGGTCGATCCGTGGTCCAGGATTATGACATCGCTGACGAGCCCTTCCACCGCACCGGCAACGAGCGCCGAGAGCGTCTGCGCGAGCTCCGCTTCGTTGTCCTTCGTTTCCATGATGACCGTCAGCATAGGCGTTCCTACCGCATCGCAGCGCAGATTGCTACAAGCGCCGTTCCGCACAGGGTGCGGGATGATCACGGAGCTTCCTCGGACCTGCGCTGAATATTTGTTCTTGCTTTGTTCCGTCTTCTGCGCTAGGAAAATAATCAGCACCAAGCGAACCGAGCATGGTTCCGGGAGATTTCGATGAACGATCTGTCTCAACTCAAGCAGGGCATCTATGCGCCCGGCAACAGCGCGGATGTGGCGGAGGCCCTCGTCGCCGGAACCGGCATCAGAATCGACGTCGATCGTCGGCGCGGCCGCGGTGCCGCCCTCAACATCTCCGGACGCTTCGAGCCGATGACGCGCGAAGTCTTCGATGACGGGTGGCAAACGCTCGAGGAGCTGCCGCCGTTCAAGACCGAGGTCCAGATAGAAAAGCCGAAGACCGCGATCACGCGCAACGATTCTCCCGATATATCTTTCGACCGATCGATCAACCCCTATCGTGGCTGCGAGCACGGCTGCATCTACTGCTTCGCGCGCCCTACGCACGCCTATATGGGGCTCTCGGCAGGGCTCGATTTCGAGGCCAAGCTCTTCGCCAAGCCGGACGCGCCACGTCTTCTCGAGCGCGAACTGGCGAAGCCGGACTATAAGCTCCGTCCGATCGCGATCGGCACAAATACCGATCCCTATCAGCCGATCGAAAAGGAATGGCGGATCATGCGCCAGATCCTGGAGGTGCTCAAGGACGCCAATCATCCGGTCATGATCGTTACCAAATCGGCCATGGTGACGCGCGACATCGACCTGCTGGCACCGATGGCGGAAAAGGGGCTTGCCCGGGTCGGGATTTCCGTGACCACGCTCGACCGGAAACTGGCGCGCAGCATGGAGCCGCGGGCGTCGACGCCCGCCAAGCGGCTGGAGGCGCTACGCGCAATTTCCGAGGCCGGCATTCCCGCTGGCGTTCTGGTCGCGCCGATCATTCCGGCGCTGAACGACCACGAGATCGAGCGCGTGCTCGATTCGGCGAAGACGGCCGGCGCCTCGGATGCGAGCTACGTCCTCCTCCGGCTTCCGCTGGAGGTGAGCCCCCTGTTCCGTGATTGGCTTCTCAGAAACTATCCGGACCGCTACCGGCACGTCATGTCGCTCATCCGTTCCATGCGCGGCGGCAAGGATTACGATGCCGAGTTCGGTAAACGAATGAAGGGCAGCGGACCTTACGCCTGGCAGATCGGCCGTCGTTTCGAGCTGGCGGCCAAGCGGCTCGGCCTCAATCTGACGCGCCGGCAATTGCGCAGCGATCTCTTCGTGCCGCCCCTCGGGATGGGGGTTCAACTGTCGCTGCTTTGATGCAGACCGTTTCTGCAGGCTATCGCACCGGAGATTGAACAAACGTCGCGATCTCGACCGCCGATGTGCCTTAAAACTTCCAGTGTCCGCCCTTTGCCTCGGGGGCGGTGCTGGTCTTCCCCGGCAACCGCCGCAAACCGAGCCGGGGACTTGAAGGGAATCGGGCGAGTATGCCAATGTCGCCCGCATGACACGCAGCAAACAGCCCGATTCCCCTCTTTTCCCTCTTCCGCCGGCCGTTCCGGATTTCACGTTCGAACGCGCGGCGCAGCGCGACGGTCTCTGGCCGGTGGCGGGCGCCGACGAGGCCGGACGTGGCCCGCTCGCGGGCCCTGTCGTCGCTGCGGCTGTCATCCTCAATCCGGAGGCGATCCCGGCGGGCCTCAACGATAGCAAGCTCTTGAGCGCGGAGCAGCGCGAGGCATTGTTCGAGGAGATTCTGGCGACGGCGACGGTCTCGATCGCCTCGTCCTCGTCGGCCCGCATCGACACGACCGACATACTGAAAGCCAGCCTCGATGCGATGCGCCGCGCCGTTCATGGCCTGGAGCTGGCGGCCCGCATCGTTCTCGTCGACGGCCGCGACGTCCCTCCCGGGCTTACCTGTCACGCCAAGGCCATCGTCAAAGGCGACAGCCGCTCGGTGTCGATCGCCGCCGCATCGATCGTTGCCAAAGTCACCCGCGACCGGATGATGGCCCGGGCCGATGCAACCTTTCCCCTCTACGGCTTTGCCCATCACGCGGGCTATGCGACGGTGAAGCATCGCAGCGCGATCGAAAGCCACGGCCCCTGCTCCCTGCACCGCATGAGCTTCCGCCCGTTCCGACAACTGTAGTCGACCCCGGCCCTGGCCTTTGATCGGGGGCGTAAACCGGAAGCTTCGTCCGCGCCGCGCAAGCGGCTCCGCCGCCCTGATCCAGGCTGTAGGCATGAGCGTCCGTCCCGGCAAGGGCTTGGTCGACACGATCAAAACCGCTGAAGCCGAAACCCGGGGACTGTCGGAGACAACCTCCCATGCGCCCAACGAAAAAACCCCGCCGAAGCGGGGCCTTTGAATCTCGGTCGAACCGACTCTCAGTTCAGGCGTGACTTGACCTCGCCGAGCGCCTTCTTGAAGAGCGACTCCTGAGCGCCTGCGTCGGCCTTGCTCGCGATCACTTTCTCGGCTGCGCTGATTGCCAAGTCTACGGCAGCAGCACGAACCGCATTGATCGCATCGCTTTCGGCCTGCTTGATCTTCTGTTCGGAAAGTGCCGTGCGGCGCGCGACATATTCTTCGGTCTTCTGCCTTGCTTCCGCCGTCAGCATCTCTGCTTCGCGCTGGGCAGCGGCGACGATGCTCGCGGCTTCCGCCTCGGCATCCTTGCGCTTGCGCTGATATTCGGCAACGAGGCTCTGCGCTTCCTCGCGCAGACGCTTCGCTTCCGCCAGTTCGTTGCTGATCTTGTCGGCGCGGGCGTCGAGTGCCTTGCCGACCATGCCCGGAACCTTGAGATAGGCGATGAGGGCAAAGAAGAGAATAAGGCCTACGAGGGCATAGAAAGTCGCATCAAGAGCCATTGTTCTCTTATCCTCAGTTGCCGGCCGAAGCCTTGAACGCCGCAGCGATCTCGGACTTGGTGACGGTTCCGCCGATCAATTGCTTGACCACGGCCGTAGCAGTTTCCTCGGCGATGGCGCCGACATCGGCAAGCGCTTTCGACTTGATGTCGCCGATGCGCGCCTCTGCGGCGGCAATCTTCTTCGCGAGCTCGGCTTCGACACCGTCGCGATCTGCCTTGGCCTTCGTCTTGGCAGCTTCGCGTGCGGTGTCCGCAATCGAATGGCCTTTTGCCCTTGCGCCTGCCAGTTCCTGCTCGTAGGCGGCGATGGCCGCATCGGCCTCGCCCTTCAGACGAGATGCCTCGTCGAGGTCCTGAGCGATCCGGTCATGGCGCGTCTCGAGGATACCGCCAATGCGGGGGATGATGACTTTCGACATCAGGAGATAGAAAAGCCCGAACGTAATCGCAAGCCAAAGAAGCTGCGAAGCGAAATGGGTCGAATCGAAGGGCGGGAACACGCCGGAGCCATGCTCGCCTTCGTGGGCCACACCCGTTTCGGTGTGCACCTCACCGGCCGCAGCGGCATCGTGTGCTTCGGCGCCTTCGGTGGTGGATGACTGGGCGTATGCCGCGGTCACAAACATGCTCACCTCCAGGTGCACTCAAGAATATGCGCGGCCGCGGCCTTTCGGCCGCGGCCAAAACTTCTGCCGATATCAGACGGCGAAGAGGAGGAGGAGTGCAATGAGCAGCGAGAAGATGCCCAGAGCTTCCGTAACGGCGAAGCCGAATACGAGGCGGCCGAACTGGCCGTCAGCTGCCGACGGATTGCGCAGAGCGCCGGACAGGTAGCTGCCGAAGATGTTGCCGAGGCCGAGAGCCGTGCCGGCCATACCAAGGCATGCAAGACCTGCACCGATGTACTTTGCTGCTTCCGCTTCCATGATTGACTCCTTCGAAATGGTGTTGCGGCTTAGGATTTGCGCTTCCGGCGGCAAGCCGACCGGAAACCAGCGACTGTTTATTCCTTAGTGGCCTCCGGGGTGGACCGCATCGTTGAGGTACATGCAGGTCAGCACCGCAAAGACATAGGCCTGGAGGAAGGCGACAAGGAATTCAAGACCGGTAAGGGCGACGGTCATGATGAGCGGCAGGATCGCGCCGCCGATGCCGAGCGCCCCAAAAGCGCTGAGCGATGCGACGAAGCCTGCGAAGACCTTCAGCGTGATGTGGCCCGCCAGCATGTTGGCGAAAAGACGGACCGAGAGGCTGATCGGACGGGAAAGGAACGAGATGATTTCGATCGAGACGACAAGCGGCAGAAGCGCGCCCGGCACGCCTTGCGGCACGAACAGCTTGAGGAAGCCGAAACCGTGCTTGTAGAAGCCGTAGAGAAGGACGGTGCCGATCACGAAAACCGCAAGCGCGAAGGTGACGATGATCTGGCTGGTGACGGTGAAGAAATAGGGGACCATGCCGAGCAGGTTCGCCGTCAGAATGAACATGAACAGCGAGAAGACCATCGGGAAGAACTTCATCCCGTGACTGCCGGCGCCCTCGCGAAGCATCGAGGCGATGAATTCGTAGGACATTTCCGAAACCGACTGCATGCGCGTCGGGATCAGCCCACGCTGCGACGTCGTCAGATAGAGGAAGCCCGCGGCCGCACCCACTGTCGCGACCATGAACAGCGACGCATTGGTGAAGGAAAAGTCAATTCCGCCAATCTCGATCGGGACAATCTTGTTGACCAGGAACTGGTGGGTCGGATCGTTTGACACCGCGCTTCTCTTTCGTTTTGCCCGCCCGCGAGCGGAAATCCTGTTCTTCCCGGCGACGTATCAGACGCCGCCGTCCTCTTTGTCCGTGCCCGGCTCACCCTTCCGCTCGTCGGGCTTCGCCACCACACCGGCGGAACGCAGCACGTTCAACACGCCGGCACAGAAGCCGAGTAGCAGGAGGACGATCATGCCCCACGGCCCTGTACCCGCAAAGTGGTCCAAAAGATAGCCCAGAAACGCCCCGACCAGGATGCCGGCGATGAATTCGCTCGAAAGCTTCATCGCCGCCGCGTACCCCTTGCGGCTTTCATCGGCGCGCCCATCCGCCCCTTCCGAGACATCCGCCCGCTTCTTGGACTTGATGTCGTCGCCGAGGCGCTTGAGCCGCGCTTCCAGACTTTCTTCCGGCTTCTCCGTCACATGGCTCCCCTTTGCACCCCTACGCGGTCGAACGCGATCTCGGTCATACAAACGGCCGCTGTTCAAGCCACGCTTCGGCCCCATTTGAAGTCGCGCGCAACATAGTTTTAGGCACCCGCATAGTCAAGGCATGCGGGCACCTTCGACGTGGACAATATTCTTATTTTAATTCAGAGACTTAGCAATAAATCCGGCAAGCTGCGACAAAGGTGCAGAGGGAATCGCAGCCAGCGGCGGGGTCACACCCGCGGCTCCGGCGGCCGACAGGGACGCGGAGGCGGCTACGCCGTCAGCTCCAGCCGCCGCCATAGGTTCTGTAGAAGATGTGCAGCCCGATCTTGCCGACCCGCTTCATCGTCTTGGCCCAGGCGGGATTCACATAGGTGGCGTGATAATGGGTCGCCGAGCCGACTTCCGACAGCCATATCCTTCCGGAGGTGACCGCCAGCGCGACTTCCTTGGCCGTCTTCCAGTGCGATCGCGAATAGATCAGGTCGCGGATCATGTCGCAGGCGAAAGAGAACTGGCAGCGGTTGCGCCAGGCCTTGTTCTGGTAGACGACGCCGCAGATCGTCTTCGGGTAGGTCGGATTGCGGACGCGATTGAGAATGACCTGCGCCACCGCGGCCTGGCCCTTGACGGATTCGCTGCGTGCCTCGAAATAGATTCCCTCGGCCAGACAGGTCTGCTCTTCCTTGCTGAAGACGGTTGGCGGCAGCGGCGTTGCCGCCCAGGCATGATCGTCGGGCGCGATATCCGGAATGAAGCGCCCTGCATTTTCGTCGTTCCGCAGGATCGAATCGAAGGGTGATTCACGCGCATAGTCCGGCTCGGGCCGGACATAGGCAGTCGCAAGAATGTCGGGCTTGTCGTTGGTGACGAGCTTGGCCAGCATCGGCGAGAGGCCCGGTTCCGGCTTCGGCGGCGTCTTGCGGTAAAAGACCGTGGCGATCTCTATTTCCTTGCCTTTGATCTTCGGCTTGGCAAAGACCATCTTTTCGGGGCCGTCGACGGCCGGACCGATAAGCGAGCTCGTGCGCTGAAGGATGGACCCGGCGCTGAAGTCCTTGGGCGGGGTCACCGGCGTTACCGCGACGATTCGCCCCTTCTTCAGCTTCCGCGTCACGCGATCCTCGTCCGGCGTCCCCTGGTGTTTCGATTCGGCGGTCAGCGCCACGCGGCCGCCTTCCGGCAGGGTCATGCCGGCGCCGCCATCGAGCGCACCGGTGGTGATCGGGTCCGTGAAGACCATCTCGACTTCGTGGAGAGAGCCGGCCGGCGACGGAGTGAGATAGGTGCGCCAACGCTCGCCGCCGCGGTTGATGCCGGACAGAAAAGTCGCAATGTCCGAATAGGCGACCGCCGAGGGGAAGCCGAGGAATACGGCAAGGCCTAGGATCGCCGGGGCCCGCCAGGCCGAGAACGAAAACCGAAACTTGTCACGCAACTTCCAACTCTTACGCACCGGTCGGCTCCAGGAACTCTTTCTCAAGCACGCGCTCTCGCAAGCCGGCGATGAGCCAGCGACAAGATTCCATGCAGGACGCTAGGGTTTGGAAGCGGCCGGCCGGCTCGCCGGGACCGCTTCGCGTGAGCCTTGAAAATGCGGCATTAACCTTGATGTTTGGTTAATGCGGACGCAGTGAAACGGATCAGATGATTACGTGAGAGCCGAGTTCGACCACCCGGTTCGTCGGCAGGCGGAAATAATCGGAGGGATCGATCGCAGCATTGGCGAGTGCGATGAACAGACGGTCCTGCCAATGCGGCATGCCGGACTGGGCGTCGGGCACGAGTTTGCGGCGGCCGAGATAGAAAGAGGTGGACATGATGTCGAATTTCAGGCCCGATTTTCTGAAGAGGCCCAGCGCCTGGGAGACATTCTGCGTCTCCATGAAGCCGAACTTCATTTCCAGCAGAGTGAAACGCTCCGACAACCGCCGCGCGCTGACCCGCTCTTCCCTCGGCACCTTCGGCGTGTTTGCCGTCCGGATCGTCAGAATGAAGTTCTGCTGATGCAGAACGTGGTTGTGTTTGATGTTGTGCAACAGGGCGGCAGGAGTCGATTCCGGATCGCTGGTCAGGAATATCGCCGTGCCGGTCACCGACACCGGCGCGTGCTCGCTCTGGCGCTCGACCGACTTGATGAAGCTTGCCAGCGGAATGTCGATATGGCGGGTCTTGGCGTGCAGGATTGCTGTGCCGCGCTTCCAGGTCCACATGATGACGATAAAGGTCGCCGCAATCAGGATCGGCACGTAGCCCCCGTCGTGGATCTTCAGCATGTTGGCGCCCAGGAAGACGAATTCCAGCGCGAACAGCGGCAGCAGCGCACCCGCTGCCCACCAGCTCGGCCAGTTCCACCGCATACGCAGGAATTCGAAGGAAAGCACCGTGGTGACCACCATCGCACCGGTGACGGAGATGCCATAGGCGGTCGCGAGCGCCTCCGAGGAGCCGAAGAGGAAGACGAGCGCCATGACGCCGAACATCAAAAGCGTGTTGACGTTCGGCAGGTAAATCTGGCCCGTATGGGTCTCGGACGTATGGAAGATCGCCATGCGCGGCAGGAAACCAAGGTGGATGGCCTGGCGCGTCAGCGAAAAGGCGCCGGTTATGACCGCCTGACTGGCGATGATGGTGGCCGCGGTCGCAAGAATGACGGCGGGCAGCAGCGCCCATTTCGGAAACATCAGGAAGAACGGATCGGACATCGCCTCCGGGTTCTTCAGCACGAAGGCGCCCTGCCCCAGATAGTTCAGCGTGAGCGCCGGGAAGACCACGGTGAACCAGGCCCATTGGATCGGCCGCCTGCCGAAATGGCCGAGATCGGCGTAAAGCGCCTCGGCACCCGTGACCGTCAGGAAGACGGCGCCGAGTACGACGATACCGACATAACCTTCGTTGAAGAGAAAGGTGACGGAATAATACGGGTTGAAGGCTCTGAAGATCGACAGGTCGTCGGAAATATGCACGAAGCCGATCGCGCCCATGACGACGAACCAGATGAGCGTTATCGGGCCGAAGAAATTGGAAACCGCGGCAGTACCCTTGGACTGAACGGCGAAGAGGAGCAGGAGGATGACCACGGCGATCGGAACGACGTAGTCCGAAAGGGCCGGGGTCACCAACTTCAAACCCTCGACGGCCGAGAGCACCGACAGTGCCGGTGTTATCATCGCGTCGCCGATGAAGAGTGCGGCGCCGGCAATGCCCATGAAGAACAGTATCGCCGTGTGACCATTGGCGGTCTTCATGAGCAGCGCAAGCAGGGAGAGCGTGCCGCCCTCGCCCTGGTTGTCCGCCCGCAGCAGGAAAAGCACGTATTTTATCGTGACAATGATCGTCAGCGCCCAGATCATCAGCGAGATCAGACCGATGATCTCGACGTCCGTCACACCGTCGTGCGCGACGGGGCGCAACGCCTCGCGGAAGGCATAGAGGGGGCTGGTGCCGATATCGCCATACACGACGCCCACGGAGCCAAGCGCCAGAACCAACAGGCGACGGATATTCTCCACGCCGGGTGTCGCGGGAGCAGACAATTGAGACATGTTGCTCAACAGGCCCTTAGAGCCAGCCTTTCCAGCGGAAGAAGAAAAAGGGGATCACGGCCGAAAGTACCATGGCCGCAAGCGCCCACGGATAGCCGAACTGCCATTCAAGCTCAGGCATGATGCGAAAGTTCATGCCGTAGACAGAAGCGACCAGCGTCGGCGGCAACAGAACGACCGAAGCGATCGAGAAGATCTTGATGATCGCATTCTGCTCGACATTGATCAGGCCGAGCGAGGCATCGAGCAGGAAGGTGATATTTCCAGAGATGAAAGCCGTGTGTTCCGAGAGCGACTGGATATCCCGCGATACCGTACGGCAAAGTTCCCGGCTTTCCTTGTCTGCTTGAACGTCGGGAACCGTATAGACGAAGGTCAGCAGCCTGGAGAGCGAAGCGAGGCTGTCGCGCGTTTTCGCAACAAGCCGGTGATGGCCCGCGACGTCGCGCAGGCGTGCTTCGAGAAAGTGCGGTGGCCGGTGCCGCCGGCCAGACGCCTTGTCGCCGAAGACCTGGAGCGCCAGGTCGTCGATCCTGTCGACAGCCTGCTCGAGAATTTCCGCCGTCCTGTCCACAATCGTCTCTAGCAGGCGCGTCAGAATCACCGCGCCGTTGCGGCAGCCGCCGGGGATACGATGCATGCCGGCCTTGAACAGGCCGAAGGCCCTCGGCTCGGCATAGCGGACGGTGACAAGGCGCTTGCCTGCCAGAATGAAGCCGACATCCGTCAACCCCGGCATTTCCGTGTCGCTTCGATAGACGAGCGAAGCGGTCATGAAAACGGCACCGTCGTCCGTATAAAGCCTGCTCGAAGGTTCGATGTCCCTCAGATCGTCCCGCGTCGGAATGGGAATTCCGAGCAGTCCCTCGATCATCAGGTCTTCCGCCTTGGTTGGCTCGACAAGGTCAATCCAGACGAGATCGGGACGCAGGGCCGACGGCGGCTCGGCCGTGGAAAGAGCGACCGCTTCACCGTTGATACAATAGCCTGTGATCATGCGGCCGCCTTTTTCATGCAGCCGACGACGATGAACCTTGATGATTTCGCAGGATCAGCCGCCACACGATTTTCCACAAAGCAGATTCATCCGATGAAGGCTTTCAGCCGTTTCGACGCCGGTTGACGGCAGTCGGGTGACCAAAGTCTCCGGCGATGGCAGTGGCTCGCCTTGACTTGCCTATGCGAGCCAAGGGGATATGACTCAACCCCGACGCAAAATCAATGGCCATGGGGGATCCGGTGCTTCCCTGTCGGATGTCTCGGTCGCACCGCACTGAATCCTCCGGCAGGTCGCTTGGGCATGACCGCGGCGAAGCGCTATTCGAAGACGATGTTCGGCATCGCACGGCTTTTGTCCTGCCGGGCAGCGGTGACCTCTCCCCAGACCCGCGCCGCGATCTCGCGATAGACGCGCGCGACCTCGCCATCGGGCTCGGACGCCACGAGAGGGGTTCCCGCATCGGAGGTCTCCCGGATGCCCATGGTCAGGGGCACCTCTCCAAGGAACGGTACGCCGATGCGCTCGGCTTCCTTGCGCGCGCCGCCATGACCGAAGATGTCGTAGCGCCTGCCCGTATCGGGCGCCACGAAATAGCTCATGTTTTCGACGATCCCGAGAACCGGAACCTCGACCTTGCGGAACATGGCGAGACCCTTGCGGGCATCCACGAGCGCCAGGTCCTGCGGCGTCGACACGATGACGGCGCCTGCGAGCGGCACCTGCTGAGCCATCGTCAGCTGTGCGTCACCGGTGCCCGGCGGCATGTCCACGACCAGGACGTCGAGGTCCCCCCACGCCACCTCGCGCAACATCTGCAGGAGCGCCGACTGGATCATCGGGCCGCGCCAGATCATCGCGACCTCCTCGTCCACGAGGAAGCCCATCGACATGACTTTCAGGCCGTAGTTTTCCATCGGGCGGATAAGCCGCCCCTCGATCTGTTGCGGGCGGCCGGAAATCTTCAAAAGCCGCGGCATCGAAGGGCCGTAGATATCCGCATCGAGGAGCCCGACCTTCAGCCCGTTTGCCTGAAGCGCCAACGCCAGATTGACGGAGGTGGTGGACTTGCCGACTCCGCCTTTGCCGGAGGCGACGGCGATAATGGCACCGACGCCGGGGATGCCGGCCTTTGGTGCAGCCCCGCCGCCCGCGCGCTGCGCCGGCGCATGGCCCGTCGGAGCCGGCCGGGGCCGCTCCACCGGGCCCTTCTGCGGAGCGGCCTTGCGGTCGGCAGTCAATGCCACCATGGCGGCCTTCACGCCGGGAATCTCGCGCACGACCCGTTCGGCGGCCGCCCGCATCGGTTCGAGCTCCTTCGCCCGATCCGCCGGCACGGTGATCGAGAAGTAGGCCTTGCCGTCGGAAATGAACACATCGGACACAAGGCCGAGGTCGACGATGTTTCCTTCCATATCCGGACCGCGGACGGTCCGTAGCTTCTCCAAAACCATTTCCCGGGTGACATCCGGCATGTCGGCCTCTTGCTCTTTCGTTGGCGCGCAACGCTTTCGACTGCTCTATCGCTAGCCCAAATCGCACCCGATTTAAGGAACTGGGTATTAGATAGTCGAGCCGGGGCACTTCGCCAATGCGACAGGTGGGAAAATGAGAGGGCCGCCAACCGATCATCGTGTCCGTACATCCGGGATCACGGGCGATCGGCGGCGGCCCTTTGTCGCGACCTTCCTGGGCGCTGTCTTATTATGGTCCCCTCTGGACACGGAATTGAATATGCACAATGCGTGCCAGTTGGAGCTTTCCGGAAAAAACCAGAGTTTCCAATAAGTTGCTCTTCATCTATCGAGGATACGCAAGAGACTGCGCTGCTCATTTCCTGAGCAGGCGCGCCATTTGGACACGAAATGCTCGCAGATGCGCCGGCCACTTGCTCCGGCCGATGGGGCTGCCGGCTAAAGCTGTTGAGATCGAATAACCGCTGCGGCTTGTTTGATTTCTTCATTCCTGTGCTTGTCACAGGAATCCAGCCAAGCCAAGTCCTTGGGCTGAAAGAACGCTTCCCGCGCCGCAGACGCGGCGCTGCCCTCATTCCTGTGACAAGCACAGAGATGGGGGCGGAGGATGACTCTCAACAGGCCCTAGCTGATATAGCCTTTTTTCATCGCCTTCACGACCGCCTGCGTGCGGTTCACCGCGTCGAGCTTCTTCGTGACGTGGTTGAGGTAATGATTCACCGTGTGTTCCGACAGGCCGAGGATACCGGCGATTTCCGAGCTGGTCTTGCCGGCGGCCGTCCAGCTCAGGCACTGGATCTCCCGTTCGGAAAGAACCGTATTGGTGTTCTTCCAGACAGAGCCGATCTCGGCAAGCCGGTTATAGACGTGAATTGCGATCATCTGCAGTTCCATCGCCGCCGTCATCGGTAATTCCGCTTCCGGGCCCATGAGGATGACCGCGCCGCGGCCACCTTCGGCATCGTGGACCGGGAAGTAATTGGCTTGGAATATGCCGTTGTCGCGCAACATGGCGATGTAATCCGCGGCAGAGTCGGGCTTGCCTCCCTCCCTCTCCCAGTCTTCAAGCTTGATCTGAAACGGCGTCGTCGTCTCTCTCAACCGTCGCACCCCGGTGCTGAAGCGCAGCATCGAAAGGCTGTCATATTTGTTGAGGAGCTCGGCCGGCATGTTCGAGATCACCGTGGTGGCGGAGAGCCGCTCTACCTCGACTGCAGGGATCGAACAGATGAGAAACGTCTTGAAGCCGAAAATCGGCGTAATCCGCCGCATGTAGCGAATAATGTCGAACTGGGTCTCGAGCCTTGCTATCTCAGGCGCGAAATCGCCGCCCCGGGGCAGATCGATATCAGTCGTCCCCCTCGTGATCATCTCTTGCATCGGTGCGGTTCCATCGCAGTCATCGACTATCAAATAGCCCGAGCGGCCGAGCAATGCCAACAGGTGATTGACGATCATCACCTCTGATGCGCAAAACCCTGTGCATTTCGACCGTGCCGATGAGCGCCGACTCCGCCTTCAGCCGCTCGCGCCGAAAGACGGCCGCGTCGCGTTCGCGTGCCTCCATTTCCCGTGCTTGTCACAGGGATGAGAGAGTAAAGGGCTCTATTCATGTCCCGCCTGCGTCGATCAATTGATCAAGCCCGCGCGTATCGCCTTGGCGACAGTTTGGACGCGATTGACCGAATCGAGCTTGCGCGTCGCACGGTTGAGATAGTGGTTCACCGTATATTCCGACAGTGCCATTATGCGGGCCATCTCCACCGTCGTCTTGCCAGCCGCGGCCCAGCGCAAACACTCGATCTCGCGCCGGGAAAGGCTGCCCGGGCCGCGTCGGTCGCGCGTTCGGACTTCGCTCAGCCGGCTGTATAGAAGGCCGGCCCAGAGGTTCAGAGCCTGCATCTCGTCGTCGGACACGGCGGACCTGTCACCGCCGAAGGCGATGGCGGCGCGGTGACCCGCGGCATCATGGACCGGCAGATACACCCCGCGCGGCATGTTCGCCTGTTCGAAAACGCATATGGCAGCTTCGCCCTTTCCGTCCACACGCCCGCGCGCGAGCAGATGAGCATCATAGGTGAAGGGAATTGTGCTGCGCCGCAACCGCTGGATCACGGGACTGCCGTCGATCAGGCGGGCACTGTCGTAGCGCCTGAGGAAATCCATCGGCCAGGTCGTCATGAGCGCCTGCGCAGTGAGGCTGTGGGACCCCGACTCGGGAATGGCGAGGACCATGAAGCCTCGAAAACCGAAACCTTCCGACACTCGGCCGAGCGCGCTCCGCACATCATCCTCGCTGTCGATCGACCCGCTGATAGCGTGACCGTCAGGGAGGACCAATGAGGATATATCCACGCTGAAATCGATCATCTTCCGCCCGCCTCTCACATCCGCGTTCCAGCTGGAGCATGACGCTCGCGCTGTCATACCCACGCTATCGCTTCCACCAGAATTCCGCCCGATGCAACCAGCCGTGGCAGCAGACCGGCATTGAAGCTACTTATCTTGAACCTTTTCGTCCAGTCGAAACTTCTAATTTACCGTAAAGCGGTCCCGCGCACTTTTTCGTGGAAAACATGCTGTAATCCTTAACCGTTACGGAGACCTTTGCTCGTCCGGCAGGACACGCGGCGCCGCAGCCCCCGTTTCCCGCCCGGGGCCAAGCCGGATCCGGACCTCTTCCTCGATCTCTGCCGCCACCTCGCGCACGTCCTGCGCCCAGGCGGTCAGCTGCTGCAGGCTGACCCGATAGGATGGACCGGTCACGGAGATCCCTCCGACCAGGTCGTGTTCCGGAACGCTGATCGGGGCAGCCACGCAGCAGATCTCCGCCTCGTGCTCCTCCCGGTCGAAGGCATGGCCGTCGTGCCGCACTTCCTCGATCTCGGCAAGGAGCGATTCTATCGAACGATGCGTTTGCGCCGTGAACGGGTGAAACTCCATTCCGGTCGATATCCGCTGCAACTCGCCTGCGGGAAGAACCGACAGAGCCGCCTTGCCGATACCCGTACAATAGGCCGGCGACGCCTTGCCGATCTGCGAACTCATACGGACGGTCTGCCGGCTTTCCACCTTGTCGACATAGATGATCTCGGTCTCCCGCAGCACGCCCAGATGCACCGTCTCGCCGGTCAATTGGTGCAGGTGCAGGAGATAGGGGGCGGCGATCTCGCGAAACCGGTTCCCCGACCAGGAGCGATAAGCGAATTTCAACAGGCGAAGCCCGGGCTCATAGGACAAGTCCCGGCGCTGCACCAGCAAGCCCTCTTCGACGAGATGGCCAAGCAGCCGGTGCAGGGTTCCGCGGGGCTGACGGACGGTCTGCAATATATCCGTGAAGCGCTGAGGGCGGTCGGCCATGGCTACTGCCTCCAGCACTGCCATTGCCTTGCCAAGCGTGCCGGTGCCGACGAGGTCACCTTCCATGTCGTCTTCTTTCTTCCGCTTCATTTCTTATCCGCTTGCCGCTGCGCTATCTTGACAGGGTAAAAGCATTGGCGCGATAATTCCATATAATAAAACACAGTTCCGGATATTGGAACAACCAATCCCGCAGCCGCGGTATCAGGGAGAAGCCATGACCTTGCCGAGCAGCCAGTTTCCTGATCTGCGCGATCGCGAAGTTCTGGTCACCGGCGGCGGCTCCGGCATAGGAGCCGCACTGGTGGAGGCGTTCGCCCGGCAAGGCGCCCACGTCGCCTTCGTGGACATTGCAGCGGAAGCGAGCCTGGCGCTCTGCGATAAGGTCGCGGCGCAGACCGGGCAGGCGCCGCATTTCATCCAGGCAGACCTTCGCGATGTCGAGGCCGTGCGGGCCGCAGCCGACGAGGCGGCCGCCAAACTCGGCTCCGTCCGTGTCCTCGTCAACAACGCCGCGCGCGACGACCGGCAGGCGCTCGAAGCGGTCACTGAGCAGAGCTGGGACGAAAGCCTTTCCGTCAACCTCAGGCATATCTTCTTCATGTGCCAGGCGATCGCGCCCCACATGCAGCGGCAAGGCGGCGGATCGATCATCAATTTCTCCTCGATCGCCTTCATGCTCAATATGCCGGAAATCCCCGCCTACTCTGCAGCCAAAGCCGGGATCATAGGCCTCACCAAATCGCTCGCCGGCAAGCTCGGACCGGATAACATCCGCGTCAACGCGATCCTGCCCGGCATGATCGTTACGGAGCGGCAGCGGCGCTTGTGGCTCACGGAAGAATCGATCGCGCGGATGCAGGAAAGGCAGTGCCTCAAGCGCATGCTCGTCGCCGACGATCTCGTCGGCCCATGCCTCTTTCTGGCGTCGGACAGTTCGGCGGCGATGACCGCACAGACCATGATCATCGATGGAGGCGTGTTTTGACGACGGCAGGCTATTATGCCGCAGTGGATTGGGGAACATCCAGCTTCCGACTGTGGATCATCGGCGAGGACGGTACGGTGCTGGCCGAACGCCGCAGCGCCGAGGGCATGACGACGGCCGCAAAGACCGGTTTTCACACGATTCTCGACGGCCATCTCGCCGCGGTCGCCGCGCCTGCGCATCTGCCGATCATCATCTGCGGCATGGCTGGCGCCCGTCAGGGCTGGAAGGAGGCCGGGTATATCGAAACTCCCGCAGCACTCGCCGAGATTGCCGGCCGTGCCACGGCCATTCCCGATGTCGACCGCGACATCCGCATTCTCCCCGGCCTCGCCCAGCGCGACCAACGGCATCCGGACGTCATGCGCGGCGAGGAGACGCAGCTCCTCGGCGCTGCCGGGCATCTCGGCGCCGGCAGCCATCTCGTCTGCATGCCCGGCACGCACAGCAAATGGGTCCGTCTTGCCGACGACAGGGTCGAGGGCTTTTCCACCTTCATGACCGGCGAGCTCTTCGACACCATCGCGCGCCACACCATCCTCAGCCACGCGGTGGCAGAAGCGGAAACCTTCGCGACCGGGAGCGCAGCCTTTACGGATGCAGTAAGCCGCACGAGGGAGAACCCGGCGCTCGCAACCAATCTGCTCTTCTCCGTTCGTGCCGGGCAGCTTCTGCACGGCACCGGCGCCGCCGATGCGAGAGCGCAATTGTCCGGGACCCTGATAGGCCTGGAGATCGCCGGAGCGCTCGCGGCCTCGGGCACGGTGGACGGCGTATGCCTCGTCGGCTCCGGTGGGCTCGGCACGCTTTATCGTACTGCCCTCGAAAGCCAGGGCCTCAACGTCCGGGCCGTCGACGCCGATGAGGCGGTGCGGGCCGGTCTTTCCGCAGCCGCCCGTGCGATTTGGCCTTTGTGATAGAAAGAAAGAACATGGAAAGAATCCCCCTGCCCCCGATGAAACGCCCGCTGATCGCGATCCTGCGCGGCCTGAAGCCGGAGGAGGCGGAAGGCGTGGTCGGTGCCCTCATCGAAACAGGCTTCACGGCGATCGAAATCCCGCTGAATTCGCCCGACCCGTTTCGCTCCATCGAGACGGCCGTCAAAATGGCTCCGGCCGGGTGCCTTATCGGCGCTGGTACGGTGCTGACGACGGCCCAGGTGGAACGCCTCGCCGATGTCGGCGGGCGGCTGATGGTGAGCCCCAATGTCGAGCCGGCAGTCATCCGGCTTGCTGCGACGAAAGACATGGTGACGATGCCAGGCGTTTTCACGCCGACGGAGGCATTGGCGGCGGCCGCCGCCGGAGCCAGCGGCCTCAAGTTCTTTCCGGCAAGCGTGCTCGGCCCCTCCGGCATCGCGGCGATCCGCGCGGTGTTGCCGGGCGATCTCGAGATCGCGGCGGTCGGCGGCGTGTCGGAGGTCAATTTCGCCGACTATGCAGCGATCGGGATCCGCAGCTTCGGGCTCGGTTCGAGCCTTTACAAGGCCGGGATGAGCGCTGGGGAAGTGCGGCAGCGGGCCATTGCCACGCTCGCAGCCTATGATGCCGTCTATGGAGGCCAGCAGTGACCGATCTCGTTCCCTTTTCCGGCCGAACCCTTTCGGAAGCCGCGTGCGAACTCGGCGAAGGCCCCACCTTCGACCCCGACACCGGAACGGCCTGGTGGTTCAATATAACGGGCCGCGAGTTGCATGAGCTTCATCTCGAAAGCGGACGGAAGGCGATCCATCCCCTGCCCTTCCTCGGCAGCGTGCTTGCGGCGATCGATCCGCTACGGCAGTTGATCGCCTCGGATCAGGGCCTTTTCGTGCGCGACACCGAAAGCTCGAAGCTACGCCATTTCGCGACGCTCGAGGAAAAGCCGGGCAACCGCTCCAACGACGGACGCGTCCATCCCTGCGGCGCGCTTTGGGTCGGCACCATGGGGCGCAGCGCCGAGAAACATGCGGGTGCGATCTACCATGTGGCCGGCAGCCGCGTCACGAGGCTCTATGGCAACATCACCATTCCCAACGCGATCTGCTTTTCCCCGGACGGGGCTACCGCCTATTTCACCGACACCGACGTCAACCAGCTGATGCGCGTCGACATAGATCCGGCGACGGCGCTCCCGACCGGCGATCCGGTGCTGCTTTCGGACGAAAGCACGAGCCCGGGCGGCGTCGACGGCGCCGTCTGCGATGCCGACGGGCTCATCTGGAACGCCCGCTGGGGCGCAAGCGCCGTGGAGGTCTATAAACCCGACGGCCGGAAGGTCGCCCGCTACGCCGTGCCGGCGACGCAGCCGAGCTGCCCGGCTTTCGTCGGCGCCAGGGCCGAACGTCTGCTGGTGACCTCGGCCTGGCAGGGCATGGACGACGCCGCGCGGGCAGCCGACCCGCAGGGCGGGAAAACCTTCGACCTCGGGATCGAGGTCAAAGGGCGCTTCGAGCCCGCATTCCGACTTTAAATCCGCCAAACAACAAACACTGGCGTCGCGCCGGCGAAAAATCATACAATTGCTCCATTGCGCTGAATCGCGGTGGAAGGAGTGCTCGGATGAGCGACAAGAAAAAAGAACTGAGAAGCCGTCACTGGTACGGCGGCACGCACAAGGACGGCTTCATTCATCGGTCCTGGATGAAGAATCAGGGGTTTCCCGACCATGTTTTCGACGGCCGGCCGATCATCGGCATATGCAACACCTGGTCGGAGCTCACGCCCTGCAACAGCCATCTGCGTATCCTCGCCGAAGGGGTGAAGCGCGGCGTCTGGGAAGCGGGGGGCTTTCCGGTCGAATTTCCGGTGTCGTCGCTCGGGGAGACGCAGATGCGTCCGACCGCCATGCTCTTCCGCAACCTGCTTGCAATGGATGTCGAAGAGGCTATCCGCGCCTATGGCATCGACGGCGTCGTGCTTCTCGGCGGCTGCGACAAGACCACCCCGGGCCAGCTGATGGGAGCGGCCTCGGTCGACCTCCCGACGATCGTCGTTTCCTCCGGCCCCATGCTGAACGGCAAGTGGAAGGGCAAGGATATCGGGTCGGGCACGGACGTCTGGAAGTTTTCGGAGGCGGTACGCGCCGGCGAAATGAGCCTGCAGGAATTCATGGCCGCCGAAAGCGGCATGTCGCGCTCGCCGGGCGTCTGCATGACCATGGGCACGGCGACGACGATGGCGTCGATCGTGGAAGCCATGGGCCTGTCGCTTCCGACGAACGCCGCCCTGCCCGCGGTCGACGCCCGCCGCATGGCGCTCTCGCACATGACCGGCAAGCGCATCGTCGAGATGGTCCACGAGGACCTCAGGCTGTCGAAAATCCTGACAAAGGAGAACTTCGAGAACGGCATCATCGCCAACGCCGCTGTCGGCGGGTCGACCAATGCCGTGGTCCACATGCTGGCGATCGCCGGGCGCGCGGGCATCGACCTCTGTCTCGAGGATTTCGATCGGGTGGGCGGTCAGGTGCCCTGCATCGTCAACTGCATGCCGTCGGGCAAGTATCTGATCGAGGATCTCGCCTATGCGGGCGGCCTGCCGGCCGTGATGAATCGGATCCAGCACCTGCTGCACGCCGACGCACCGACGGTCTTCGGCGTTCCGATCAGCAAATATTGGGAGGGCGCGGAGGTCTATAACGACGATGTCATCCGCCCGCTAGACAACCCGTTGCGTGCGGCGGCGGGCATTCGCGTGCTGAAGGGTAATCTTGCGCCCAACGGTGCGGTGATCAAGCCGTCTGCGGCAAGCGAACATCTGCTCGCCCACGAGGGGCCGGCCTATGTCTTCGACACGATCGAAGACCTCAGGGCCAAGATCGACGATCCCGACCTGCCGGTCACCGAAGACACGATCCTCGTGCTCAAGGGTTGCGGACCGAAGGGCTATCCCGGCATGGCGGAAGTCGGCAACATGCCGATTCCACGCCGGCTCGTCGAAAAGGGCGTGCGCGATATGGTGCGCATCTCCGATGCGCGCATGTCCGGCACCGCCTTCGGCACCGTCGTTCTTCATGTGAGCCCAGAAGCCAATGCCGGCGGGCCCCTGGCGATCGTCAGGACCGGCGACCGGATCCGCCTGGACGCCCTGAAAGGCGAGCTGAACCTGCTCGTCAGCGAGGAAGAACTGGCGGCCCGGATGGCGGCCTGGCAGCCGCCCGAACAGAAATGGCATCGCGGCTACTACAAACTCTATCACGACACGGTGCTGCAGGCCGACAGGGGCGCGGACCTCGATTTCCTCGTCGGCAAGAGCGGCAGCGAGGTCCTCCGAGAAAGTCACTGATCGAGCCTTCGCCCCGGACCCTGGAGCCATGAAGGCGTCCCCTTCGAAAGACAACCGGAATGCGAGCTTCTGCGCCGCGTGTTCACCCGAGCATGCGGCGCAGCCGCATCGAGCGCACACCAATGGAAGCCTCGTTCCAGCCAGCTCGGCGTTCACTTTTTCCGGAACAGTTTGCGTTGCCGGGCGTTGCTTGAGTGTCATCGGCGCAGCATCCCTGGCCCAACTTGAGGCTGCGCCTGGATCACGGTGATGACATCGTGATCGATGCCAAAGGGCTGGAAGGGAATGCGGGCGAAAAGCGCACGTAATGCCCTCTAGCCGACAACGTCAACGAAAGGCAGTCTGACATGAAAGAGAGACTTATATCTTCCGTTGCCGCTGGCGCGCTTCTCGTGGGCGTTGCCGTTGCCCCGATGAGCTTCGCACAGCAAACCACGACGCCTCCGGCTACGGCACCTGAAACCCAGACCATGGAACCCGCCCCGGCTCCGGCTACCCCGCCGGCCGCCGACGAGCAGGCGCAGACACCGGATACGGCAGACACGACCACCGATATGGCGGCTGGTGACGCCAGCTACCTGACAGAGCAAGCGGAAAACCAAGTGTCCGCAAATACTTATATCGGCCAGTCCGTCTACAATGCCAGCGATGAAAGCATCGGCGAGATCAACGACCTGATCATCGAGAAGGAAGGCGGTATCGCTGCTGCCATCGTCGGAGTTGGCGGCTTCCTCGGTATCGGGGAAAAGAACGTCGCAGTTCCGTTCGACAAGATCGCGATTGCCGACCAGCCCGATTCGGACGAGATCAAGCTGACCACGACCGAAACGGCGGATTCGCTGAAGGGTGCTCCGGAATTCAAGACGAAATCGCAGGTAATGGCCGAGCGTAACGCCGACCAGCCGGTAGATACGTCGACGACTTCGGCAACGGGTACGACCCCGGCACCGGCGCCTGCGGAACCTGCCCCGCAGCAGTAAGCCGTAGGCTCTAAAACGAACAACAAAAGCGGCGCCCATGGCGCCGCTTTTCGTCGTCTGGTGGCAACGCGTTGGAAATGCTCAGTACCACGCGTCGGCCATGCCGCTTTTGCGTCTGTCGACATAGTCGTTCAGCGCTTCGTCGACTGCCGCATCCAAGGGCGGCGCCTCATATTCGGCGAGAGCCTTTTTCCAGCTCCTGTTCGCCCGCAGTGCCATGTCGGTTTCGCCCTGTTCCACCCATTTCTCGAAGGGCTCGTTATCGGAAAGGGCGCTGTCCCAGAAGGCGGTCTGATAATTGCGCATCGTGTGGCCGGAGCCAAGGAAGTGGCTGCCCGGGCCCACTTCCAGGAAGGCGTCCATGGCGAGCGTATTGTCGTCGACCACGACGCCGGCAAGATAGGAATGCAGCGCCCCGCAGAAATCCATGTCCATCATGAATTTTTCGTAGGACATGGCCAGCAGCCCGTCGGCAAAGCCTGCCGAGTGCAGGACGAAATTGGCGCCGCAATGTACGGCCGACAGCATCGACATGACGCCTTCCTGCATCGCCTGAGCATCCGGGCGCTTCGAGTTGGAGAAGTTTCCGGCGCAGCGCAACGGCAGGCCGAGCCGGCGCGCGAGCTGGCCGATGACCATGCTGCCGATCGCCGGTTCCGGCGTGCCGAAGGTCGGCGAGCCGGAGCGGAGCGACATTGAGGAAAGGAAGTTTCCGAAAATGACGGGCGCGCCCTTGCGTTCGAGCTGCGTCAGCGCACAGCCGGCAAGCGTTTCGGCATAGGATTGCGCAATCGCCCCGGCATTGGTGACCGGCCCCATCGCGCCGCCGAGGATGAACGGCACGATCACCGCGGCCTGGTTGGCCCGCGCATAAGCCCGCAGCGACTTCGTCATCGTGCCGTCCCAGACGAGCGGCGAGTTGACGTTGACATTGCCGAGAATGACACAGTTGCCGTCGACGAATTCGGCACCGAAAAGAATGCGGGCCATTTCGATCGAATCCTCGGCACGTTCCTCCGAGGTAATCGATCCCATGAAGGCGCGATCGGAGTATTTTATGTGGCTGTAGACCATGTCGAGATGACGTTTGTTCACCGGCACGTCGCACGGTTCGCAGATGGTGCCGCCGGAGTGGTGCAGCCAGGGGCTCGACTGGGCGAGCTTCACCAGATTGCGGAAGTCTTCGATGGTGCCGTAGCGCCTGCCCTTGTCCAGATCCATGACGAAGGGGGAACCGTATGCCGGAGAGAACACCACGTTGCGCCCGCCGATCTCGACGCTGCGGGCGGGGTTGCGGGCGTGCTGCGTGAATTGCGCCGGCGCCGAGCGGACGATCTCTTTCAGCATCCCCGGCTCGAAGGTGACGCGAAGGCCCTCGATCTTCGCCCCGGCGCGCCGCCAGTGGTCGAGCGCCACCGGGTCGTCGCGAAACTCGATGCCGACTTCGGCGAGAATGCGGTCGGCCACCCCTTCGATCCGCTCCAGGTTCTCCTCGCCGAGGATGTCATAGGTCGGTATATTGCGGGCGATGTAGGGGACACCGAGATTCTTGCTGCCCTCGCGTCGCTGCGGTCGCCCGCTCCGGGTCCGTTTCGGCGCCTCGCCGGTTGCTTCCAACACTTCCATGGTCGATCTCCCATCATTTGCAATGATGGTATTGACGAGAAAGGCTATTGTAACGCAGGAAAAATTTGACGCTTGATATAAGTGGTACTTATGGAAAACCTGCGCCGTCTCCTACCGTCTGCCGCGAGCCTCATCGTCTTCGAGGCAGCCGGCCGGCATCAGAACTTCACACGCGCTGCCGGTGAGCTCGGAATGACTCAGGCAGCGGTGTCCTACGCCATTCGAGGACTCGAGAACCAGCTGGGCGTGCCGCTGTTCCACCGTGTGCACCGGGCCGTCGAACTGACGGAGGCGGGAGAAAAGTTTCACGCGGATGTCTCGGTCGGCCTCGCGCGGATCCAGAAGTCGGCCGAAGACATCCGCGCCAAAGGGCGCGAGACTAATGTGACGCTGGCGGCCTCGACGGCCTTCACCTCCATGTGGATGCTGCCGCGGCTAGCCCGGCTGCGCGAAGACCTGCCGGAGATCGACCTTCGCATCCAGACAAGCGTGCGCGACCTCGATCTGGATGAGGAGCCGATCCCGCTCGGAATTCGTGGCGGGGACCCCAGCCATTGGCCGCGCTATCACGCGGCGGTGCTGGCCGATGAAGTCATTCAGGCCGTGGCGACACCCGCCTATATCGAGACGCATGGGCTGCCGGCAACGCCCGCGGACCTCATCAGGCACAATCTTATCCACCTCGAAGAGCCCGTAAGGCGGGCCTGCGACTGGACCGAATGGTTCGCGAGCGCGGGCCTTGCCTATCCGGCGCAAGGCAAAAGGCTCGCGATCAACGATTACGTGCTCGTGATCCAGGCCGTGCTGGCGGGAGAGGGTATTGCGCTCGGCTGGGAGCATCTGACCGCCCGACAGGTGCGCTCCGGCGCGCTGGTGCCGGTCGGGGGGCATGTGCTGAAGACGGGCCAGGCCTTCTACGTCGTCTGGCCGCGGTCACGCGAACTCAACAGTCAGGCGCGCCGCATCCGCGACTGGCTTTTGGAGGAGGGCCGCAGCGATCGTTCGGGGGCCGAAACCGTAAGCGGGCATGAGGCGCTTCAGCGCGCCGCCGCCATATCCGGGTAATGCTCGGAAAGGTAACGCAAGGTGGCATCGGCATCGGCGGGCTTGCCGTAGAAATAGCCCTGTCCCAGGCCGCAGCCGAGCGCCTTGAGCTTCAGCGCCTCGGATGAATGCTCGATGCCTTCGGCGACCACGGCGAGTTCCAGCCCCTCGCACATCGAAACGATAGCCTTGACGATATGTTCTGAAGTCCGGTCGGTGGAAATCCCCGAAACGAAGGTCCGGTCTATCTTCACCTTGTCGAGGGAAAAATCCCTGAGCCGCCCGAGGCTCGACTGGCCCGTTCCGAAATCGTCCAGCGACACGCGCACGCCGGCCGCTCTCAATTCGGTGACGATCCTCTGGGCAGTGCCGGCGTCGGCCATCGCAGCGGTCTCGGTTATCTCGAGTTCGAGGCGCCGGGGGTCGAGGCCCACCTGAGCTGTGATTGCCAGGAGCCGAGCGCTCGTCGCCGGATCCATCAGCTGGACCGAGGACAGGTTGAAGGACAGGAAGAGGTCCTCCGGCCAGGACAGGGCAGCCCGCGCCGCCTTGCGCAGAAGCATTTCGGAAAGCGCGTCGATGAATCCGCGCTCTTCCGCGAAAGGCACGAAGACGGCCGGCGAGACATAGCCGAGGTCGGCGTCGCACCACCGCGCCAGCGCCTCGAAACCCACCGGACGGTCGCTGCGCAGATCGACGATCGGTTGAAAGTGGACATCGATCCCACCGGCGATGATCGCATTGCGCAGTGCCTGCTCAAGCTGCGTCGCGTGCTTCATCTCCTGTGCGATCTCTTGCGAGTACACGGTGATCTGTCCGCGGCCACGCCGTTTGGAGCGGTAGAGCGCGGTATCGGCGCTCTTCAGCAGGTCGTCGAACGTATCTCCGGCAAAGGGATAGACAGCAAAGCCGAACGAGGCCGAGAGCCGAACGTTCCGGTCGCCGAGTGCGAAGGGCGAAGAGAGCACTTCCTTTAGCATCTGGCCGCGCTTCTCCGCACTCCTTCGTTCAAAGACCAGCGGCAGGACGATGGCGAATTCGTCATCGGCGGTACGCGTCACCGTCGCGCCCTCGGGAACGCAGGCCTTCAGCCGGTGCGCCACCTGGCGCAGGATCTGATCGCCGGCCTCAGGGCCGAAGAGGTCGTTGATCGGCTTGAACCCGTCCAGATTTGCAAGAGCGATGGTAAAGGGCGCGGGATCGCTTGCCCGTTCGGCCGCGAGGGCGCAGACGGTTTGCTTGAGGTGGCGTGCATTGCCGAGCTCGGTCAATGGATCGACGAAGGAGGCACTATACGGCCTGTCCCGCTTCGCCCGATCGATACCGAGCTCCTGCAATGTCATTGCGATCCGCTCCGACCAGAACCCGAAGCGTGCCTTTCGGCCGCCGGAAGGTGTTTCCGCAGCAGCATCTCGATCATATCCGGGCTGACCGGCTTCATGATGTGGTCATCCATTCCCGATGTCCTGCAGCGCTCGAGGTCGATATCGAGCGCCTGGGCGGTCACGGCCACGATCGGCGTGCGACGGCCCGTGCCCTTCTCGGCCTGTCGAATGGCAATGGCGGCTTCAAAGCCGTTCATCACCGGCATGGAGACGTCCATCAGAACCAGGGCGGGCTGGAGTTCGTGCCAGAGGTCCACCGCTTCTCTTCCATCCGCGGCGATCCGGTGGGAAATCCCGAGCCCCTCCAAGATCTGCGCGAAGACGAACTGGTTGACCTGGTTGTCCTCCGCGACGAGGACTTCCACCGTCGGCGCATGCGTCACGGGCGCGAGATCGCGGTCGAGCGCAATCCCCCATTCGGGCTGCAGCAAGGGCGAACGCGCGCCGCGGGCGCGGACAGCGAAGATCTCCCCAAGCAGGATCGTGGCATCCATATCGCTCGATACCTCGACCCATGTACAGGCGCGCCAGGAGGCGAGAACGCGATGCTTCTCCGGAAAAGCGATGTCGAGCAGAAGAAGGTCGATCTCCAATCCGCGGGCCCCGGCGGTCATCGCGAAGGCGTCGAGTTCCTCGCCATTGCGGACCGCACAGGCGTCGAGCCCGAAGCCGCGCAGCCGCGCCACGAATCGCTCTTCCATGACCCGGTCGGCGGTCGCCAGAAGCACGCGCAATTCCCGCGCCGGCAGCATGTCGATCTTCGATCCGGCGTGGGCGAGTTGCTGCAAGTCGAGCGACCGGAAGGGATCGTAGAAATTCTGCGCAGGCGTGAAGATGCTATAGTCCCGGATCTGCAGACCGGTGTCGCCGCCTTTTTCCGAGCCGTCATACCAGACGGCGATATCGGTGACGTCGGTCATGCAGGTGACGACGAAATGGCGGCCGGGCAGGCCGATACGATATTTGCGCGTCACGACCCAAAGGTCGCTGCCGTCGGCGCGAACGATATGCTCCGCCTCCGAATGCGACATGCCTGTCTCCAGGACGTGGCGGTCCGACCGTTCGAAGTGCTCCGCAAGCTCCGTTTCTACGAGGTCCGAGGCGGAACGTCCGAGCATGGCGTCCGGCGCGAGATCGTGGATGACGCAGAAGGCCTTGTTTACGGCGATGTAGCGGAGGTTGCTGTCCTTGACGCAGATGGGATTGGGCTGAGCGTTGAGGATCTCTTCCGTCAGGGCGATCCGCTGGAGATCGGTCCGGGCCTGCTCGTCGCGCTTCTTCTGTTCGGAGACGTCGCTGACGGCGAGAAGGCCGATACCGCTCGACAGCCGCCGCTGACGCAGAGAGAGCCAGCGCGTACGGCCGGCCCTTTCGACGTTCTCGTAGCGTTCCCGCCAGTGGAGCGCCATCTGCTCGGCGATCCAGTCTTCGCGGTTCGGCCTGTGCCGGCTGGACTCCGGCAAGGTTCCGGGGCGCACGCCGGTATCGTATACCGCCCCCAGAAAATCGCGCAGCCGCGTCCCGGGAACCAGCATGCCGGCGGGCACGGGGAAAAATTGCAGTATCGAGGCGCTCGCGAAGGTGATGGTGTCGTCCCGGCCGAAAACGAGCAAGGCGGCGCCAAGCGTTTCGCCGCTTGCCTCCAGAATGATCCTGCTGATGTCTGCGCCGCCCGACGCCACATCATTCATCGCGCTGCCCTCGTTCCCGCTACAGCGCCAGCCGTCCTTGGACGCATAACGGGTGCTGTAGCACTCTGTCCGCTGAACGGCCTTCCCGGCCCGGCTACGGTCCGGCCAACCGATCAGCAGCGGTTTCATTTCGGGACATGCTGGCCGCCTTTGAGGCATCCTTTTGAAGGGATGCGGGCGGCGTCCAGCAACGCCGCGGTGCTCCAGAGGCAAAAACCCGACGATCATTCAGGTTGCTGTGGAAAATTGCAGCAGAACGTTAAAGCCCGATTAAGTCGCAATACCGCTTTTTGCAGGTCCGGCCGGAAGCCTTGGAGAAGTGTGAGCGCGGGGCTTTCCCTCCCTCTCCGAATCCTGGAAAATAGGGCATGGCCATCAAGCAACTTTCCGAAACGCTCATCAATCAGATCGCCGCCGGCGAAGTCATCGAACGACCGGCGAGCGCCGCGAAGGAATTGATCGAGAACGCGCTCGATGCGGGCGCGACGAGGATCGAGATCGCGACCGCCTGTGGCGGCAAGACGCTCCTCAGGGTCACCGACAACGGCATCGGCATGTCGCCGGCCGATCTCGAACTGGCGATCCGCCGCCATTGCACCTCCAAGCTCGACGACAGCCTCGCCGATATCCGGACGCTCGGTTTCCGCGGCGAAGCCCTGCCCTCGATCGGATCGGTGGCGCGCCTGTCGATCACCACGAGGACGGCGGAGGCCCGGGAAGGCGCGGCGATCACGGTCACCGGCGGCAGGAGCGAGCCCGCCCGGCCGTCGGCCGCTATCGTAGGCACCGTGGTCGAGGTGCGCGACCTCTTCTTCGCGACCCCGGCGCGGCTGAAATTCATGAAGTCGGAAAAGGCCGAGGCGGCGGCGATCTCGGAAGTCGTCCGGCGTATGGCGATCGCCTTTCCGAGAGTGCGTTTCGTGCTTTCCGGCTCCGATCGCACGACGCTCGAATTCCCCGCAACAGGCGACGACCGGCTGGCGCGGATGGCGCAAGTGCTCGGCCGCGATTTCCGCGACAATGCCATCGAGATCGACGCCGAGCGCGAGGATGCGCGGCTGACTGGCTTTGCCGGCGTGCCGACTTTCAACCGCGGCAATTCGCTTCAGCAATATGCCTTCGTCAACGGCCGGCCGGTCCAGGACAAGCTGATCATGTCCGCGATCCGCGCCGCCTATGCCGAGACCATTCCGCAGGGGCGCTACCCGATCGCGGTGCTGTCGATCACGCTCGACCCGGCTCTCGTCGACGTCAATGTCCATCCGGCAAAATCCGACGTGCGCTTCCGCGATCCCGGACTGATCCGCGGCTTGATTATCGGCGCCATCCGCGAGGCGCTGGCGCGTGAGGGAGACCGGGCGGCGACGACCGGGGCGCATGGGCTGATGCGCGCCTTCCGTCCCGAGTTCCACCGGGCAGACAGGCCGCAGGAGCCCTGGACGGCCGCCGCCTCGCCCTATCGGCCGCTGCGCTTCGACGAGACCGCGCGGGGTTTTGCAGAAGCACCCCAGGCGGCCTTCTCCGATTTCGCCCAGCCATCGGCGCGCAGCGCTGCCGCCGCCGTCGAGGCGACGCGGGCCGCCGATGGGCGGGCGGTTTCCTTCCCGCTTGGTGCCGCCCGCGCCCAGCTTCATGAAAACTATATCGTCGCCCAGACCGACGACGGGCTCGTGATCGTCGACCAGCACGCCGCCCATGAGCGTCTCGTCTTCGAGACGATGCGGACGGCGCTCCACGCCCGCCCGGTACCGGCGCAGGCGCTGCTGATCCCCGAGATCGTCGACCTGCCGGAAGACGATTGCGACCGGCTGATTGCGCATGCGCAGGAGTTCACGCGCCTGGGACTGGCCATCGAGCGTTTCGGCCCCGCGGCGATCGCCGTCCGCGAAACGCCGGCGATGCTCGGAGAAATGGACGCCGCCGGACTGGTTCGCCAGCTTGCCGACGAGCTTGCGGAATGGGATACGGCCGGTGGGCTCGCCGGCCGGCTCGAATATCTCGCCGCCACCATGGCCTGCCACGGCTCGGTTCGCTCGGGCCGCCGGTTGCGCACCGAAGAGATGAACGCTCTGCTTCGCCAGATGGAGGCCACGCCCGGCTCCGGGCAATGCAATCACGGCCGGCCGACCTATATCGAGCTGAAGCTGACCGACATCGAGCGGCTTTTCGGGCGGAGCTGAGACCCTGCTGGAACCATCTTCCGAAACCGCTGGTTTTTTGCAGAGCGCCGCGATAGATCAGGACGTCCACGATTAGACGAGGCCCGTTCAGGCATGATGAACCGTTTTGAAGGAAGCTCCTCCCGGGAGGCGAAGATCCGCTATCTCGACGGAGACTTCCAAGTCGTACTTGCCGGCTCGCACGTGATCTGTGCCGTTACGGGCAAGCCCGTTCCGGTCGATGAACTCAGGTACTGGAGCGTCGCGCGCCAGGAGGCTTACGCCGACGCGGATGCCTCGCTCGAAGCGGAACGACGCGCCGGCGGCCTGGCGGGTCAGGCTTGACTAACCCGTCTTGCGCTCGCGCAATCGGCGGGCGCGGGCGGAGGCAAGTGTCGCGTCGATGATTGCACCCGGCGCTGCCGGATCGTCGAAGCGCACCTCGATCTCGATCACGCGGCTTTTCGCCGCCAGTTCCCCTGCCCGCCCGTGTCCGGGCTCCAGGCGAACCATGTCCTTGGCGGTGGTCACCAGCGTATAGCCCCGGCTTGCGGCACGGTCGATCAGATCGGCAATCTCGTCTTCGGAGAAATGGTGGTGATCCGGGAAGGTCCGGGTCTCTTCGATCACCGCGCCGGTCTCGCGAACGGTCTTGAAGAACTTTTCCGGATCCGCGATTCCGGCCCAGGCAAGGACCTTGACGCCGTCGAGCGGCCCTGTATCCGTGCGCACCGTTTCGGCCACATAGACGGGCTTGCCGGCCCGTGCCGCCTGGCGGACGAGAGTATCGGCGGCGGAGCCGTGGCCGAGTTTGAGGAGAGCGTTGGCATGGCGCAGCTGATTGCCGATCGGCGCCCGAACAGGGCCGGAAGGCACGAGATGGCCATTGCCGATACCGCGGCCGGAATCGACCACCAGAAGGGCGAAATCGAAGACGAGCCGGGCACTCTGGAAGCCATCATCCATGATGATGATATCGGCGCCTTCCGCAGCAAGCTTGCGTGCGCCATCCACCCTGCGTCGGCAGATCACGGTGAGGGCCTCGCGGGCAAGCAGCAGCGGCTCGTCGCCGACGTCGCGCGCGCGATGGTGCTCGGGGTCGACCACCGTCGTGACGTCCAGCGACCCGCCATAGCCGCGGCTCAGGAAAGCGGGCTTCAGGCCCCGTGCCCTGGCGGCACGTGCAATCGCGATCGCCGTCGGGGTCTTTCCGGCTCCGCCGACGGTGAAGTTGCCTATGCAGATCAGCGGCACGGCGGAGGTCGCCCGGCGCGCCCGGTCCATGCGCATCCCGGCGATCCGGCCGTAAACCCAGGAAAAGGGCCAAAGAGCATAGGCGCGCCAGTCGGCCTTGGTCCACCAGAACGGGGGCGCTTCTGAAACCATCTTTACCCGTAAATATCCGTGCGGCCGCTCCTGCACCTGGAGGGCAGGAAGGGCAAATCCAGAACTTTCCGCCGCGGGCATCGGCCGTGAGCGGTGTGACCGGCGACAAAGAACGTCAGAACGGAGAAAAAGGCAAGCCGATCAGTTCGTGAGCACCGCTTCCAGCTCGGTAATATCGGCGAGGCAGTGGTCGCAAGACGCGGCAAGCGACTGGCGCGATCCGGTGCCGGTCAAAACGGCAACCGTCATGCCGACGCCCGCACTGCGGCCCATATGCATGTCGTGATTGTTGTCGCCGACTACGGCCACCTCGTCGGGTGCAAGCCCCGTTGCGGCGCAAAACCCGAGCACCATGCCGGGCTCCGGCTTTGTGCCATAGCCGCTATCGTAGCCGGCGACGTAATGGAGGTAGTCCTCGAAACCGAAGCGTTTGGCGGTTTCCCGGATCGATCGCTCGTTGTCGCTGGAGGCGACGCCGAGCCGGTAGCCTTTCGCGTGCAGCCCGGCAAAAAAGGACGCGAGATCGGTCACCGGCACGGCATAATGCGCGGATTGTGCAAAGAGCCCGTCGAACAGCGCCGTCAATTCTTCCACTGTAAACGGCGCGCCGGCGCCGACCATGCCGGTGGCAATCTCCACGGTATTCCCGGCCGCAAGCAGGCTATCGGGAACGACATATCCGGTCTCCGGATCCATCCCGCCCGCCTGGAGGAGGACACGCGCAAGGCTCTCATTGCCCTTGGCGGCGATCCGCGCCAGCTCGTAATTCACCGGCACCCAGCTCTTCACGTAGTCGAGAAGGGTGCCGTCCTTGTCGAACAATATGCCGGCGATCGGTTTCGTTGCGGGCATGGTCCCTTCCAATCGAGACTTCACGTTTCAGGCTTCAGGGCGCGGCTCCAGCCGCGCCTTCACCACCAGCGGGTTGATGTAGGGGTCGAGCCCCTTCATCGTCGCCGTCAGCGCGCCCCGCATCTGTTGCACGGTTTCGAGTCCGGCATCGATCATCGAGCGACGCATGTCGTCGTTGGCGAGCAGGTAGTTGACCCCCTTGGCGAGCATCTCCGTGTCGCGCACGATCTTGGCGCTGCCGTTCTTTGCGAGCATCTGGTAGGTCTCGCGAAAATTCTGCACATTCCCGCCGGAGAGCACCGCGCAGCCGAGCATGGCCGGCTCGAGCGGGTTCTGGCCGCCCTCGGCGAAAAGCGAACGTCCGACGAAAGCGACCTCCGTCAGCCTCAGATAGAGCCCCATTTCGCCGATCGTATCGCCGAGTAGAATGTCGACTTCCGGTGTGACCGGATCGCCGCGCGTGCGGCGCGCGACGGTCAACCCCTTCGCGACCAGGGCAGCCTCGATCGCGTCGCAACGCTCCGGATGGCGAGGAACGATGATCGTCAGCAGGCCGGTTCTCTCCTTCAGCGCCTGGTGAACGGTCCCGGCCGCATTCTCCTCCCCCTCGAAGGTCGAGATCGCAGCCCAGGTCTTTCGTGCACCGATCTGCTGGCGGTATTCGCGCAGGTCCCTGGGATCGTGCGGCGGCGCGTCGTTGTCCACCTTGAGGTTGCCGGAGACCGTAACCGGGAGCGCACCCAGAGTGCGGAAACGCTCCGCATCGACATCGGACTGAGCGATGACGAGCGCAAGATTTTCGAAGAGGGCATCGGCAAGCGACGGCCGGCGCCTCCATCGGGCGAAGGTGCGGTCGGAAAGACGGCCATTGACCAGAACCTGCGGAATATGGCGCCTGCCGAGCTCCATGATCGTCATCGGCCAGATCTCCGATTCGGCGATGATCGCCAGATCAGGCTGCCAATATTCCAGAAAACGGCTCACCGCCGGCTTGAAATCGAGCGGCACATACTGGTGCACGACGGCCGAGCCCAATCGCTCTGCGGCGACCCGCGCCGAGGTCGTCGTACCGGTGGTCAGCACCACGGCGATGCCCCGGCGGCGGATTTCCTTGATCAGCGGAGTGACTGCATTCGTCTCTCCGACACTGGCGGCGTGGAACCAGACGAGAGGGCCCTGCGGCCGCGGCGCACTAGCATAGCCATAGCGTTCGCGCCGGCGTGCCGGGTCCTCCTTGCCCTTCGCCGCGCGGAGCGCAAGATAGGACCAGAAGAAGGGATAGACGGCCGTTCCGAGCCAGCGATAGCCGGAAAGTGCCAGCCTTGCGCGCAGGCTGCTCATGAACGCTTGCCCTCCGCCGCGTCCGACGCCGACGGCATTACTTCGCTTCCGGATCGAGCAGGCGATGCATGTGGACGATGAAATAGCGCATATGCGCATTGTCGACGGTCATCTGAGCCTTGGCTTTCCAGGCGACATGCGCGCTCTCGTAGTCCGGGAAGATGCCGACGATATCCAGATTTTCCAGATCGCGAAACTGCACGTCGGTGAGCGTTGCCAATTCGCCGCCGAAGACGAGGTGCAGCCGTTGTTTTTTCTCGGAGTCGTGAGCCATCGAAATTCCATCTGTGTTCTTATTGGTGTTGGGGTGGTTTGCGGCATTCGCCCCTAAAGGTCAATGGGGCTCAAGCGGCCTGGAGGCGGCGAGCAACGCCGGCAGCGCGGTTCCCGAGGCCGCTCCCAGAACGCCGTGGGTGACAGTCGGGCGGTTGTAGGACAAGGGCTCGCCATCGAGACTGCAAAGCGCGCCCCCGGCGCGCGAAAGGATGAGGTCGGCGGCCGCCAAATCCCAGTCGTGCGAATTCCGCTTGACGATCGTTCCATCGATGCGTCCATCCGCGATCATCGCAAGGCGATAGGCGAGCGACGGCACGTGCGACACACGCATCATCCTGTTGCGATAGGGCAATGCCAGCCTGCCCATGACATCCTCGGCCGCCGCCACCTTCAGCACCGCGCCGGATGCCGCCTCCCGCACGGCAATCGCCTTGCCGTTCTTCCGCGCTTCGCCATCGCGGGTCGCCTGGAATATCTCGTCGAGGGCGGGCGCATAGAGAACGCCGGCCACAGGCTGGCCACGGTGGACGACGGCGACGCTGACGCACCAGAGATCCTTGCCGGCGATGAAGGCCCGGGTGCCGTCGATGGGATCGACGACAAAGACGGTCTCGCGGACGAGACGGCTTTCGTCGTCGTCGGTCTCCTCCGAAAGCCAGCCATAGTCCGGCCGTGCGGCGAGCAGCCGCCCCTTGAGGATGTCGTTGGCGGCGAGGTCGGCCTCGCTTACGGGGGAGCGGCCCTCATTTTTCCAGCGGACGTCCAGCGTCTTGCGGAAATAGCCGAGCGCAGTGTCGCCCGCCGCGACTGCAGCGGTAAGAATGAGTTCGAGGTCCTCGTCCCAGGCCGGGCGGATCGAAAGGGCTGTTTCTGACATGCAAATCCTTACACGCTGCGCTGTAGTGCAACGCACCGCCCACATTCAAGTTCCGGCGATCGTCATGCCTTCGATCGCAAGCGTCGGCGCGGCGATGCCGAACTTCCTGTCGATGTCGTCGGCCGGCGTCAGCGCCATGAACATCTGCTTGAGATTGGAGGCGATCGTCACCTCGGAAACGGGATAGAGGATTTCGCCGTTTTCAATCCAGAAGCCGGAGGCGCCGCGACTATATTCGCCCGTCACCATGTTGACACCCTGGCCGATGAGCTCGGTGACATAGAAGCCGGTGCCGACGCCGCGGATCAGATCGTCGCGCGAGACGGAGCCGGGTTCGAGGGCGAGATTGGTGGAGGCCGGGCTGACCGCCGGACCGCCGCGAACGCCGCGCCCGTTGGTCTCGAGGCCGAGCTCCCTGGCCGCAGACGTGGACAGGAACCAATGGCGCAGCACGCCATCCTCGACCATCGACAATTTCGAGCCGCTGACCCCCTCCCCGTCGAAAGGACGCGAGGAGGCGCCGCGGACGATCAACGGATCGTCGGTAACGGCAATGCCCGATTTCATGATCTGCTTGCCCATCATGTCGCGCAGGAAGCTGGTCTTGCGGGCGACAGACGCTCCGTTGATGGCTCCCGCAAGATGTCCGACGAAGCCGCGTGCGACGCGCGGATCGAAAACGACCGTCACGTTCTTCTGCGTCGCGACGCGGCGGGGGTTGACGCGCGCCGCCGCCCGCTCGCCGGCGACCCGGCCGATATCCTCGGCAGTGCGGAGTTCATCGAAATAGAGGCGGCTGTCGAAGTCGTAATCCCGTTCCATCTTGGTGCCTTCGCCCGCGATGGCGCTGACGGAGCAGCCGAAACGGGTGGCCATATAGGAGCCGGAGAAACCATGAGACGTGACGAGCACGAGCCCGCCCATGCCGGCCGATGCGCCCGCCCCGCTGGAGTTGGTGACGCCTGTGACCGAAAGCGCGGCTCCTTCGGCGGCGAGCGCCGCCTCCGTGAGTGCTTCGGTCGATACGTCCCGGTTGTCGAAAAGTTCGAGATCCGGATAGGACTTCGCCAGGCGATCGGGGTCGGCAAGCGATGCGTAAGGATCCTCCGGCGACGCCTTCGCCATCGCCACCGCACGCTCTGCCAGGACCTTCAAGTCGAAGCCCGGATTGGCGGAAACACTGGCGACGCGCCGCCCGACAAAGACCCTGAGCGAGAAATCGTCGCTCTCGGAAGCTTCCGTCGCCTCCACCTTGCCGAGCCGCACCGAAACCGAACGGGAGCGGCCACGCACCACCACGGCATCCGCGGCATCCGCGCCGGCGCGGCGCGCCTGATCGACAAGCTCGGCGGCACGTTGCTCGAGGACGGCGGAATCGATCGTCTCAGACATGATTTTGGCCTTTCATTCCTGTCCCATTTATTGTGCACTGAAGCATGCATCAAGGGCATCATCGTGATTCCCGCCCCAGCAGCAAAATGATATGCGGCGGAATACGCCCTCTCCCACGGGTCCCCCGGCCGTTATAGCGGAAGCACCGAGCATGGAAACGACAACGATAATCTATTCGCAGGCGCTCATGCTGCTTGCCGGCGCCGTGATCGCAGCGCCGCTGTTCAAGCGTCTCGGGCTCGGCACCATCCTTGGTTACCTCGCCGCCGGCATCCTGATCGGTCCCGTCGCCCAGCAAATCACGGAAGGCGAAGAGATTCTGCATGTCTCGGAACTCGGCGTCGTCTTCCTGCTGTTCATCATCGGCCTCGAGCTGAAACCGTCGCGGCTGTGGCAGATGCGGCGCGACATCTTCGGTCTCGGTACGGCACAGGTCGTGATCACCGGGGCCGTTCTTTCGTTCCTGATCGCGTTCAGCGGTCTTCTCGGAGGCGCCGGCAGCGTCGTCGCCGGCTTCGGCCTGGCGCTATCCTCCACGGCCTTCGCCATGCAGATCCTGGAGGAGAACAACGATACCAACACGCGCTATGGCCAGCGCGCCTTCTCCATTCTCCTGCTCCAGGACCTGGCGATCGTGCCTCTGCTTGCGATCATTCCGCTGATGGCGGCGCAGGCACCGGAGGATACGACCACGCCGATCGAGGACTTCGCGATCGCCATCGCCGCCGTGGCCGCGCTTTTCGCCGCCGGTCGCTATCTTCTCAATCCGCTCTTTCAGGTGATCGCGCGCACCGGCGCGCGCGACGTCATGATCGCAGCCGCGCTTCTCGTCGTCATGGGCGCGGCGACGATGATGCAGCTCGCCGGTCTTTCCATGGCGATGGGCGCGTTCCTTGCAGGGGTGTTGCTGGCGGAATCGTCCTATCGTCATGAGCTGGAGGCCGACATCGAGCCATTCCGCGGCATCCTCCAGGCGCTTTTCTTCATGGCGGTCGGCCTGTCGCTCGAGCTCCATGTGGTGGCAGAGAACCTGCTGAGCATCATCATCGCCGTTCCCGTGCTGATGCTGGTAAAGAGCCTGGTCCTTTACGGACTGTGCCGGGCCGCCGGCTCACGCCACAACGACGCTGTGCGCATCGGCCTGCTTCTGCCGCAGGGCGGCGAATTCGGCTTCGTGCTCTTCACCGCAGCCGCCGCGGCCGGCGTCTTCTCGCAAGCCACGTCCTCCCTGCTCGTCGCCATCGTCACGCTCTCCATGGCGCTGACACCCGTGGCAGCGATGCTCTCCAGGCGGCTGATGCACAAGCAGGACGAACTGGCCGAGGAAATGGAAGAGGATTTCGAGGGCGCCGGCGCCGACGTGCTGATGATCGGTTTTTCCCGCTTCGCCCAGATCGCTTCGCAGATCCTTCTCGCGGGCGGCCGCGATGTGACGATCATCGACCATTCCGCGGCACGCGTGCGTCAGGCCGCCACATTCGGCTTTCGCATCTATTTCGGCGACGGCACACGCCTCGACGTCTTGCGAGCGGCCGGAATAGAGAAGGCGAAGATTGTCGCCGTGTGCACGCAGAAGAAGGAGGTCACGGACAAGATCATCGATCTCGTTCATGCCGAATACCCGAATGCCCGCATCTTCGCGCGGTCCTACGACCGCCTGCACACGCTGGAACTGCGCGCACGGGGTGTCGACTACGAATTGCGCGAGACGTTCGAGTCGGGTCTGCTTTTCGGCCGTAAGACGCTCGAGGCGCTCGGCGTGAACGGCGATGAAGCCATCGGCATCATGGACGATATCCGCCGCCGCGACGAGGCAAGGCTGGTGCTCCAGGAAGCGGAGGGCATCACCGCCGGCCGCGACATGCTGCATTCAAGGCCCGTCCGGCCGGAACCGCTGGTAAAGCCGAAGCGTGAAGTCACTCAGCCTGACGATGCTCTGCCGGATCTTGCCGACGAGACGCTGGAAAAGGCGGAGTGATATCAGGGCGCTCATGGTGTGGGTCGACCCGACTAAAACATCGGGGATCTACGAGAAAGGCCCTTCTGTCAGGGCCGAAATGACCTCCAGGGACTCTGACCGGCCCTACTGCCGCAATATGACGTGCGTTCTGGATATCAATGCGCCATCATGGTAGAATATTGAACGGTAGGAACCAGGAAGCATCTGATGGCGCTGAGCATCAAGGATATCGAAACCGAGCAGCTTGCCCGCACACTTGCCCGGCGGACCGGGGAATCCATCACGCTGGCCACCAAGCGTGCCCTCGAAGAACGATTGCGCCGAACCGACACCGCTGCCCGGCGCGCGGCCCTTCTGGAGGATCTGGAGGCCATTCAACGCCGCTGGAATGCCATGCCCGTCCTCGACGGTCGCAGCTCCGATGACATCATCGGTTATGACGAGGATGGACTCCCCTCATAATGGTAATCGACACATCCGCCATTGCCGCGATTGCCTTCAATGAACAGGAGGCCGGAAGTTTCCGCGAGAAAATCGCGCACGACCCGGTTAGGCTCATCTCCGCGGCAACCGCTCTGGAAGCAGCCACGGTAATCGAAACCCGGTTAGGCGAAGCTGCCGGCGCGGAACTTGACCTTTGGCTTTACAAGGCAAACGTGGAGATTGTTGCGGTAACCGCCGAGCATATGGACCAGGCCCGCCGTGCCTGGCGCCGTTTCGGCAAAGGCCGCCATCCGGCCGGTTTGAATTTCGGTGATTGTTTTTCCTACGCCCTAGCCTTTCTGACAAATGAACCGCTCCTGTTCAAGGGAAGTGATTTCTCGCAAACCGATATCCCGGCGGCGTAAGGCTCGCGCAGTTGGTCCTGCAGGAAGCAGAGGGTCACCGCCGGCCGCGACATGCTGCATTCAAGGCCCGTCCGGCCGCAACCGCTGGTAAAGCCGGAACGTGAAGTCACTCAGCCTGACGATGCTCTGCCGGATCTTTGCAACGAAACGCTGGAAAAGGCGGAGTGATATCAGGGCCTGTTAACACTTGTGCTAAGGCCTGTTGAGACTCATTTTGAGTTTATGACGGCTGCTGGGAGATGGATAATGGCGTTGAAGCTTGTTTCCTTTGATCGTAGCCGATCTGTGCTCGTCACAGGGATCCAGCAGCGCCGCGTCTGCGGCGCGGAAGAGCCTTTCCAGCCCAAGAACTTGGTCTGGCTGGATTCCTGTGACAAGCACAGGAATGAGGAAATCAAACAAGCCGCCGCGGGTGGCCAGAATCTCGACAGGCCTTAGAGCGGGGGAAAAGTGTGTGCGGTTTTCCGCCCGCATCCCGCGTCTCCGACCGGGGATTTTGTTCAAGCCGGTTGAACAGATCATTTGCCCCTGGTCGCCTATATCCCCTTCTTCCACCGATCGATGCGCTCTGCCAGCGCGCGCTTCACCTCGTCCTTGGTCCCGCTGGTGGCGGTCAGCAATTCCTGGGCCCGCAAAAAATCCAGGACGCGGAACCGCCCGACATCGGGACGCAGGAGAATATCCGGTGCGCCGGCCTGCATCTTCATCGTGATGATCGACTGCATCATCAACTGGGTCGCGCCGAACAGGCTGTCGATACGGCTCGGGATCGTCTCCCCGTCGCCATCCGGCCCGCCGACGACATCGACGGCGACGACGATATCTGCCAGTCCGCGCAGGTGATCGAAGGGGATCGGATTATAGATGCCGCCGTCGATCATCACGCGGCCGTCGATCTTCACCGGCATGAATACCGCCGGCAGGGCACAGGAGGCAGCGAGCGCCTTGTAGAGGTCCCCGCTTTCGCAGACCCGCTCCGTCTGCCCGTAATAGTCGGTGACGATGATTTTCAGGGGGATGGCCAGATCGGAGAAGCGGACAGGCACCGCCTCAGGCAGGAAGGCCTTCAGCACACGCTCTATATTGAACTGGCCGACGCGGAAGCCGCTCGCCACAGCCTCGGCAAGACTGGTCGGCCTCAATCGCCATAGGCGGTTGAGAACCTCCCCACGCCGGCCGACGGTCGAAAGCACGTGTTCACGGATTTCCTTCCCGCTCATGCCGGCGGCCACGCCCGCGCCCATGAGAGCGCCGATCGACGAACCGGCGACGACCGCCGGCCGAAGCCCCATCTCATCAAGCGCCTCGATGACATGGATGTGGGCAAGTCCGCGCGCGCCGCCGCCGCCGAGGGCAAGCGCGATGGTCGGCTCCCCCTCGCTACCCGCGGCTTTGCGTATCGTGGACAGGTTCTGCTCCATCGCCACCTCCGTCATCGGCCATCCTGCACGAGGGGCAGGCCGAGATCACGCGGAATCTGAACAGCTCCAACCGACTTTGCGCCGGTCTCAGGCGCCTCGGAAACGCAGAAAATGCATGAGCGTATCGCCGAAGGCGCGTTCGTCGACCGATTCGAAACTTTCGGAGAACTGCGGCCGGACGTCCGCGCGCTCCTCCAGGATTGCAAGGGCACCCGGAACGAGCCAACCGCCGCGGGCGGCCGCGGCCAGAGCGCGTTCGCCGAGACCCCTGCCATAGGGCGGATCTGCGAACACCAGATGAAACGGCTCCATCGTCCCGACCGGTCCGAGATCTGTCGCGTCGCGGCGAAAGATCTTGGCCCGCCCCTGAAGGCCGAGCGCCTCGATATTGATCCGCAGCAGCCCGCGTCCCTCGACCCCCTGCTCCACGAAGAGAGCCTGCCGGCAGCCGCGCGACAGCGCCTCGAGCCCGACGGCCCCCGTGCCCGCGAAAAGATCGAGAACGCGCGTTCCGTCAAGCGCCTCCGGATAGGCGTGGCTCAGGATGTTAAACAGGCTCTCGCGCGTGCGGTCCGTGGTCGGACGGATATCGTCCGACTTCGGCGCGGCCAGCGTGCGGCCGCGAAATTCTCCACCGACGATGCGCACGGCCGCCTACTTCCCCCTGCCCTGCGGCCCCTTGCCCGGCGGCTTACCGCCGCCCGGACGACCGCCGGGCTTGCCTCCGGCGGGTCTGCTGCCGGCGGGTTTTCCGGCACGCGGGCCGGACGAGCGATGGGCGGCCGGCTTTCCCGAAGCCGGCTTTCCAGCAACCGGTTTGCCGCCGGCGTTCGCACGTGGCCGGTCGCCGGCGAAACTCTTCTTGCCGTCGCCACGCGGCGGCCGAGCGTTCTCCTTGCGTCCTTCGGACGAGATGCGGTCGTCGGCCGGGCGGGCCGCTCGCTCGCCGCTGGGCCGGCGCGGCGGACGGTCGCCATGGTCGCGGGATTTCCGCTCCGCGCTTTCGAGCGGTCGACGCCTCTCGAAGCCGCCGGCGCCTGCGGCATCCTTGCGGCCGGCGGCTTTACCCCCCTTGCCCTGGCGTTCCGCATCGAAGCCGCCCGCTGCTTTCGCCGCAGCGTCCTTCGGCCGGTCGCGCCGTTTGTCTTCCGCAGGCGCGCGCCGCGCCGCCTTCGGCGAAAGCTCGTCCTCCGCCTTCGGCTTTTTCTCTACGGTCGGACGCGCACCCGGCGCCATCCAGACGTTGGAAGAGCGGTTGCGCCGGACCGGCGGGCGCGCCGGACGCTCCTCCGGCTTACCGCGGCTGCGGCCGCGTTCATTCGGGCGACCATCGTCGCGTCGGGTATCGAGACGGGCAAGAGCACGCTCCCGCTTGTCCTCGGCCTTTTCGCGCTTGTTGCCCCATTCCGCCTTTGCGTGGTTGGCGGGCTCCGCTTCAGGCTCGGCAGCAGCCGGCTGATCGTTATAGATCGGCGCGTCGAAATTCGCCTTGGCATCGGCGATCAGCCGGGGCCCCAGCTGCTCGCGCAGCGTGCGGCCGCGTATTTCCTGAACCTGACCGATCGGCAGCTCGCCAAGCTGGAACGGACCGTAGGAGATGCGGATCAGCCGGTTGACGTCGAGGCCGAGCGCGCCGAGCACATTCTTGATCTCGCGGTTCTTGCCTTCCCGCAGGCCCATGGTGATCCAGACGTTCGAGCCCTGCACCCGATCCAGCGTCGCCTCGATCGCTCCGTAGAGAACGCCTTCGACCGCGATGCCTTCCTTCAGACGGTCGAGCGCCTCCTGATCGATTTCCCCGTGCGCCCGCACGCGGTAGCGGCGCAGCCAGCCGGTCGACGGCAACTCGAGCACGCGGGCAAGCCCGCCGTCGTTCGTCAGAAGCAGCAGGCCCTCGGTATTGATGTCCAGGCGGCCCACCGACAGAACGCGCGGCAGATCCTCGGGCAGGTTCTCGAAAACCGTCGGACGGCCTTCCGGATCGGCATTGGTCGTCACGAGGCCGCCCGGCTTGTGATAAAGCCAGAGCCGTGTCCGTTCGATGCCGCGGATCGGATGGCCGTCGACCTCGATCCTGTCGGCGAGGGTCGCATTGACGACCGGCGTGTCGAGCACGACGCCATTGAGGCTGACCCGCCCTTCCATGATCATCCGCTCGACGTCGCGACGCGAGGCGACGCCTGCGCGCGACAGTATCTTCGAGATGCGTTGCGGCTCGTCCGCACCGGCGGGCGCTGCCGGACTGTTGCCGGCTGCCCGTGCCGCAGGCTTCTCGCTGCCAGAATGAGGTTTCTTGTCGCGACCCTTGGCCTTGCCGCCGGGCCTCGTGGGCTTGTCTTTGGATGTCATTTGTGTTGCCTGCCTTTTGCGGCTGTCCTATCAGGTCGTAGGCCGTGGGTTAAGAGGAAATTATCGAACGAACGATGGCAGAAACGGCACGCTTCATGCAGGCGGCCCTTCAGGAGGCCCGAAAGGCGGCGGCACGCGGCGAAGTGCCGATCGGCGCCGTCATCGTGCTCGACGGCAAGATGATCGCCGCGGCCGGAAACCGCACCCGCGAACTCAGCGACATCACCGCCCATGCGGAGATCGAGGCGATCCGCCAGGCGGCGGCCGCCGTCGGCGACGAGCGTCTTTCGGGAGCCGATCTCTATGTCACGCTCGAGCCCTGCACCATGTGTGCGGCTGCGATCTCCTTCGCTCGCATCCGCCGCCTCTATTATGGCGCGGAGGATCCCAAAGGCGGCGCGGTCGACAACGGCGTCAGGTTTTATGCTTCCCCCACCTGCCACCATGTGCCGGATGTCTATTCCGGTCTTGCCGAGCGGGAGGCCGCCGACATTCTGCGCGAATTCTTCGCCAGCCGACGTTAAAAATCACCTCGGCGAAAACTGTGTTGCGATTTCCCCGGGACCGCGTGAAGTGTCAGTCCGCTGCGAACGCTTCCAATCCCTTGCCGGCGAGCCGGTAACGCGTCCATTCCGACATGGGCTCCGCCCCGACGGCCTCATAGACGCGGATGGCTGGCTCGTTCCAGTCGAGCACGCTCCATTCGAAGCGGCCGCAGCCTTCCGCGACTGCCGTGCGCGCCAGGTGCTTCAGGAGCGCCTTGCCGGCGCCCGAGCCCCGAAACTCCGGCGAGACGTAAAGATCCTCCAGATATAGTCCCTTGCGCGCCTGCCAGGTGGAATAGCTGTAGAACCAGACGGCAAAGCCTGCGGGCTTGCCGTCGGCCTCGCAGATCACGGCGCGCGCGACGGCATCGGCTCCGAAGAGCGACTCGTGCACGCGCTCGACAGTCGCCTCGACCTCGTGCGGCGCCTTTTCATAAGTCGCGAGTTCCGTGATGAAACGGAGGATCGTCGCAGCGTCACCGGGAAGGGCATCGCGAATGCTGATAGCCATGGCTTTGGACCAATTCTAAAACTTGGATGCGAACGGAGCCGCACGCAGTTTCTCATTCCGCTCTAAAACGGCCAGTACCACTTGCTTCCGGAGTTCTTGATCTGCGCCTCCTTCTTGCGGCGGCGCGCCTTGTCCTTTTCGGGCTCTCCGAGATCGGCTTCAGCCCCCTCCGGCAGTCGACGGTATTCGAGCGGCGGATCGCTCAGGAAACGGCGCTTGTCCGCATAGGCGCCCTGCTCGATCTTGCGCGCCTCGCGATAGGCCTCCTGCTGTTCCTTGGCGGAAAGACGGCGGCCGTTGGCATTCGCTTTTGCCAGCGGCGAGACGTAGTTGGGATCGTTCTTGTTGGCGTCCGCCTCTTCGCGCAGACGCGCGCGCGTCTCCTCGGGAGACTCGACCCAGGCCGGGTTGGCCTCGCGGCTTGCAAGCGACTGCTGCGGCTCGACCAGAGCGGTCTGCTGCTGTTGCGGCGGCAGCACCAAACCGGGGCGCGGCTGATACTTGACCGGATCCTTCTTCGCGGGAGCGAGGCTGACCGCGCTGCCTAGATCGTCGAGCAAATGCTCGCCGGCCGTCTTGTCCGTTCCGTAGGTCGGGCCGCCGATGCAGCCGGAAAGCACCAGACCTCCCGCCAGGATGGCGGCAATGCCGGCGGCCGCTCGCAACTCTCGCGTCATTCCCATGAGATTCCTTCCAGCCGGCCGCGCGTCGCTAAAACGGCCATTCAGCGCCCCATGGCGGAAAAATCCGCCAAATTTCGGGCAGGTTTTACCGGATGAAGAGCCTGAACGCAATTCACCCGGTAAACCGATCGATTACGGCTTGAAGCCGAGCTCCCGCAGAGCGGCCGCGTCCCGCGCGGAGACGTCCGGATAGAGCGGATCGGAGCCGACATCGGTGGTGATTCGCCAGGAGCGGGCGCATTTGCGGCCCTCGGCGAGTTTCGGTACGACGCTGACTTTCGCGACGTCCGGCAGCCTGAACGCATCCTCCGGGCCCTCGCCCCCGTCGATTTCGATCCCCGAGGTGATGCAGATCTCGGCGAAGTCCTGGCCGTTGAGCGCCTGGAGCAGATCCGGATCGGCGACATGGACGGCCGGCGCCGCCTCCAGCGAAGAGCCGATGCGCTTTTCCTTGCGCTCGATCTCGAGCGCGCCGGTCACCACCTTGCGCACTTCGCGGATCTTCCGCCACTTCTCGGCGAGCGCGTCGTTACGCCATTCCGCCGGAACCGTAGGGAACTGTTCGAGATGCACGGAAACGGCTTGCGGGTTGCGCGAAAGCCAGGCCTCCTCGGCAGTGAAGGGCAGCATGGGTGCAAGCCAGGTCACCAGGCAATCGAAAAGGGTGCGGATGACCTGCAGGGCCGCGCGGCGGCGCAGCGACGACGGCGCGTCACAATAGAGCGCATCCTTGCGGATATCGAAATAGAAAGCCGAGAGTTCGACATTCGAGAAATCGATGAGCGCGCGGGCGATCCTCTTGAAGTCGAAGGCGTCGTAGCCTTCGCGCACCAGCCGATCGAGTTCGGCAAGACGATGCAGCATCAGCCTTTCGAGTTCCGGCATGTCGGCAAGCGCTACAGCCTCGCCCTTGTCGTGGGCGAGCGTGCCGAGCATCCAGCGGATCGTGTTGCGCAGCTTGCGGTATGCATCGATATTCGTCTGGATGATGGTCTTGCCGAGGCGCTGGTCTTCCCAATAGTCCGTCGTCATGACCCAGAGGCGCAGGATGTCGGCGCCGGCATCCTTCATCACCTCCTGGGGCGTGACGGTATTGCCCTTCGACTTCGACATCTTCTCGCCCTTCTCATCCATGGTGAAGCCATGGGTGATGACGGCGTTGTAGGGCGCGCGGCCGCGCGTCGCGCAGCTTTCGAGCAGCGAGGAATGGAACCACCCGCGGTGCTGGTCGGAGCCTTCGAGATAGACGTCGGCCGGCCATTTCAGGTCCGGACGGTCCTCCAGCGTGAAGGTGTGGGTCGATCCGGAATCGAACCATACGTCCAGGATGTCCGTGACCTGGTGCCAGCGGGCATGGTCGTGGTCGTTGCCGAGGAAGCGCTCTTTCGCGCCTTCGGCGAACCACGCGTCCGCTCCTTCCTTCTCGAAAGCGTCGAGGATGCGGGCATTGACCTCGTCGTCAACGAGGATTTCGCCCTCATCGTCGGCGAAGATCGCGATCGGCACACCCCAGGCGCGCTGGCGCGAAAGCACCCAGTCGGGGCGCTGCTCGATCATCGCCCGGAGACGGTTCTGGCCGGCGCCTGGTACGAAACGGGTTTCGTCGATCGCGTTCAACGCGCGCGAGCGCAGCGTCGTGCCGTCGCCGAAATCCTTGTCCATGGTGACGAACCATTGCGGCGTGTTGCGGAAGATGACCGGCTTCTTCGACCGCCAGGAATGCGGATAGGAATGCTTCAAACGGCCGCGCGCGAAGAGCGCGTGACGGCCGATCAGAGCCTTGATGACGCGGTCGTTGGCGTCGCCCTTCTTGCCCTTGTCGTCTATGACGCGGCCGGCGCCGCCTTCCGCATCCGGACCGAAGCCGGGGGCGTCGGCGGTGAAATAGCCGGCATCGTCGACCGGGAACGGGATCGTGGACGAGATGCCGCGTTCCTCGAGGACGCGCACATTGTCCATCCAGGCCTCGAAGTCCTCGCGGCCATGGCTGGGTGCAGTATGGACAAAGCCGGTACCGGCATCGTCGGTGACGTGCTCGCCGTCGAGAAGCGGGACGTTGAACGCATAACCGCCACCCAGGCCGTGCAGCGGATGGGCGCAGGTAATCGCGGCCAGATCGGCGGCCTCCACATCGCGCACGAAGTTGAAGGTGACCTTCGCCTTGGCCGCCGACTCTTCCGCCAGGCGCTTGGCGAAGATCAGCTTCTCGCCCGGCTGCGGGCCGTAGTCGTTCTCGGCGGTCGCGACTTCATAGAGCCCATAGGCATAGCGCGACGAATAGGCGATCGCGCGGTTGCCCGGGATCGTCCAGGGGGTCGTCGTCCAGATGACGACGAAGGCGCCGGCAAGCGCATCTGGGCCTTCGGTCACCGGGAACTTCACCCAGATCATATCGCTTTCGACGTCGGCATATTCCACCTCGGCCTCGGCCAGTGCGGTACGCTCGACGACCGACCACATGACCGGCTTGGAGCCGCGATAGAGCTGACCGGACTTGGCGATCTTCATCAGCTCGCCGGCGATGCGTGCTTCCGCGTGGAAGTTCATCGTGGTGTAGGGGTTTTCGAAGTCGCCCTCGATGCCGAGGCGCTTGAACTCCTCGGTCTGAATCCCGATCCAGCCGCTTGCGAATTCACGGCATTCCTTACGGAACTCGTTGACCGGCACCTCGTCCTTGTTCTTGCCTTTCTCGCGGTACTTCTCCTCGATCTTCCATTCGATCGGCAAACCGTGGCAGTCCCAGCCCGGCACGTAATTGGCATCGAAGCCGCGCATCTGGAAAGAGCGGTTGATCACATCCTTGAGGATCTTGTTCAGGGCGTGGCCGATATGGATGTTGCCGTTGGCGTAGGGAGGGCCGTCGTGCAGGACGAACTTCTCGCGGCCGGCAGCGGACGCGCGGAGCTTTTTGTAAAGCTCCATCTTCTGCCAGCGGGCGACGGTCTCCGGCTCCTTCTGCGGCAGGCCGGCCCGCATCGGAAAGTCCGTCTGCGGCAGGTAAAGAGTGGAAGAATAGTCGATCTTTTCAGCGGTCTCGGTCATGGTTTTCGCATTCGTGTTTTCCGCGCGGGGCAGTCACGCAGGCGGAAGGGTTCGGTAATCTCGAAGATGATGGGGGCGTTGAAACGCCGAAATCCCGGACCTTCCGGCGCAGACTAGAGCGCGCGGAAAGCCGGGCCAATAATTCGCTGATCGACGATCACTCGATGGAACCGGGTCATTATGGCCGGTTCTTTAAGGCGTTTTCCGCCTTTTGAAAAGGTCCGCCGGCCGCGCATGCCCGAAATCTTTGACGCATCGGATGGCATAGGGCCCTGCCGCCGCTCAGGCGAAATTGAGCCTGCGGTCGATCTCGCTCAGGGGCTGAACGCCCGCAAGCAGCGCGCGGGCCTCGCTCTCGTCCTTGCGCATCTGGACCATCAATGGCTCCAGACCGTCGAACTTGAGTTCGTCGCGCAACCGGCCGAAGAAGGATACGGCGCAGATCTCGCCGTAGAGATCCGCGGAGAAATCGAAAACGAAGGTCTCCAGCAAGGCTTCGCCGTCGCTGTCGACCGTCGGGCGACGGCCGAAGCTTGCGACACCGTCATGAAGCGACCCGTCCGCCCTCCGGAAACGCACCGCATAGATGCCGCTCTTCAGCTCCGCCTCGGGCGGCAGGCGCATGTTCGCGGTCGGATAGCCGAGCGTGCGGCCGAGCTTCTTGCCGTCGATGACTTCGGCTTCGACCGTATAGCGATAGCCAAGCAGCCCGGCCGCGTGCGAAACGTCGCCCTCGGCCAGCAGGGAGCGGATGAAACTCGAGGATATCACGGCGGCGTTTTCGTCGCGGAATGCATCCACAAGCGTCACGCCGAATCCCTCGCGCTCCCCGGACGCCATCAGGAAGGCCGGCCCGCCTTCCCGCCCCTTGCCGAAATGGAAATCGAAACCGGTGACGACATGGGAGGCGTGCAGCCATTCGCGCAGGATGCTATGAATGAAGTCGGAGGCCGAAAGCTCCGAAAAGCTCCGGTCGAAAGGATATTCGATGACGGCACCGAATCCCATTCCCTCGAGTATGCGGGCTTTCAGCGGCGCCGGGGTGAGGCGGAACACCGGCGCGTCGGGCCGGAACACGGTACGCGGATGCGGCTCGAAGGTGAGCACGAGCGCCGGAACGGCACGCTTCACCGCCTCCTCCAGCGCGCGGTTCAGCACCGACTGATGGCCGCGATGCACGCCGTCGAAATTGCCGATCGCGACCACACCGCCGCGAAGATGTTCGGGCAGCGGATCGCGGGTCTCGTTGCGGTGAAAAACGGTCATGCCGATCGTCCCGTCATGCCAGCCGCGGCATCCACCATTTCGGCTGCGCCCCATTCTGCCTCAGGAAGGCCATGAGCCTCGCTTCGTCGGTGCGGCTTTCGTGCATGTATTCCTGCGCATGGATGCCCGCGCTGATGTAGAGCAGGTCGAAGCCGGCATCCTGCGCGCCCTTGACGTCGGTCGGCATCCCGTCACCGATGGCGATGACGCGCGAAAGATCGAAATTGCCCCTGGCGGACTTGGCCTGCGCGAGAGCGGCCTGATAGATCGCGATATAGGGCTTGCCGGCAATGCGCGCCTCGCCGCCGAGCTCTTCATAGAGTTTGGCGATGGCACCGGCACAGGGGATGAGCCTATGCCCGCGCTCCACGACAAGATCGGGGTTGGCGCAGATGAACGGTATTTTCCGCTTGGCGAGCCCCGTCAGCGTCGCGCGGTAGTGCTCGGGCGTCTCGGTCTCGTCGTCGTAGAAGCCGGCACAGACGATCGTCTCGGCCTCGTCGGCGGATACGATCTCGGTGCCGAGCCCTTCGAGCAGCGGCAGATCCCGGTCGGCTCCGATGAAGAAGATGCGTTTGTCGGCCGCCGCAATCAGCGCCTGCGTCACGTCGCCGGAGGTCACGATACGGTCATAGGCTTCGTCGGGGACGCCGAGGCCGCGGATTTGCACCGTGACGCCCGGATGCGGCCGGGGTGAATTGGTGATGAGAACGACGGTCAGCCCCTGGGCGCGCGCCTCGGCCAGCGCTTCGCAGGCGGATGCAAAGGCTTGAATGCCGTTGTGAAGCACGCCCCAGACGTCGCAAAGGACGACGTCGTAACGACCGGCGATTTCCCGAAAACTGTTGATCCTGACGGCCATGCTGGCTTCCTGCAAACTCGGCTTTCCGGCTGACATCGCAAGGAAGGGGCCAGAATACAAGCCTCACGCCGAGAAAAACGCGGCACTTCCCAAGGATTTTAAAGCAATTCCAGGAAGCGCCGCGTTGAAGCTCGGGTCGGTTTTGTCGGCGCGCATGGCGATGCGCTTGAATTCCTCGCGTGGCGACTGCGCGGTCTACGGCATGTTCCTTTGGCAGGAACGGATCCTGCAGTCTCGCCTCTTCCAGGGATGAGATAATCAAACAAGCCGCGGCGGGGCCCGGCTCTGTCAACGATCTCGGGCGGCAAAAAATCTCGGAGCCGATCCTTGACTCATTTCACGGCCACCCTTATCTCGGCTGGCGCTAGCACTCACTTGAGAAGAGTGCTAACACCCATCCGGCGGGTCCATTCGCGACCCGCAGTGTCATTTGATCGAGGGATTAGACAATGGCAAGCACCAATTTCCGTCCGCTGCACGACCGCGTTGTCGTCCGCCGCGTCGAGTCTGAAGAAAAGACCAAGGGCGGCATCATCATTCCGGACACCGCTAAGGAAAAGCCGCAGGAAGGCGAGATCGTGGCTGTCGGTTCGGGTGCCCGCGACGAAAGCGGCAAGGTTGTTCCGCTCGACGTCAAGGCCGGCGACCGCATTCTGTTCGGCAAGTGGTCCGGCACCGAAGTCAAGATCGACGGCGAAGACCTTCTGATCATGAAGGAAGCCGACATCATGGGCGTCATCGGCTGATCGGCCGGCACCCCTTCAAATTCCGTAATTTGAAACCGGACCAGTTCCGGAGTTTCGAAACTAGGAGCTTTCAAAATGGCAGCTAAAGAAGTCAAGTTCGGCCGCAGCGCGCGCGAAAAGATGCTGCGCGGCGTCGACATCCTCGCCGACGCAGTCAAGGTGACGCTCGGCCCGAAGGGCCGCAATGTCGTTATCGACAAGTCGTTCGGCGCGCCGCGCATCACCAAGGACGGCGTTTCGGTCGCCAAGGAGATCGAACTCGAAGACAAGTTCGAGAACATGGGCGCCCAGATGGTCCGCGAAGTCGCTTCGAAGACCAACGACATCGCCGGTGACGGCACGACGACTGCAACCGTTCTCGCCCAGGCGATCGTTCGCGAAGGCGCGAAGGCCGTTGCCGCCGGCATGAACCCGATGGACCTGAAGCGCGGTATCGACCTGGCTGTCGCCGAAGTCGTCAAGGACCTGCTCGCCAAGGCCAAGAAGATCAACACCTCGGACGAAGTCGCCCAGGTCGGCACGATCTCGGCAAACGGCGAAAAGCAGATCGGTCTCGACATCGCCGAAGCGATGCAGAAGGTCGGCAACGAAGGCGTCATCACGGTTGAAGAAGCCAAGACCGCCGAAACCGAGCTCGAAGTCGTCGAAGGCATGCAGTTCGACCGCGGCTACCTGTCGCCCTACTTCGTCACCAACCCGGAAAAGATGGTCGCCGACCTGGAAGACGCTTTCATTCTCCTGCACGAGAAGAAGCTCTCCAACCTGCAGGCGATGCTCCCGGTTCTCGAAGCCGTCGTTCAGACCGGCAAGCCGCTCCTCATCATCGCTGAAGACGTCGAAGGCGAAGCACTCGCAACGCTCGTCGTCAACAAGCTGCGTGGCGGCCTGAAGATCGCTGCCGTCAAGGCCCCGGGCTTCGGCGACCGCCGCAAGGCCATGCTCGAAGACATCGCCATCCTGACGGGCGGCACGGTGATCTCGGAAGACCTCGGCATCAAGCTCGAAAGCGTCACGCTCGACATGCTCGGCCGCGCGAAGAAGGTTTCGATCACCAAGGAAAACACGACGATCGTCGACGGTGCCGGCCAGAAGTCCGACATCGAAGGCCGCGTCGCTCAGATCAAGGCCCAGATCGAAGAAACCACCTCCGACTACGACCGTGAAAAGCTGCAGGAGCGCCTTGCCAAGCTCGCCGGCGGCGTCGCCGTCATCCGCGTCGGCGGTGCGACGGAAGTCGAAGTGAAGGAAAAGAAGGACCGCATCGACGACGCCCTCAACGCGACGCGCGCTGCAGTTCAGGAAGGCATCGTACCGGGCGGCGGTGTTGCCCTGCTGCGTTCTTCCGTCAAGATCACCGTCAAGGGTGAAAACGACGATCAGGACGCCGGCGTCAACATCGTTCGCCGCGCTCTGCAGTCTCCGGCCCGTCAGATCGTTGAAAACGCTGGCGACGAAGCATCCATCGTTGTCGGCAAGATCCTCGAGAAGAACACCGACGACTTCGGCTACAACGCCCAGACCGGCGAATATGGCGACATGATCGCCATGGGCATCATCGACCCGGTCAAGGTCGTTCGCACCGCGCTTCAGGACGCAGCCTCGGTCGCTTCGCTGCTCATCACCACCGAAGCCATGATCGCCGAACTGCCCAAGAAGGACGCTCCGGCAATGCCGGGCGGCATGGGCGGAATGGGCGGAATGGACATGATGTGATAAGGCGACAGCCTTAGCACGATCCATCCGGATCCGAAGGGCGGCTCTCGAGCCGCCCTTTTTGTTTTATGATGCCGGAGCGCATGCGGCCGCACTGGAGCATTTCAATGCTTCATGGAAACACTGAAATGCTCTGACCCCTTTGGTCCAACGCATTTCCGGACGTAGAACCGTTACACACTTCTCCTGGAAGTGCTCTACGGCAGCAATGCCTTCAGATCGACCTGCGGATTGGCGAGCAGCACACGGTCCGGCGTGGCGCCCGCCTCGAGAAGCTTCTTTCCCGTCACATAGGCCTTGGCGTCGTTGATCGCATCGACGGCGACCAGTTTGCCCTGGCGGAAATACCAGACCGAGACGCTGCCCTCGCGCTGGCCCTGGCGGACGAGCGTTTCGTCGTGGCCGAGGCCGAAGCCGGCAATCTGCAGCTTGACGTCGTACTGGTCGGACCAGAACCAGGGCTTCGGGTCGTAGGGATCGGTACTGCCGGCGAGAACCGCGGCAACCGCCTCCGCCTGGTCGACGGCATTCTGCACGGATTCGAGGCGGATGCGCATGCCGTCCCACGGCAGGACGGCGCAGTCGCCCATGGCGAAGATCGTTGGATCTGAGGTCCGGCCATGGCTGTCGACGACAATGCCGTTTGCGGTTTCGATGCCGGCATCGTGCGCCAGCGAATCATTCGCCGCCACGCCAATGCCGACGATCACGATATCGACGGGAATGACGGAGCCGTCGGAGAGTTCCGCCGCCGTAACGCGGCCGTTGTCGCCGATCAGACGATGGAGCCCCGTGCGTTCACGTATATCGACGCCGTGCGAGCGGTGAATTTCGCGGACGATCGCCGAGGTGGCGCCGGAGGCGACACGCTGAAGGATCCGATCGGCCATTTCGATGACCGTGACCTCGAGCCCCGTGGTCCGGGCAACCGCCGCGGCCTCGAGGCCGATGTAACCGCCACCGACGACCAGCACCCGCCGGCCGGGCTGCATCTCCTCTGCCAGCCGGTCGGCATCCCGGAAATCGCGCACGACGAAAACGCCCGCGAGATCGCCGCCCGCCGCAGCCGGCAGCCGACGGGGCGTGGCGCCGGTCGCGAGGGCAAGCGTCTCATAGGCAAGTTTGGAGCCATCGCTGAGCGTCACGCGTTTGGCGGCGCGATCGATCGCCGTCGCGGCGGTCGAAAGACGTATGTCGATCTCGTGCTCCGCATACCAGGGCTCCGGCCGGTAAAGCAGGCGATCGAGGGTCATTTCGCGCAGCAGATATTTCTTGGAGAGCGGCGGCCGCTGGTAGGGCAGGCTCGCTTCGGCGGCAAGGACGGTGATCGGACGCATGTCCTTGAGGGCGCGAAGCTTGGCGACCAAAGCGAATGCGGCTTGACCGCCACCGACAACAACAAGTCTTCCCGACACCTGCTCCATCCGTCTCAATCGTCTCTGCCCATCGCTATCCTCCCGGCCGGCACCCGGTCAATCTCCGGCGGAGGCCCCCGCCCGAAACTACTCCTTGCGCGGGATCTCCATGCCCTTTTGGGCGGCGGGGCGTGCCAGGCCGCGATCCACCCAGTCCATGACGTTCGGGAAGCTCTTATAGTCGAGCACCTCGGCGCCGCCATAGAATTTGCGGGCCCCTTCCACCCAAGGATAGGTCGCGATGTCGGCGATGGTGTATTCGTCCCCCATCAGCCATTGACGGCCCTCGAGCCGCGCTTCGAGGACGCCGAGAAGACGCTTCGCTTCGTCGCGATAGCGCTGAACCGGATAGGGGTTGTTGGCGACCTTGTCGGCGGCAAATTTGAAAAAATGGCCGAACTGCCCGAACATCGGTCCGATGCCGCCCATCTGGAACATCACCCAGCACAGCGTCTCGTAACGGCGGGCCGCATCCGCCGGGAGAAGCTTGCCGGTCTTTTCTGCAAGATAGATCAGAATCGCGCCGGATTCGAAGAGACCGATCGGCTTTCCGTCCGGTCCGTTCGGATCGATGATCGCCGGAATGCGGCCGTTCGGATTGAGCGACAGGAATTCGGGCGACTTCTGCTCGTTGGTATCGAAGGAAATGCGGTGTGCCTCATAGGCCAGGCCCAGTTCTTCGAGCGCGATCGAGACCTTAACGCCGTTCGGCGTCGGGAGCGAATAGAGCTGGATGATATCGGGACTTTTCGCCGGCCAGCGAGCCGTGATCGGAAACGAAGAAAGATCAGCCATGACGGATGCCTCTAGGTGGGAAATCGAAAGGGTGTCTGCCGCCCCAACATAGGGAGCGCCGGTTGCATTTGTCAGGGTCGAAGGCAAATTTGCCGGCCTTCACCTTCGCCGTCCTCGCGCTCAGAGCACGGCCCGCACGGCAGCAACGATCCGGTCGATCACCGGATTGCCCTCGTGGGTGGCCTTGCGCGCCCGCACGAGGCAGGCCTCGGAGCGCAGGATCACGCCGTCAGAAAGGATCTTCAGATGGTTGGCCTTGAGCGTCGAGCCCGTCGAGGTGATGTCGACGATGATGTCGGCGGAGCCGGACGCGGGCGCGCCTTCGGTCGCTCCCAGGCTCTCGACGATGCGGTAGAGCTGGATGCCGTGGCTACCCGAGAAGAAATGCTGCGTCAGACGCCAGTATTTGGTGGCGATCGCAAGCCGGCGGCCATGGCGGGCGCGGAAGTCCGCCGCGACATCGCCGAGGTCGGCCATGGTGTCGACGTCGTACCAGATCTCGGGTACCGCGACGACCACATCGGCATGACCGAAGCTGAGCCGGGCGGCGAAGTCGACACGGGCATCGGCGTCCGCCAGGCCTTCGCGCACGAGGTCCTCGCCCGTGACGCCGAAATCGACCGCGCCGCTGCCGATCTCACGGGCGATTTCCGAGGCGGACAAATAGGCGATCTCGACGTCGTCCCACCCTTCAACGCGGCCGCGATAGGACCGGTCGCTGCCGACTGCCGCAATCTTCATTCCGGCGCGTTCGAAGATCGCCGAGGCCTCATCCTTCATTCGCCCCTTGGAGGGCAGCGCAATGGTGACGGTCATTCCACCCTCCCCGCAGCGATCGCCTGTTCTATCCGGTCGAGCCAGAGGGAAAAGCCGACGGCCGGAATATGCTCGCGGGCACCGAGCAAAGTCAGAAGGCGGTCGAACCGGCCGCCGCCGGCGAGCACCGCCGGCGTGCCTTCGACCCCGATTTCGAAGACGAGCCCGGTGTAGTAATCAAGCGGCCGGCCGAAGGCGGCGCGGTAGCGCATCAGACCGGGATCGGCGCCGGTCCTTGCAAGCGCGGCCACGCGCGCGTCGAAAAGCGCCAGCGCATCATCGATCTTCAGGCGCGCCTTGCCGGCGAAGCGGTGGAGCGCCGCCGGAGCATCGGCGAGGGGCAGATCGAAAGCCAAGAACGCGCGCATGACGCCGAGCGCCTCCTTGTCCAGCCGGGTGGCGGCGAGTTCGACTTTTTCCTTCAGGCGCCGCGCTATATCGCGGGGCGAGCGGCTCGCATTGGTCGAATAGCCGGTCGCCTTCATCGTCTCGCCGATATGGGCGACGAGCCGCTCCTCGTCCTCGAGCATGCCGAGCGCCGCGACGCGCTCGACGTCGTGACCGAAGACGCCGGGCGACTTCGGATCGGCGAGCGCCGCCAGAAGCCGTTCCAACTGCTTTTGATCGCCGAAGGCATGGATGAGGCGCTTCTGCCAGCCCCCGGGCAGGCCGCATGCGGCAATCACCGCTTCGAACACCGACTGGTCGCCGAGCGTCACGTTCAGCCGCTCGCCCGGCAGCCGGTTGGCGAGCACGAACATAGCGTCGCCGACCACGCGGGCGTCGGCAGCGGCCGTATCCGGATCGCCGAGGTCTTCGATGCCCGCCTGATAGAATTCACTCGATCCTTCGCGGCGCTGCCGGAACACCTCGCCCAGATAGGCGTAACGCTGCGGCGTGCCGGTTGCGGTCTCGATATGGCGGAGGCAGACGGGAATGGTGAACTCGGGGCGCAGGCAAAGGCTCTCGCCGGTCTCGCTCTCGGTCATGAAAATGCGCCGGCGCAGATCTTCGCCGGCCATGTCGAGGAAAGGCTCCGCCGGCTGGATGACCGGCGTATCGACGCGCAGCGTGTTCCGGCGCTCGAAATCTGCGAGAAGGTCGCCGGCAAAGGCGGGAAGATTGATCAGAGGCATTGCGGTCAACCCGCCCTTTTCCGGTCCTCGGCCTGTTCCGCCAGAATTTCGCGCACCTTCGCGACGAGTTCGCCTTCCGGGACGGAAACCTGCGCGACACGCGCCTCGCGCCAGGCGACATTATCCTCGATTTCACCCGAAAGCCGCTTGCCTTCGATCAGGTCCTTGATCTGCACAACGCCGGAGGCGCGCTCGTCGCCCCCCTGGATCACGGCGATCGGCGATCCGCGACGGTCGGCATATTTGAGCTGGTCGCCGAAGTTCTTCTTGTTGCCCTGGTACATTTCGGCGCGGATGCCGGCATGCCGCAGATCCTGCACGAAGCGCTGGTAACGCCCCATGCTTTCGACATCGCGATCCATGACGCAAACGACAACCGGAGCGGTGACCTGTTCGGCGCCCAGCTTGCCCAGATTCTTGAGTGCCGTCATCAGCCGCGACACGCCGATGGAGAAGCCGGTCGCCGGCACCGGCTGACCCATGAAGCGCGACACGAGGCCGTCGTAGCGGCCGCCCCCGCCGACGGAGCCGAAGACGACCTTCTCGCCCTTTTCATTGGTGACGGCGAACTGCAACTCCGCTTCGAAGACCGGACCGGTATAATATTCCAGGCCGCGCACGACGGAGGGGTCGATCTTGATGCGGTCCGCCTCGTAACCGGCACTGAGTACAAGGCTGCGGATCGTGTTCAACTCGGTGACGCCCTCGGCGCCGCGAGCCGTTCCGGCGACGAGCGCCGCCAGATCGTCCGCGCTGCTCGCATAGTCCGTGATCCCAACGAAGAAAAGGATCTTGCCGATCTGCTCCTCGTTCAGCCCGGCGCCCTTGGTGAAGTCGCCGCTCTCGTCCTTGCGCCCTTCACCCAGCAACAGCCGCACGCCTTGCGGACCGAACTTGTCGAGCTTGTCGATGGCGCGCAGCACCGTCAGCCGCGTATTCGTCTGCTCGACTCCGCCGAGACCGATCGCCTCCAGAACGCCGTCGAGTACCTTGCGGTTGTTGACGCGGATCACGTAATCGCCGCGGGCAATGCCGAGCGCCTCCATCGTGTCGGCCATCATCATGCACATTTCGGCATCGGCCTGTACGCCGGCGGCACCGACCGTATCGGCATCGAACTGCATGAACTGGCGGAAGCGGCCCGGGCCCGGCTTCTCGTTGCGGAAAACGTAACCGGCGCGATAGGTACGATAGGGAAGCTGGATTTCGTTGAAATTCTCGGCCACGTGACGTGCGAGAGGCGCGGTCAGATCGTAGCGCAGGCTCAGCCACTGGTCGTCGTCGTCGGTCAGCGAAAAGACACCTTCATTCGGCCGGTCGCTGTCGGGCAGGAACTTGCCGAGCGCGTCGGTATATTCGAAAAGCGGCGTCTCCACCGGATCGAAGCCGTAACGTTCGTAGACTTCGCGGATTTTCGCGATCATCTCGTCGACGGCGCGAATGTCCGCGGCCGACCGGTCGACGAAGCCGCGCGGCAGGCGTGCCCTGAGCTTCTGCGTTTTCTTCTGTTTTTCATTCATTGAAAGCATTCCGGACTTCAAGCTTGGTCGGTGCCTTCCCTACCGGATCATGGCAGGGGCGGCAAGGGCAGCGACAAGCCGCAAGACCGCGCGCGTCAGGCTTGCGGAACATTGCGGTGTTGCATGCGTTCCTGCGCGAAAGGCCCGATCACAATGCCGTGATTGTATATCGCGCCATTTACGCGTATAGGTTACGCAGCAGATCGAGGCCGACTTTGGGGACTGAGCGATATGCTGAACTTCATGACACCGGGATCCGGATCCATAAAACCTTTGAGTCCGGAGACGCACAGAGCCTGGACCCGCCGCGTCTCGCAGGCGGGTTGCCTGGTGGAGCCATGGCGCTGCGACCTTTCCAGCGGCGCTTTCATGATAGGTTCCAAAACCGCTGCCCTCCTCGGTCTGCGGCGCAATCCCTGCGGCATCGTCGACCTTGTCAGGGCCTATGACAGAGGCGACCGGTCCACGATCCTGAACATTCTGGAACAGGCGACGGAAAGCTCCTCGTCCTTCTGCTTCTCGACCACCGTCCGCGGCATAGCGGGACATCCTTCGCCACTCTATTGCATCGGCAATTCGACGCTTACGGACGAGGGCGCTGAGGGTTCGCTCGAAGGCGTGTTCGCCCTTCCGGGTAGCGACAATCCGGACGCCTGACGGCGCGTGCCAATTTCCATCATCTTCGCATTCTGTCCGCCCCTGTGAGCGGCGGACTCGACGAAAGGAAACGAAATGGTCCTCAAACGATCCCTGTCTGCCCTGTTTCTCGCCGCCACGCTCGCTGCTGTTCCCGTGCTGGCGCAGGAAACCGACCACGGCAGCATGCATCACGGTTCGGCAGAGAGCGGCGCGGCGGGGGACGCGTCCCCGTCGAGCAAGGCCTTCGCCGAGGCGAACGCCAAGATGCACAAGGACATGGACATCACCTTCAGCGGCAATGCCGATCTCGATTTCGTACGCGCCATGATCGCTCACCACCAGGGAGCGATCGACATGGCGAAGGTCGAGCTCGAACACGGCAAGGACGAAGCGATCCGCAAACTCGCGGATGACATCATCAAGGCCCAGGAAGCGGAGATCAGGATGATGAAGGAATGGCTGGCCCGCAATGGCGGCTAGATCACGGTGCTTTTAGGTCAGGTCGACCTAAAAGCATGAACGTGATCGATTCCAAGAAGAGCCCATGTGGGCGGCGCACACTTTTCCTCATTCCGCTCTAAGGGCCACCCGCCGCCGCCTGTTTGATCTCCTCATTCCTGTGCTCGTCACAGGAATCCAGCCAGACCAAGTCCTTGGGCTGAAAAAACGCTTCCCGCGCCGCAGACGCGGCGCTGCTGAATCCCTGTGACAAGCACAGGGATGAGGGTGGAGAGGATGCAGTCCTCCGATACGTTTCCTACAGCGCCGCGCGTCTTATGAGGCGCGCAAAGGTCGCTGTAGCACTTTGAGCCCGCAGCGATATTGACAGTGGGCGGCAAGCGCCTCTTCCATAGGCACAGGTGCCATGACGTCAAGAGGGGAAACGATGACGATACCACCCGGTGCATCTCCACAATTGTATAACGAAGACCTCGCGCCCGCCAAAGAACGCAACTGGGGCGCATTCTCCATTTTCAACGTCTGGACATCGGACGTGCACAGCCTGTGGGGCTACTATCTTGCCGCCAGCCTGTTTCTCTTCTGCGGCAGCTTTATGAACTTCCTCCTGGCCATCGGCATCGGCTCGCTCATCATCTTCTTCCTGATGCAGCTTGTCGGCGTTGCCGGCGTGCGCACCGGCGTGCCCTTCCCGGTCCTGGCCCGGGCGTCCTTCGGTATCTGGGGTGCGAACTTCCCGGCAATCGTCCGCGCCATCGTCGCGTGCTTTTGGTACGGCGCGCAGACGGCGGCAGCCTCGGGCGCCATCGTCGCGCTGCTTGTCCGCAATGAAAGCCTGCTTCAGTTCCACCAGTCGAGCCACATGCTCGGTCATTCCACCCTCGAACTCGTCTGCTACGTCGTCGTTTGGGGTCTTCAACTGCTGATCATCCAGAACGGCATGGAGACGGTTCGAAAGTTTCAGGACTGGGCCGGTCCAGCGGTCTGGGTGATGATGCTGCTGCTTGCGATCTATCTCGTCGTCAAGGCGGGCGGCTTCTCGTTCAGCCACACGATCCCGATGGACGTGTTGCTTGAAAAGACCAAGAATGCCGGCGTGCCGGGCCTACCGGGGTCGTTCGCCGCGCTTGGCGCAGTGGCCGCGATCTGGGTGACCTATTTCTCCGCGCTCTATCTCAATTTCTGCGACTTCTCGCGCTACTGCCCGAGCGAACGGTCGCTGAAGGTCGGCAACCTCTGGGGCCTGCCCGTCAACCTCATCCTGTTCTCGCTGGTCGCCGGCGTTACAACCATCGCCGCCTTCAATGTCTATGGCGAGGTGCTGCTGCACCCCGACCAGATCTCGGCCAAGTTCGACAGCTGGTTCCTGGCGCTGCTCGCCGCACTGACCTTCGCGGTGGCGACTCTCGGCATCAACGTCGTCGCCAACTTCGTCTCGCCCGCCTTCGACTTCGCCAACGTCTTTCCCAAGCACATCGACTTCAAGAAGGGTGGCTATATCGCAGCGCTGATCGCCCTCGCGCTCTATCCCTTCGCGCCTTGGGAAGGCGGGGCGGCGCACTTCGTCAACATGATCGGCAACACGATGGGCCCGATCTTCGGCGTCATGATGGTCGACTACTACCTCATCCGGAAGGGCCGCGTGGATGTGGAGGCGCTCTACCGCGAACACGGCGAGTTCCGCTTCGAGAACGGCTGGCACGTCAACGCGCTGATCGCCGCCGGCATCGGGATCGTCTTCTCCTCGATCCTGCCGGGGCTTACATCCGTCATGCCGGCATGGTGGGGTGTCTACGGCTGGTTCTTCGGCGTCGCCATAGCGGGTGCGATATACTACGCGCTCCGCTCCTTCAAATCGGCCAGGCCATACCCGGCCCAACCCTGATAGTCTTACTGCTATCAGAGTACATCGCCCTCCCGTCGAATGGGGAGGGCGATGCTCTTGCCGGATGCGGCAATCAGGCCGCCGGACGTGCAAAGCGCCGGCGCAGGTCCTCTATCGGCGCACGGCAGAAGCAGCCCTCGATATGGTCGTTGACGAGGCCCATCGCCTGCATGAAGGCATAGACGGTGGTCGGGCCGACAAAGGTCCAGCCACGCTTCTTCAGATCCTTCGAAATCCGCACTGAGGCCGGCGTCGTCGGATTGGCGATGAGGGTCTCGAAATCGACGATCTTCGGACGCTCGCTTCCATCGGGCTCATGCGACCAGAAATAGGCCGCCAGTGAACCGAATTCCGCGCGCAGCTCCTTCGCCCGGCGGGCATTGTTGATGGTCGAGACGATCTTGCCGCGATGCCGGACGATGCCGGCATCGGCGAGGCAACGCTCGACGTCCTCCTCGCCGAACTCGGCGACCTTGTCGAAATCGAAGCCCGCAAATGCGGCGCGAAACGCATCGCGCTTTCTCAGGATCGTCAGCCAGGAGAGGCCCGATTGAAAGCCTTCGAGGCAGATCTTTTCGAACAATCTGTGATCGTCGGCGACCGGCCGGCCCCATTCTTCGTCGTGATAGCGGCGGTAATCCTCCAGATTGCCGTGCCAGGCACAGCGATCAAGGCCGTCTTCCCCCGTAATCAAGCCCCTGGCTGCCATTTCGCCTCTCTCCATCGTTTCTCTTTTGTTCCGTTTACCATTTGCAAACCACATCGATAAAGAGGCGAATAACCCTACCCAAAGCTTTATTGCCGAGGCCGCCCTTGAGCGCCGCACCGTTTACGGTTCGGTTGCGGACAGATGAGAGCATCGCGCCATTGCCGGAGCGCTGGAACGCGCATGCGATTTCCCCAGAGCTCCGCCCCATTGAATTGAACGCAAGGGCCTTGGCGAGGCAACTCACCCGGGCTCCTCCAGATTGTTCCGGCCAAGTAGCGAGTCCGTCCGATGCTGAAGAAATCCCTTTGTTTTGCCGCATGCTTTCTTTCGATCCTTTCCGGGGTTGCAGCCGCACAGGACCGTTATCAAAACCGTCCGCCTGTCATCGTCAGCCCGGATCTGACCGCCCCCTGGGTGATGCAGCTGACGGGCAAGCGCGTGGTCTATCGCCAGCAGGTTCCCACGACCACCCGAAAGCGGGTCGAGCGGCGCGAGCTCAGCCGCCGCCCCGCCAACGCAGCCGTTCAGCCAGCCTCGATCGCGCGCAGACAGAAGCCGGCAAAGTCGAGAATCGATCCGCAGTTCCTCCCGCAAATGGTCGCTTACGAGACGAAGGAGAAGCCCGGGACCATCGTCATCGACACCAACAACCGCTTTCTCTATCTCGTCACCGGCAACGGCGATGCACGACGCTACGGCGTCGGAGTCGGCAAGCCGGGCTTCGAATGGGCGGGAGAGCACAGGATCACGCGCAAGGCCGAGTGGCCCAACTGGACGCCGCCGCAGGAAATGATCGCGCGTGAGGCAGCCCGGGGCCACTATCTGCCGGCCCGCATGGACGGCGGACCGGAGAATCCGCTCGGCGCTCGCGCCATGTATCTGGGCTCGACGCTCTATCGCATCCACGGCACCAATGCACCGTGGACGATCGGCTACGGCGTTTCCTCCGGCTGTATCCGCATGCGCAACGAGGATGTGGTCGATCTTTACGAAAGGGTAAAGGTCGGCACAAAGGTCGTCGTGCTATAGCGGCTAGGGATGCACAATACTTCTTCCGCGTTTCTCTCTTCATCTCGCGAAACCGTGGTTTTGAAGCAACAGATGTTCCCTCAGATACAAGTCTCGCCGAAATCGTTGCACTATAGAATGTATCGCGGGCGGCCACTTGCGGTTAAATCGCGTGGCTTGCTTGCAATGAGGGTTCAGAGGGAATCGTAATGAGACGTCATGTCACGGGGATGGCCGCGCTTGCAGTTGCGGCCGCTGCTCTTCTTATTTCCGGAAACGCTTCGGCATTCAGCCCAGCCGATATTGTCGGCGCGGGCGTAAAAAGTTCCGACATCATTCAAGTCGCCAAGCAGAAGAAGCCGCCTCAGAGATATTGGCGCACCAAGGTGCGCTTCCGCACGGACGAGGCTCCCGGCACCATCATCGTCGATACCAACAGCAAGTATCTTTATTACATCGACGGCCCGAACCGGGCGACGCGCTATGGCATCGGCGTCGGCCGCGACGGCTTCGGCTGGTCCGGTGTCGTCAAGGTTGGCCGAAAGGCCGAATGGCCGAGCTGGACGCCGCCGGCCGAGATGCGCGCGCGAGAGAGAGCGAATGGCCGCATCCTGCCGATCACGCAGCCCGGCGGCATCGACAATCCGCTCGGCGCCCGCGCGCTCTATCTCTACAAGGGTGGCCGCGACACGATCTTCCGCATCCACGGGACGAACCAGCCCTGGACCATCGGTCAGAACATGTCCTCGGGCTGCATCCGGATGATGAACGAGGATGTCGAACACCTCTATGAGCGCGCCGGGATCGGCACGAAAGTCGTCGTCATCGGCCCCGGCAGCAAGCCCGGCGACACCTATTTCGACGATCGCGGCGTCGACATTTTCCGCACGATTTTCGGCGGCTGACGGCCGCACCGGACCTCTCCTCACCCGAGGACCAGCCCTCTTCCCGCACGCGGGGAGAGGGGACAGGGACCTCTCCGCGAGTCCCATCTTCCACTCAAAACGGGAGAAGGTGCCGGCAGGCGGATGAGAGGCCCCGCTCACCCCCTGACTGTCACAACCCCGCCGGCTTCGGACCGCCATAGGCCCAGTCGAGCAGCTCCACCGTGTGCAGGATCGGTATCTCCGTGCCGCTGGCGATCTGGGTGATGCAGCCGATATTCCCGGTGGCGATCACTTCAGGCTTGGTCGCCTCTATATTTCTGACCTTCCGCGCCTTCAGCTTCGCCGAGATCTCCGGCTGCAGAATGTTGTAGGTGCCGGCCGAACCGCAACAGAGATGACCCTCCGCCGGCTCGCGCACCGAAAAGCCCGCCCGTTTAAGGAGCTGCTTCGGTGCCGCGGTGATTTTTTGTCCATGCTGCATCGAGCATGCGGAGTGGTAGGCAACGGTGAGATTCCGTGCTCCCTGCTCCGGCAGGTCGAGGGTCGCGAGATATTCGGTGACGTCCTTTGCCAGCGCGGAAACCCTCGCAGCCTTCTCAGCATAGGCCGGGTCGAGCCGCAGCATATGGCCGTAATCCTTGATCGTCGTCCCGCAGCCGGATGCGGTGATGATGATGGCGTCGAGCCCATCCTCCTCCGCCGCCTTCAGCCAGACATCGATGTTGTGCCGGGCAGCCTTCAGCCCCGCCTCATCCCGTCCCATGTGGTGTACGAGTGCCCCGCAACAGCCCTCTCCCGCCGAAACGACGACCTCGACTCCTTGGCCCGTGAGCAGACGGATGGTCGCATCGTTGATTTCCGGCCGCAGCACCGGCTGCGCGCAGCCGGTCAGAAGCGCGACGCGGGCGCGTGGCGTGCCCTTTGCCGCGTAGACCGCCGGCTTTGCCCCCCGCGATGCCGGCAGCGCGCTCGGCGCCAGATCGAGCATGACGCCGAAGGTCCTGAGGAAGGGAACCCTCTTCAGCAATCCGGCGAGCGGGCGCGCAAGACCGGCAGCCCCGAGCGCCAGCCGGAACCGTGACGGATAAGGAAGAGTGGCGGCAATGACGGCGCGGGCGAGCCGGTCCTTGAACGGCCGCTTGTAGGTCTTCTCGATATGGGCGCGGGCGTGGTCGACAAGATGCATGTAGTCGACACCCGAGGGACAGGTGGTCAGGCAGGAAAGACACGAGAGACAGCGGTCGATATGGGTGACCGTCTCGCTGTCTGCCGCACGGCCGTTTTCGAGCATGTCCTTGATCAGATAGATCCGCCCGCGCGGACTGTCGAGTTCGTCGCCGAGAACCACGTAGGTCGGACAAGTGGCCGTGCAGAAACCGCAATGCACGCATTTGCGCAGGATCGTTTCGGATTCGGCGACATGCGGGTCGGCGAGCTGCTCAGGGGAGAAGTTGGTCTGCAACCGAGTACTCCATGTGGCGCCTTGCGCCTTGGATCACTTTGATCTCCGTCGGGCTGGCCGGAAATCGCCATGATCGATTCTCTTCGTCTTAGGCCGATCTTTTAGACCGCACGATGGCGAAAGGTCCCTTCGCCTAGTTCTGGAGCAACGCGGCCGCGCGCCCTGGATTGAATATGCCCGACGGGTCGAATTGGGCGCGGATACGTTCCGATAATTGTGCCACGGCCGGGGACTGCGGTTCGAAGGCCGGAATGCGGCCGCGCGCCTCCTCGTCGGCACGCAGAAGCGCCGCATGTCCGCCGCCGACCGCGCCGATATAACGGCGGAGCAGTTCCGCCTCCGGGTCTGCCTCCATGCGCAGCCAGACCAGACCACCCTGCCAGTCGTAGAAGGCATCGACGCCGGTCTGCAGGCGCAATGCGGCGACGAGCTGATGGCCCGCGGAAGGGGCGACCGATACGCGCCACAAAGGCCGTCTGGTGCCATCGGCATAAGGCTTCACGTCGCGGATTTCCGTCCAGAGGGTTCCTGTCTGCGCCTCGTCGAGTTGCGAAATCCGCCCGAAGCGCGACAGTTTTTCGCCGAGCTTCTCCGCCCGAATGGCAACGGATGCCGCAAGGCCTTCGAGCCGGAGCACCGTTGCGGCGCCATCCGGCAATACGCCGTCGAGAAAGCGGCTGCGCACGCTTTCCGGCAGGTGCGACGCACCCGAAACCTCCACCGGCTGCGCCATGGCCTCCGCCATCACCGCAGCGGCTTCCGCATCGTTCAGCCCGGAGACGACGACGGTCGCCGCCGCCGGCGGGAGTGGCTGCACCTTGAAGGTGACTTCGGTCAGAATGCCGAGCGTGCCGTAGGACCCCGCCATGAGCTTGACGAGATCGAGCCCGGTCACGTTCTTCATCACCCGGCCGCCGGCCTTGATGAGTTCTCCCCGGCCATTGACGAAACGCACCCCGAGCAAGCTGTCGCGAGCGGCACCGGCGACGTAGCGGCGAGGCCCGGAGACATTGGCGGCGAAGACCCCGCCTATCGTGGGTTCGCCCGTCGTTGCGAAAATCGGCCGGTGGTCCATCGGTTCGAAGGAGAGCATCTGGCCCTTGGCGTGCAGTGCCGCCTCGACTTCGGCGAGCGGCGTTCCGGCAAGCGCACTCATGGTCATCTCGGCCGGGTCATAGGTGACGATGCCGGAAAGACGCCTGCTCGAGAGCGTTCTGTCAGCACGCGTGGGATTGCCTAGACCTGCGCGCGTGCCGCCGCCGACTACGGCGAGCGTGACGCGCTCGGCCGCCGCGGACCGCACGACGGACGCGATCCCCTCCTCGCTTGCCGGCTCGAAATGGACGATCATGCCGCGGGCCGCCCTTCGAGCGGAAAAACCTTCGACGGGTTCATAAGCCATTGCGGATCGAAGGCGGCGCGCGCCGCCATCTGCTGGCCGAGATCGGCCCTGCTGTACTGGTGCAGCATCAGATCGCGTTTCTCGATGCCGACGCCGTGTTCCCCGGTCAGGCAGCCGCCCGCCTCGACACAGAGCTTCAGTATGTCGTTGCCGGCAGCTTCCGCGCGGGCAGCTTCCTCCGGATCATTGATGTTGTAGAGGATCAGCGGATGCATGTTGCCGTCGCCGGCATGGAAAACATTCGCAACGCGCAGGCCGTAGCCGGCGACGATCTCGCCGGTCCGCCTCAACACATGGGAGAGCTGGCTCAGCGGCACCGTTCCGTCCATGCAGATATAATCGGCAATCCGGCCGGTTGCGCCGAAAGCCGACTTACGCCCCTTCCAGATCAGTGCCGCTTCCAGAGCCGATTGCGATTCCTTGATCGTCATCACGCCGTGGCGGCGGGCGATCTCGATAATGCCGGCGAGCATTGCGTCCATTTCGGCCTCGGAGCCTTCCACTTCGACGATCAGCAATGCTTCGACGTCGAGGGGATAGCCGGCCTGGGCGAAAGCCTCGCAGATATCGATCGCCGGCTTGTCCATGAATTCGATTGCGACGGGGATGATGCCCGATCCGATGATATCGGCGACGCAGCTGCCGGCGGACTCGGAGGAGGCAAACCCGAAGAGGACGGGCCGCGCTCCCTCGGGCTTCGCAATCAGCCGCACCGTCGCTTCCGTGACGATGCCGAGCTGCCCCTCCGAACCGCAGACGAGCCCAAGCAGGTCGTATCCCGGCGCGTCGAGCGCCTTGCCGCCGAGTTCGATCACGGTGCCATCGAAAAGCACCATCTTGACACCCAGAAGGTTGTTGGTCGTAACCCCGTACTTCAGACAGTGCGCGCCGCCGGAATTCATCCCGATGTTCCCGCCTATTGTGCAGGCGAGCTGCGAACTCGGATCCGGCGCATAGAAGAAGCCGTCGGCCGAAACTGCATCGGAAATATTGAGATTGGTCACGCCCGCCTGAACCGTCGCCGTGCGGTTGAACAGGTCGATATCCAGGATGTGCGACATCTTCGAAAGACCGACGACGATCGCGTCCTCCTGAGGAATGGCGCCGCCGGAGAGAGAGGTGCCGGCGCCCCGCGGCACGATCGGAATGCCGTAGCGGCTGCAATATTTGAGCACCGCGGCCACCTGCTCCGTCGTCTGAGGAAGGACGACCGCGAGCGGCATCCGCCGATAGGCGATAAACGCATCCGTCTCGAAGGGCTTGAGGCCGCGCTCGTCGCTGATGAGGCCGCCTTCCGGCAACAGATCGGCAAGATCGGCGACGATTTCCCGCCGACGGTCGAGGACGGCCTGCCTTGGCTTCAGAAAGCCGATCGTCTCCGGCATGAGCGCCTCCCATTCACAGCAAAGTGGTATTTTTTGCTTACCACTAATGCATGTCGCCCAAAAGTGCGCGGCGGACTTGAGACGAGGACATACACAAGCAATGACCTCAGCGCATCCCGCTCTAACCTTTTACAGGGCTGGACGGACACCCGGCAAATGTTAATGATCTTTTCGCCTTTGGAAACAATGATCAGGATTGATGACGAATCTAGGCGATCTCGAGATTTTCGCGCGGGTGGTGTCGACCGGCAGCATGTCGGCGGCGGGACGCGCGCTCGGTTTTTCCGCAGCCGTGATTTCCAAACGTATCAAGCGGCTCGAAGACAGGCTGGGCACGCGGCTCCTGCAGCGCACGACTCGGCAGATTTCGCTGACGGAGGCCGGCCAGGGTTTCTATGACCGCGTTCTCGGCATTCTCGCCGGTCTGGAGGAAGCGGAGGCCTATGCTTCGGGCCGCTCGTCCCAGGTCCAGGGGACTCTGCGCATTTCCGCGCCGACCTCCTTCGGCCGCATGCACCTCGCACCGCATCTGACCGGTTTCATGAAGGACCATCCCGACCTGAAGCTGCACATCGTGCTGACCGACGATTTCACCGACATCGTCGCAGAAGGTTTCGACCTCGCCATTCGAATAGGCGAACTCAGCGATTCGAGCCTCGTCGCCCGTAAGCTCGCGCCGGTGCGCCGGCTTCTCTGCGCGGCACCGAGCTATGTCGCCCGTCATGGAGCGCCGACGGAGATCGGCGAACTCGCGCATCACATCTGTCTGCCGGCGCACAACAACGACAACTGGAAGCTGGAGGGGCCCGACGGCAGCCTCTCCTACCGGCCGGAGGGACCGCTCGTCACCAACTCGTCGGAAATCATCCGCGAAGCGGTGATTGCCGGTGCCGGCATCGCCCTGCGGTCCACCTGGGACATCGGCAGGGAACTTCGGGAGGGTCGCCTGGTTCAGGTGCTGCCGCAATGGGAAGGATCGCACAAGCTGACGCTTTCGGCGGTCTATCCGAGCCGGCAATTCCTACCGGCCAAGGTCAGGCAGTTCATCGACTATCTCGCCGCACTCTACGGCCCGGTGCCCTACTGGGAGCAATAGACTATCCGTGCTCGTCGTGATGCCGGCGAATGCGCCGGACCACCAGCCAGACCCCGGCGACCGCGAAGGGAACGGCGAGGCCCGTCAGGAGACCGGGATCAACGGGTATTTCATGACTGACGGCCTTGGCGAGGTAGCCGAAGAGCCCGACGACATAATAGGAAATCGCCGCCACCGACAATCCTTCGACGGTCTGCTGCAGGCGCAATTGCAGCTTGGCGCGGCGATCCATCGAATTCAACAGGGCGCTGTTCTGCCGTTCCAGTTCGACGTCGATCCAGCTTCTCAGGAGAGCCGTAGCGCGGGCGAGCTTGCGCGAAAGGTTCGCCTGCCGCTCCTCGACCGACTGACAGGTGCGCATTGCCGGCGCCAGCCTGCGCTCGAGGAAGGTGCCGATGGTCTCGTAACCGGGCACCGGCGTCTCGGAAAGCGTGCGGATGCGTTCCTGGACAATGCCGTAATAGGCGCGGCTGGCGCCGAAGCGATAGAGGCTGAGGGCGGCACCCGCTTCGAGATCGGCGGCAAGGCGGGTGATCTCCGCCAGCATCTCGTCAGCCTCCTCGCGGACGTTTTCCTTCATGCGCTGCGTTACCGCCGTCAGGCCGTCCTCGGTGCGGCGGATCTCCGGCGACAGCGACTGTGCAAGCGGCAGGCCGAGAATGGCAAGCGTGCGGTAGGTCTCGATGTCGAGCAGGCGCTGCACCAGGGCGCCCGTTCCCGCCTCCGTCATGCCGCGATCGATGACCAGCACCTGGGTCAGCCCGTCGCCGTTCTGGCGAAAGTCGGTCAGGAGCACCGCCTGGCCATTCTTGGTTTCGCTGTAACAGAGGCTCGTGGGATCGAAAGCCGCGATCGCCTCGCGGGTCTCCGGCGTATCGGGACGGATTTCCAGACGAACTCCGGAAATCAGCGAGCCCGGGGGCGAAAAACCGTCGCCGAACGGATGGATCGGCACCTCGCCGCCGAAGCTTTCCGGCGCGGGCGCGTCCCAGAAATAGGTGGAGAATTCCGTGTGCCGCTCCCAGCGCAGCGTTCCCTGTCCCCAGGGGATCGCGTGGTGATTGGCGTCGCGACCGGGCGGGGCGATGCCGCGCGAGCGCGACAACTCGGACATCACGGCGTGATCGACGATCGACCCGCCCTCCGTCATGAAGGCGAGTTGAAAGATGACGCGCGGAGTCGTCACCAGTGCATAGGGCCGTGAATGGACCTCGCCGAGCGCCTGGGCGCGCATGGGCGCCACCGGAAATGCAAAACTGCCCTTTGGCATGAAGCGCTTCTTCCCCCTCACGCATTCATCATCACCTTCTTATCAACGGATAAGGTAAAAAGAACAGGGCGCTTTGACGCAGTTCGATCTTTGTCAACACCGGCAGAGTGGACAATCAATTTGACCACTTGATGGGTCCTGTTAGATTGCCGAATGGAAGCGGAGGCCGGCGACACCTGTGCACAATCCCCTTGGCGCTCCGGGAGACGTGGCTGTGACCGAAGACCAGGACGACCTTTATGCCCGTATCAGCCATAGCCGGACGGCCGACGAGGTGGTGCAGCAGATCGAGCTTCTGATCCTCGAGGGGGTGTTACGCGACGGCGATCGCCTGCCGGGCGAGCGAGAACTCTCCAGGCGCTTCGACGTGTCGCGGCCGATCCTGCGTGAGGCGCTCAAGGAGTTGGAGGCGCGCGGTCTCGTCGACAGCCGGCATGGCGGCGGCACGTTCGTCGCCGATGTGGTCGGTCAGATCTTTTCCAAGCCCCTGATCGAGCTCATCGGACGCCACCACAAGGCGACCCAGGACTATCTCGAATACCGGCGCGAACTCGAAGGCTTGACGGCGGAACTGGCGGCGTCCCGCGCAACCGACTTCGACCGCGACATTCTTACCCGCGTCATCAAGCGCATGCGCGCCGCACACGAGAGCGGCAACTTCGCCGAAGAACTCGAAGCCGATATCGAACTGCACAATGCCATCGGCGAAAGCGCTCATAATATCATCCTGCTTCACACCCTCAGGGCCTGTTACAGGCTGCTGACCCAAGGCATCTTCTTCCACCGCAATTCCGTCTTCGACGCGCCCGGCGCGCGCGACCAGCTTCTCGCGCAGCACGAGGCGATCTATGCGGCGATCATGGTCGGCGATCCGCAAACCGCAAAGGCGGCCGCGCAGAGCCACATCGATTTCGTCGCCACGGCGGCGCGCGAGGCCGAGCGCAGCGGAGAGTGGGTGCGCATTGCCCGTCTGCGCCTGCAGCAGCGTGATCGCGCGGGTTCCTGACCGGTCGCGGGCCCGACAAGCGCAAAAGTACGGATGGCGAGTGCCCCTTGGTAAAATTCCAGCCGATTTCCTACATATGGTCGTATGGGACAGTGGTTCTGTCGGAACCGCGACTCCGCGCTTTGCGTTAGTTGGGTGATGTATAGTCCCGAAAAGGAAGAGCGTGAATCCGAATGAATGCGGCGCGTTTGACGAACGCATTTACAGCGGCATGCGACGGTTCATACTCGGGTTGCGCGCGGCAACCACTGATTCGTTGAGGAGTATGGGGAATTTTGAACTTTCTGCACCGGCTCGCTTCTGATGTGCAACTTATGCTGCGTCGCCCGGCGCGAATGCAGTATGCGGCGCTGTGCTATCGCCTTGCCAGGAAGACGAATGCGCTGGAAATCCTGGTAATCACCAGCCGCGACACAGGCCGGTGGGTCATCCCCAAGGGGTGGCCGATGCAAGGCAAGCAGGCACACGAGGTTGCGGAGCGCGAGGCCTACGAGGAAGCCGGGGTGAAGGGCAAGGTGCAAAGGGCCGCCATCGGCGCCTACGTCTATCAGAAGCGGATGGACCACGGCCTGGAGATCTCCTGCAAGGTGCAGGTGCATGCGCTCGAAGTCGAGGACTTCTGCAAGAACTTCCCGGAGAAAGGCAGCAGGCGGCTGGAATGGGTCGACTATCGTGAGGCGGCAAAGCGCGTCGCAGAGCCTTCGCTGAAAGAGCTTATCCTCGATTTCGGCAAACGCCTCGACCCAGACCCGTAGCAGCGGCCGAAAGCCTCCAGCAACTGACGGCGAGGCGGAAGTCCACGGCATCCGCCCCGACGACTGGTCGAACACGCAAGCTCGCCGCAGGCTGCGACATGCCGGCTCGGGTAACGCCCCGGCCGAAGCCCCTCGCCCCTCGTCAATTCCTCTTGAATACGCCCGTTTGTGCCGCTACTGGCGAATGTTACAGTTGGAGAACAGCCATTGGCCAAGCCGCGACCGCGCCTCGAAAAGCTGACGCTGGACAAGGATCTCGACAAGTTCAGCCTTGCCGAGGAAGCGTCGCATCACGTCATGCGCAGATTGGCTGCTCCCGGACTTGCCGCTCTCTTCCTGGTCCTCAGCATGGGTTTCGCGGCGAGCTATTTCACGGGCGCCTCCGGTGCGGCCGTGGTGGTGGCAGCAGCGGCGGTCGCGGGCTACATGGCGATGAACATCGGCGCCAACGACGTCACCAACAACGTCGGAGCGGCGGTCGGCGCAAAGGCGATATCGATGCCGGTGGCGCTGGGGATTGCGGCGGTGTTCGAGATCGCCGGAGCGCTGATCGCCGGCCGTAAGGTCACGCTGACCGTAGAGGCCGGGATCATCGACGGCACGCAAGTGGTCGGCGCCGAAGGGCTGGTCTGGGTGATGCTCTCGGCGCTTATCTCATCGGCGATCTGGATCAATATCGCGACCTACTCGCGTGCGCCCGTTTCGACGACGCATTCGCTCATCGGCGGCATTATCGGCGCAGGCGTCGCCGCCGCCGGGCTTTCCAGCGTCAAGTGGTGGGCGATCGCCGGCATCACAGCGAGCTGGACGATTTCGCCCGTGCTCGGCGGGATCATTGCCGCACTCTTCCTCGCCTTCCTGAAGGAGTTCGTCATCTATCGCGATGACAAGATCTCGGCCGCCCGGCGCTGGATGCCTGTCGTCCTCGGCGTCACCGCCGGTTCGTTCACCGCCTATGTCGCGGTCTTTGCAATCGACCATCTGGCTTCTGTTCCGCTTCCGACCGGCCTGGCGATCGGCGGACTGGCCGGGATCGTTTGCTACATCGTGTCGAAGCCGTGGATCCACCGCCAGTCGGAAGGCCTCGAAAACCGCAATCAGTCGCTTCGCAAGCTGTTCCGCCTGCCGCTCATCTTCTCGGCCGCCCTGCTCTCCTTCGCCCATGGCGCAAACGACGTATCGAACGCGATCGGCCCGCTGTCGGCGATCGTCTCGGCTGTCGACGGCGTGATCTCGACCGCGGATTCGGAGGCGCCCTTCTGGGTACTCCTCATCGGCGCACTCGGCATTTCGGTGGGTCTTCTGCTCTACGGTCCGCTGCTGATCCGCGTCGTCGGCGAGGAAATCACGCGTCTCAACCCGATGCGCGCCTTCTGCGTGGCGCTTGCGACCGCCGTGACGGTTCTGCTTGCCTCGGCTCTCGGCCTGCCGATCAGTTCCACCCACACGGCGGTCGGCGCCGTGTTCGGCGTCGGCTTCTTTCGCGAGTGGTACACGCGTCACTCGCAACGGCGGCTCGAATATGTCCGGCGCAAGACGGGCCAGACCGAATTCATGGAAAAGGGCGAGGCGAACTTTGCGGAAGTGCGCCGCCGGCGCCTGGTGCGGCGCTCCCACTTCCTGACCATCGTCGCCGCCTGGGTCATCACGGTTCCCGTGTCGGCGCTGCTCTCGGCCTTTCTCTATCTCGTCCTCTCCGGTCTGTTTCTCTAGAAGGTACCCGATACCGATGCGCGCCAATTTCCGCATGCAGCGACTGTTCATCGAGAACCCGCTCCACGCCGGAGCGAAACACGAAGCCACCAGGGAGCAGTTCAACTATCTCATCAACGTCCTGCGCCTGGGTGAAGGCGCATCGCTCCTGGTCTTCAACGGCCGGGACGGCGAATGGCGGGCGGAGATAGCCATGCCTTCGCGCAAGCAGGCGGTTCTCGTCGCGGTCGAGCAGACGCGCCCTCAACCCGCCCCTTGCGATCTCGTCTACCTGTTTGCGCCTCTCAAGGTAGGGCGGCTCGATTATCTCGTGCAGAAGGCGGTGGAGATGGGCGCCGGCGTGCTGCAGCCGGTCATGACCCAACATGTCCAGGGAAAGATCGGCAGCCTCGAACGCGTTCGCGCCAACGTCATCGAAGCGGCGGAGCAATGCGGCGTGCTCGGCATCCCGGCAGTCGAGGAACCCCGCAAGCTCGGGGACCTTCTCATGGACTGGCCGCGCGACCGGCGCATCGTCTTCTGCGACGAGGGAAACGACAGCCAGAATCCACTGCCCATCCTCGAGGCAATTGCCGAACGCCGGCTGGCGCTCCTGATCGGGCCGGAGGGCGGCTTTTCGGAGGCGGAGCGGGATCTGCTGCGGAGCCGTGACTTCGTGACGGCGATCCCTCTCGGGCCGCGCATCCTGCGCGCCGACACCGCGGCAGTGGCTGCGATGGCCGTCATTCAGGCGACGCTCGGCGACTGGCGATGATGCGTCCATCCGCTTGCTCCTAGTTTTTTTGAGGGCATCTTGAAAGAAATTGACTTGCGCCGCACTTGATTACGGTTCAAGCACTCCATCCGATCCTGCTGACCCCGCAGGAGCCGCCCAGGCAAAGAAGACGAATATGGCCCGAGACACTACCGACCAGACGCCGGTTACCTCTGTCGCTGAACTGACCGCCTATCTGGCATCCGGATCGAAGCCGAAGGAAAAGTTCCGGATCGGCACCGAACATGAGAAGTTCGCCTTCTTCAAGGCGGACAACAGCCCGGTGCCCTATTTCGGCGAGGCCAGCATCCAGGCGCTCCTGAACGGTATGGCCGAAAGGAACGGCTGGGAGCCGATCGTCGACGAGGGGAATGTCATCGGCCTTGCCGAGCCCTCGGGCAATGGAGCGATTTCGCTCGAGCCGGGCGGGCAATTCGAGCTTTCCGGCGCGCCGCTCGAGAACCTCCATCAGACCTGCAAGGAATCCAACCAGCACCTTGCCGTGCTTCGGGAAATCGCCGAACCGCTCGGCATCCGTTTCCTCGGCATCGGCGGCAGTCCGAAATGGAGCTTCGCCGAGACGCCGCGCATGCCGAAGTCGCGCTACGCCATCATGACGCGCTACATGCCCAAGGTGGGCAGCAAGGGCCTCGACATGATGTATCGCACCTGTACGATCCAGGTTAACCTCGACTTCTCCTCGGAAGAGGACATGCGGCGGAAGATGCAGGTCTCCCTGAAGCTGCAGCCGCTCGCCACCGCCCTCTTTGCGAGCTCCCCCTTCACCGAAGGCAAGCCGAACGGGCTGCTTTCCTGGCGGGGAGACATCTGGCGCGATACCGACAACCGGCGCTCAGGCCTGTTGCCGACGGCCTTCAAGCCGGACTTCGGCTTCAGCGACTATGTGGAATGGGCGCTCGACGTCCCCATGTATTTCGTCGTCCGCGACGGTCATTACCATGACTGCACCCACGTCACCTTCCGTCAGTTCATGAACGGGGCGCTGAAGGGCGAAATCGCCGAGTGGCAGCCGACGATGGGCGACTGGACCAATCATCTGTCGACTCTCTTTCCCGACGTCCGTCTGAAGCGTTTTCTCGAAATGCGCGGGGCAGACGGCGGCCCCTGGCGGCGGATCTGCGCCCTGCCGGCGTTCTGGGTCGGCCTGCTCTACGATGACGAGGCCCTGTCGGCAGCCGAGGAATTGACCCGCGATTGGGGTTACGAAGAGGTCCTGGCACTCAGAGATGCCGTGCCCGCAAAGGCGCTCGCGGCCGAATTCCGGTCGAGGTCGCTTTTCGATGTCGCGCGCGAGGTTCTCGCCATTTCGCGCAACGGCCTCAAGCGCCGCAACCGGCTAAACGGCGACGGCATCGACGAAAGCCAGTTCCTGGCACCGCTTGACGAAGTGCTGGCGAAGAAGGCGACGCTCGCGGAAGACATGCTCTCGCTCTATCACGGCCGCTGGAACGAATCGGTGGAACCGGTTTTCGCCGACTACCAATACTGAGCGGACCCTCTACCCGGACGGAGCGCAGCCGACATGCTCCTTCCGCCCCCCGTCCGGCGCTTCAGAAAAAGCGGTTTCCAGCCCTCCAATTCCCGTTATAGTGCAAGGACATGCGTCGCTCGTCCCGGGAAGGAACGCCAATGGCACCGCTTTTTGACATGTTCGCGCAGGCGCAGAACGGCCACGCCATCGAACTGATGGCTAAACAATTCGGGCTCGCGCAGGAGCAAATGGCGAAAGCCACGGCAGCGCTGATGCCCGCATTTTCCACCGGCTTCAAGTACAATACGACGAACCCCTACGACTTCGGCGCGCTGCTGACGGCGCTCTCGACCGGCAATTACGCCCGGTATTTCGAAGACATGAGCCAGGCGTTCACACCCCAGGGTGTCGCGGATGGCAACGGCATTCTCGGCCAGCTTTTCGGCTCGAAGGAAATGTCGCGCGCGATCGCGGCGCAGGCGGCACAGATGACGGGGATCGGTCAGGAGATCTACAAGCAGATGCTGCCGGTGATGGCGAGCACGCTGATGGGCGGGCTCTTCAAACAGACCACGGGGCAGATGAGCGGTGCGCTCGCCGACAATCCGATGATGACGCTGATGCAGCAATGGATGGAGGCGACAGGCCTCGCCAAGAAGCCCGAACCGCAGTCCAACCCCTTCGACAATCCTTTCACCCAGGCGATGCAGGGCTTCTTCGGCATGGGCAAGCCGGGAGAAACGGGCAAGGCCGGCGATAAGCCGAAAGCAGCCGATCTTTTCGCCGACAATCCGTTCTTCAAGGCCTATGCGGAGATGATGCGGGGCGCCGACACGGCGCAGAAAGCGCCGGCCGACAACCCGGCCTTCGCCCAGTTTTCGCAGGCGATGAACAGTCTCTTCGACAGCGGGCTGGAAATGCAAAAGGAATATCAGAAGAGCATCGACGCGCTGTTCGAGAGCTACAAGGGCGGCTCGGGCGGCAAGGCGTAGCCGCCGGGATTGCCCCTCTCCGCAGGACGGGCACGCGCTCGACTGGCCTCCGCCATGATTTATTCCCAAACTGGAAACATGCCGATAAATCGGTGAGGAAAGCTGCGTCCGAGCACCGCGCCGCTCCTTATCGGAAGCGCAAAAAAGCCCGGTACACGTCTTGGCATGTACCGGGCAAGCAGCAGGGTCTATTGGCTCATACCCTGCGGGGAACTTTCACGACGTGCCATCGGCACGATCCGAAATTCGCGGCATGATCCGCGCGAGGCGAAGATTTCGCAGATCATGCCGCACTGGCGCATCCGAGGCGGCGGGACGCACCATGAGGGGTCAATCGTGGCGCACTCCCCTGTAGAAGAGGTTCGCCCGATTGCGTGAGGCGCGCGTCAGGTAGCTGCCAGGGTTTTCGAAGAAGGCCGAGGTCAGCGCCTCGTGCAGGTCTTCGCGTTTCAAACCCATGTCCAGCAACTGGCGATCGTCGAGATCCTGCAGGCGGGCAATCTGGCAGCGGTTTCGATAAAGGCGCCAGACGGCCGTCAGCACGCCGATGATGCCTGTTGTGCGGGCTGCAGGCGACTGCCTGCTCGCAACGAGGCCGAAACCGGAGGCGTGGTGGGTCGTGCGCATGACGGAACTCCTTTTCGCGGGCACGAAGAAACCCGTCCCCTGCGGGGAGGTTTTTCGCAGGGGCAGGCGGAAATACTTTTGGCGAACCGGCGACTATTTTGGCCGGAAAGATTGACGTGGTTTGCGGATTATCATTCGCAAATCCTTATTGATCAGTCCAACGAATGTTTTTAATGATATTCATCAAACAATCTTATAGGTATTCCGGCCATGTCCGCACCGCTCGATATCGACCAGCTGCAAACCTTCGTAGCAATCGCAGACACGGGCAGCTTCACCAAGGCGGCCGACCGTGTCTTCAAGACTCAATCCGCCGTGTCGATGCAGATGCGACGCCTGGAAGAGCGGATCGGCAAGCCGCTTTTCATGAAGGATGGCCGGGGCAACCGGCTGACCGTCGAGGGCGACAGGCTCCTCAATTTTGCCCGCCGGATGATCCGCCTCAACAATGAGGCAATCGCCTCCTTCGACGACAACCGCCTCGAGGGCACGCTGCGGATCGGCACACCGGACGACTACGCGGACCGCTACATGCCCGAAATCATCGTCCGCTTCGCCAAGACGCATCCGAACGTCGAGCTCTACATCGTTTGCGAGCCTTCGGTGGACCTCGCGGAAAAAATGGCGAAGGGCGATCTCGACATCGCGCTCGTCACCCACAATCCGCGTGCGCGGGCTTCCGACGTCGTACGAACCGAACCGCTCTGCTGGGTCAGCTCCATCAATCATCCGCTGCCCGAGAATGCCCCAATCCCGCTTGCGGTCGGCCGGCGCGACTGTCAGTGGCGGCAGGCTGCCTGCGCGGCGCTCGATGCGACCGGCAAGGAATATCAGATCTTGTTCACGAGCTGGTCCTCGACCGTCGTTGCCGCGGCGGTGCTCGCCGGCATGGCGGTCTCCGTCCTTCCGGAGTCGGCACTGCGACCGGGCATGAAGGTGCTGACGCTGGCCGACGGCTTCCCGTCGCTGGCGCCGGTGCAGATCGGCATCATGAAGCGCCCCGGCCTTTCGCCGTCGCTGTCGAACGCGATCACCAATCACATTACCGCCTGCCTGGACAACATCACGCCGATCACCGTCAACGACGATCTCGAAGGCGATCTCAAGGGCTATCCCCGTTATCCGCGCCTCAGACAGAGCCATATGCTGCCGGGCTGGTGAGCCGCTTACATATCTCCTCCAATGACGAAGGCCACGCCTTGCTGAGGCGTGGCCTTCGCGCTTGCCGGAACGGGCGCCGGACTACTCGGCGGCCGTGCTGATCGTGTCCGCCTCGTAGCCGTGGGCGGTCTTCAGCGCCTGGCGGACGCCCGCCTCGTATTCCGGGTGAACGCGGGCGAAATGAATGAGCTGCCGCTCGATGATCTCGCCCGGGACGCCGCCCATGGCGGCCGCGATGTTGGAGAAAAGGCGCGACTTCTGCCCCTCGTCGAAGAGGTCGAACAGCGCCCGCACCTGAATGTAGTCGTCATTGCCGACGCGGTGATCGTAGCGGGACATGTCGCCGTCTATTCTGAGCGGCGGTTCCTTGGCCAACGGCTGTTCGGCCGGTCCATTGAAGGAGTTCGGCTCGTAATAGGCGTCCGGATTACCGGTGCGGATGCCGCCATAGGTGTTCATCTGACCGTCGCGATGGTAGTGGTGAACCGGGCAGCGCGGCTGGTTGACCGGGATGTGTTCGTAATGCGTGCCGAGGCGGTAGCGGTGGGCATCCGCGTAGGAGAATATGCGGGCCTGCAGCACCTTGTCCGGCGAGAAGCCTATGCCGGGAACGATATTGGAGGGCGAGAAGGCTGCGTTCTCGATCTCGGCAAAATAGTTCTCCGGGTTGCGGTTGAGCTCCAGCACGCCGATCTCGATCGGCGGGTAGTCGGCATGCGGCCACACCTTGGTCAGGTCGAACGGGTTGTAGGGCGTCTTCTCCACGTCGAGCTCCGGCATGACCTGCACCTGAACCGTCCAGCGCGGGAAAGCCCCGTTCTCGATCGCGTAGAACAGTGCCTCCTGATAGCCCTCGCGGGTCTTGCCGATGACCGTCTCGCCTTCCTCGTTCGTGAAGAATTTGTGGCCCTGCTGGGTCTTGAAGTGGAACTTGACCCAGTAGCGTTCGCCCGCGTCGTTCCAGAAGGAATAGGTGTGCGAGCCGTAGCCGTTCATATGCATCGGCGTCTGCGGGAGGCCGCGGTCGGACATCAGGATCGTCACCTGATGCAGGCTTTCCGGCGACAGGGACCAGTAGTCCCACATGGCAGTGGCGGAACGCAGATTGGTCTTCGGATGACGCTTCTGCGTGTGGATGAAGTCGGGGAACTTGTAGGGATCGCGAATGAAGAAGACCGGCGTATTGTTGCCGACGAGGTCCCAGTTGCCTTCCCCGGTGTAGAATTTAAGCGCGAAACCGCGGACGTCGCGCTCGTGGTCGGCGGCGCCCTGTTCGCCGGCAACGGTCGAGAAGCGGGCCAGCATCGGCGTTTCGGCGCCGGGCTGGAGACATTTCGCTCTCGTATATTGCGAGATGTCGCCGGTGATTTTCAGCGTGCCGAAAGCACCCCAGCCCTTGGCATGGACGACGCGTTCCGGAATGCGCTCGCGGTTCTGATGCGCCAGCTTCTCGATGAGCTGATAGTCCTGCAGCATGATGCCGCCACGCGGCCCTGCCGTCAGTGAATTCTGGTTGTCCGGCACCGGCGCCCCGGCGGTGGTGGTGATCGTCGGACGATCTGTCATCACGTCCCTCCTGTTTCGACGTTTCGGCTTCCGAAGCTCCTGAGGAGCGTGACGGCTGAACGACAGCAGCCACGATCGGCACAGCGCATGGAATGCCTTGGCACTGGTTTCTCCCATCCCGCGACGATAATCTCCAATTGTATTTCCTGCTGATTGCGATAAGATTTTCCTATCATGCTGACACTCAGGCAGATGCGTTACTTCGATGCCCTCGCGGCCACTCGCCACTTCGGCAAGGCGGCCGAACTCACCCATGTCAGCCAGCCGGCGCTCTCTGCGCAGATCATGGAGATGGAAGAACATCTGGGTGTGAAGCTGGTGGAACGGAGCCGCGCCGGCGTTTTCCTGACCGTCAAGGGCGAGGAAGTGCTGGCGCAGGTGCGCTCCATCCTCGCGGATGTCGGCAGATTGGAGGAGAGCGCCCGGACAAACACGGGCACTCTCGAGGGGCGGGTCCGCCTCGGGGTAATCCCGACGCTCGCGCCCTATCTGGTACCGAGGCTCATTCCCTACCTGCGCGAACGGTATCCGGCGATCGAAATCGAGCTCAAGGAGTCGCTTACCGACCGGCTCATCGCCGATCTCGGCGACGGCCGGCTCGATGCGGTCGTGGCGGCGCTGCCGGTCGAGGCGGACGGCATCGTCACCCGGGCGCTGTTTTCCGACCGCTTCTATATGGCCGTGGCGGAGAACGACCGGCATGTGCTCATGTCGCCGATGACGGAAGAGCAGGTGGATATATCGCAGCTGCTGTTGCTCGAAGAAGGCCATTGCCTGCGTGATCAGGCGCTGGCCGTCTGCAATACGGCCGGCAAACGGCAGCTCCTGAGTTTCGGCGCCACGTCGATGGCAACGCTTTTGCAGATGGTGGCAAACGGCATGGGAATGACACTCATCCCCGAGATCGCAATACCGAGCGAAGCCGCACGCAACGCGATCCGGATCCTGCCCTTCGCCGCCCCGGAGCCCTCTCGCGAAATCGGGCTCATCTGGCGGCGCAGCAACCCGCGGCCGCGCGACATGGACGCGCTTGCAGACGCCATATCGGCCTGCGCCCGGGAGATCTCACGGGACGCTGCCGCGGCCGGACGGGGCGCGGCGAAAGCTGCGCCTCGTCCAGCCGCATGATCAAGCCAGCTTCGTCTTCAGGAATTCGACGGTCCGCTGCCAGGCGAGGTCGGCCGCCTCCTTGTTGTACCGCGCCGCCGAGGTGTCGTTGTTGAAGGCGTGGTTCACACCTTCATAGACGTGGATCGTCACGTCCTTGCCGTTTTCCGTCAGCGCTTTGCGGTAGGCCTCTATGCCGGCATTGATGCGCTCGTCGAGCCCGGCATAATGCAGCAGCAGCGCCGCCTTGATCTTCGGCACGTCCTCGGCCTTCGCCTGGGCGCCGTAATAGGCCACGCCGGCCTTGAGATCGGGTGCGTTCACGGCAAGCCTGTTGACGAGACCGCCGCCCCAGCAAAAGCCGATCGCGCCGACATTGCCGGTGCTTTCCGCATGGCCTTTCAGAAAGCTCACGGTGGCGACGGCATTCTCATTCGTCTCGGTTGCGTCGAGTGCGCTGATCATCTCCCGCGCCTTGTCCTCGTCGGCCGGTGTCCCACCGTCGGGCGACAGGAAATCGGGCGCAAGCGCCACGAAGCCTTCGAGCGCCATGCGACGCGCAACGTCTCTTATGTGTGGGTTCAGGCCACGATTCTCGTGAATGACGATGACGGCGGGAAGCTTGCCGGACGCATCGGCGGGTCTGACGAGATATCCCTTCATTTCGCCGTCGGCGCCGGGATAGGTGATGTCCTCTCCCTTGATGCGCTCGTCCGTCTCGGCAATCATTTCGGCTTTGGCACTATCGGCAGCCAGCATCGGCGCGATTGCGGCGGCGGCCGCAGCCGTACCCGCGAGCGCCGTCAATCTCTCCATGAAACGGCGGCGATCCAAAGTGAGATGCGTATATTCGTCATAGGCATCGATCATCGCCTGGGTGATGACAGGCTTGTTCATGACGCTCTCCCTGGGGCTATGGCAGATCAAATGTCGCTGTAGCAGGCGGCAGCAGACCACCCGGCGACAGGATAGGTCAGCGGCGCGGTCACGGACTTACAAAACTGCGTTACCTCAGCTCATCGCCATCCAGACGGAAAGCCATGTCCACATCGCGAAGAGCACGATGAAACCTGCCATGAACAGCGGCTGGCGAAAGCGAAGCCGATTGCTCGTGACGTGGATGAAGGCGTGAGCATAACGGAGCGCCACGAAAAGCCAGGCGAGACCAAGCGAGAGGAGATTGTCCGCCTCGGTGATGTAGAGCAGCACGCAGCAGAGATGGAAGAGAACCGGCAGCTCGAACTGGTTCGCGATGCTGTTTCGCACGATAAGGCTCTCGCCCGGCTCGCCGCGGTTTTCCCGGAACAGGGAAGCGTCGATCTCGCCCGACCTGATAAGCGTTGCCCGACGCGTGGAGAGGAGCGCATAAAGCGCAAAGACAAGCGCGGCATGGGCCACCATCGGCCAGAATATTTCGAAGCCTGTCATCGATGCTCTCAGCGTCAGCAATGGACATGGCGGACGCCGGACGGCGCCCGCCGATGATATCAGGCGCCGCCCGGATAGTTCGGGCTCTCGCGGGTGATCGTCACGTCATGGGCATGGCTCTCGCGGAGGCCGGCGCCGGAGATGCGAACGAAGGTGGCGCGCTCCTGGTAATCCTTGATCGTGGCCCCGCCGACATAGCCCATGGAGGCGCGCAGGCCGCCGGCGAGCTGGTGCAGGACGCCGGAGACCGGCCCCTTGTAAGGCACCTGCCCCTCGATGCCTTCCGGCACGAGCTTCAGCGTGTCGCGGACTTCCGCCTGGAAATAGCGGTCGGCCGAGCCGCGCGCCATGGCGCCGACGGACCCCATGCCGCGATAGGCCTTGAAGGACCGGCCCTGGTACAGGAAGACCTCGCCAGGGCTCTCCTCGGTTCCGGCGAGCAGCGAGCCGATCATCACGGCCGAAGCGCCGGCGGCGATCGCCTTGGCGACATCGCCCGAATATTTGATGCCGCCGTCGGCGATGATCGGGATGTCCGCGGCCTGTGCGGCCTCGACGGCCGCCATGATCGCGGCGAGCTGGGGCACGCCGACCCCGGCGACGATGCGCGTCGTGCAGATCGAGCCGGGGCCGATGCCGACCTTGACCGCATCCGCGCCGGCGTCGATCAGCGCCTTGGTACCGTCCCCCGTCGCGACGTTGCCCGCCATGATGCGCACCGAGTTGGAGAGCTTCTTCACCCGTGCCACCGCATCGAGCACGCGCTGCGAATGGCCGTGGGCGGTGTCGACGACGATCAGGTCGACGCCGGCATCGATCAGCCGCTCGGCGCGCTCGAAACCGTCGTCGCCGACGCTGACGGCGGCGGCGGCGCGAAGCCGGCCCTGCGCATCCTTGGCGGCGTTCGGGTTGAGCTGGGACTTTTCGATGTCCTTGACCGTGATCAGGCCGACGCAGCGTCCTTCGGGATCGACCACGAGGAGCTTCTCGATCCGGTGCTTGTGCAGAAGGCGCTTTGCCTCCTGCTGATCGACGCTTTCCTTCACCGTGATAAGGTTTTCCCGCGTCATCAATTCGTAGATCTTCTGGGAAGGATCGGACGCGAAGCGGACGTCGCGGTTGGTGAGGATGCCGACGAGGCGCCCCTGCTTCTGCCCGCCGAGGCCGCCGTTTTCCACGACGGGAATGCCGGAAATGCCGTGCGCCTTCATCAGGCCGAGAGCATCCGCAAGCGTCGCATCCGGGCCGATCGTCACCGGATTGACGACCATACCGCTTTCGAACTTCTTGACCTGCCGGACTTCTTCCGCCTGTTCGGCGGGCGTCAGGTTGCGGTGGATGACGCCGATGCCGCCGGCTTGTGCCATGGCGATCGCGAGCCGCGCCTCGGTGACGGTATCCATGGCCGCCGAGAGGATCGGAAGATTGAGTTCGATGTCCTGTGCGATGCGGGTGGCGATATTCGTCTGACCCGGCATCACCTCGGAATGTCCTGGCTGGAGCAGAACGTCGTCGAAGGTCAAAGCCTCCAGACCGGTTGCCGTTTCGATGATGCGCGCCATGGCCAGTTCCTCTTCAAATAAACGAAAAATCCCCGGGGACGCTCAGCGACTTGTCCACCGGGTGACTTCAAGGCTTTTCTTGGAAGTTGGCGAGGGCTGGTAACACGGATATGCCGGAATGAAAATAGCCAAGGGGCCCAAATCTTATGGCCCCCGGCGAATTGTTGTCGCAGTGCAGCAAGCCGTCTCTTCATATGTCGAACTGATAGCTCGCCGGTACGAAGCGATAGCCCTGATCCTGGCTCTCGACGAAGCCGACGGACGGAAACGGCATGTGATAGCCGATGAAGGGCAGCCGGTCGGTCGCGATCATGTCGAAGACCTTTTTTCTGCTCGCGCTGGCAGCCGCCTTGTCCATGTCGAAGCGAACCTCCCAATCCGGCCGCTGCAGCGACAGGACATAGTGGTTGGCCGTGTCTGCGGTCAGGATCATGGCCTTGCCGTCGGATTCGAGCCGATAGATCATATGCCCCGGAGAATGACCGAACGCAGCCATCGCAGAGATGCCGGGGACGACCTCCCCGCCATCCGCGACAAAGGTGATTTTTTCCGCCAGCGGCACGACCTTCGCCAGCACCGCCTTGTGCCCGTTTTCGGCGGGCGTGCCGACGCGGGCGCCGTCCTTCCAGAAATCGTACTCGACCTGCCCGGTCACATAGCGCGCATTGGCAAAAGCGGGTTTTCCACCCTCCGTCAGACCGCCGATGTGGTCGCCGTGCATGTGGGTGATGACGACGACCGTCACCTGTTCCGGAGCATAACCGGCAGCTTTCAGCCCTTCCGCAAGCTTGCCCGTGCCCGCCTCGCGACCTCCCTCGCCAAGCCCGGTGTCGAAGAGAACGACCTCGGATCCGGTATCGACCAGAACCGGGGAAAAGCCGTTGACGAAGCCGCTGGTCGGCAGGAAATTCTCTTCCAGAAGTTTGGAGACCGAATCCGCAGGCTGATTGGTGCCGAAAATCTCGTGCGGCTTGTCCGCGGCGCGCGTCCCGTCGCTGATCACCGTCACCTTGAAACTTCCGAGTTTCAAAGTCCTGAAGTCCGCACTCATCGCCGTGCCGCCTTTTTCCGTCGTTTCCTGAGCACCGGCAATGCCTGCCAGCAGACTTGGTGCCGCCAATGCGCCCGCGCCTGCTGCGAACAGCGTCCGCCGCTTCAATTGAAAAGCCATCGTCATTCCCTCCTGTTCACCGGCGCTGCCCGCGCGCCGGTGATTACAGGCGAAAAGTAGTGCCTTGACAGAAATGGACAGGACGGATCACACGCATGTGATCTTCAATCTCCGGTTTCGCCCCGACAAAGCCATCGGAACCGCTTACCGGCGACCAGCGCGCTCGAGTTTCTGATGATTTTGTCCTCAAATCGATTTCGAATTAAGAACCAATGGGGCTAACGCCCGCAGTGACAGCCCCAAGGCGCCTTTCATGAACCGCATCGTCCCGTTGATCCTCGCCGTCGCTCTCTTCATGGAGCAGATGGATTCAACCGTCATTTCGACATCGCTGCCGGCAATCGCGCGCGATATGGGCGTCGGGCCGATCACGCTGAAGCTCGCGCTGACCTCCTATATGGTGGCGCTGGCGATCTTCATTCCCCTGAGCGGCTGGATGGCGGACCGGTTCGGCGCCAAGCGAATCTTCCGCGCGGCGATCCTCGTCTTCATCGCGGGCTCCCTCTTCTGTGCGGTGGCGGATAGCCTCTTCGCCTTCGTCCTTGCACGCTTCCTGCAGGGCATGGGCGGCGCCATGATGACGCCGGTCGCGCGCCTCGTCCTCGTGCGCAGTGCACCGCGCAGCGAACTTGTCTCGGCAATGGCTTTGCTGACGATACCCGCACTGGTCGGACCGCTCGCGGGCCCGCCGCTCGGCGGCTTCATCACGACCTATTTCTCCTGGCACTGGATCTTCCTGATCAACGTGCCGGTTGGAATTGTCGGCTATTTTCTTTCCGGCATCTACCTGCCCGAGATGGAGCGGCGAAATCCGCCCCCGGTGGATATCATCGGTTTCCTGCTCGGGGGCATTGCCGCCGCGGGCGTGGTCTTCGGGCTTTCGGTCATCAGCCTGCCGGCCCTGCCGCCGGCGATCGGTATCGCTTCCGTGTCGGCCGGCGTCGCCGCCTCGCTCCTCTATATCTTCCATGCGCGCCGGCATCCGGCGCCCGTGCTCGATCTCAAGCTCTTCCGCGACGGTGCCTTCCGCGCCGCGTCGATCGGCGGCACGATCTTCCGCATCTCCGTCGGCGCAGTGCCTTTCCTGATGCCGCTGATGCTCCAGGTCGGCTTCGGTCTCAGCCCGTTCCAATCGGGCCTCATCACCTTCGTCGGCGCCGTCGGGGCCATCACCACGAAGTTTCTCGCGCGCCGCGTGTTCGCTTTCGCCGGCTTCCGCACGACGCTGCTCATCGCCGCCGTGATTGCGGCCGTCACGACTTTCGCCAACGGCTTCTTCACGCCGGCGACGCCCTATCTCCTGTTGATCTCCGTCCTGCTGATCGCCGGCTTCGCCCGCTCCTTCTTCTTCACCGGCGTCAACGCACTCTCTTTCGCCGACATCGACGATGCCGACGCCAGCAAGGCGACGTCGATGAGCGCCGTGCTGCAGCAGATCAGTCTCGCCTTGGGGGTCGCAGTCGCAGGCGCCATTCTCGAATTCCAGACGGCGCTCAGCGGCGGGCCGCTCGAGCTCGAAGACTTCCACGTCGCCTTCATGATCATTGCCATCGCCAATCTTCTGGCGGCAATTCCCTTCGTCGCCATGGCGAAGAATGCCGGCGCCTCCGTTTCGGGCCATCGGCTGGCCGTGCGGGAAGTGGAGACGACGGCTGCCGGCAAATGATCTACTGCAGGCTCCGATCGGGCGGCGCTGTCAGCGAGGAAAGCTCCGCCCTTTGCCCTTTCAGGCAAGCCGCGTAACGCCTATTCCGGCCGCTCGCAGACCGCCGAAAGCTTGTTGCCGTCCGGGTCACGGACGTAAGCCGCATAAAAATTTGCGTGGAAGGGACGCAGCCCCGGCGCGCCTTCATCGGTGCCGCCACCGGCGAGCGCCGCGGCATGGAAGGCGTCTACCGCCGCGCGGCTTTGCGCCTCGAGCGCCACCATCGAGCCGTTGCCGATGGTCGCGGCCTCGCGATTGAACGGGGTCACCACCCAAAGCCGGCAGCGGAAGTCACCCTCCGCGCCGTAACCAATCTCCACCTCATCCTCCTTGCGCCGCTTGAGGCCGAGGGGCGCAAGCGCCGTGTCGTAGAAAGCGCCCGCCCTTTCGAGGTCGTTGGAGCCGAGGGTCGCATATAGCAGCATGGCACTATTCCTCCGCAGCACCCTCTGCCGGCTCGTCGGTCTTAAGCCCGTGGCGGCCCTTGAAACCCTTGGCGAGCAGAAACATCTCGACCGATTCGGCACGGGAGGACGCCGGCTTCACATGGACGACCTGGCGGAAGTTCTGCTTCAGCATGTTCAGGAGGTCGCGCTCGGTGCCGCCCTGGAAGGTCTTCGCCAGAAAATGTCCGCCCTCCGCGAGTACCTCGACGGCGAAATGCGCCGCCACCTCGCAGAGATGCATGGTTCTGATATGGTCGGTCTGGCGATGGCCCGTGGTCGGCGCCGCCATATCGGACAGGACGATGTCCGGAGCTCCGCCGATCGCCTGTTTCAGCTTTTCCGGCGCCTCGGGATCCAGGAAATCCATCTGCAGGAAGCGGACGCCGGGGATCGGATCCATTTCGAGGAAGTCGATCGCCGCAACCCGCGGATCGGCATCGGTCGAGTTCGTCACCTTGGCGGCGATCTGAGACCAGCTTCCGGGTGCCGCGCCCAGATCTATGATGCGCTTGGCGCCAGCAAGAATCTTGTGCTTCTCGTCGATCTCCAGGAGCTTGAACGCCGCTCTTGCGCGATAGCCTTCGAGCTGCGCCCGCTGAACATAGGGGTCGTTGATGTGGCGCTCGATCCAGCGGCGCGAAGACGCCTTCAGCTTGCCCTTCTTGACCTTCTGTCCGAGCTTGCGGCCGCTGCGATTGCCGCCGATCGGGGATTTCGTCATGCCTCGGTTCCTTCGTGGCGCTTTACCCGTTCCTCGCCCGCCTGCGGAGAACCGAAGCTGCGCTGATGACGGCGCGGACGCCCCCGGCGCCAGGCCCCGTCATCCGCCATCATATCGGTCAGCAGCCCTTCGCGAAGCCCGCGATCGGCGACGCGCATGCGGCTCGACGGCCAGCGGCGGCGGATCGCCTCGAGGATCGCGCAGCCGGCAAGCACAAGATCGGCCCGGTCCGGACCGATGCAGGGATTGGCGGCACGTGCGGCGAAATCCCAGGAGAGAAGGCGCGCCTGCATGGCCGAGACCTCGTCATCGGAAAGCCAGAGGCCGTCCACGCGGCGGCGGTCGTAGCGCGGCAGATCGAGATGCACGCCGGCAAGCGTCGTCACGGTTCCCGACGTTCCGATCAGGTGGAAGCCGCCGCCATAGGAGCCGCTTGCCAGCGCGTCGACGGAGGGGCTCTCGAAGCCGGCAAGCATGGCCTCGACCTCGCGCACCATCACCTCGAAACTCTGGGGCGTCACATGCTCGCCGCCGTGGCGCTCGGAAAGGGTGACGACGCCCACGGGCAGCGAAGTCCAGTGGGTAATGTGATTGGCAAGCCGGCTCGAGCGATTTTCGCCGATCCGGATGACCGCAATTTCCGACGAGCCGCCGCCGATGTCGAAGAGCACGACGGACCGGGTTTCGCGGTCGACGAGCGACGAGCAGCCGGACACGGCAAGCCGTGCCTCCGTCTCGCGATCGATGATCTCGAGTTCGAGACCGGTTTCCTCGGCGACGCGGTTCATGAAGGCTTCGCCATTGGCAGCCGCACGCGCAGCCTCGGTCGCGATCAGCCGGCGCCGGCGGATCGAGCGGGCACCGAGCTTGGCGGCGCAGACCTTGAGCGCTTCGACCGAGCGCTCCATCGCGTCCTCCGAAAGCCGCCCGCTGGCGCCGAGCCCCTCGCCCAATCGGACGATTCGAGAAAACGCATCGACCACACGGAACTGGCCCGGCCGGGTCGGCTGCGCGATGAGCAGCCGGCAATTGTTGGTGCCGAGATCGAGGGCCGCATAAAGCGGTGCCGGCGGCTCGCCCGGCGCGACGAATGGTGCACCGAGCCTCTCCGGACGCGCCTGCTGCTGCGCGGCGGCTTCGCCGCTCCGCGGCCGCGGAGCATCGCCGGACCGCTCGCCCGGCCGGCCTCCCGGCCGCAGGTTTGTCGTCGGGTTGCTCGCGGAAGCAAGCGGCCGCCCCTGCAGGCCGCGCCGATGGCGCGCCTTCCTGTTGCGCTTTTGGGCGCCCCTCTTGTCGCTGAGCGCCGCATCCGACGCCGGCGCGCTTGCACCGGAGGGAGCGGACTGATCTTGCGGTCTTGCTGATTTCGAACGCCGGCGCCGTTTGCGCTTGCGCGACGGCTCCGCCTCGTTCAGTGCTGCGGGACGCCCTGCTTCTCCGGACGGGCCGGATCCGCTGGCAATTGCAGACGGGGAACCGGACGGCTTGCGCCGCCGCCGCTTGCCCTTGCCGCCCCGCGACGCGCCCATGCGCCCCTCGCTGCGGCCTGCTGCCGACGCCCCGGATTCAGACGGCTTATCGCCGTGATCGGGGTCTTTCACTTGTCTCAACCATGGCGCCGCGCGAAGCCTGACGGCCGCTCAAGGCGCTCTCTCGATTTTGCGTTGGCGCGACTGTACCAGCGCCGCCTCCTTTCGCCAAACTTTTTTTGGAACCATAGCGGAGCCGGCGAGCCCGACCGCCCTTCCCCTTCCGGTTGCCGAAGACCGACGAATGACGAGCCCCTTGTCAAGGCTCAACCAAGAAGCGGAAGGACACAGCCCGGCCGCATTTTTTTGGCAAAAGGTATTTGCATCGGGCGTTCTTTTGTTTATAAGCCCGCCACACCGACGCGGCGGTAACACACCGCCAGCGGCCTTGGGGAATAGGTTAACGGTAGACCAGCGGACTCTGACTCCGTTAGTCCTGGTTCGAATCCAGGTTCCCCAGCCAATTCTCACTAAAAGCCTGTAATTCCTTGATTTTCCAGTCGTGCCGGATTCCGTTTTGGCATTATTGGCGACCTGATGCCCAGAACTGGTGCCCACAGGTGATGCCCACGCGAAATATGCGCGGCGGCCTCGCCGGTGGCAGGCAAGGGCAAGGTACCCATGGAGTCCGCCACGACGTCGAAAATCTCATTCGCCGCGGCAACATCTTTTACTGGCGAGCACGCGTCCCCATGTCGTTCGGGCGGTGCCGACCGGGCAGCCGGCTTTCACTGAGCCTTCACTGTTCCGACCATAAAAAGGCTCAAGTCATCGGTCGGAAGCTCAACATGCTGATGGCCGAGCTGAAGTTGAAACAGAAGGAACCGATGTCCAAGGAGCAGTTCCAGAAACTCTGCGCACACGAGCGCGACGGAGCATTATCGGCATCGACCGCCTTTAGGATCACCGCGATTGCCTTGTCGGGATCGCCCGCCTGGTTGCCGTCGTTGGTTTCGCGATAGTGCCTGCGCGAGCTCGCTGCATATTCCGGCATTTCGTTGGCCACCATAGTGATCGAACGCCAAGGAAATCGGTACGAAACGGTCCGGGCTCGACGATCAACACGCGGACGCCGAAGGGCTTCAGCTCTCCGGCGAGGGTTGACGAATGTTCCACCGGAACGTCGCAGGACGGGCAAGTCCCAGATATCGCTTGGCTCATCCAGAGTTTCCCCAACGCGAGACCCGTCCTTCGATCAAACAACCGCAACGTCCAGGGGCGCATGTGTAGGCAGGGCGTCGGGATCGCTGTTCTGCCCCGCGTGGTCGGCGATCAGATCGCAGGCATCCGCACAATGGAACTGCCCAAGTCGCCGCCCGCGCGAGACATCTGGATGGGATATCATCGAGACCTACGACGTCTTCAGAGGCTTCGGGCCTTCATTTCCACCGTATCGGACCATCTCGTGAGTGTGACAGCAAGATGAGCGAGCCGGAGGCGATCAAGCCTGCCGAATCTCCAAGATGTCTACCTCTCGGCCGCAATCTCCTTGTGCCGTTCCACGACAGCACCCACGATCAGTTTCATTAGGCTTTCGACGAAGTGCTCCCTCAATCCGACATCATCGGCGATGTTCTTTAGTCGATCCATTTGCCGTCGCTCCCGCTCATCATCTGTCGCCGGCATCACCTGTGCCGCTTTTAACTGGCCGACTTGCTCGGTACAGCGAAAGCGTTCGGCCAGGATATGAAGGAGAGCTGAATCCAGGTTGTCGATGGTCTTTCGGTAGGACGCAAGTTGCTCTGCCGTATCATGTGTCGTCATTTGAGTTCTTCCAAAGTTCTCTGACAGGCACGACGTGGGCCTGAAGAAATGGGACATCGAAAGTATAATACTGCGCTCTCGATAACTCTGGCTTTCAGATGGTCGCCTTACGCTCATACACCACCGAGCTACGGCACCTCACAGTTCTGCTCTGCGCATACCGCGACGCGAGACCGAAACACTCAGCCATATCGCCGAAACCAGGAAGTAGAATGCCCCGACACCAGCGTAGCCCGTGACCGTGGAGATTGAAGGCTCCTGCGGCATTTGCGCTTGAAAGATAAAGAGCGCGCCCGCTAACGCCGATTGGCCACCGCTCAATATCATCGCCCACTGACCGCCGTTTGTTTTCCAACGACGAACTGCAGCCCCAAGCTGCAGCAGCCCCAAGCTGCAGCAGCCCCGAAAAGATGGCCCATAGGCCGAAGGCGCCGAGGACCCAGTTCATGTTCATCATCAGCGCCAGGATCACCGCAATCGTCATAATCGAGCTCGCTGTGGCGTTGATCACCTGGCTGCGGTTCACCGCAAAGCCACCGCTCCTCGCCGCATCAACGACGTTAGCGGCTGCATCCCAAGCCGGATAGATGATCAGCAGGGCGGCAGCCACTGCAAATGACTGCTGTCCGGCGGTCAGTGCAGCCGCAACCCACAGCACCGAGAACGCCGCCCGTGTAAAGTAATACTGCTTGAGCCATTGGTCATTGCCGCACGTGGCACTGGCTTTCTGTTCGTTCGACATTGGTTTCTATCCCTATCTTTGATTGATGAAATTGCTGGCGTGCGTTTTTCACAAGAAGCAGACATGCTCGCCAAATGGGGTGTACTCGTCCCACTCAAGTCGGCCGATCCGATCGCTTTCGCCGGAGAGTTTCGCGGATGCATCGTCTGGCATCGCACCATCATGCTGAGTATTGTGGGACGCAATCGTTGCCCCAGCACCCTGGCTGTTCTCCGAGCGTCCACGTTTTTCGAACGCCTCGTTGATCGCTCCTTGACGCTTTGCGACCCGTCGGCCGTCCGGATCAGAGAGGATTGAATTCGTTTGGCTGATCTCGGCCTGTCAATATCGCAGGATCGCCATTCGCACCGTAGTGACCCCAGTAGAGTTCAGGGTGAGCGTTGAAGATCTGCAGCCCGCTCAAGAGAAGGAAATTTAGGCAGAGCACGTTCAGCCACTGCGTGAGCCGTGTCACAATCGAGTGCCGGCGGATGAAGACCGTCCGGGGAGAGCGGATATTGTCATTGGAAGCTTGTGCGCTCATCTCAGCGTCTTTCGTCAGTGACATCTCACGGCTGCGGAGAAAGCAGCATCGACGTGTAGTCGCTGGCCGGAGCAGTGGGGCGGCGGCTCCGGGCAGCGACGGCGTGGCTTACATGGGCGGAACCACGCCATTCTTGCCGACAACCACCTGATGGGCGATGGGGCCGGTTGCAGCCTTTTCGGCAGTGATGAAGACGACGGCGCCAGGCACAAGATCGTCCTTGGCCGCCGCAGCAATGGTCACGACAGGCGTGCCGTCCGGAATGGCGATCTTCTTTTCCTTGCCGTGATAGGTCACGGTAACGGTCCGGCCATCGACGCCTTTGACCGCATCCGCGACCGTCGCATTCGTCATGCTGCTGTCGGGCTTGAGATCCCAGCCGTAGCTGCCCTCGCCAAGGCCTTTCATCGCCGGAGGGAAGATCAGGACTTCGAGTGCGCCATCGCCACCGCCCGCCTTTGGCAAGGATGCGATGCCGACAAAATCGCCCGGCTTGATGTCGGTCACCTTGGCTTCCGCGACACTCGCGACCTTCCAGTCGTCGGCAAACGCGACGTCGACAGTCTCACCCTCGCGGGTTTTCACCCTCAGTGTGGAGCCCGCATAGGTGACGATGCTGCCGCGCACGTGGATCGGCACGGCTTTCTTATCCTCGGCATGGGCGGGTGCCGCAAAGGCTGTCATGGAAAGGATGCCCGTCAGGCCGAGAGCTAGCGTAGCGAAAAACGTCTTCATTTTATTCTTCCTACTAGTTGGTAGTTTCGTTGGATGCGATTATACCTGAGGAGCGTAGCGACCGCAGATCAGTGAGAGACTGTGGGCGTAAGACGATGGAGAGCAGGTTCGAGTATCATCGAGAATACTTCCGGTTTCCCGTAGGCTCTGGCCGACAGCATCGCCCCATAAACCGTCGCCAGAAATGCTTCGGCTTCGACGTGAGGCTCGCTGGCGAGGGTGAGGGTCCCTTGCCTGGAGCCACGCTCCATCACTGTCGCCAGCCAAGTAGAGATGAAGCGGAAGAATGCCGTCACCTCCTTTGCGACCTCCGGCGGCAGAGACGGCAGCTCGCTGGCAAGCAGCGCACAGACGCAGTACGGCCTGCTAGTATCCTCAATGCATTTGGCCCAGTGGTTTGCATAAACCTTGAGGATGTCGAATGCATCCGGAACGTTCCGCTCAAGGACTGCCACGGTTGCCTGGCCATCTTCGCGGTATCGCTTGACCAGCTCACGCACCAGATCGACCTTGCTGGGAAAATGGTGGTGAATACTAGCCTTACGAATCCCGACCACCTCTGAGATATCGGCGTAGCTGAAGCCATTGTAGCCGCCGCTCATGAGAAGATTTCGAGCGGAAGCCAGGATGTCGTCGGAGGTCGTAGAAAGATTGCTCATGCCGTCTGTCTACCTTCTAGTAGGCAGACGGTCAAGAACAGAATATCGCCTCGCGTCAGCCGTCGGTCGAGACCGTCACATCCTTCCACGCCTCGACTTCCTGTTGCAGACGCTCAATCCGTGCCGTCACATGCCTCAGCGCATCGCTGCCAAGAAGAAGTTGCGGCGGGGGATTGTCGGACTCGATGAGGGTCAGAACCGCAGCGGCCAGCTTTTGCGGATTGCCAAGCTGCTTGCCGCTCACGGCCTGACGCGCCTCGCGGATCGGATCAAAAAGGCTATCGTAATCCGCAATGGAACGTTCCGTGCGGATCATGGATCGACCTGCCCAGTCTGTTCGAAACGAGCCGGGGCAAAGCGTCGTCACGTGGACGCCGAACGGCGCCATTTCCGAGCGCATGACCTCCGAAATGCCCTGCAGTGCAAACTTGCTGCCGCAGTAATAGGCGATGCCGGGCATGGTGATCATGCCGCCCATCGAGGTGACGTTGACGATAAAGCCGCTGCGGCGCTCCCGGAACCTCGGAAGAAACGCCTTGGCCACCGCGACGGCGCCGAACACATTCACGTCGAACTGGCGGCGCATCTCGTCGATGGGCGATTCCTCGAGTACACCCTCGTGCCCGTATCCCGCATTGTTAATCAGCACATCGACTGGACCGTGATCGTCCTCCGCTTGCTGAACCACGGCGGGAATGCGATCGAAATAGGTGACGTCGCAAAGGACCGGGTGAAGCGGCGGAAGGCTCTTTGCCAAAGCTTCGCGCGAAGCTTCAGAGCGGATGGTCCCGACAACCTTATGGCCAGCCTCGATTGCGGCAGTGGCAATTGCCACTCCAAAGCCCGAGTTCGCCCCCGTGATAAAGAAGGTCTTTTGCGACATTTCTGAAACTCCTTGATTAACCGTCGATGTGACAGATAATCTGGAAATTTAGCGAATTCGATTGCGGATTATTTCAGATTCTTGCCAAATCCTATGAATGAAGAAAGACAGCTATCAGGACATGACCGGCTCATAGCACTCGCCGGGCAACTCGCACCCCGCCTCGGGTATAACAAAACAGCGCTCCATTGTGTGCGTATCCTGCGCACGGAGGCGGTGCTCAACGACATTCCCGTCCTTTATAAGCCAGGCGCTGTGTTCGTATTGCAGGGGAGCAAACATGGCATGCTAGATGGGGAAATCTACCTCTACGACGAGGACCACTATCTTGCCGTCTCGGTGCCCGTTCCCTTCCGGATGACGTCTACGGCCAGTCCACAGCGGCCACTGCTGGCAATCTATCTGGAGTTCGACATGCAGATGGCGGCTGAGATCGCCATGCAGCTCGAAAAACTCGCCAATCCCGCACCCACCAGGCCGAGGGGGCTCTACTCCAGCAGAATGGATAGCAGTACAGAAGACGTCCTGCAGCGCTTGCTGATGGCACTCGGAAGCCCGGTCGAGGTCGCCGTACTTGGAGACTCCATCCTGCGTGAACTGCATTACCGGGTCATGTCGGGCCCGCAAGGTGGCGCAGTGATCGCGGCCCTGCAGCGGAAAGGGACGTCGGGAAAGCTGGTCGAGAGCGTGGCTTGGCTACGGGACAATTACGCAGGCGAAATTGCCGTCGCGGATCTCGCCAAAGCCGTGGGAATGAGCGTCCCTTCGTACCACGTTCATTTCAAAGACCTAACGGGCTCAAGTCCGATGCAATATGTCAAAGCTCTGCGGCTCCATGAGGCAAGGCTGATGATCGCCCGCCAGACAGGAACAATCGCGGAGGTGGCGGCTTCAGTTGGCTATGTCAGCCCGGCGCAATTCAGCCGCGACTTCAAACGGCATTTCGGGCGAACCGCATCGGAAGAGGTGAAGTGGGTCCAGCATCACCTAGGAGAACAGGTTTGACGGTCGCCTCTGAGGACTCCGCCGGCCGGCCGGTGGCGCAAGAGGCCACAGAGCTCCGCTTCATGTCAATGCTCAGGCGCTGATGCCGCCGTTGACGAGAATGCCCGAGGCAGCACCGGGGCCGGCGAGGAAGGCGACCGCCTCTGCGACTTCCCTGGTTTTTCCGTATCGAGCAATCGACAGGCTCGGCAGGATAGCAGGTGCGAGAGCACCATCGGCAGGGGTACCTCCTGGGGGTTTACCTCTAGGTTACAACAGGGAGAAGCCAAGTGGGTAAGGCCCAAAGATGAGTTAAACTGCTGCTATTCGCTGCACCTCCGGTCGTCAACACCCAAGGTCTCGTGAAATGCCTAAGTCCGCACCCAATACATTACCGTTTGGTACGGCGGTTTAGAAATCGCTTTCGATCACCGGCGGTTCTAGGCTTAATTTTCCATGCCAGAAGACCTAGCCCGACCGGGAGGACGTCCTTGACGATAACGCTCCTAACACTGCCGTGTGAGTTGGATGTCCGCTCCTGGGGACTGGCAGCGGATGTCGGAACGGCTGTAATGGAGCGCGAAGCGGCCATCCGCGCGGTGGCCGCGGTAGCGTAAACTTCAGCCCGAAAGCGGAAATTATTTCCGCTTCAGACCCGTGTTGACTGATGCCCAAAGCCTGGGCACAAAAGTGGCATCCACGGTCGCTCGCGATGGGAAAACAGAGGGAATTTCAAAGCTTTCATTTAAAGCCGTTGATCGGATTTGGCGACACCCCGCAGATACCATACGAGACAGACAGCATCGATCGCATGATCGTCGCCCAGTCGTGTGGCGGGTGACCACCTTGTGAAAATGCAGAGGCTCCGGGCGTTTTTCAGCACCGGCATAAAAGTCAAATCGAACGGCTGTCATATGCCCAATGCAGCAGAGCCTGGCGCTGACGCGGCCGGCACCAGCAATCCCCGGGCTCGCAGGCTCGGCGAAGCTGAGCGACATGGCGGCGAATAGCTTTCCAACGGGCGATCTGTCTCTCGTCCTCGCCGGGCATGCGACGTCCTTGGTGATACCGGCAGTACCACTGGAACCAGCCACGCGGATCGTCGGAATGTATCCATCCCTTGGCTCGCCAGACGCTGAGCGGTTGGCTGGCGTCGACACCGAACCAGTTGAGTGATGGATCTTTTCGAAGCGGCGACAGCCGGGCCTCTGCAAACCAGCTGTTGGGGAATTCGTCACGGCAGTCGGTCATGTACTTGCCACCGAACACGCCGAGCCCAAGCATCTCGGCGGGTGTCAAGTCTGGTCGGAAATCGGGATGAAACTCACGGCCAACGGGCGCAACGAGAGCGTACCGGTAGCCTTGCTGCATCCGATCATTCACGAGGATCCATCGGGTTCTCATCGGGCGCCCTGCAACATTGGTTTCGAGCGGTTGCGCCGCCAGATCGACATGTAAAGTGCCGCCGCAAAACTCACCCAGGCGAGGTAAGGAGCAAGCAGCAAGGCAGCCACCGCATTCACGGGGTAAAACACTATAATTGTCACGAGGATCGCGGCCCAAAGCAAGACGAGCGGTCCCTCCCAAGTCCTATCGGTTCTGCCCGGCAGCGAAATTGCCGGAGCCCATCGTAGAAAAGAGGGGAACGATCTGCCAGGCGGCCGACAGTCCCACCAGGATGTAAACGATCCGGGCGAGCCCCGAGCCAGCCCCAAAGATCGCGGCCACGAGGTCGAAGCTGAATAATCCGACCAGCCCCCAGTTCAGGCCACCTACGATCAGGAGGATGAGAGTGAAAACGTTGATAAACTTCATGGTTCTCCTCCAGGTCGAGAGGTGATCGGCGTGATCGACTCGACTCGGAAAGGCATAGTGATCGACCGTTCCTCCCCTGCGCTCCAGAACCTACAATAGCTTTCCAAGCATGTGAGCCAGTTGGTCCTGGGAATACGGCTTTGGCAGCCTGGCCACGTCGATTTCCACGCCCGACGGTAAGTCCGCGTAGCCAGAGGCCAGCACGATGGGTAACCCCGGCATACGGTCACGCGCCGCTTTCGCCAGTTCCGCTCCCGTCATGCCCGGCATCGAGTAGTCCGTGATTAACAGGTCGAAGGTGGCGCCGCCATCGATCAAGGAGAGCGCCTCCTTTCCCGAATAGGCTTCCACGACCTCGTGGCCGAGGTCAGCCAGCATGTCAGCCGAACTCATGGCAATCAGGACATCGTCGTCGACGAGAAGTATCCGCTTGGGGCCGGCTTCATTCCGAGGGCCTGCTGCCGCGACCTCCTGCTTTTTTTCGTGGCTCTCGGATGTCGACACCGGAATCCATAGTTCCGCAGTGGTCCCCTGACCCAGGGCGCTCGTCAGCTTCAACCGGCCGTCCAACTGCAAGGCCAGTCCGTGAACCATGGAAAGGCCGAGGCCTGTGCCCTTGCCGAGTTCCTTGGTGGAAAAGAACGGCTCGATCGCCTTCTCTAGAGTTGCTGCGTCCATGCCCTGGCCCTGGTCGATAACCGACAGGAGGACATAGCGTCCGGGTGCAAGGGATTCAGATACCGCCGGCTGCTCCGCTTCCTTCAGCTCGATCCGGATCGTTCCGCCATCCGGCATCGCGTCGCGGGCATTGACGGCCAGGTTGAGGAGGGCGAGCTCCACCTGGTTGGCATCGGCCGACACGGGCGGGAGGCGCTCCGGAACGGCCACCTCTATGGCGATCCGCGATCCGACCGAGCGCTGCAAAAGATCCTCCATCTCTGTCACGAGTCCGGCGAGGTTTACCGGGCCCACCTGAAGGTCCTGCCTGCGGGCGAAGGCAAGCAGCCGCTGGGTGAGCGACGCGCCGCGCTGTGCGCCCTGCAAGGCTCCGTCGATCAGTCGCGTAGCCTTCGCATCGCCGGCAACATGCTTTCGGATGAGTTCAAGGTTGCCGAGCACCGCCATCAGGAGATTGTTGAAGTCGTGCGCCACTCCGCCGGTGAGCTGGCCGATCGCTTCCATCTTCTGCGCGTGGCGAAGCTGCTCCTCGGCCCGTTCCCGCTGACTGACCTCCGCCAGCACGAGCCTGTGCGCCTCTTGCAGCTCGCGAGTCCGCTCCGCCACGCGTTCCTCGAGCATCTCGTTGAGATGCCGCTGCTGTTCTTCGGCCTGCAGGCGCTCGGTTATGTCGGCTGAAACCCCGACCAGCTTGATCGGCCGCCCGGTGCGGTCCCGGTGGAGTTGCGCGCGGATTTCAGCGCCGTGCACAGAGCCGTCAGGCCAGACGGTCCGGTAGGCGATGGCGTAGTCGGCCCCCGTTTCCATCGTGTTGCGCACCGCCTCCGTCATGCGTGCCAGGTCATCCGGGTGGATCGCTTGCAGCAAGTCCTCGTAGGTGAAGCCGTCCTCCGGCGAGCGGCCGAAGATTTCCCTGCAGGTGGGCGAGGTGGTCAAGCCGTTTGTGGCCAGATCGAGTTCCCAAGCCCCGAGGCGGCCGGCCTCCAGCGCCGTTTGAAGGCGGCGTTCCCCTTCGTCCAGTGCCTCCATACGGGCGCTCGCCTCGTATTGCCGGCGTCGCGCGCGCATCGCGGAACGCGCGACGCTGATGAATGTCGTCGGGTGGAAGGGCCGCTCGACGAAACTGACATTGCCGAGGACTTCCGATAGTCGGGCGGCGGCTGGGTTTCGCTCAGGACCGCCGCCGCGCGCGGTGAGTATGATGAAGGGAAGGTCGGACCAACTCGGCTGCGTCTCGATCCACGAGACAAGCGGACGCAGGTCGACCGACCGCAACGCCTCTTCCGTCATCACGGCGAAGGCGGCGTTCTCGTTCAAATCCACCACCAGCGCGTCCAGGGTCGAGGCAATTTTCGCAACCAAGCCCGCTTCCTGCAGCAACGCCGCCGCAATCTGCCCGTCGCGGCCCAGCGGGGCGTGGATCAGGCCAAACACATCTCGCTCAGGAATGGGTGCCATCCTCGTCAAGTGCTTGCAAAAGGGGCTGTCGGTTTCCCACGAAAACAGGAACACCACGCAGGACTCCCTGGAACCCGGAAAGGGGTTCGCCGAGCGTCAACCCCTTTGTTCCGATCTTGTATTCGCGGATCGTATCCTCGTGTTGTCCGGTGCGCTTCTTGATCACCGAGATCGCCCGGCGAACCCGACCCTCCGCCTCGAAGTAGCGCAGCAGGATGACTGTATCTGCAAGGTACGTCACGTCCACCGGCGACTTCATGTCGCCGACGAGGCCGTGCTGCGCGACGGTGATAAAGGTGTTGGCACCCTGCCTGTTCAAATATTGCAGCAGCTCATGCATGTGCAGGATAAGTGCGTTCTCCTCAGGCATCGCAGCCTGATAGCCGTTGATGCTGTCAATGACGACCGTCTTGGCGTCGAAGCTGGCTACCCTGTCCCTTACGCGCTGGGCGAACTCGCCGGGTGACAGTTCGGCGGCGTCGAGCTGTTCGATGTGGATCAGGCCCTCCTCGCGCAGGGCCTCCAGGTCGAGCCCCATCTCCTTCGTGCGGGCAAACAGCAGCCCCAGTTCCTCGTCGAAGACGAAGATCGCCGCCCGCTCGCCGCGCCGGATCGCAGCCTCTACGAACTGAAGTGCAAACAGGCTCTTGCCGGTGCCGGCAGGGCCGATCAGCAAGGTGCTGGAGCCGCGTGCGATGCCGCCGCCGAGGAGATCGTCGAATTCACTGATGCCACTCGCCACCACGGTCCGCTGAAAGCCCGACCTGTGTTCCGAGGCGCGCAGCCGCGGGAAGACCGCGACGCCGCCGGTCTTGATGATGAAGTCATGATAGCCACCACGGAACGCCTGCCCCCGATATTTGAGAACCCGTAGACGGCGACGCTCAGACCCGTAGTCCGGAGCAAGCTGCTCAAGGTGGATGACACCATGCACCACGCTATGGACAGTCTTGTCCATGGCGTCGGAGGTCATGTCATCGAGAAGCAGAACCGTTGCGTCCGAGCGCGAGAAAAAGTGCTTCAGCGCCAGGATCTGGCGGCGGTAGCGCAGCGAACTCTGGGCCAGCAGCCGGATCTCCGAGAGGCTGTCGATCACCACCCGATGGGGCTTCACCCGCTCGAAGGCTTCGAAGATGAGCTTTGTGGTCTCCCCGAGCTCCAGGTCGGAGGAGTACAGGAGGCTTTGCTGCTGGTCGGCATCAAGAAGGCTTTCCGGCGGAACGAGCTCAAAAATCTCGACCTGATCGCCGATGTCCTTCCCATGCGAGAGGGCACTGTCGCGCAGTTCCTCCTCGGTTTCCGAAAGCGTTATGTAGAGACAGCGCTCGCCAATGCTGGCGCCTTCGAGCAGGAACTGCAATGCGACCGTCGTCTTCCCCGACCCGGGAGCCCCTTCGAGCAGGAAGACGTGGCGGCGTGAGAGCCCGCCGGACAGAATGTCATCGAGGCCCTCCACCCCGGTCTTCGCTTTTGCACTTGAACTGTCTGTCATACATCCTCCATGGCGGCCTATGAAGTAGAGTAAATGCGCTGGTTTCCTAGAGGGGAAGACGTTGAAGCCAGGAGATTCGTTCCGCCATCGCAGCCAAACTCAGCCGGGGCGGCGAGCGGTTGTGAGCGTCCGTTGAGCCTGAGGCAGAGCGGTCTGTTCGAGAGTGGCAGCAGGTGAGGTGACGCCGCAGCAGGTCCTTGGCGCAATTTCGCGTCTCCCCAAACGAACGCCGGCATCGAAGCGCTTCTCCACGATGTTGCGCATCCCGTTATCGCTGTAGAGCTCCACCTCGATGTCAGGGTAATCCGGCGCCGACACGGCTCGCCTCGATCTTTCTCCGCAAGCACCGGGCCTTCTCGCCGCTCGCTGGGGCTGTCGCGCATGAACGCGGGCGACGATGAACAAGTTGAGGCAGACTTACTTCCGTACGACGCCTTCTATCGTGGTGCCGTGACGCGACTGATGAGATACACAATGGCTGTTGCCGAAGAAGGGAGCGTGAATTGACCGAAACTGCAAAGAACACGACCACATCGGCTCAAGGTCAGGCTTTGAGCCACGGTATTTCCTTTGGCGAGGCGCTACGGGTCTGGGCACGCGTGGCGGCTTTGAGCTTCGGTGGCCCAGCCGGGCAGATTGCGATGATGCACCGCATCATTGTCGAGGAGAAGCGCTGGATTGGCGAGACCCGATTTCTACATGCGCTGAACTATTGCACTCTACTGCCAGGGCCGGAGGCGCAGCAGCTTGCAATCTATATCGGCTGGCTCATGCACAAGACCAAGGGCGGTCTGGTTGCAGGGGCCCTGTTCGTGCTCCCCGGCGCCGTTGCCATCATGGTGCTGAGCTGGATCTACGCCCTCTTCGGAAATGTCGGCGCCGTTCAGGCGCTGTTCTTCGGATTGAAAGCCGCGGTTCTGGCGATCGTGCTCGAAGCGGTTCTTCGTATCGGCCGTCGGGCGCTCAGGAACAGCGCCATGATAGCCCTTGCTGCCGGGGCATTCATCGCGCTTTTCCTGTTCCGCGCCCCCTTCCCACTGGTCGTCCTCGCTGCGGGTCTCATCGGCTTTGTCGGCGGTCGAGCCGGCTGGGCTGCCTTTCAGGCGGGCAACGGACACGGAAAAGTCGGCAGCAGGCAAGTCGCTGATATCGAGACCGCGCTTGGCGAAGAGGTTCCGGCCCATGCACGCCCCCCAATCAGTTGGTCGCTCAAGGTTGCCGGTGTCGCTCTCTTTTTGTGGTTCGCTCCGGTGCTTGCACTTGTCGCGTTATTTGGCCCAGGCAATGTCTTTACCGACATCTCGATCTTCTTTTCTAAGATGGCGATGGTCACCTTTGGCGGCGCCTATGCGGTTCTCTCCTATGTCGCTCAGCAAGCCGTCGAGCACTATCATTGGCTGAAGCCCGGCGAGATGTTGGACGGCCTCGGCATGGCTGAGACGACGCCGGGCCCGTTGATCATGGTCACGCAATTCGTGGGCTTCATGGGCGCCTACCGCGACCCCGGTCTGTTTCATCCGTTGCTCGCTGGCACGCTGGGCGCGCTGCTCACGACCTGGGTGACTTTCGTGCCCTGCTTTCTCTGGATTTTCCTCGGCGCGCCGTTCATGGAAACGATGCGCAGCAACAGGGCTCTGTCCGCCGCGCTGGCGGCAATCACCGCGGCGGTCGTCGGGGTCATCCTGAATCTGGCGATCTGGTTCGCGCTGCACGTGCTCTTTCGCGAACTCTATGAAGCGCGCGGATTCGGCATGACGGTCGATGTGCCGGTTCTGAGTTCCGTGAACCTGGACTCTCTCATTCTGACCGTCGGCGCGATGGTCGCGGTGTTCCGGTTCAAAATCGGCATGCTGACAGTCTTAGCCGGCTGCTCCCTCATCGGCCTTGTCTATGGATCGTTCATGGAGTGGATCCAGCTCCTGTAACGCGATCCAGCAGCGCTTCGACTCGCGGATGGATGTTCCGACGCGTTCATCCTATGTCATGGGGGTCGTGACCGAGGCGGACGCGCCGCGGCCGCAAGCTCACCTCGGTGCCGCGTAGTTCCTTGAAGACGTCGCTATAATCGCCGTACCCAGGCGCCCGCATCAGGAACCCAGCCACGGCTGGCCCGTTTTCATTCTGCCGAAAGGAGAAGACGATGAGCACCAAGGATACCAATGCGACCCCTGAACAGTCTGAACCAGCCGATATTCGTCAGCCGGCAAACCGAAAGAAGCACCGGGACGAGGAGTCGATCGCACCACCAACGGTCCAGCCTCCAGGGGCAAAGGACACGAGTGAGAAACCCGAAGTGAACCCGGTCACAGGCGGGGCGCTATAGCGCTCGCCGCGCCTATTTGACCACCTGCACGACGGTGCGGCTCTTTACATCCGCGATGACGCGCTTCTCGTTGACCACCGCAAAGCCATAGCGCCTGTCGGCCGGAACCGTATTGAGAAAGACTGTTTCAGGCACCGGTTTGCCAACGGATATCTGCTCCTGCAGCACAAGCGGCCGTTGCGGAAGCGGCTGCAGTTCGACGTATTGCGTCACGCCTGGCGGCGGCGGGTCGATCGCCGTACCCTCGACGGGTCCTGCGGCAGCGACCACCGTGGTATCGGCAGCGCCGATCTCGTTTGTGCTTTGCGCTTTTACAGGAGCCGCGGTCAAGAAAACCGCAACACCCAAGGCAACGGAGCTCTTGACGAGGACAATTGTCATGAGAGCTACTCCAGCTACGAATCCCTTCTCGTGAAGAATCGCCTGCCGCGAGCTTTGTTCCGGCCTGTTGGCGGTATCGGACCTTGGTCCTACACGGGAAGGTTAAAGGTCCTAGGACCATTGCACGCTGCTCCTCGTGACGCATATCGCTCTGAGACGACCACGGCGGCATCCTCGTCAGCCGCCCACGTCGTCTGAAGGTCCCAGAGTCAACGCGATTGTCCCTTCTAAACGCTCTGGGACCTTCATTGCGGTCCATCTCCGTGACCCTCTATGCGGAAACCCGGCTTGGCCTGCGCACGGCCCTCACCTTCCCGCTGCTTCCTCCGCCACAGAAAAAGCGATCGCCGCCATCGGATTCAAGGCCGGAAACGCCTGCACGCGGGGGCATTTCGAGCGTTTCGAGGACTTCTCCCGTTTCCGGGTCAAGGCGTCTCAAGTCGCTCTCGTCGCCCTCCCATGTCGCATGCCAGAGTTCGCCATCGACCCAGGTGACGCCGGTGACGACCCGGTTGGATTCGATGGTGCGGAGAATCTTCCCGGTGTCGGGATCCACCTGGTGGATCTTCCGCCCTCGGTAATGGCCCACCCAAAGCGTTCCTTCCGCCCAGGCCAGGCCTGAATCGCCGCCCTCGGCAGGCGCCGGAATGGTGGCAAGCACGCGGCCGGTCTCCGGATCGATCTTCTGGATACGATCTTCCGCAATCTGGAACAGATGCCGACCGTCGAAGGCCGTTCCCGCATGTGCGGCGACATCGATCGAGCGCACCGTCTTGCCGCTCTCCGGATCCAGGGCGTTCAGCCTGTCGCCGGAGGCGAACCAGACGTGCCGGCCATCGAAGGTGACGCCGGCCACCTGCTCGGTATTCGGAAAAGGTCCGTACTCCTGGAGAATTTCGGCTTTCGATCGTTTCATTTTTCCATCCTCGTCGCTGTAGCTGCCTCGCATACTAGTCGCTCGGTAGCGGGCCCGGGAGTAACAAGACTGTCGGGAAGCCCGGGACGGGCGGGGTCATCCAGCGAAGCGCCCGTCCGCGGCCGAAGGACTGTACCTTGCCGGCCGACGCAAGCTGCTCGAGTGCGCGCTGCACGGTGCGCGGGCTCGCCCCGAGCGCAATCGCCAGTGCCGAACTCGACCACGACTCTCCGTCGGCCAGCAGGGCAAGGACCCCCGCATGCTGCTCTTCTACCGGCGGCGTCAACACGACGACCTCGCCCGCGCGGCGCGGCGAAAGCACAAAGCCCTGTTTCGTCGCCCACACCTGCGCCAGCGCATGAAGTTCCGTGCGGAGCCGTCCGATCTCCACGCGCAACCGGGCGCGGTGCGATTCGTCCGCATGTCTTGCCCGAAAGGCGCGTGCGAGGAGCGTGGCTCTCGGCACGTCTGCCGGCCAGGCTTCGCCGAGCGCGCGGGCAAGCGCGAAGAGCACCGGGCGCGTCGCGAGCGAGACGACCAGCCTTTCGTCCCGCACCACATTGCGGCAGGCATCCACCACGAGCGCTCCCGACGCGAGCAGCATTTCCACTTCCTCGATGAGGAGAGAGCGCTCGCCACCGCTGCCGATCAGGCGCGCGACGGGCGCATCGAGCACGAGCGATGCGCTTTCGACCTCGGCCGTCAGTGCCGGGATATTGGCTTCGCGCGCGGCGCGTTCGGCTCGGGCGAGCGCTATCCGCGCGGCTTTCGCCTGCAGACGCCGTATGGCGATGCCGGCGACGACGAGTTCGCGGGCCGCCCGCGTCGCCGGGGGGAGCGTCATGCCGGAGTCCAGCTCCGCAAGCGCGCGTTCTGCCTCGTCCAGGCGGCCGATGAGAAGCAGGCGCCGGGCCTCGAGATTGCGCGCATGCGCTGCATTGACGTGATCGCCATGCGCTTCGAGCGTCGACCTCGCCGCTTCGAGCGTTTTCGTGGGCCAGCCGAGATCCCGCGAGACGAGCGCAATCTCGGCCTCGGCGACGATGCAGCGCGCGCGCGCCACCGCCTGTCTCTGGCCGAAGGCATGCGCAGCGCTTCTGAGAAGAGTCTTCGCCCGGCCGAAATCTCCGAGCTGCGCCATCGCAATGCCCCGAAGCGCGAGCGCATGCGCGTCGTCGCGCAAAGCCACGCGGTTCAGTACGCCGAGGAGATCGCCGGCCGCGAGCGCCCGTGCCGCAGCGGTGATCAGCGAGTCCATCGAAATCCCGTCACACTTGTCACTCTCACCATTCGATCTCCGGCCCTAGTCTGGGTTCCTGTCGGTCGAGCAGCCCGCCCCCGGGCAATGTACGACGACAAATGGCCAAAGGAGAAGAATGATGACGGCACATGCAATCGGAACACGGGAAGAATGGCTGGCAGCGCGGCTCGACCTGCTCGAGGCCGAAAAGAACCTGACGCGGCGAAGCGACGAGTTGGCGCGGTGGCGCCGGGAATTGCCTTGGGTACGGATCGACAAGGCGTACCGGTTCGAAACCGACGAGGGCGAGGCCTCGCTGCGCGACCTCTTCAAGGGGCGCTCGCAACTCCTCGTCTATCATTTCATGTTCGGGCCCGACTATACGGCCGGCTGCCCGTCCTGCTCTGCGATCGCCGATGGGTTCAACGGGATCGTCGCTCATCTCGAAAACCACGACGTCGCCTTCTCCGCGGTTTCGCGCGCGCCGCTTGCGAAGCTCAAGGCCTATAAGCAGCGGCTGGGATGGAGCTTCCCCTGGGCTTCTTCGGACGATGGCGACTTCAACCGCGATTTCTGCGTCTGGTTCACCGAACAACAACAGCGCGAGGGCGGCATCGAGTATAATTTCCGCCGCGAGCCGCCAATCCCCGAACAACCGGCATCTGAGCCGCTCGCGGGCAGGACAGTCCGGGATTGGGACCCGAGCGGCAGCGAGGGGCCGGTCGCACAGATCGCAGCCATGACGGGAACCGACGTCGCCACCTATACACGCGACAGGCCCGGCGTCAGCGCCTTCGCGATCGAGGATGGAATCGTCTATCACACCTATTCCAGCTATGCGCGTGGACTGGATGGGCTATGGGGCATGTATCAGTGGCTCGACCGGGCTCCCCTCGGACGCAACGAGAACGGCATATGGTGGCGCCGCCACGACGAATATCCCCAAGTGTGACGGTCCGATGCGGCTCGCAACGGGTACCGTCGCGCGAGGCCTCGGCGACTGGCTGGGCTTCGCCGCCGCACCGACTTTCGCGGTTATGGCGCTTCTGGCCGCCGGCAACGGTGCGGATATCTGCTCATCGATACAGGGCGCTTCGATACCGGGCGCTTCGCTGCTGAACGGGATGAGTAGCATGTATTTGCTGATGTCGGTCTTTCACCTGGCTCCATGGCTGAAGCTGATTTCCGCAAGACGGGAAGCGCCATGCGATCCGGCGCTTCCGCGGATCACTCCGCCGACTTGAACTGCAGCGTGAACACGTTGCCCGCGATCTCGTCGGAAAGTGATTTCGAAAATTCCAGCGGCACGCAATTCTGCAGCGCCTCGGTGGCGGCGGTCACGAATGCCTGCCGCTGCTTTTCGTCGCCGTTCACTTTGATCGCAGTCGGCCGGGGCGGGCCCATCAACGTACCGTCGCCGCGGAACCCGAACCTAAGGGTGACGAAGGAATCCGTGAAGCCTTGCGGCGGAGTCCAGCATCTGCCAAGCGCGGCTCCAAGGTCGGCCACCGTATAAAGCGGTTCGGCATGGAGCCTTTCAGCCCCCGACACGGCAAGGATCAGACCAGTGCAAGCCAATCTCGCCATCTGCATCGTCTTCAGCCCCCTATCCCAGAGGATGGTGTAGAGCGGGATGAGGAAAAGTGTGCGCTTTTCCGCCCGAATCCCGCTTCACAACCTGTTCGAATCGAACATGCTCGTGACTTTAGGCCGACGCGGCCCAAGGTCGTTATGATCTAGCAGATTTGGAAGCGCCTGCAACAGGCCCGCATTCCCCCTGCCGGCTGCGTTTCAGCGGCGCTTGGCTTTCAGTGCCGCATGGCTTGTGAGGCTGAGGAAGACGGCCAGGAACATGATGCCGAGGATCTTGAAGCCCTCCTCGACGAAAACCATTCCGGCGAAGTGTTCCGAAACCGCGTCCACCAGGAAGGAACAGCCGAGCGAGGCGACGGCGGCGGCAAGCAGGACCCACTGAATATCCCGGCGGATATACCAGGCGTGATAACAGAGCGTCGCCAGCAACAGCATATGGGGAACAAGGACAAGCGGCTCCGGGACGCCCGCCGTGGCAATCGCCTCGTGAAGCATCAGGAGATCGTCGATGCCCATCAGGCCCGAAAAGAGTCCGCCGGCGAGAAGCGTGCGTCGCAGATGCGGCGCGCCGAAGCCGGCGCCGGACCAATAGGCCTGGAGGGCAGCAATCCCTCCCGTAAACCAGAGAATGACGCCGAGATTGGAGACCAGCCCGAAATACTTCGGCTGCCCGGCAATCGCGTTGGGGTCGCGTACGAGGTCGTAGTAGTCGATGCCGAAAAGCCGATCGGCGATGACGATCGACGTCAACAGCACGATGCAGGAGCAGATGACGAGAAGGGCGTAGTGGAAATCACCCTGTGTCCGCCTGTCGCGTGTCAGGGCTTTGGCCGTGGTGATGCCTTCGACATCCATCTCGATCCTCCGCAACAGCCCCAGCCATGCCACCGCGGACGGTCATCTGCCTTTGTGACAGTTTTATGACAAGAGGCGACCGGCGGTTGCGGATCTCCCGGAAAGGTAGTCGGGGGCCGGGCGGCACGGCCCGGACACAACGGAACCTTGCAGCCTGCGGGACGTTAATCGTTGCGTCGCGTGCCCACCGGGGCGCGACGAGGCCGCAATTTACTTGCGGTGGTACGGAACCCCTCCCCTTTGGTCATGCTGATTTGGGGATCCATGCAAAGGCGATTTGCAGGCGGGGTGACGGAGAGAAAGGATGTACGTCATGAACCAGCACGAAGAATTGCGGGAGAAACCGCCGCTCGATCCTGCCACCGGCCAACCGACGCCGCGGGACCCGGAAGCGCCCGTTACCAGATCGCGCCGTAGCAGTTGGCCTTTGCTGGTCATCATTCTTGCTGGCCTGGTACTCGCGCTGATCGCCTGGCTGCCGGCAGAGCTGACCAGGGACGCCGAGAACGAGCCGGTCACGCCGAGCCAATCCGAGACGACCCCGTCCGACGCCACACCGCCGGCCGCCGCGCCCACGGATCAGGCCGCGCCTGCCGATCAGGCCGCACCTACGGACCAGGCGGCGCCGCCCGCCGGAGGAACGACGGCGCCGGCAGCACCTGAGACTCAGACCCCGGCAGCGCCCGAGACGCCAGCTGCACCGGCAGCACCTGCCACGCCGGCCCAGCCGCAGAGCACTCCTGCGCAGTAGATCGACGAACGCCCCTTGTCGGGCGGGATGAAGTCGAGCGGGATGACGCGGTTTGCCGCGCCATCCCGCACTTCTGCAATCAGATCCGCCCCGAGCGGTCGAGTGACGGAGCGCGTTCGTCTTTCATGAACGAAGTCTTTAACGACATCCTTGTCGATACCCAAACACCTTACTCAGTGATATTCGCGCGGCTCTTCGGCGCCATCCTGCTCGGCGCGATGATCGGCGTCGAGCGTGAAAAGCGGCAGCGGCCGGCCGGGCTCAGGACCCATATTCTCGTCAGCCTCGCCTCCGCGATCTTCGCGGTGGTCGCCATCGAAAGCGTGCACATGAAAAGCCTTTCCGGCCCCGAGGTGCGCATCGATCCCATTCGCGTCGTGGAAGCCGTAACCGCGGGAGTGGCCTTTCTCGCCGCCGGCATGATCGTCTTTTCGAAGGGTGAGGTGAAGGGCCTGACGACCGGCGCCGGCATGTGGCTTGCCGGCGCCGTCGGTCTCGGGGTTGGGTTCGGCTTCTGGCTGATAGCGGCCTTCGCCGCCATTGCGAGCCTCGTCGTGCTCTTTGTCCTCGGCCGGCTGGAGGTGGCGTTGCAGTGGAAGGCACCGGACGAGTTCTACGACACGGACGCTACGCCGCAGAAGAATGAAGATGGAGAAGAAGACCGGCCACGAGACCGGGTCGATGTGCGCGAACGATGATCGGAGCCGCCAATGGCCGCCCGATCAGCGCAGTTCGGAAATTGGGGTTGTCTGATACCCGCCCAAGGGGAGCGGACGGTTGTCGAAGACCGACCTGCCCTCCTTCAGGCCATGAATGACAGCAACGGCCTTGCGGGCTTCGTCCGGCGTCGCGAACAACTGGCCTTCCAGGGACCAGACGCTGAATTTCACGGCCATGAACCGCAATCGGCCGTTCTCCGGAATCAGCGCACCGACAGCCTCGCCGGCAAACTCCACCGTGTGCTTGCTCATCGTGTTTGAAACTCCTCCCTCGGCCGGGCAAAGCCCAAGCCTGCCGACTCTCGCGGTCAGCCGGAGGAGAAACACGCGAAGACCAGGTTGGTTCCGGCGCCAGAACTAAAAAAACAGCTATGACGATCGCCTCTCCTCATGAAGGCGCGGCTCAAATCACCTTGTTGTAAGACAACTGACATGCACATGAGCTTTCGTCTCCGCCTGAATAAAACACTTGCCGTTGCAGCCAAGTGCGGCCCGGCCGGGTTAACGCAGCGCCCGTTTGCGCGTTCCTGGGATCGGTCGCTCATATTTTTGTTGACAGATGTCTGACAATTGCGCAATTTTTCATTCGACAGGACCGCGCCTAGGGCGAGCGGCCGGCAAGCCTCCTGGCGCCGGCCGAGAACAAGAACGGCCTGCGGGAACGAAAACTTGGGACCGGATATGCACTCACCCACAATAGGCGTGCAGGATTCTGCACTTTCTGAACGCATCGACGACGCGATTGCCCGCCTCGCCCCCGGCGCGGAGCACCTTCTTGAGCAGCTTGTGTCGGTCAACAGCATCAATCCGGGCTTTCCCGGCATCGCCCGTGAAACCGTGATCGGCGGAGAGACGGCCTGTACGCGCCTCATCGGCGCCTATCTCTTCAACCTCGGCTTCGACCTCCATGACATCGCAGTCGATCCGCAGCGGGTCAATCTGGCGGCAGTATTGAAGGGCACCGGCGGCGGGCGCTCCCTGCTCTTCAACGGCCATGTCGACACGGTCGCTCCGTTCAAGCCCGAAGCCTGGATTTCCGGAGATCCGTGGAAGCCGGTAAGGCGCGGAGAGGAGCTCTTCGCTCTCGGGTCCACCGACATGAAGGGCGGCCTTGCCGCTGCCTGTCTCGCCATCGCGGCGCTCAAGGAGGCCGGCGTCCTGCTGAAGGGCGACCTGCAGGTCCATGCCGTCGTTGGCGAAGAGACGATGGACCACGAAACCGGCACGACAGCCGTGATCAAGGCCGGCTTCCGGGCCGATGCGGCCATCGTTGCCGAACCCTCCTCCCAACCCGAGCCGCTGACGATCGCTCCCGTCTCGGCCGGCAACTTCAACCTTGAAATTTCGGTCAAGGGTCATGGCACCCATGCCGGCAACCGCGGGGCCGCTATCCGCGCCGGCGGCGAAGGCTCGAGCGCCGGCGTCAACGCCGTCGAGAAACTGATCAAGGTCGTGCAAGCGCTACAGGATCTCGAACAGGAGTGGGGTATCAGCAAACGCCATCCGGCCTTTCCGCCGGGGCTGTTTTCGCTCGTGCCGGGCGTCTTCCACGGCGATGTCGGCGTTCCGAGCGTCGGCTACATGGCCGACCACGCCTATGTCGGCTACCTCGTCTGGTACGCGCCGCAAGAAGACCCCGAGGCGGTGAAGGCTGAAATCGAGCGCCATGTGCACCACGCGGCCCAACTCGACCCCTGGCTTCGCGATAACCCGCCGAGATTCACCTGGCGCAGCCACTGGCCTGCTGCAGACGTTCCGACGGATCACCCACTTGTAGACGTGCTCGTCGGGGCCCGTTCCGCAGTGCTCGGTGCCCTCCCCCCAGGGCGGGCCAAAACCGCTTCCTTCAATGCCGTAAGCGATGCGTCCTTCCTTCAGGCTCAAGGCATTCCAGCGATCGTGCTCGGCCCCGGGAACATCCGCTACGCTCATGCTGTCGATGAACGCATCAACATGCGCGAATGGCGAGAATGCGCCCGCATCTATGCCCGCGCCATCGTCGAGTGGTGTGGCCTCGCCAACTGACTGCTGCTGCTTTCGAACCGACACCCGCCATGGAGGCGGGCGGAAAGCACCGTCGGGTGGCGCCGACCGTGCAACGCGCACCTGAACGTTGTTGGAGCCCGACGAACCATGATCGCTTTTCTAGTCTGGAGACTGCCATGACAACCCCGATCCTCGCTGCTCGCAATATCGAAAAAAGCTTCGGGCAGATGCGCGCCATGCAAGGCGCAAGTTTCGATGTCCATGAGGGCGAAATCGTCGCCCTCATCGGCGACAACGGTGCCGGCAAATCGACCTTGACCAAGATTCTTTCCGGCGTGCTCCAGCCGGACAGCGGCGAGATCCTTGTCAATGGAAAGCCGGTCCATTTCGACAGCCCGCTCGACGCCCGCACACACGGCATCGAAACCGTTTATCAGGACCTATCGCTGGCGGTCGATCTCAATGCGGTGCAGAACCTCTATCTCGGCCGCGAGATCGCCGCCCCCGGACTGATGGGCCGCCTCGGCTTTCTCGACAAGACGCTGATGCGGCGCAGGGCCCAGGAGTCCTTTACCCGTCTGGGCGTGCGCGTTCCCGACCTGCGCGCGGCTGTCGCCAATTTCTCCGGTGGACAGCGCCAGGGCATCGCGGTTGCACGCGCGCTGATGTGGGCGAAACGGGTGGTGTTCATGGACGAACCGACCGCAGCGCTCGGCGTTGCGCAGACGCGCAACGTGCTCGACCTCATCCGCCGCGTTCGAGACACCGGCATCTCCGTCGTGCTCATCAGCCACAGCATGCCGGATGTCCTTGCGGTGTCGGACCGCGTCACCGTGCTTCGCCACGGTCGTCGCGTTGCGACCTATGCCACCGGTGCGGTTACCTCCGACGAGCTCGTCGCAGCGATGACCGGCGCCCTCGAACGCGAAGGAGCCGCGGCATGACCGTCGAAACCGCATCCGACCACACGACGACCAAGGACCAGCCTTCCATGCTGCATGACGCTTCGCCGCCAAAGCCCCTGATCCGCCGGCTGTTGGACGGTCCGGAACTGATGATCTTCGGTTCGCTTATCATCATCATAGCGATCTTCACGGTCATGGCGCCCGCCGCGTTTCTGAGCGGTATCAACCTGCGGAACATGGCGATCGAGGCTTCGATGATGATGATCCTCGCGGTGGGCATGACCTATGTCATCATCGCCTCCGGTATCGATCTGTCGGTTGGCGCCGTGCTTGTCTTCTCAAGCGTCGCGTCGCTGATCGCCATGCGTGCAACTGGCTCGGATGCGTCCTGGGTGCCGGTGCTCGGGCTTGTCGTGTCGCTTGCCTCCGGAGCGATCTGGGGGCTCGTCAACGGCCTGCTCATTGCCAGAGCCCGGCTTACGCCGCTGATCGTCACACTTGCCAGCATGGGCATCGCGCTCGGGTTGGCCCGGCTGATGACCGGCGGCGTCGACCTGACCGGGGTGCCTCGATCAATCGTTACGTCGATCGGCATCGGCCGTCTCGGGGGCATTCCGGTCATCGTGGTGATCGCCTGCGTTTTCACGGCCATCGCCGGCATCGCTCTGCACATGACCCGCTTCGGCCTCTATACCTATGCAGTCGGATCCAACGAGCAAGGCGCGCGCCGCGCCGGCATCAAGGTCGATCGGCATATCGTATCGATCTATGTAATTTCCGGCGTTTGTGCCGGCTTGGCCGGCTATCTCACCCTCGCCCGCTTCTCGTCCACGACGATTTCGGGCCATGCCATGGACAATCTGAAGGCGATCACGGCCGTCGTCCTCGGTGGCGCAAGCCTCTTCGGCGGCGTCGGCTCCATGTACGGTACGGCAGCCGGGGTGTTCATTCCTGTCGTCCTGGCCTCGGGCCTGATCATCGTCGGCCTGCCGAGCTTCTGGCAGGAAGTCGCCGTGGGCATCGTCCTTCTCGCGGCCGTGCTGCTCGACCAGTACCGACGCCGCTCCCGCTCCTCCTGACCTCCAACCACAACCACAAGAGGGAACACAATGACGAAGATGACCAAGAGACTTGCTTTCCTGCTTGCCGCCACCACGCTGTCGGCAACAGTCGCCGCGGCTTCGGACGACATCAGCGTGTCGCTGGTTCTCGGCCAGCGGAACAGCGGCTTCCATGAGGCCATCGCCTGCGGCGCCCGCGCTGCCGCCGAGGAGCTAGGCGTGAAGGTCAACATCCAGGCCGCCCCGACTTACTCAGCTTCCGAACAAATCCCCGTATTGAACTCCGTCATGGCGACGAGTCCTTCCGCCATCGTGCTCGATCCGACGAGCTCGACCGCACTGATCGCGCCGCTTATGGAGGCGGCGGCCAACGGTGCCAAGATCGTTGCCGTCGACACCACCCTTGATGACCCGTCTGTACTGGCTGCCGTGGTCGGCACCGACAATGAAAGTGTCGGCCGGGAAACCGCCAAGGCGCTGGCGAAAGCACTGGAAGGAAAGTCCGGCAAGGTGGCGCAGATCAACAGCATTCCCGGCATCTCCACCGTCGATGCCCGGATCAGGGGCTTCGAGGAAGAGATCAAAAATCATCCGAACCTTACCTACATCGGAAATCAGTTTGCCAGTGAAGACATACCGAAGGCGCAGCAGGCGTTCGTGTCGCTCATGAGCGCCCATCCCGACCTCATCGGCGTCGTATCGCAGTCCAACAACCCGGCGATCGGCGTCGCCGGCGGCATTCGTTCAACCGACACCGCCGACAGCGTCGTCGCCGTCGCAGTGGATGCCGACGATGCCGAGATCGAGGCCCTGAACGAAGGTCTGCTCGACGCCCTCGTCATCCAGCATCCCTTCGAGATGGGTTATATTGGCTTCAAGCAGGCCGTTGCTGCCGTCAAAGGCGAGCCCGTCGAGACGCCGATAGGCACCGGCACCGTAACCGCGACCAAGGCGAACATCGCCGAGCCGGACGTCGCCAAATACCTCTACAAGGGAAATTGCATCTGATCGAAAGTTCAGGCGACAGGCGGGGGCCGACAATCTCGCCCCCGTCTTATGCCTTTGGTGAGCCCGTGGTCCAGTCGGAGGCACAAAGGGCGCTCCAGATCACTATGGTTTTGGCTCGGCTAAAGCGAAGACCATCGATCACACTCCTCCTCATCCTCTATGCGAGGAAGCGCTCCGGCCGATACGGCGCGATGTCGATTACGGGCTTCTCACCCGTCATCGCCTGTGCCAGCGCGCGGCCGGTGACCGGCCCGAGCGTCATGCCGTGATGCGCGTGGCCGAAGGCGAACCAGAGGCCTTCGTGGCGCGGAGCCTTGCCGATAACGGGCATCATGTCGGGCGTGCAGGGCCGCGCGCCCATCCACGGCTCCTCGTCGCACCGCTCGGCGAGCGGGAAGAATTCGCGAGCGACCCGCTCCGCCCGCGTCAGCTGCACCGGCGTTTTCGGCGCATCGCGCAGCGCGAACTCGGCGCCGGTCGTCAGCCGGATACCGCGCAGCATCGGCGCCAGGAAATATCCCTTCTCGGCGTCGAGCACCCAGTTGTTGAGCTGAGCGCCCTCCCGGGCGCCGTAATGCATGTGGTAGCCGCGCTTCACGGCGAGCGGGAAATGGTAGCCGAGCTTTCGCGTCACCGTGTCGGCCCACGGCCCGAGCGCGACGACGACCTCCCGCGCCTCCAACGGGCCGTCCGGTGTGGCGACACGCCATCCCGCCCCTTCCAGAATGTGCTCCAGTGTCGCGGCATCCCCGGAAACGAGCCGGCCGCCGAGCGACTGGAAGTAGGCGAGATATGCCTTGTTCAGGCTGTGCGGATCGCGGATCGACCACGGATCCGTCCAGCGCAGGCCGCCGGCGAGTTCGACCTGGATGGATGGTTCGATCGTCTTCAGCTCGCTGGTCGAAAGCTTCTGGTGATTGACTCCGAACCCGGCGGAAAGCCGTTCTGCGTCCTTATAGGCCGCGTCCCGCTCCTTTTCGGTGCGGAAAACCTTCATCCAGCCATCCTTGCGAATGAGGTCGCCGGCGCCGGACGCGTCGATCAGGTCCTGATGTTCCGCGATCGAATGTTCGATAAGCGGTGCATAAAGATGAGCAATCTTCTGGTGCTGGGTGAAGCCCGAGTGCCACCAGTAGCGCGCGAGGAACGGCACGAGACTGGGCAGCGCACGGAAGTGATAGCTGGCGTCGATCGTGTTGTTCAGGGCGTAACGGAAAAGCGCTCCGAAATTGTGCGGGAAGCCGTAGGGGAAGACGCCCTCGCGCTGTATCAGGCCTGCATTGCCGAAGGACGTTTCCTCCCCGGCGCCGCGCCGATCCAGAAGCACCACCGACTTTCCAAGCCGAGCCAGATGGATCGCGCTGGAAATCCCGACAATGCCGGCACCGAGAACCACTACGTCCGTCTTCATGTGCAGATGCTCCTATCCGTCATGCCGCCGTGCCGCGTCACTTCACGACGACAACTTCCAGGGATTTCATGGGAGATGGTGTCCTGACATGCGCGGCGGATATTCGCATGAATAGCCAAGCGGACCCGGCAGGGCAAGGGAACAGAGCGTCACACCACAACTGGAAAGGGGTGGAGACGAGAGCTCCACCCCTTATCGATCGGCACCTTTTTTGCGGGCGGCAAGCCCCGCCTGGAGGCTCACGTTCGGCGGATGAGACCCGCTACGAGCGAGATCACGAGGAATATGAGGAACAGGAAGAAGAGGACTTGCGCAATTCCCGCCGAAGCGCCGGCAATTCCGCCGAAGCCGAGGACGCCGGCGATGATCGCGACGATCAGGAACACGAGAGCGTAATAGAGCATCTGCTATCTCCTTGTCTGCGTTACCGAAATCGAAACGCGTGTCGGCTCGCCTTTGTTCCCGGGCCGGCTGTGGCTACGCGGTGCGAGGGTGTCTGTCCGGTTCAGAAAGCATTGATTAACCAAGAGAACCGCAAATAGAACGGAACTTATATTTCGCGTGCAAGCGAGAGGAACCTTCGAAAGCGCTTGGCGTTGTTCGGAATGAAAGAATCTCCAGGAAGACAATGAAGATACCATCGCGACATATTTGGAAGACCGTAAACGATGCGGGCCGTTATCAGGCCGATCTGCGTGATCGGAATCTCCATATCGGCAGGACGATGCGCGACCTTCAGCGGCACTCCGAGGAAAAGTACAACAAGCGGATCCAGGCGCTGCTCGAGACTCTGGAACGTGCCGAACGCCAGTCGCATAAATGACGACCGCTCCGTGTCCCTCCGGCAACAGGCATGCGCGCCGGCGTCATCGCGCGCGGAACAAAAGGCGCCAATCGGCGTTTTGGCGACAATAACAAGCGCCGCGGCGGCGGCATCCATGGGAGATGGGAATGCAAGCCTTGGCGGCGCCTGTTGTGACCACCCCTCCAACGGGGACCGACGCTCAGATGAGCGTCGCAGCGGCTCCAGCCATGCCTCGGTGCGCATTTCCACCGAAGACTATGCTCGGCATCTCCAGCAGTTCTGTGTCAACCCTGAATAGGAACGCGTCATGAAGAAGTTACTCGTCGTCGCAAGCCTGATCCTTCCCTTGGCTGCCTGCACGCAAACGGAACGAGGTGCGGCAATCGGCGCTGCCTCCGGCGGTATCATCGGCGGTGCCATATCCAATGACGTCAGGGGAGCTGCGGTAGGTGCCGCTGTCGGCGGTGTCGCCGGTGCCCTTATCGGTCGTGCGAACGAGCCCGGCTATTGTGTCTATCGCGACCGCTACGGCCGCCGCTACACGGCGCGCTGCTGATACGGATAGTTCTCCGGGCCGCGCTCCTGCCGGGGCGGCTCGTTTTGTCGGTGGCCGCCAGCGTGAAAGCTGCGGCGTCACTCACGCGGTCGTTCTTCGGCCTCATCCAGACGGTGCAGAAGGTCCAGAAAGTGCTGCGGCACGGGTTCGTTCTCCACCGTCTGGTAGAGCGCCTTCAGCTTCGAAGCGATTTGACCGTGAGGTTGCGTCGTCTCGGCGCGGTCGACCCCCGCTGGCACGGCGCCTTTCTTTGAGGACTTCTTCATCTTCCCGTTCCGTGCGGGCTGCAGTTCCGCGCCATTTCAGATCCGCGGTACCTGATGTGGCGCTTTTCGTGCCTGTCGGAATAAGCTTCAGCCAATCCCATTCAGGTCGCAGCAGCCGGTCGCCCAATTCATTTGCCGCGATTGTTTCTCAAGGCTTTCCATAAACAGGAATACGTGCTCAAAACATTTGAGGTATCCTGCTTGCGCCGTCGGCAAGACAGGAACATATGCACAATAGTTTAGGAAGGTCTAAATGCCACTTTCCACAAGGATTGCGCCCCACCTCCCCTATCTTCGGCGTTACGCCCGTGCCGTCACCGGCTCGCAAGCAGCCGGCGATGCCTATGTCTCTGCCGTGCTCGAAGCGCTGATCGACGATCTGAGGCTTTTCCCGGCCGCGTCGAACGATCGCATCGGTCTTTACAAGTTGTTCTGTTCCCTGTTCGGAAAACTCAAGATCGACCGAACTCAGCTCGCTTCGCCTTTCGCATGGGAGCAGAAGGCGGCTTCCAATCTCTCCCTCATCGCGCCGCCCCAGAGACAGGCATTCCTTCTCGTCGCCCTTGAGGGTTTCTCGACCGGCGAGGCTGCGGAAATCATGGGGCTGGACCACGGCGCCTTCGGCAAGCTGCTGACCAGCGCCTCGGAGGAGATTTCGCGCCAGATCGCGACCGACGTGATGATCATCGAGGATGAGCCTCTCATCGCGTTGGACATCGAGGACATGGTGACGAGCCTCGGTCACCGGGTCACCGGGATCGCCCGCACGCGCCGCGAGGCGCTTGATCTCTATCACCAGACATCGCCGAAAATGGTGCTCGCGGATATCCAGTTGGCCGACGGAAGTTCGGGCATAGACGCGGTCAACGACATCCTGACGCAGGCGGCCGTACCGGTCATCTTCATCACCGCCTTTCCCGAACGGCTACTGACCGGCAAGAAACCCGAGCCGGCCTTTCTGGTGACCAAACCCTTCAACCCGGAAACCGTGAAGGCGCTGATCAGTCAGGCTCTTTTCTTCGACGAACATGCGCAAGCCGGAGCGAGCTAGAGCATTTCATGTTTCATGGAAACGCTGAAATGCTCTGACCCTTTGGTCCAGCGCGCCCTCCAGGAAAACCGGTACACGCTTCTCCTGGAAGTGCTCTGAGGCCTGTTGAGATTCGGGCCACCCGCCGCCGCTTCCTCATTCCTGTGCTTGTCACAGGAATCCAGCCAGTCCAAGTCCTTGGGCTGGAAAGGTTCTTCCGCGCCGCAGACGCGGCGCTGCTCTCATCCCTGTGACGAGCAAAGGGATGAGGAAAAGGAGAGACTTCCTACAGCGCCGCGCGCCTTATGAGGCGCGCGCATGAAGGGATCAGCCCGGCAACTGGCGTTCCGGCTGCGGCAGCAGGGTCTGCTCGAATATGATCATCGCGATCAGCGACAGCGGAAAGGCGAGAAACGCCCCGACAGCACCCCACATCCACGTCCAGAAAATGATCGCGACGAAGACCAGAAACGGATTGATATCGAAGCGTTGGCCGAGAATGGCGGGCACCAGCAGATTTTCCATGGCGAGGTGAACGGTGAAGAAGGCGACCGCCGGGGCGATGGCCACGATGAGCGCATCATGCGTCATCAGCCCGCCGACGAGCAAAGAGAGGGTCATGAAGGTGACCCCGAGATAGGGAATGAAACTCGAGACGAAGGCGAACAGCCCCCAAAGCGGGGGCATCGCCAATCCGCCGACCAGCGCAATGACCATGGTTATGAAGCCCAGCGCCAGATAGATCAGGCTGGCGGTCGAGAAATAATGCGTAAGCGCATCCTCCAGGGCGTTCATGATCCGGATCGCGCTCAGGCGACCTTCGCGGCTGGGAAAAGCGAGAATGATCGTGCTGCGCAACTGAACGCGCCCCAGCAGGAAGAGCACAAGGGCGGCCAAAAAGATCAGGGTCTGCACCAAAGCGGGCGTCAGGCTTGCCGCCGCGCCGCCGATCAGCGGTCCCGCATTCTTGACGATGACGTCGGCGAAAGCCTCTTCTCCGCTGCCGCGGGCAAGCGCTACGTTTATCCATTCGAAGCGCTGCAGATAGGGCAATATCCGCTCCATGAGGCCTTCGACCAGCCGCGGCGCCTCGCGCGCGACCTCGGTGATCGGCCAGAGGATGGCGTTGACCAGGTATGACAGGCCAAGCAGAAAGCAAAGTGCCAGCAAAAGGCCGCCGAACATGGGCGGCAGCCCGAACCGGGCCAGTTCATCGGCAGCGCGGCCGAGAACGATGCCGATGACGACGGCGAGCGTGATCGGCAGGAGGATCGCTTCCATCGCATAGACGACGGCCGCGCAGGCGATCACAAACAGACCGATGACGCTCCAGGCGCCGGCGAGATCGATGCTGTCGCGTTTTCGGGCGACGATCGCCGATGCCTCGGCAAGCGCGATTTCTCTCTCCGCTTCGCGCTTTCGTCGACGCTCGGCGGTCGTCCGCCCGACTATGTCCATCGGCACCTACCTCTCAAACACTCGTGCGGCGAACAGTTCGTTCGCGAATGCGGGAAGGAGGTGGCGCACTCCACCGCGGATTCCCCCGCGAAGCCTTGCTCAATGTCGCTCAAGCGGGACAGGTGAAGCGTGGCGGAAAGCAGGCCAGGCCCACCGATGGTGATCAGCAATGTTTAGGCCACGCCCTGCGGCGTGCGCGGGAAGAGATCCATGCCGAATACCGGCACGTCACGACGGGTCCTGGCACCCGGTAGAGCATGTCTCATCCTCCTTGCGGAACGCACCGATAAACGCCGCAACTGCGGAAATCGTTCCTGCGCGACAAGCGTGTAAGGACGGCAGCAAAACGCCGCCGGCCGAGGGGCCGACGGCGGGGAAAGTGGAGCGTATATCTGCTTGCGCCAACGGCTTAGAGAGCTGCCGTCACGATGACTTCGACGAGATATTCCGGGGTTGCGAGTTTCGCTTCGCCGGTCGCGCGCGCCGGCGCGTGGCCCTGAGGCACCCAGGCGTCCCAGACCGAATTCATCTTGGCGAAATCCGCCATGTCGGCGAGCCAGACGGTCGCGGAAAGAATGCGCGTCTTGTCCGTGCCTGCGAGCGCCAGCAGACGATCGACCTCCGCCAGCGCCTGCTTCGTCTGGGTGACGACGTCGTCGCCGGCATTGCCGACCTGGCCGGCGAGATAGACCGTGTTGTTGTAGACCACGGCCTGGCTCATCCTCGAGCCGCTTTCGAAACGCTTGATTTCCATAATCCTCATCCTGGTGTTGGGCCGAACAACGGTCTGCCGGCATTTGGGTGATACGTATTTCCGCTCAGGCGGCATTCTTCCGGGCGAGCCGGGCCTTGATGCTGGCAACATCCGCCCGCGGCGTCGCCGCGAACAACGTCTTCGTATAATCGTGCTGCGGGTCGGAGAATACCGCGTCCCGGCTGCCATACTCGACCGCTTCGCCGTAATACATCACCATTACGTCATCGGCGATGTAGCGCACCACCGACAGATCGTGACTGATGAAGACATAGGTGAGCTTGAATTCGTCCTGCAGATCGGCGAGCAGGTTCAGAACCTGCGCCTGTACGGAGAGGTCGAGCGCCGAAACCGGCTCATCCAGAACCAGAAGCTTGGGATTGAGCATCAGCGCACGGGCAATCGCGATGCGCTGCCGCTGGCCGCCGGAGAACATGTGCGGATAGCGATTGTAGTGCTTCTCCTCGAGGCCGACCTTCTTCAACATCGCCATTGCCCGCTCTCGGCGTTCGCCTGCCGGAACCTTGGTGTTGATGATGAGCGGTTCCGCCAGAATATCGCCGATCTTCTGGCGAGGATTGAGGGAGCCGTAAGGGTTCTGAAAGACGATCTGAACCTTGCGGCGCATCTCCGCCGTCAGCCCCTCGCGCGCGATGTCGACCGTCTTGCCGTCGATCGACAGCTCGCCCGCCGTCGCCGGGTCGATGAGCGTGATGATGCGTCCGAGCGTAGACTTGCCGCAGCCGCTTTCGCCCACGATCGCGAGCGTCTTGCCCTCGTCGACCGTGAAGCTTACGCCCTTCAGCGCATGAACGGTGCGCGCCGCACGGAACAGGTTTCCGGGAATATGATAGTCGCGCACCAGGTTGCGGGCTTCGAGAACATGGGTCATCGAGCAGCTCCCTCGAGCATCTGTTGCTCATTGAAAAGTTCGGAAATCGTCGGCAACCGGTCTCCCGTCGCATTCTCCGGCAAGGCCGAGAGAAGCGCGCGGGTATAATTGCTCTTCGGCGACTCGAACAGCGAAAGGACATCCGCCTCTTCGATCTTCCGGCCCTTGTACTGCACTATGACGCGATCCGCCGTCTCCGCTACGACGCCCATATTATGGGTGATCATGATGAGGCCCATGCGGTATTCCTGCTGCAGCTTCATCAGGAGATCGAGGATCTGCTTCTGGATCGTCACGTCCAGTGCGGTCGTCGGCTCGTCCGCGATGAGCAGTTTCGGGTTGCAGGCAAGCGCGATGGCGATCATCACGCGCTGGCACTGCCCGCCCGACATCTGGTGCGGAAAGTGCCCGAGGCGCTCGGCGGGGTCGGGAATGCCGACCGCATCGAACAGCTCGATGGCGCGCTTGCGCCGCGCTGCCCGGTCGAGGCCCATATGTATGCGCAGCACTTCCTCGATCTGGAAACCGACCGTGAAGCACGGATTGAGGCTGGCGATGGGCTCCTGAAAGATCATCGCAATGTCCTTGCCGACGATCTTGCGACGGTCGGAGGCCGGCATCTTCAATAGATCCCGTCCATTGAAGGCGAGCTTGTCCGCGGTCACCTTGGCGGTCCAGGGCAGAAGCCCCATGGCGGCCAGCATGGACACGGATTTGCCGGAGCCCGATTCCCCGACGATTGCCAGGACCTCGCCCTCATGCACCTTGAGCGAGACGCCGTCGACGGCTCGGAACGGCCCGGACGCCGTCTGGAATTCGACGACGAGGTTTTCGATTTCGAGAAGCGCCATGTCAGGACCTCTTCAGCTTGGGGTCGAGCGCGTCGCGCAGGCCGTCGCCCATCAGATTGATTGCCAGAACGGTCACGAGGATAGCGAGGCCGGGAAGCGTCACGACCCACCAGGCACGGAGGATAAATTCGCGTGCTTCCGCCAGCATCGTTCCCCATTCCGGCGTCGGCGGCTGCGCACCCATACCCAGGAAGCCGAGTGCCGCCGCATCGAGGATCGCGCTCGAAAACGAGAGCGTCGCCTGGACGATGAGCGGGGCCATGCAGTTCGGCAGGATGGTTTTAAACATCAGCCTCGCATGTCCGGCTCCGGCGACCTTCGCCGCCACGACGTAGTCGCGCGTTTTCTCCGTCATCACCGCCGCCCGCGTCAGGCGGACGAAATGCGGCTGGAAAACCAGCGCGATCGCGATCATCGCATTGGTGAGGCCCGGCCCCAGCACCGCCACCAGGACGAGCGCCAGCAGGAGCGACGGGAAGGCCAGGATGATGTCCATGATCCGCATGATGACCGTGTCGATCCACCCGCGGAAATAGCCGGCGATGACGCCGACGAGGATTCCGCCCGTCAGGGACAGAACCGTCACGATGACGCCAACGAAGAGCGAGAACCGTGTGCCGTAGATGAGACGGGAGAGCATATCGCGGCCCACGGCGTCGGTCCCGAGCAGGAAAGTCGCGCGGCCGCCTTCCTGCCAGACGGGCGGGAGCAGCACCGCCTCGCGGAACTGGATGGTCGGGTTATGGGGTGCCACCAGCGGAGCGAAGATGGCGAGCAGCACCAGGAACAGGAAGAAGAACAGGCCGATAACGGCGCCGCGGTTCTCCGAGAAATAGTACCAGAATTCGGCGAGACGCGCCCGGCGCGTCGGATCGGTCGATATGGCGGTTGTCGCGGTAACTTCGGTCATATCGCTCTCCTCAGTGCCGGATGCGGGGGTTGATCAAGCCGTAGAGCAGATCAACGGCGAGGTTCACCAGCATGATGACCGCGGCTATGATCAAAAGCCCGCCCTGTATGACGGCATAGTCGCGCCGGAAGACCGAATCGACCATCCATTTGCCGATCCCCGGCCAGGAGAAGATCGTCTCCGTCAGGATCGCGCCCGCCAGCATCACACCGACCTGCAGGCCGATGGTGGTGACGACAGGGATCATCGCATTGCGCAGCGCATGAATGCCGACCACACGGAAGGTGGAGAGCCCCTTGGCACGTGCAGTGCGCACATAGTCTTCGGAAAGCACTTCGAGCATTGCAGAGCGGGTCTGGCGCGCAATGACGGCGAGCGGAATGGTGCCGAGAACGATCGTCGGCAGGATGAGGTGATTGAAGGCCGACTGGAACGCCCCTTCCTGGCCGGACAACAGCGAGTCGATCAGCATGAAGCCGGTGACCGACGGGAAGAAGAACATCAACGAGATACGCCCGGACACCGGCGTCCACTGCAGAATGCCGGAGACGACGATGATCAGCAGCAGGCCCCACCAGAAGATCGGCATCGAGAAGCCGATGAGCGCGGTGCCCATGATGATCTGGTCGAAGATGGATCCGCGCTTGACTGCCGCGACCACACCAGCAGGTATGCCGACGACCACCGCGAAGATAATGGCGCAGAGCGACAGCTCGACGGTCGCCGGGAAGAGCTCCATGAACTGATCGATCACCGGCTTCTTGGTGACGATCGACGTCCCGAAGTCGCCCTGCAGAACGCCCCAGAGATAATCCAGGTACTGCATGACGATGGGTCGGTCGAAGCCCAGTTGGTGGGAGATCTCGGCATGCCGCTCAGGCGACATCACCCGTTCGCCGGAAAGCAGCGCCACGGGATCGCCGGGAAGCAGGCGGATGAAGGAAAAGGCGATGATGGAAACCCCGATGAAAGTCGGGATCAGCACTGCCAAACGCCCCAGAAGGAATCGGAACATAGTCAAACCTCATGCCAACCGTGCCCGCATGAGTGGCGGCACTGGCAAAAAGGAAGAGGGGCGCTCGCCAGCGGCAAACGCCCCCTTCGGATCTGTCGATAAGATTACTCTACAATATCAACGCCGTCGAAAGCAAAGTCGCCGAGCGGGCTCTGCACGAAGCCTTCGACATTCTTGCGCATCGGGACGATGGAGAGCGAGTGGTCGAGCGTTGCCCAGGGAGCTTCGCGCTTGAAGATGACCTGCGCTTCCTCATAGAGCTTGGTGCGCTCTGCGACGTCGGATGCTTCCTTCGCCTTCGTGACGAGGTCGTCGAACTCCTTGTTGCACCACTGCGCGCGGTTGTTGCCGCCGACGGCATCGCAACCGAGCAGAGTGTCGAGGAAGTTGTCCGGGTCGCCATTGTCGCCCGTCCAGCCGAGGATGACCGCACCGTCGCGGTCCTTCGCCTTGGACTTCTCGAGATATTCCGCCCATTCGTAGGAGACGATTTCGACCTTGACGCCGACCTTTGCAAAGTCCGCCTGCATCAGTTCGGCGGCGCGACGGGCGTTCAGCATGTAGGGACGCGCGACAGGCATTGCCCAGACCTTCATCGAAAGGTCCTTGACGCCGGCATCCTCGAGCATCTTCTTGGCCGCTTCCGGATCGTAGGTGTCGTCTTCGGTCTGTTCGTTATAGGACCACATGGTCGGCGGAATCGGGTTAACCGCCGGCTGCGCCTGTCCCTGGAAGACGGCATCGACGATCGCCTGCTTGTTGATCGCCTTGTTCAGAGCCTTGCGCACTTCGACCTTGTCGAAAGGCGCCTGCGTCGTGTTGTAGGCGAGATAGGCGACGTTGAGGCCGGCCTGCTCCATCACCTTGAGGTTCGGATCGGCCTTCATGGCTTCCACATCGGCCGCGTTCGGATAGGGCATCAGGTGGCATTCGCCGGCCTGCAGCTTCTGAAAGCGAACGGCCGCATCCGTGGTGATCGCGAAGACCAGATCATCGATCTTCTGTTTTCCGCCCCAGAAGTCCGGATGAGCCTTGTAGCGGATGACCGCGTCCTGCTGGTAGCCGACAAAGGCGAAAGGACCGGTGCCGAGCGGCATCTGGTTGAGCTGGTTCATCTTGCCTTCGGCCTGCAGCTTGTCGGCATATTCCTTCGACATGATCGAAGCGAAGGGCATGGCAAGGTTGGCGAGGAACGGCGCTTCCTTGCGCTTCAGCTTGATCTTGACCGTCATGTCGTCGACTTTCTCGACCGACTCGAGCAGTTCCGGCAGGCCCATGCCGGCGAAATATTCCCAGGAACCGCCGGTTACGTAGCCGTGCCACGGATGGTCGGACTTCCACTGGCGCTCGATCGAGAAGATCACATCGTCGGCGTTCAGTTCACGAGTGGGGGTGAAGAACTCGGTCGTCTGGAACTTGACGCCGGGACGCAGCTTGAAAGTATATTCAAGGCCGTCGTCGGAAATCGTCCAGCTTTCGGCGAGCCCGGGCTCGGTCTCCGTCGTGCCCTTCTTGAACTCGAGAAGACGGCTGTAGACGGTATGCGCGGCAGCGTCGAAGGTCGTGCCGGCCGTATAGAGGCCGGGATCAAAGCCCTCCGGCGACCCTTCCGAGCAGAAGACGAACGTTTTCGACCAGGCGGTGCCGGCCATCAGCGTGGCAATCGCCGTCGCTGCCAAGAGAGTAGTGAGCTTTTTCATGAGCTTGCTTCCCAGATTTGTTTTTGTTCTCGCAATTTATCTGACACGGCATGACGTTTACACCCGGTCAAGGGCGGATGGAACGACATTTGGCGTCGCAATGCAATAAGTCGCTTTGGAATTTTGTCTATGCGAAAAATTCTTCCGCAAACAGAGCATGCGGAACTATCCCCGACTTTCGCCGGCAGCCGCGGTTCCGGGGCAAGCAATGCGAGTCGCGAACTCTCAAGGGGAATGCAGATAAACTCTAAGCTGCGCTGTCGAAGGGAAACATTCGACCTCGAAAATGCTCAATACCGTTCGAGGTGCCGAGATCGCCCGCCGGAAGCAAGACCTGTCGACTGGAAGCAGCAGTTCGCGGATGAGTTGCCGCCAGCGTACGCGGGTTTTCCGTCCCGCTCTCACGCTGCTTCAGGGCAGAGCCTCTCGGCCACAAGCTCGCAGACGCGAGTGAACTCAGGCGGCCGAGGTCTGCGGGCGCACTGGCTCTTCCAGGCCCAGGAGGAAGTTGATCTGCGGCCTGGCCTTGACCAGGTCGTCGATCGTGTACCCCTGAAGCACTTCGAAAAAGGCGTTCAGCGCCTTGCGCAGCGCGGCGTTGAGGCCGCAGCTGTCCACCAGCGGGCAGTCGATCTCGCCCGCCTCGAAGCATTCCGCCATGGCGAAACTGTCTTCCGTGACTTTGACGACGTCGAAAAGGGTGATCTCCGACGCCGGCTTCGGCAGGCGGACGCCGCCGTTGCGGCCGCGCACCGTCTCGACCAGGCCGGCTCTCGTGAGCGGCTGCAGAATCTTGAAGAGGAACAGCTCGGATACGCCGTAAGCCCTGGCAATCTCGGGAATGCGGCTGAGCTTCTCGCCGTTCGCAGCACAGTACATCAACATGCGTACCGCGTAGTTGGTTTGCTTCGTCAGACGCATTTTTTGCTCCGGATTCGATAAATTCGTGCCTCATCATATAGGACGGATCGCAGTTTGGAACAATTCCAAAAAGTGGAAATATTCACGAAGGTTATCTCTTTACCTTTTCGCTGTTGACTGACGCGCCGGCGGACGGCAGAAATATGATTGAGTTAGTTAAGTTTAAAACACGAAAAAGGAGAGAGCACCATGCAAATTTCAAAAGCGCTGATCGGAGCGCTGTCCGTAGCGGCGACGTTTCTTGCCTCTACGGCGGTCCGAGCCGACGGAGAGGTCAACATCTACTCTTACCGGCAGCCGGACCTCATTAAGCCGCTTTTGGACGCCTTCACCGAGAAGACGGGCATTACGACCAACGTCCTCTTCCTCGACAAGGGTCTTGTCGAGCGCATCCAGGCTGAAGGCGCAAACTCTCCAGCCGACGTGATTCTGACCGTGGACATCAGCCGCCTGACCGAAGCGAAGGACGCGGGCGTGACGCAGCCGGTCGTCAACGAGACCATCAACAAGGACATTCCCGACCATTTCCGGGATCCGGACGGCAACTGGTTCGGCCTGACGACACGCGGCCGCGTCGTCTATGCCTCGAAGGAGCGCGTAGCGCAGGACGACATCACCTATGAGGAACTCGCCGACCCGAAGTGGAAGGGCAAGATCTGCACCCGCGACGGCCAGCACTCCTATAATGTCGGCCTGTTCGCCTCCATGATCGCCCACCACGGCGAAGCCGAAGCGGAAAAATGGCTGACCGGCCTCAGGAACAATCTCGCCAAGAAGCCGGACGGCGGCGATCGCGACCAGGCCAAGGCGATCTTCGCCGGCGAATGCGACATTGCGCTCGGCAACAGCTACTATGTCGGCCTTATGATCACCAACGAGAAGGAGCCCGAGCAGAAGGAATGGGCTGCGGCGATCAAGGTGCTGTTCCCGAACACCAAGGACCGGGGCACGCATGTGAACATCTCCGGCATGGCGCTCGCCAAGAACGCGCCGAACAAGGAAAATGCCCTCAAGCTCATGGAATTCCTGTCGGAAGGCGAAGCGCAGAAAATCTATGCCGAACAGGTCTTCGAGTATCCGGTTCTGCCGGGCGCCGAACCGTCGGAAGTCGTGAAGTCCTTCGGCGAGATCAAGCCGGACACGCTGCCGCTTGCCGAAATCGCGGCAAACCGCAAGAAGGCCTCGGAAATCGTCGACAAGATCGGCTACAACGACGGCCCGCAGGACTGAGACCGACGATCTAAGCAATACGAGGACGGCGGGCGCATGCCCGCCGTTTTCGTGCCGGCCCCAGGGGGACGAACCGTTATTCGCGCCGCCTCGATCCAATCCGGGGCCTCCCGAAGGAGGCCCCAGTCGGTCAGGCGTTCGCTGCCGCGTTATCGCATCGTCGGTATCGAGAACTCGGCCCCATCCTTGATGCCGGACGGCCAGCGGGACGTGATCGTCTTCGTCCGCGTCCAGAATTTGATCGAGTCCGGCCCATGCTGGTTGAGGTCGCCGAAGGACGAGGATTTCCAGCCGCCGAAGGAATGGTAGGCGAGCGGAACCGGGATCGGAACATTGACGCCGACCATGCCGATATTGATGCGGGAGGCGAAGTCGCGCGCCGCATCGCCGTCGCGGGTATAGATGGCGACACCGTTGCCGTATTCGTGCTTCATCGGCAGCGACAGGGCCTCTTCGTAATTCCTGGCCCGGACGACCGACAGGACGGGTCCGAAGATTTCGGTCTTGTAGATGTCCATGTCGGGTGTGACGTCGTCGAAGAGGCAGCCGCCGATGAAGTGGCCGTTCTCATAGCCCTGCAGCTTGAAGTCGCGGCCGTCGACCACGAGCTTCGCACCCTGCTCGATGCCGCTGTCGATCAGGCTGCGGATGCGCTGCTCCGCCTCCTTGGTGACGACGGGGCCCATATCGGCCTTTTCGTCGGTATAGGGACCGATGCGCAGGCTTTCGACCATCGGAACAAGCTTGTCGATCAGACGGTTTGCGGTTTCCTCGCCGACCGGAACGGCGACCGAGATCGCCATGCAACGCTCGCCCGCGGAACCGTAGCCGGCGCCGATGAGTGCGTTGGCCGCCTGGTCAAGGTCGGCGTCCGGCATGATGATCATGTGGTTCTTTGCGCCGCCGAAGCATTGCGCACGCTTGCCGTTCATCGCAGCCGTGCCATAGACGTAGCGGGCGATCGGGGTCGAGCCGACGAAGGAAACGGCGGCGATATCGGGATGCGTCAGGATCGCATCCACCGCGCCCTTGTCACCGTTGACGACGTTGAGGATGCCCGCCGGCAGACCGGCTTCGATCATCAGTTCGGCAAGGCGGATCGGCACGGAGGGATCGCGTTCGGAAGGCTTGAGGATGAATGCATTGCCGCAGGCGATCGCCGGGGCGAACATCCACATCGGGATCATGCCGGGAAAATTGAACGGGGTGATGCCGGCGCCGACGCCGACCGGCTGGCGGATCGAGTACATGTCGATGCCGGGACCCGCGCCTTCGGTGAATTCGCTCTTCTGCAGGTGTGGAATGCCGATGACGAATTCGCAGACTTCGAGGCCGCGCACGATGTCGCCCTTGGCGTCGTCGATGGTCTTGCCGTGCTCGCGGGAAAGCATCTCGGCCAGCTCGTTCATGTTGTCGTTCAGGAGCTGGACGAACTTCATGAAGACGCGGGCGCGGCGCTGAGGATTGGTTGCGGCCCAGTTGGGCTGGGCAGCCTTGGCGCTCTCGACGGCGGCGGCCAGGTCCGCGTCGCTCGCCAGCGCTACGGTGCCTTGAACTTCGCCCGTTGCCGGGTTGAAGATGTTGCTGACGCGACCGCTCGTGCCGGCAACGCGCTTGCCGTCGATGAAATGACCGAGTTCATACATGAGTGTTTCTCCTGACCCTTGATTGTGCCCTCATGATCGCACTACGATTTCAACAATTCAATTTCCGAATTTCAGGAACCGTTGTGCACAGATTAAAGTCCATGAAAGCGTTCGCATGAACTGGGACGACGTCCGGGTATTTCTGGCCGTCGCGCGGACGGGCCAGATCCTCGCCGCCTCGAAAAGGCTCGGCATCAATCACGCGACGCTCAGCCGGCGGGTTACCGCGCTCGAGGAAAAGCTGAAAGCGAAGCTCCTCATCCGGCGTCCCAACGGCTGCGAACTAACGGCCGAAGGCGAGGTCTTCTTTGCCGCGGCCGAGCGCATGGAAACCGAGATGCTCGCCGCCCAATCGCAGGTCGGGCGGATCGATACGGCGATCGCGGGCACGGTGCGCATCGGCGCCCCTGATGGTTTCGGCGTCTCGTTCCTGGCGCCGCGTCTCGGGCGGCTCACGGCACGTTACCCGGAACTGAAGCTCCAGCTCGTTCCTGTTCCGCGCTCCTTCTCGCTGTCGCAGCGCGAGGCCGATATCGCGATTACCATCGAACGGCCGGAACAGGGGCGGCTCGTCTCGTCCAAGCTTACCGATTATACACTGGGCCTCTACGCATCGGCAGAATATCTTGGCCGCTACGGCACACCCGGGTCTGTCGACGATCTCAAGAACCATCGCCGGATCGGTTATGTGGAGGATCTGATCTTCACGCCGTCGCTCAATTTCTCCAGCGAGGTCATGCGCAGCTGGAATGCCTCCTTCGAGATCTCCAGCGCCACGGGCCAGACCGAAGCCGCCCGCTCCAGCGCCGGCATCGGCATCCTGCATAACTACATCGCCCGGCAATATCCGGAGCTTGTACGCCTGCTCCCCCAGACGACGATCCGACGCGCCTACTGGACGACCTATCACGAGAGCGCCCGCGACCTGGTGCGCGTGCGCACGGTCGCAGCGTTTCTGCAGGAACTGGTGACGGCGGAGCATCAGATATTCGTTTAGAGCGGGATGAGGAAAACTGTGTGCGGTTTCGGCCGCATCCCGCGTGTCAACTCCACCTGAAATCATGAAGGTCAGCCGAGCAGCATCTTCAGATGGTCGTTCAGGAAGCGCCCTTTCGGGTCCAGTTCCCTTCGCAGCGCGCGGAAGTCCCCGGCACGCGGATAGAGATGCGTCACATCGTCGGTGTCGAGGAAATGCATCTTCCCCCAATGCGGCCGCGAGTCGTATCCGCGCAGGATCTGGTCGACGTCCTTCAGATATGCCCAGTAATCGATTCCCGGGCCGCCCGAGACGGAGAGCGTGATGCTGTCCTGGTGATGGAAGGGGCTCATCCACGCCGGATCGCCGGCGGTGAAGCGATATTCGATCGGATAGATGCAGTTCGTATGCTTGTTGAGCATGAGATCGCGCACGGCTCTGACTGCTGCCTTGCCGTGTTCGAGGGGCACCGCATATTCGAGTTCGACGAAGTTGGGGACGTATTCGATGGGATAGACTTCCGAACTGTAGGCGATCTTTTCGAACTCGCTCTCCATGGGCGCTGCGTCGGTGATATCCATCACCTTCATTTCGCAGACATCGGCCAATTTGTTCGTGGACGAGACGGCCGAGGTATCCGGCAGGCAGTAGAGGTGACGGCTTTCCGGCGTCGGGCACCAGAAAAATCCGAAATGCCGGTGATTTGCGGCCAGTTCGTCATGGCGCTCCATGCAGGTCTCGAAGTCGTCACGCCACAGCCGCTCGTGCAGGTTATAGGCGTCCATGACGTTGAGCGTCATGGACGAGATGACGCCGAGCGTGCCGACCGAGACCTGAGCCGCGTGGAGGAGTTCTTCGTCGCTCCCATCGATGTCGAGAATTTCCCCGTTCGCCTTGACGATCCTCATTCCGGCGATCGAAGACGCCATGTTTGCGAGCTTGATCCCGGTCCCGTGGGTTCCGGTGGTAAAGGCGCCGGCGACCGCCTGGCTGTCGATATCGCCCTGATTGATCAGCGACAGTCCGTGCTGCTTCAGCGTCTTGCCCACCTCGTTGATGCGCGTTCCGCCTGCCACGGTAATTTGCTTGCGCGCCTTGTCGACGTTCTGAACGCCCCTGAGATTTGCCAGCGACAAAAGGAGACCGCTGGTCCCTACGACCGGCGTGAAGGAGTGGCCCGAACCCGAGACGCGCACTCCGAGATCCCGCTTGTCCGCCTCTGCGACCAGTTCGGCCAGTTCGGACTCGGATTCGGGCGAGGCCTTGTATTGCGATACGCAATACTGATTGCCTACCCAGTTCCGCCAGACTCCACCTTTCTCGAAAGCCATGTTTCTCCCCTCACACCGCTGTAAAACAATTGTCGACGAACAGATGGGCGCCGCTGACGAAGCTTGCGTCGTCGCTCGCAAGATAAAGGGCGGCCTTGGCGACCTCGTCCGGCCGGCACATCCGCCCCTGCTGGGCGGCGATCGCCGCCTCGGAGACATCGACCCCGTAGCGGGTCAGCTCCTCGACTTCCCTTTGGCCGTGCGCCGTCTGGATGAAACCGGGGCAAACCGCATTGCACCGGATGTTCCGATCCCTGAACTCCACGGCGACGGATCGGGCGAACATGTGGCACGCCCCCTTGGTCGTATTGTAAAGAACCTCCATCGGCGTTGCGGCCACCGCCGATATGGAAGAGGTGCAGACGATCGATCCGCCTCCGGCGTCGATCATCTGGGGAAGAACGGCGCGGGTCATGAGGAACATGCTGCGCACGTTGACGGCCATCAGCCTGTCCCACTCGTCGACCGTGGTCTCCAGAAACGGCCGAATGACGATGGTGCCCGCGTGATTGAACAGGACCGTGATCGGTCCGAGTTCTCCCGAAACCCTTCCACCGCTTGCGTTACCTGACGTTCGTCCGACACGTCGGCCGAGGCGAATGCCGCTCTGAAGCCCTCGCTGCGGAGGCGGGCGGCGATGGCCTCGCCATCGCTCTGCGGGAGATCCACGATCCCGACCGCTGCGCCCTCCCGAGCGAAAAGTTCGGTGGCGGCGAGACCACACCCCCCTGCCCCGCCGCTGATAAGCGCAATTTTTCCGTCCAGTCGACCAGCCACGTGCTCCTCCAGCCGTCGTCGTGCTGCCTGCCGGCGCGGCCTGGAACGGCTCTCTCAGCGTCTTGATGTCCAGGTCGGCTAAGGCAGCTATGATGCTTGTCCCACTCGGTGAGAATGCCGCAGCGTGACGAAGCAGTCTATATTCCAGAGGTGATAAGGTCGGGGCCACATCCCCGACGCAACGAGGATTGAGTGCGGCGAGCGCAGAAGGCCGAAGTGCCAGACCTATCGGCGTTTTCGCCGCCTGGGCATTCGACCACAACCACGAGCCTTGCGGATCGTGGACCGGCTGGAAGGATATGTCTTGAAAGAAATGGTACGGTTGGGTGGTCTCGAACCACCGACCTCAGGTGCCACAAACCTGCGCTCTAACCAACTGAGCTACAACCGCACTCGACGGGCGACTCCAATGTTATTCGGGTCGTCGCTTGGCGGCTCACATACGGTCACTCACACCGATTTGCAAGCCTTAAGTTCAGATTATCCAGCAAAAAGACCGGATGGCAAGCCACCCGGTCTTTGCTTCGAATCCGATTGAAACGGCGCGGCCGATCAGCCCTTCTTGAGGCTGGACATCGCCTTTTCCGCGGCATCCTTGCCGGGCTTGGCAACGTTCTCGGCGACCTTGCGCGTTGCTTCCTGCATCGTCTTCGCCTGCTCGACGGCAAGCTCGGCCTGCTTGCGGATGAAGGCGGTCTGCAGTTCGACGAGTTCGGAGAGCGACCTCACGCCGAGCAGAGCTTCCATGTGCGAGAGCGAGCTTTCGGCATTGGTGCGCAGCGCGTCGATGGCCTTCAGGCCGAGTTCGACGGTGCCCGATTGAGCGCTCTCGACCGTCGCTTCGACAGTCTTCGCTGCTTCCTCGGTCGCGGTCTTCATCTTGGCGTAGGCTTCCTTCGACTGCGCGGCGCCCTTTTCGGCGAACTCGCGGAAGCTGTCGGCAAACTTGGTCGGGTCGAAAGAGAGGGAAAATGCGTCTTCGGTCTTCCTGGTAGCCATTTCATGCGCTCCTTGGTGTGGCCCTCTTCAGAGGCGCCGTTTTGATTGATGACGCTTCTATAGCCGATTTGGTTGTGCGTTGCAATAAATTTGTGCAGCGCACAATAAGCCGTGCACATTAACCTTCCGCGCCGAAAGACGTGGCCGAGGCCGCACCGTTGCTGGACCCTCGCCGATGGGCTGGGTATTAATAGAGCGTTAACGCGCAAGCGATCCGTCAGTAGGTCTGCCGATGCCCGAAAGACAGTACCCCTTCATCGACATTGCCGTGCATGCACGGGTGCGGGAGCATTTTGCCCGGGGGGATGCGTCCGTCCTTTTTTCGAAGAGTGTCGCGCGAGTGCTATGGGCCAACGACCAGGGCGCAAAGCTGTTCGGAACGGCCTCGGTCTACGATTTCATCGATACCGACCTCGATCCGAGCGATCTTTCGCTTCGCCAGTTGCGCGCCGCCGCGGCGCAGCTCGCCGCCGTCGGGGACCGCCGGCAGCTTCTGATCCGTATGGCATCGGGCTTTCGCCGGCTTCCGCTCAACGCCGCCGTGGAGATGATCCGCATCGCACCCGGGGAAGAGGCAATTCTGTTCACCGCGCCGAACAACGGCAAGGCGCTTTCGGCCGAGGCCCGCGCCGAGGCTATGATTGCCGGGCTCGACGGCCCGGACACGCACATGGCCGTGCTCGATAGCGACGGGTCCATCGTTGCCGGCTCGCCCGGATTCGAGAGTCTCGGTCTTTCGGCGGATATTCGCCGAACGCTCGTTGCAGCCGCTGCGAACGACAAGGATCGCCTGATCAAGCGTCCGGTCGCGACGGAAAAAGGGCGCCTGCCGGCTGCAGTCGGCAAGATTTCGGACCACCCGGCCCTCCACCTGCTCTTCGCGGTCGAGGCAATCCTCGAAAAACCGGAGACCGGAGAGGCCGTCGGCGAAACAGCGCAGGAGCAGGCGATCCCCGCCGCACCTGCGCCGTCGAGCGAAACACGAGAGGCGGTTCCTCCGTCCGCGACACCGGCGGAGACGAACCAGGCGGAGGCGCCCGTTGAGGAAGCCGAGGCCCCGGAGGCGGCTGCAGCGAGAGAACACGAAGTGCCTGTCGAGAACGGCACCGCGGAGGATGCGCAAGGGGAGCTCGCTCCGAAGGACGAGGCCGAGGCGGCCGATCTCGCCGAGCCTGAAACGCCGCTTGAAGCCGAACCGGCTTCCGGCGAACCGGCTGGCGATGCGAATCGTGACGGCGAAACCACCGACTTTGCGTTTGCGGCCGGCGGACGGGCGGTTCGGTTCGTCTGGAAGATCGACGCGGAGGGACGTTTCAGCGAAATCTCCGAAGAGTTCGCGTCAGCCGTCGGCCCGAAGGCCGCCGACGTGATCGGCGTGACCTTCACCGATCTCGCCGACCGCTACGATCTCGACCCCGACGACAAGATCAACGAGCTTCTGCACCGCCGCGATACCTGGTCCGGCAAAACGATCTTCTGGCCGGTCCAGGGAACCAATCTCAAGGTGCCGGTCGATCTCGCCGCCCTTCCCACCTATTCCCGTTCGCGCGAGTTCGACGGCTTCCGCGGCTTCGGCATTGTCAGGGTCGCCGACGCCGTGCCGGACGCGAAGGCGGCCGGGCTTTCGCTCGACCGGCCGGCGCCGGCGCCGATCGCGCAGGCTTCAAGCGACATGTCGGCTGAGCGCGCCGATGCGCCGCAGGCTGAGGCTGGCTCCAGGACCGGCCCTGCCGCCGAGAGTGGGAAAGATGCGGCCGAGGCTGCACAGGGCGTATCGGAAGACCCTTTCCGCGGCGAACAGCCCGCCTTGCGGGTCGTCGAAACCACCGGACGGCAGGCCTCCGACAAGGTCATCGACCTCGACGAGCGCCGACCGGCGGGAGCCGGCGCGCTGACCCGCGGCGAGCAGGCGGCCTTCCGCGAGATTGCAAGGCAGCTCGGCGAGCATTTCGCCCCTGATCCGCTGCCGCAGGAGGGCAGATCCGAAGGCCGGCACGCAGCGGACACCTCCCCCAGCACGCCGGCTGCCATGGAAGAAAGCCGACAGACGGAGGAAGCCGAGGCGCCAGGCGGACAGCACGATGCGACGCCGGCGGGCGAGACCCCTGCTGCGGCAACGGAGCCCGGCCTCGCCGCACGCAACGGCGCAGCCATGAGCAGCGAGATTCTCGACAGGCTGCCGGTCGCGTTGCTGGTTCACCACGGCGACGCCTTGCTGCATGCCAATGCGGAATTCCTGCGGCTGACCGGATATGAGGATCTCGAAGCCTTCAAGCAGGAGGGTGGCCTCGAGGCCCTGTTCGCTCTCGGCAACGAGGCAGGCGCGGCAAAGCCGAACGGAACCATGACGCTGGTCCGCAAGGATGGCAGGCTCGTTCCCGTCGGCGCCCACCTGCATTCGATCCGCTGGGAAGGAAAGAGCGCGCTGATGCTTGCGCTGACCCCGGCCGGCGCAAGCGAAGCGGAGAAGCAGGCGCTCGAAGACGAAGGAGCGGCAGAAGCAAGCCGGCTCCGGATGGAGATCGACGAGCTTCGATCGATTCTGGAGACCGCGACCGATGGGGTCGTGGTCCTCGGACGGGACGGCGACATCCGGACGATGAACCGCTCCGCAAGCGCGCTCTTCGACTATGACGAGGCCGATATGCGCGGAAAGCCGTTCGCCGCGCTCTTCGCCCATGAGAGCCAGAAGGCGGTGATCGACTATCTCCAAGGCCTTTCCGGCCACGGCGTCGCAAGCGTGCTCAACGATGGACGGGAAGTGATCGGCCGCGAGGCCGCCGGCGGCTTCATTCCGCTGTTCATGACCATCGGCCGGCTCTCCTCCTCCAACGGTTACTGCGCCGTCATCCGCGACATCACCCAGTGGAAGCGGACCGAAGAGGAACTTCGCAACGCCAAGCGCGCCGCCGAGACGGCAAATGCTCACAAGACGGAATTCCTGGCCCGGGTCAGCCACGAGATCCGCACGCCGCTCAACGCCATTATCGGGTTTTCCGACATGATGGCGAGCGAGCATTTCGGCCCCATCGGCCATCCGCGCTATATCGAATATGCCGGCGACATCGGCCGGTCGGGACGGCATGTCCTCGACATCGTCAACGATCTGCTCGACATCTCGAAGATCGAGGCCGGCGAGATGGATCTCGACTTCGGCGCCGTTGATCTCAATGAGGCCGTTTCCGAGGCCGTGTCGCTGGTGCAGCCGCAGGCCAATAGCCAGCGCGTGATCATCCGCACCTCGCTGTCGGGCTCCGTGCCCGAAGTCGTCGCCGACGACCGTTCGATCAAGCAGATCGCCCTGAACATCCTCGCGAATGCCATCCGCTTTACGCCGTCGGGCGGCCAGATCGTCGTGTCGACGTCCTACGAGGCCAATGGCAGCGTCATGCTGAGAATCCGCGACACCGGCATCGGCATGACCCGCAACGAGCTCGACCAGGCTATGAAGCCCTTCCGTCAGGTCACGACCGGCGGCCGCAAGCGTGGCGACGGCACCGGCCTCGGCCTGCCGCTGACGAAAGCGATGGCGGAAGCGAACCGAGCGCAGTTTGCCATCACTTCCGCCCCGAACGAGGGCACACTGGTGGAAATATCCTTTCCCTCACAACGCGTCTTGGCCAATTGAAACCGAATGCTGTAAGGAAATGTTGACCTGAAGGAACCAGTTTGTCGGTTCTCGAAGGTTGAGGAAACTGCGGGCCGTTTCCTCACTCGTCATTTCGATCGGCATTGCTTCGGACGGATCGTTTGCACTTCACCGCCAAAAGCCTCAAGCGGCGCTACGCCAGCTCCGGCACCGGCCTTCACCATCCGCTGCTCACCGGCTGGGCCGGACTCGCCTCCGCGGTCGTGCTCATGCCGATTCTTGCCATTGCGTGGCTCGCCATTTCCGGCGGCACCGCAGACTGGCCGCATCTCATCGAAAACGTCATCCCGCGCGCAACCGGTCGCACGCTTCTCCTGGTCCTGTTCACAGGCACCGCCACCGCCGTGATCGGCATCGTCACCGCCTGGCTGGTGGCAACCTATGAATTTCCGTTGCGGCGCTTCCTTTCCGCGGCCCTGGTGCTGCCGCTTGCCATACCGGCCTATCTTTCGGCCTATGCCTTCGGGGAGTTGCTCACCTTCACCGGCCCTGTGCAGGGGCTGATCCGAGCCCTCTTCGGATTTCAGACGAGCCGCGATTACTGGTTTCCCGACGTGCGCTCCCTTGGCGGCGCCGTGCTCGTGCTGAGCTCGGTGCTCTATCCCTATATCTATCTCGCCTGCCGCTCGATGTTCCTCATGCAGGGCCGCGCCGCCGCGGACGTGGCCCGGACGCTCGGCGCCGGACCGCTGAAGGTCTTCTTCCGCGTCCAGCTTCCGATGGCGCGGCCGGCGATCATGATCGGCCTCACGCTCGTTGCCATGGAAACGCTGAACGATATCGGGGCGGTCGAATTTCTCGGCGTGCAGACCCTGACCTTCTCCATCTTCGACACCTGGCTCAACCGCGGCAGCCTCGCCGGCGCGGCGCAGATCGCCTGCATCATGCTGGTTTTCGTCATTGGGCTGATGATGGTCGAGAGGGCGGCGCGCCGCAGACAGCGCTTTGCGAGCCAGAAGACCACGGCCGCAGTTCACGACGCCGCGAGGCTGAAACTTTCCGGCTGGAAGAAATGGGCAGCGACGGCCGCCTGCCTTTTGCCGACGCTGTCGGGCTTTGCCGTTCCATTCCTCGTTCTGGGCGACTATGCCCTGAAACGCCTCGACCAGTTCCTGGCACCCCGCCTCCTGAGTGCGCTGCTAAACAGCATCCTCGTCTCCGGACTGACGGCGTTTGCGACCGTGCTCCTGGGTTTCGTGCTCGCCTATGCCGCGCGCACCGGGCGTTCGCGCATCATCGATATCGCCGGGCGGCTCGCCTCCTTCGGCTATGGCGTGCCCGGAACGGTCCTGGCAATCGGGGTGCTCTTTCCGCTCGCGGCCCTGGACAATGCCATCGACGCCGAGATGCGGGGGCTTTTCGGGATTTCCACCGGCCTGCTCATGAGCGGCACCGGCTTTGCCATCATCTATGCCTGCACGGTCCGGTTCCTGACCATGGCGGAAGGGACGCTCGAAGCCGGCTTCCAGAAACTGTCGCCGCATCTGGACATGGCCGCACGCGCGCTCGGGCGCACGAGCGGCCAGACGCTGCGGGCGGTCCTCCTGCCCATGATGCGGCCCGCAGTGCTGACGGCCGCGCTCCTCGTCTTCATAGAGACGATGAAAGAGCTTTCCGCGACCATCATGCTGCGTCCGTTCAATTTCAATACGCTCGCGACGCTGGTCTACGAGGATGCCTCGCGGGCGAAGGTGGAAGACGCCTCCGTTGCGGCGATGATCATCGTCCTGGCCGGGATGGTCCCCGTCATCCTGGTGTCCCGGTCGCTCGAACGCAGGTCATAGACGAATTCAGCTCTTGAGTTCCTCCAGCCCCGCGAAGAGGTCGAGAGCGTCCGGGTTCGCCAGCGCTTCCTTGTTCTTGACCGGACGGCCGTGCACCACGTCGCGCACAGCCAGTTCGACGATCTTGCCGGACTTGGTGCGAGGTATGTCGGCGACGGCGATGATCTTCGCGGGCACGTGCCGCGGCGAGGCGCCGGACCGGATGCGGTTCCTGATCTCCCTTGTCAGTCCTTCGGTCAGCTCGACTCCGGAGGCCAGCCGCACGAACAGGACGACGCGGACATCGTCCTCCCAGTCCTGGCCGATGCACAGTGCTTCGGCGACTTCATCCATCTGTTCGACCTGATTGTAGATTTCCGCCGTGCCGATGCGCACGCCGCCGGGATTCAATGTCGCGTCGGAGCGGCCGTGGATGACGATGCCGCCATGCGGCGTCCATTCGGCAAAATCGCCGTGGCACCAGACGTTGTCGAAGCGGTCGAAATAGGCGGCTCGATACTTCGCACCGTCCGGATCGTTCCAGAACATGACTGGCATCGACGGAAACGCCCTGGTGCAGACGAGTTCGCCCTTTTCGCCGCGCACCGGCTTGCCTTCGTCGTTCCAGACATCGACGGCGAGGCCGAGGCCGGGGCCCTGGATCTCTCCGCGCCACACCGGCTTCAGCGGATTGCCGAGCACGAAGCAGGAGACGATGTCGGTGCCGCCGGAAATCGAGGCGAGCTGGACATCGGCCTTGATGCCGTCATAGACGAAGGAGAAGCCCTCCGGCGAAAGCGGCGAGCCGGTGGACGTGATGAGCCGCAAGGACGACAAGTCGTGCGTCTTTGCCGGGGTGAATCCACCCTTGCGCACGGCGTCGATATATTTCGCCGACGTGCCGAACACGGCAAAGCGTTCGGCGGCGGCATAATCGAAGAGTACGTTGCCGTCGGGGCAAAAAGGTGAGCCGTCGTAGAGGCACAGCGTTGCGCCTACGGCGAGGCCCGAGGCCAGCCAGTTCCACATCATCCAGCCGCAGGTGGTGAAATAGAACAGCCGCTCGCCGTCCCTCAGCCCGCAATGGAAGCGATGTTCCTTGAGGTGCTGCAGCAGCGTTCCGCCGGCAGAATGGACGATGCATTTGGGTACGCCGGTCGTGCCCGAGGAGAACAGTATATAGAGCGGGTGGCTGAACGGCAGGCGCTCGAAGGCAAGCGGTCCGGCCTGGAATTCGGCGATGAAATCGGCAAGCGTCACCCCGCCATCGACGGTCGGCGCAAGCGCGGCACTGTCTCCGGCATAGGGAACGATGACGGTCGGCGCCCCGAGCGCCTTGGCCACCGCACGCAGCTTCGCGTCCACGTCCTGCCGCTTGCCGTTATACCAGTAGCCGTCGCAAACGACGAAGAGCTTGGGGGCGATCTGGCCGAAGCGATCGAGAACGCCCTGCTCGCCGAAATCGGGCGAACAGGACGACCAGATCGCGCCGACCGAAGCGGTCGCAAGCATGAGGGCGATCGTCTCCGGCATATTCGGCATCATAGCGGCGACGCGGTCGCCGACGCCGATCCCCTGCGCCTTCAGCGCCTGTTGCAGACGCGACACCAGGGCGCGCAGTTCGTCCCAGGTCAGCCGATAGCTCACCTGGTCCTCGCCGCGGAAGATCAGGGCATCGCCGTTCCCCGACTTGCGCAGCAGGTTTTCGGCGAAATTGAGCTTCGCTTCCGGAAAGAAGCGGGCGTCGAGCATCCGGTCGCCGTCGACGAGAGCCCTTTCTCCGCCTTCGCCGATCACCTTGCAATGCTCCCATACGGCGGTCCAGAAATCGCCGCGCTCGGTCACCGACCAGTCATGAAAGGCATCATAGTCGGAAAAGCTGCGCCCGAAGCGCTCCCCGCACCAGGCGATGAACTCAGCCATCGGGCTGCGCTCGAGAATTTCCCTGTCCGGAATCCATAAAGGCCGTTCTGCTTGCATGCTTTCCTCCGCTCTTCGGACTTTTCTATATCATGCTGCAGCGCGGAACAAACAGTGCGGATGCGGCTCCGCATGATCGCGACGGCGACATTTCCATGTCAGCGGCATTTGCTTTATGCAGGCTGAAGTCCTATCCAAGCGGCTTACCCGAGGCGATGGCAGTCCGACCGAAATGACGAGGAAGATGTTCCAGATATTGGGCGATTCGCGCCTGTGGGCGCGGCTTCGCCGGCGCCACCTCGTTTGGTCGGCCGCCCTAGGCATCGCCCTCGCCGCCGCATACAATGCCGCGCTGCCGCTCGTGGTTTCGACGACCGAGGCCCGCGCGGCGATGGAGCGGATGCTCGACGACTGGTCGGGCGGGAAAAGCACGATCAGCGGCGAGCCGGAAGTCCGGTTCTGGCCGGAACCCGTGGTGACGCTCCCCGCAACGACGATCGTCTCCACCGGACCCGAGCCGCGCCCGCTCGCCGAGATCGGCCGCATCACCGCTTCGTTCAGCCTGCTTTCCGCACTTCGTGGCGAACAGGCTCTTGACGAGATCACGCTCGTCGATCCGGTCCTCACGCTCGAGCGCGGGGCCGACGGCGCGTTCAACTGGCAAAAACCGGACTGGCTGGTGCCGCCGGGCAATACCGTGCCGCGTGACGAGGCTCCCTTCGGAGACATCACCATCGAGAATGGCCGCTTCCGCGTCGTCGACCACATGGCGCCAACCGGTGAGGGCATAGACGTCGCGGGGATTTCGGGTACCCTCAAATGGCCTTCCTTCGGAGGGCGGCTGAGCGCACAATTCTCCGCGCTCATCGGCGGCGAAGCGGTGGGCTGGGCCTTCGTATGCGAGGAGCCGCTCGCCCTCTTCGCCAGGCGCAACGCCGCTCTCAAGACATCGCTCACCTCGGCTCCGTTGACCTTTTCCTTCGAGGGTATCGGCAATTTCTCCACCCAGCCTTTCGCCTTCGGCCATCTGCAGATGTCCGCACCTTCGCTGGCAGCGCTTGCCGCGTGGTACCGCGGGGCTCCGGATGCGGGATTGCCTCCGGGCGGGTTCAGTATCGATACGAGGGTGACCACCGGTGAGACGGCGTTGAAGCTCGAGGACCTGCAGCTGGCGGTCGGCGAAGCCACGGCGACGGGCGTTCTGGATGTGCAATTGCCCTCCGGCAAGGAGCCGCGCGTGGAAGGCACGCTCGCCTTCGACCGGATCGACCTCAACGGCTTGCCCCTGACAACGCTGAAGCCGGCACAGGAGGACGACCGCGGATGGCGGATGGCCCAGGCTCTTGTCGGGGGCTGGCGTCTGGATGTCCGGCTGTCGTCCCAAGAAGTCCTGGCCGGTCCGTTGCACCTGACCGATGTCGCTGCCGGAGTGATGATCGACGGAAGCCGGGTTTCGCTCGACATCGGCGACAGCACCTATGCGAATGGCAGGCTGAGCGGCCGCGCCGTGCTCTCAGAAAAAGGGGTGGGGCAAGGCGGCAAGCTGCAGATGAACCTGAAAGACGCCGACTTCGCTGCCGTCCTCGACAGCTTCGGCCTCAAGGGTCCCGTTCCGACCGGCCGGGGCGTTCTCAGCGTCGAACTTGCCACCGGCCGCCCCCTCTGGGAGACGGGGCTCGCCGATGTCTTCGGCCGTCTCGATTATTCGCTCACCAACGGCAGGCTCGCCGATTTCGACGTTCACGCCTTCACCGATCTCGTGCGCAAGGGGGAATTCTTCTCCCTGTCGCAGGCAAGCGACGGCACGCTCGAGTTCCAGACGGCGGACATCGAGACGAGCTTCGGCAGCGGCACCGCACGGCTGGACCGGGCCGCTTTCGTCGGCCCCGCCGGCAATATTTCGGTGACCGGCGTCGTCCCCTATCGAAGCGGCAGTCTGGCCCTGGCGGGAACGCTCGCGGACCCCGAGGCCAACAAGGAACCGCTGCAATTCTTCATCGGCGGCTCCTGGCCGAACGCAGTAATCTCACCGCTTTCGGTTCTCCTCAGTCCACAGTAACATCTTTGAGACAATGCACTTCCGGACGGAAAACCGTTACACACTTTTCGTGGAAGTGCTTTGAAGCCTGTTGAGATTGGTGGTTTTCGCAGCGGCTTGTTTGATCTCCTCCCCCCTGTGCTCGTGAGAGATGAGGAGGAAAAGAGATGGCACTCCTCCGAGCAGCCGTCACAAACGCGAGATGAACCTCAACACGCCCTCGCTCAACCAATCGCCGCGAAGGCTGCTCGCTCGTCCTTTTCGCGCTGGACTTCACGACGCTTCGTGACGATCGATGCGACGATCACACCCAAAGCGACGATACCGATCAGGATCGTGCAGATGGCATTGATTTCCGGCGTCACGCCCAGGCGGACCTGGCTATAGATCTTCATCGGCAGCGTCGTGGCGCCCGGCCCGGTCGTGAAGCTTGCAATCACGAGATCGTCGAGCGAAAGCGTGAAAGCGAGAATCCAGCCGGAAAAGACGGCCGGCGCGATCACCGGCAGCGTGATCGCGAAGAAGGTCCTGACCGGGGTCGCGCCGAGATCGAGCGCCGCCTCCTCGATCGACTGGTCGAAGCTCAGAAGACGCGACTGGACCACGACCGCGACGAAGCACATGGTGAAGGTGATATGGGCGAGCGTGATCGTCCAGAAACCGCGGTCGAACCCGATCGCCACGAAGAGCAGCAGCAGCGACAGGCCGGTGATCACCTCCGGCATCACCAGAGGCGCATAGACCATGCCGGAAAAGAGAACACGGCCGCGAAATCGGGTGTAGCGCACCAGCGCGAGTGCCGCCAGAGTTCCGAGGACGGTCGCACAGGTCGCCGAAAGGAGCGCCACCCGGATCGTTACCCAGGCCGCGTCCAGAAGGCCCTGGTTATGCCAGAGCTGACTGTACCACTTGGTCGAGAAGCCCGCCCAGACGGTGACCAGTTTCGACTCGTTGAAGGAGAAGATCACCAGGAGCACGATCGGCAGATAGAGAAAGCCGAAGCCTAGAACGACCGAGGCGATGTTGAAACGGGACCACTTCTCCATAGCTCACCTCCCCTCGCCGTCGGTTCTGGCCTGAATGTTCTGGAAATAGACGATGGGTATCACCAGGATCATGAGCAGGATGATCGCCACGGCAGACGAAACCGGCCAGTCGCGATTGGAATTGAACTCGCTCCACAAGGTCTTGCCGATCATCAGCGTTTCCGAGCCGCCGAGGAGGTCGGGAATCACGAACTCGCCGACAGCCGGAATGAAAACGAGCAGGCAGCCGGCCACGACGCCGGGGAGCGACAGGGGAAAGGTCACGCGCCAGAAGGCGGCGGCAGGCGTGCAGCCGAGGTCCTGGGCGGCCTCGGTCAGCGAATGGTCCATCTTCTCAAGCGCCGAGTAGATCGGCAGCACCATGAAGGGCAGATAGGAATAGACGATGCCGATATAGATCGCCCAATTGGTGTTGAGGATGATGAGCGGCTGATCGATCAGGCCGACCGCCGACAGAAACTGGTTGAGCAGGCCCTCCGGCTTCAGGATGGCGATCCAGGCATAGACGCGGATCAGAAAGCTCGTCCAGAAGGGCAGGATCACCATCATCAGCAGCGTGGGTCGCAGCGAACGCGGCGCTTTCGCCATGCCATAGGCGATCGGATAGCCGATCAGGAGCGTCAGCAGGGTCGAGATGGCGGCGATGACGACGCTCGATATATAGGCGTTGAAATAGAGGACGTCCTCGGTCAGCCATACGTAATTGTCGAGCGAGAATTCGCCGAGCTTCTCCACGATGCCGGAAAGGCCGCCCGCCAGGTCGAAGACTGGCATATAGGGCGGCATCGCGACGGCCGTCTGCGACAGCGAGATGCGGAAGACGATGAAGAAAGGAATGAGGAAGAAGAACAGGAGCCAGGCATAGGGAATGATTATGACCAGGCGGCTGACGATGGCTGAGGCGAGTTTCGCCATGGCTTCAATCCTTCAAAACGACGCCCGCATCTTCACCGAAGGAGATCCAGACCTGCTGGTCGTAACCGAGCGGGTCCTCGACCGCTCGCGCCGCGTTCAGCGATGACGCCTTGACGACCTTGCCGTCCTTCAGCCGGATGTGAAAAACCGTCATGTCGCCGAGATAGCCGATGTCCCATATCTCGCCCTCGGCGGCGTTCACCGGCGCATGCGCCGGCGGCTGTCGGCCAATTCTGATCTTCTCGGGCCGGATGGCGACGGCCGCCTTTGCGCCGTTTCCCGGCGTTTCCGGCGACGCCATCCGGACCGGTATACCGCCCGTCGTCTCGACACGTATATAGCCGTCTTCGGCCGAGGTGACCTTGCCGTCGAATATGTTCACGTCGCCGATGAAATCGGCGACGAAGCGCGAATTCGGCGCTTCGTAGATCTCCGCCGGCGTCGCCACCTGGACGACCTTGCCGTGGCTCATGACGGCGATGCGGTCCGCCATGGTCATCGCCTCTTCCTGATCGTGGGTGACGACGACGAAGGTGAGGCCGAGTTCCTGCTGGAGGTCCATGAGCTCGAATTGCGTTTCCTCGCGCAGCTTCTTGTCGAGCGCGCCGAGCGGTTCGTCGAGCAGCAGCACCTTCGGCCGCTTTGCCAGAGACCGGGCAAGGGCGACGCGCTGGCGCTGGCCGCCGGAAAGCTGATGCGGCTTGCGCCTGGCGAACTTCTCGAGCTTGACGAGCTTCAGCATCTGCCCGACGCGTTCGGCGATGTCCGCTTTCGGCATTCCGTCCTGCTTCAGGCCGAAGGCGACGTTGTTTTCGACCGTCATGTGCGGAAACAGCGCATAGGACTGGAACATCATATTGACGGGGCGGCGGTAGGGCGGGATGCCCGCCAGACTCTGGCCGTCGAGGATGATTTCGCCCGATGTCGGCTGCTCGAAACCGGCCAGCATCCGCAGGAGGGTGGATTTGCCGCAGCCCGAAGCGCCGAGCAGGGCGAAGAATTCGCGCGTGTAGATGTTCAGCGAAAGATCGTCCACGGCGGTGAAGTCACCGAACTTCTTGGTGACGTTCTTGACGGAAATGAAAGGCTTGGAGGCGGGGTCCGCCCATGGCGCGAAAGAACGCCGGATACTTCCGAGAGACTTCATCATCTATCCTCGAATGGCGCAGCCCACAAATGGCCGGCGCCGACACGTCGAGAGTTGAGCGCAGAAACATGCAGAAAATTGCCCGGATTTGAGGTCCGGGCAATTCGTTTTCCTACTGACCAGTGACGATCTTGGTCCAGAGCCGGGTCAATACCCTCTGCTCCTTGGCCTCGAAGGGCGTCGTGGTGAAGAGTTTCTGCATCACGGCATCGGATGGATAGATGGCGGTGTCTTCGAGCACTTCCTTGTCGAGGAACTCCTGCGAGGCCTTGTTGCCGTTGGCGTAGAACACGTAGTTCGAGGCCTTGGCGATGACTTCCGGCTTCATCATGTAGTTGATGAACTCATGCGCCTCGGCGACATGCGGCGCATCGGCGGGGATAGCCAGCATGTCGAACCACATCTGCGCGCCCTGCTCCGGGATCGAGTAGTCGACGGTCACGCCGGCCTTCGCCTCGGCCGCCCGGTCGCGCGCCTGGAAGACGTCGCCGGAGAAGCCGACGGCGAGGCAGATGTCGCCGTTCGCGAGCGCGTTGATATATTCGGACGAATGGAACTTGCGGATATTGGGCCGGACCTTCATCAGCAGGTCGGCTGCCTTTTCGAGGTCCGCCTGGTCGTGGCTGTCGGGATTGAGCCCCAGATAGGCGAGCGCCGAAGGCATGATGTCGGTGGGGGAATCGAGGAGATGGATGCCGCAGTCCTTGAACTTCGCCGCAATCTCCGGGTCGAAAATGACATCCCAGTTCGGCTTCTCGTCCGTGCCGAGAATCTCCTTCATCTTCTCGACATTGTAGCCGATGCCGGTCGTGCCCCACATGTAGTCGACGGCGTATTCGTTGCCGGGATCGTACTGCGCAGTACGCTCCATGACCATGTCCCACATGTTGGAAATGTTCGGCAGTTTCGACTTGTCGAGCTTCTGGAACACCCCGGCAGCAATCTGGCGCTGCAGGAAATAGGCCGTCGGAACGACGACGTCGTAACCGGAACCGCCGGCGAGCAGCTTCGTTTCCAGAATCTCGTTCGAGTCGAACACGTCATAGACGACCTTGATGCCGGTCTCCTTGGTGAAATCCTCGAGGATACTGTCATCGATATAGTCCGACCAGTTATAGACGTTGACGACCCGCTCCTGGGCCGAAGCCAGCATGGTCGATCCCGCAAGCACCGCGGTGGTCAAGGTTGCGACGATGAGTTTGGACATGCAACTCCCCTCTTGATTATCGGCTCGGGACAGTAATTTCTTCTCCAGTGCCGTTACGCCCCGTCTTTTGATTGTGCCGATGCGGAGGTTAGGCATCTTTCTCGATAAGCTCAAGGAGTTAGAGCGGTTCCAGGAAAAAAGTGGTTCGCGGTTTTTCACCCGAAAATTCCCTCCTCTTACCGCACCCTGTCCTTGTCGCAGGGATGGGGAGCGTTTCGGGGAGTTGCTGGCGTCATGACGACATCCGCTGCGGATTGCGTGCCATTTCGCGCAGGCTCACTGAAAGTCGAAGACGCTCAGCCCGGTGGCCATCTCGTCGAGACCGAGCGGTCGGGTGATCGGCGGTTCGGCGCGCGCCAGGCACCCCTGCCGCTCGCAAAGCCGGCAGGCCGGACCGATTGCGATCGCCGGCACGACCGCGGCGGCGCCATAGACCATCTCGCTCGCGAAGGCGGCCTCGCAACCGACGAGGATCGCCGTGCGCCGAACCCGTTCGTGGAAGGCGGCCTGCGGACCGTCGACGGTGCGTGCGACAGTGATGAATTCGGTGCCGTCAGGCATTCCGACGCGATCGACGAGAACCTGGCCCGGCACGGCAAAGGCAGCCTGGACGTTGAGCTTGGGACAGCCGCCGCCGAAGCGGGCATGGGGAAATCCCTGCGCTCCGGCGCGACGCAGCCTGTTGCCGGCGCTGTCGATCTCGATGAGAAAAAACGGAACCCCCGCCGCACCGGGCCGCTGCAGCATCGTCAGACGGTTGGCGACCTGCTCGTAGGAAACCTGGAAACGCGCCGCCAGGACAGCCACATCGTATTTCATCCGCTGCGCGGCGGCGAGAAATGCCGCATAGGGCATCATCAGCGCATGGGCAGCATAGCGCGCGAGTTCGAAGCGGCCGATGCGCCGCGCTTCGGCCGTGGCAAAGCGGAACTGCTCGAGCTCGGCGGCAATCGCCTCATGGCAGGCGATCGAAGCCACCTCGATCGCGATCTCGCGCAGCTGATCGAAGGGCGACAGGCGTTCGGAGACGAAGAGGCGCATCGAGTGGCGGTCGAAGCGGCGGCGCAGGGTGGGCATCACGTGCACCGGCAGCGTCCGCACCGCCAGGCCGTGCTCCCTTCTGAGCCAAGCCTTCATTGCGCCTGAAAGATCGTCTCCGGGCGAGAGGCTTGCATGCAGGGCCTCCGCCGCCTCCTCTATGCGGGCGAAGTGATTGGCCCGTGCCTCGAAAGCCTCGCGGACTTCGTCCATCGGCAGGCGCGTATCCGCAAGTGCCGCCATGTGTCCCTCGCCCGCCAGCAGGGCGGCGAGATCCCTCAGCCGCGACGCCTGTTCGCGGTAGGCGCGATGAAGTTTGACGATGCCACCGGAGACGTTCGGCGCCGCTTCGGCGACCTCCACCAACTCCTGATCCCCCGGCAGTTCGCCGGCAAGCAGCGGATCGGCAAAGACCTCGCGCAGCTGCGCAAGACCGCTGCCCGCCTCGCCCTGGAGCTCTTCGAGGTCGACCTTGTAGACGGAGGCCAGTTTCAAGAGCAGCTGCACCGTCAGCGGCCGCTGGTTGCGCTCGATGAGGTTCAGATAGGAAGGAGAGATGCCAAGCGCCTCGGCCATGGCCGTCTGCGTCAGCTGAAGGCCGTTTCGGATTCGCCTGACCCGCGGCCCGGCAAAGATCTTGTTCTCGGCCATTTGTAATTCCCTTTACAAATTCGGCAAATGATCCGCTTTGACATCTTTTACAAATTTACTTCCGCATACGGTCAAAGGCAAGACAAGCTAACCCGTTTCCAGCCGCTAGCTACGGGAATTCGATAGCAGGTTTATGCAGCGCAATGTAAAAACTGTCACATGATCTTTCGGCCTAGAGGCGCCGAAAGACGAAAGCCGAAGACGAAGCGATTTCACCAGGAGGCAAGTATGACTGATTTTTACAAGCTCGTTCCCAATGCGCCGGAGGGGCGCTTCGACGGAATCGAGCGGCCCTATTCCGCCGAGGACGTGAAGCGGCTCAGGGGCTCGGTGGAGATCCGTTATTCGCTTGCCGAAATGGGTGCGAACCGCCTCTGGAAGCTCATCCATGAGGAGGACTTCGTGAATGCACTCGGCGCGCTTTCCGGCAATCAGGCGATGCAGATGGTGCGCGCGGGCTTGAAGGCGATCTATCTCTCCGGCTGGCAGGTCGCAGCCGACGCCAACACCGCTTCCGCCATGTATCCGGACCAGTCGCTCTATCCGGCCAACGCGGCTCCGGAACTTGCCAAGCGCATCAATCGCACGCTTCAGCGCGCCGATCAGATCGAGACGGCGGAAGGCAAGGGTCTCTCCGTCGATACATGGTTCGCTCCGATCGTCGCCGATGCGGAAGCCGGCTTCGGCGGGCCGCTCAACGCCTTCGAGATCATGAAGGCCTTCATCGAAGCGGGTGCGGCGGGCGTCCACTACGAGGACCAGCTCGCGTCGGAAAAGAAGTGCGGCCATCTCGGCGGCAAGGTGCTGATCCCGACCGCGGCGCATATCCGCAATCTGAACGCGGCACGGCTTGCCGCCGACGTAATGGGTACGCCGACGCTGGTCATCGCCCGCACCGACGCGGAAGCGGCGAAGCTGCTCACCTCCGATATCGACGAGCGCGACCGCCCCTTCGTCGACTACGATGCCGGCCGCACCGTCGAGGGCTTTTACCAGGTGAAGAACGGCATCGAGCCCTGCATCGCCCGCGCGATCGCCTATGCACCGCATTGCGATCTCATCTGGTGCGAGACCTCCAAGCCCGATCTGGAGCAGGCGCGCAAGTTCGCCGAAGGCGTGCACAGGGCGCATCCGGGCAAGCTGCTCGCCTATAATTGCTCGCCGTCCTTCAACTGGAAAAAGAACCTCGACGACGCGACGATCGCCAAGTTCCAGCGCGAATTGGGCGCCATGGGCTACAAGTTCCAGTTCATCACGCTCGCCGGTTTCCACCAACTGAACTACGGCATGTTCGAACTGGCGCGCGGCTACAGGGACCGGCAGATGGCGGCCTATTCGGAACTGCAGGAAGCGGAATTCGCAGCCGAAGCCAACGGCTATACGGCGACCAAGCACCAGCGCGAAGTGGGGACCGGCTATTTCGATGCCGTGTCGGTCGCGATCACCGGCGGCCAGTCGTCGACCACGGCCATGAAGGAATCCACCGAGCACGATCAGTTCCGCCCGGCAGCAGAATGAACGAGCGGGACGCGCGGCACCCCTGCCCCGCCGCGCGTCCCCAACCAGACCTCGAAACTGAAGCGGGTAGAAGAAGTCCCCCGCGACCATCGCCCAAAGGAGCACTCCGATGACTGTACAGACACGCGTCAAGGAACGGGCCGAGGAACAATCGTCGGCCATGACACCGGAACAGCAGGCGGCGATCCGCATGGTCGCCAACGACCTGCATCGCCTCAACCAGGCGGTCATGAAGGCCGTGGACGCCGGCGTCTCCGTCGAACTGGTCCGTTCGGCCCGCCATCACGGCGGCGACGGCAACTGGGGCGATCTGCTGATCCCCGTCATCGTCACCCAGGGACGGCACTGATGGCTGTCGTCACCTGGACAACGGTAGCACTCATCCTTTCCGCCCTGAGTTGCAGCCACTTCAACAGGCAGAGGCCGGCGGTCCGCGAGGTCCGCGCTGGACGAGGTCGACACAAATGAAACGTGACCGGCCGGCCGCAGCGCCGGCCGGTCACGTTTGGAGGCTCATGCCGAATTGCGCGGCGGGCGCTTGCCGGCAAAAAGGTCCGTGTGGCTGCGCAGGAAACGCGTCATCCGGTCTACGACGGTTCGGATGTCGCGCCTGTAGCGATCCTCGTTGTTCATGACGATCCACTGCCGGTGTCTGAGCGGCTCGATCTCGTCTCCCACTCGCTCGAGCAAGGGATCGAGATCGCCGACGAAACAGGGCAGCACCGCCCGTCCCGCGCCGGCTCGCGCGAGGTCCAGCAACGAGCGAGGCCGTGTGACGGTTGCAACGATCCGGCCCGGCGCATGCTCGTGCGGCCATCTCAGATAGGCCGATATTGCATCCTCTTCGGCGACTGCGACCCAGCGTTCCACTCCGCCCGGCGCGTTCTTCTGCCGGTAGGCGGCATAGGCGACTTCGCCCACCGGCCGCGCCGCAAGATAGGTTTCCTCCGGTTCGAAGGCACGGATGCCGATATCGCTTTCGCGATAGGCCAGATTCGCTCGCGCCTCGCCGATCGTCAGAGAAAGGCCGAAAGCGTCCCTTTCCGTGCAGATGGCGGGAAAATTCTCGGCGATCAGCCAGGAGACCCATGTACCGGCCGCGATGCGGACGACGGTCGCCCCCTCGCCCTCCTTCTGCCAGCTTTCGACCTTGCGGGCCGCCGCCTCCATTTCCTGCAGCTGTTCGAAGAGAAAGCGACCGTCTCCCGTCAGCGTGTAGCCGGTCTGGCTGCGGATGAAGAGCGAGCGGCCGGTGCGCTCCTCGAGCTCCAGCATCCGCCGGCCCACCGTCGCGGGGCTGAGCCCCGTCGCCTGCGCCGCCCCCGTCAACCCGCCGGTACGCGCCACCGTGACGAAGCAGCGGTATATGTCCCAGTCCGTGTTTTTCATAGCTGAAAAACATATGGGGAAATCGGCTGTATGTAAAACAATTCCGGGTGCATAAAAAAGGGGATGCCCAAGAATGAAGGAGCATCACCATGGATATGATGGCAATGGCACTGCTGTTCGATATGGCTTCGAGGAACCGTCCCTGGGACGAGAGGTTCGAACCCCCACCGCAGAACCGGCGGCCGCGCTTCGCGAAACGCCTGTTCGCGGCAGTGTTCCGCAAGCGGCAACTGGCGGAAAACAAGTGATGGTTGCGCCGGCAGCTTTACTGTTTCCTGCGCCGGCGGCGTCAAATGAGAGCGCCGCGCATCCGGGATGCGCGGCGCCCCTTCGAAGCGTTTGAATCCGGTTAGGCCGCCCGGTAGCTGTGGTCGGCTGCGGCCGCCGGCTCGAGCCGGAATTGCTCGACGAGCATCATCAGCGTATCAGCCTGATTGGCGAGCGCCCGGCTGGTGCCGGTCGCCTCCTCGACCATCGAGGCGTTCTGCTGCGTCATCTGGTCCATCTGGTTGACGGAACCGTTTACCTCGTTCAGGGCTGCAGCCTGATCGCGGCTGGCGGTGGCGATCATCTCGACATGCTGGCTGATCGTCACGATCTCGGCGCTGATCGAGGCGAGCACCGCGCCCGTTTCCTTGACGAGACGTGAGCCGGAACTCACCTCTTCGGTCGATTTGTCGATCAGCCCCTTGATCTCTCGCGCCGCCTCGGCCGAGCGCTGCGCCAGTTCGCGTACTTCCTGCGCGACGACGGCAAAGCCCTTGCCCGCCTCGCCGGCACGCGCCGCTTCGATACCGGCATTGAGCGCCAGAAGGTTGGTCTGGAAGGCGATATCGTCGATCACTTCGATGATCTGCTCGATCTGACGGGAGGCCGCCTCGATGCGTCCCATGGCGGCGACGGCGCTGGTGACGACCGTTGCCGAACTGTCGGCGCTCCGCTTCGTATGAGACACGGCCTGGTTCGCCTCGTGCGCCCGCTCCGCCGAGGAGCGTACCGTCACGGTGATCTGGTCGACGGCCGCGGCAGTCTCCTCGAGCGAGGCGGCCTGAGCCTCCGTCCGTTTCGACAGCGCGTCGGCGGACCGATGCATGTCGGCGCCACCCTGCTGGATCGCCAGAGCATTGGCGCGAATCTGCGCCAGCGTGTCCTGAAGGCGGACGAGCGATCCGTTGAAGTCCAGCCGCAACTGTTCGAGGCGGCCGGCGAAGGGCACCTCGATCTGACGCGACAGGTCTCCCTGGGCCAGGCGTCCGAGTCCGGCTGCGAGCTCGCTCACCGCAAGATCGATCTGCCTGTCGAGCTCGCGCTTCTCCGCATCGTTGCGGCTGCGCTCGGCTTCCGCGCGGGCACGCTCTTCGGCGCTTTCCGCCTCGATGCGCACCTTGGAGAGCGCATTTTCCTTGAAGACGCCGAGAGCACGCGCCATGTCGCCGATCTCGTCGCGGCGCGTGCCGCCGTCGATCGACGTATCGAGCGCGCCGTCCGCCAACCGCCGCATGGCGGCCGTGATCTGGCCGATCGGCTTTTTCAGCGTGAGCGTGAGCGCTATGCCGGCCAGAAGCGCGATCACGACGCCGGTGATCGTCGCCGCAACGGAGATCTGATTGGCTTCCGCGCGTTCGCTGCCGGCGGCGACCTTCTGCTGCTCGGCAAAACCGGTGAGATCGCTCCAGATCTCGTTGATCGCGGCGCCTGCGGCCTCGAATTCCACAGTGCGCTTATCAGAGATCTCGACCAGCGCAAGGCCATCCTTCTTCATCCCCTCGATGATCGGCAGAAGTGCGCCGGCGGCCTGATCGAAGAAGGTCATGCCGCTCGCGATGCCGCGCAGAGTGGTGAGGTTGGACTGGACTGCAAGGAACTTGTCGAGGAGTTTCTTGCGGCTTTCCTCGCTCGTCGTTCCGAGAAATGCCGCGGCGGCGATCTGGATGTCGGTAAGCGATGTGGAGAGCCTGCGTGTCGCGGTCAGCACCGACTCGGTGCCCGCGATCTTGCCGTCGAGTTCGCTGAATATCTGCGTCGCCTCGCGCATCTTGCCGACGGAAGCTGCCTCCAACCGGAAACTGGCGGTGCGGAAACGGTCGACATATTTGGAAAGGCCGGCGAGCGTTTCGGGGCCGGGCGGCGTCTTGATAAGGGCGCCGATCGCCCCGGAAGCAGAATTGACGGTTTCGGCAAGAGATTTCTCGCCCTTCGGCAAAAGCACGAAGATATCCCGTTGCGTGCGGCCTATGGCCGGGTAGTGGCCCTCTGCGACCTTGAGCTTCTCCTCGACCGTTATCGCCCCGCTCACCTCGGTCGCGAATTCGGCATAGAAGCGGCTGGCGCGCATGAGTTTTTCGGCGTTGCGCAGCATCGTCTTCGCCGCATTCTCGTCCTTGCGCACCGCGTATTGCAGCCGGTTCGCCTCGTCGTTGATCTTCGCCTGTTCGGCCGCCAGACGCGCCAGACCGGATCTCGTGTCGGCCCGGAGCTTCTGCTCGCCTTCATGCAATGTCCAGAGCCCGTCGATGCGGGTCTCGATGTCGCTGGTCGCGGCAATGGCGGCAGCCAGCTCGTCCTGGCCGTTTCCGCCCGCAACCTGCGCCGCAGTTTCGGCCAGGACTTCCTTCTGCGTGACGATTGCATCCTTGAGCATCCGGCGACTTTCGTCGGTCGTCCGCTGCAGGAAGCTGTTCATCTGGGCATAGACGTCCTTGAAGCCGCTCAGCGTCTTGAGGACGCTGTTCGAAATCTCCATGCGGCCCTGCAGCAGTCCGGAGGCATAGAGTCCGGTTATCCCGACGGCCGAGATGCTGACGACGAAGGGCAGGATGAAGAACAGAACCTTCGTCTGAATCTTGAAGCGGGCAAGTATCCTGTCGATGAACATGGAAAACACCTTGGCTACAGCGCGCGTTCGCCTCCCCGATGGCTCGAAGCGCTCCGGGGCGCGTCAGGTGAACGCACCAAAGGCGCTCGGGCGCCACCCGATGCGCAAACAGGCTGATGTTTTTCGGAAAGTCATGCGGCGCACGCCGCCAGCCCGCCAGCAGTCATTGCGGGACCGCGCAGCCGGCTTGGCGGCGAGGACCTGGCGGTGCTCATTTGCTCGCCATAATCGTTTCAAACGATTAAGAATTCCATAAGCGGAATTGGCCCCGTGCGGACGGAATACCGGTCCCCCGGCGTATCGACCGGGCTCGTCGGAAGCGACGCTTTAAAGCCAGGAAAAGAGAGCAACGGCCGTGACGGCAAACAGAGCGAGCGTCGCGAGGTAAGCCGTCAATTCGTTCTGCCCGCGGCTTTTCTCTGCGCGGGCTATGGCTATTGCACGGGGACGGCGGCGTTGCTGGTTCATGGCCTCTTGTCCTTGTCGCTGCAGCACCGAGCGTCTCGGGCGCGCAAAGGTCGCTGCAGCACTACGAGTTGCCGGCAAAGACGGTCTGCCTTTGCCGTTACGATCATGGTGCATCCATCCTGCGGCTGAAGAAAGTCCCCGAAATGGAAACAATGTGGTTTCCGCTTGTTGACTTCCGCTGCCTTCGCGGCTGTCGCGCCATGATAAACAGGTTCAGTAATTTCCGTTATATTTCCCTTAAGAACGGCTGAAGAAGCAAATCACCAATTTTGCCGCACGGTTACACGTCTTGACCGGCGACGAAGCCCGACGCCCAGGCCCATTGGAAATTGTAACCTCCGAGCCAGCCGGTCACGTCGACACACTCGCCGACGAAGTAGAGGCCGGGGATCTCGTTTGCCTGCATGGTCCGGGAGTCGAGCGCACGCGTATCGACGCCGCCGAGCGTGACCTCGGCCGTTCGGTAGCCTTCCGATCCCGCCGGCTTCACCGCCCAGGCCTGGATGGAGCGGGAAAGCGCGTCGATCGCCTTGTCGGAAAGGTCGGCAAGCATGCGCCCCGTCAGCTTCGCTTCGTCCGCGAAGAACTGCGCGAGCCGGCGCGGCAGGATGTCGGCAAGTGCCGTCTGGACTGCCTGGCGGCCGTTCGTCCGGCGCATTCCCTTGAGGATCGAGGCGATATCGATGTCCGGCATCAGCCGGAGGACGATCTCCTCACCCTCACGCCAATAGGATGAAATCTGCAGGATTGCCGGCCCGCTCAAGCCGCGATGGGTGATGAGGACAGCTTCGCGGAAGGCGGCCTTTCCGAACCGCGCCTCGGCATCGGCCGCGACGCCGGCAAGCGCGCCGAGCTTGGTGAGCTGGGCCTGGTCGAGTGTCAGGGGAACCAGCGCCGGGCGGGTTTCGACAACCGGCAAGCCGAACTGCTCCGCGATGCGATAGGCAAGACCCGTCGCTCCCATTTTCGGGATGGACTTGCCGCCGCTTGCCACGACCAGCGAGGCGGCGTCGACCGCGCCGGCGCTCGTCGTCACACGGAACCCGGAGGCGGTCCTCTCAACCTCCCCGATGCTGGTTTCGAGCCTCAGTTGCACTCCCGCCGCCCTCATCTCCGCCATCAGCATGCGGATGATGTCCTTGGCCGAATGATCGCAGAAGAGCTGGCCGAGCGTTTTCTCGTGCCAGTCGATGCCATGGCGCTCGACCAAAGCGACGAAGTCCTGCGGCCGGTATCGGGCAAGCGCCGACTTGCAGAAATGCGGGTTGCCGGACAGGAAGTTCCTGGGGGACGCATGGATATTGGTGAAATTGCAGCGGCCGCCGCCGGAGATGCGGATCTTCTCGCCGGGCGCCCTGGCGTGGTCGATGACGAGCACCCGGCGCCCGCGCTTGCCCGCCTCGATGGCGCACATCATGCCGGCGGCGCCCGCCCCGATGATCACCACGTCCTGCATTTGCGCCACGGAAGCTCCCTTCTGTTTCCGTAACCTCCTTTCCGGTGAGCAGGGCGAATGTCAATCGCGGGCATCTAGCTAATTGTCGAACTGCGGCTATGATTGCGCTATCCGAAGCCAAACCCGGTGATTTATGTCTTCCAAGAGAAGTGTTGCCCAAGAGACAGCAAAGGTCAGCAAGAGTTCGAAGATACCCCTCGCCCTGCATGCCGCCCGTGGCGTGAAGACCTGGACCGAAGCGGTCGACTGGCTCAAGATCCGCGGCATCGAAGATATCGAGTGCATCACGCCCGACCTTGCGGGCGTTGCGCGCGGCAAGATGATGCCGACGTCCAAGTTCACGTCCAATACCTCCCTTGCCTTGCCTTCGGCGATCTACCGGCACACGATTTCCGGCGAATATCCGGAGGAGACAGGGCAATTCCGCTATGATTCCCGCGACAGCGACATCAAGCTCGTTCCGGACCTGTCCACCCTTTCCATCGTTCCATGGGAAAGCGACCCGACGGCCCAGGTCATCTGCGACATCGTCGGCTCCCAGGGCGAGCAGATCAGCTATACGCCGCGCAACGTGTTGAAGCGCGTCATCGAGCTCTACCGGCAGAAGGGCTGGAAACCGGTGGTCGCGCCGGAGATCGAATTCTATCTCGTCGCTCAGAACGACGATCCGGACTATCCGCTGCGGCCGCCGAAGGGCCGGTCCGGCCGCTCGATCCTCGGCGGCCAGGGCTATTCGATTGCGGGCATCAACGAGTTCGACGAGCTCATCGACGACATCTACCATTTCTCCGAAAAGCAAGGCCTCGAGATCGATACGCTGATCCACGAAGAGGGGCCGGCGCAGCTTGAGATCAACCTCAGGCACGGCGATCCGATCGAGCTTGCCGACCAGGTCTTCCTTTTCAAGCGGACCATCCGCGAAGCTGCGCTGAAGCACGGAATCTATGCGACATTCATGGCGAAGCCCATGCAGGGCCAGCCCGGCTCCGCCATGCATATCCACCAATCGGTGATCGACCTCGAGACCGGCCGCAATATCTTCTCCAATCCCGACGGCTCACCCTCCCAGGCGTTCTTTTCCTTCATAGGCGGCATGCAGCTTTACGTGCCGCGGACGTTGTCGATGATGGCGCCCTATGTGAATTCTTATCGGCGCCTCACGCCGGACATGTCGGCGCCGGTCAACACCGCCTGGGGCTATGACAACCGGACCACGGCGTTCCGCATCCCTGTCTCGGATCCGGTCGCCCGGCGCATCGAGAACCGCCTGCCGAGCTCGGATGCCAACCCCTATCTGGCGCTCGCGGCCTCGCTCGGCTGCGGCTATCTCGGCATCATCGAGGGCCTGCAGGCGACACCGCCCACGGAACACACCGCCAATGAGGGCGAAATCGAACTGCCGCGAGGGCTGCTCGAGGCCGTTTCGCTGCTCGAATCGGCTCCCGCGCTGGCGGAGGTCTTCAGCGCCGAGTTCATCGCCATCTATGCCGGCGTGAAGCGTGGCGAGTTCGAAACCTTCATGCAGGTCATCAGCCCGTGGGAACGCGAGTTCCTGCTCCTGAATGTCTGATCCGGAATAGGTTTCCATGACCTGGCAAAGCCCGATTTCGCCCGGATATTCCTGGTACGAGGCGACGACTCCCGAGCGGCCCGCCTTCCCGGTCATGCCGGGCTCCCGCAAGGCCGACGTCGCCATTATCGGCGGCGGCTATACCGGCCTGCAGGCCGCCTGCAATCTCGCCCGGAGCGGGACGGACGTCACCCTGATCGACGCCTGCCGCTTCGGCGACGGCGCCTCGGGCCGCAATGGCGGGCAGTTCGGCACCGGGCAACGTGTCTGGGCCGACGAAACGGAGGAGGTGCTCGGCCGCGAATGGGCGCAGCGGCTCTTCGATATGGCCGAGAACGCCAAGCGCTATGTCCTGGGATTTGCCGAAGAGCACGCGATCGACATCGAATTCATGCCGGGCCAGCTCTCGGTCGGCCACAAGGCAAGCCTCGAAAGGGACTATCGCAACCACGTCGAGGCGATGACCGAGCGCTACGGCTATCCGCACCTTTCCTTCATGGATCGCGAGGAAACCGTGAGCCGGCTCGGCTCCAGCCATTACCACTTCGGTATCCGCGATATCGGGACCGGCCACATCCACCCGATGAAGCTGGTTGTTGGGCTCGTCAGAGAGGCGGCGCTCGCCGGCGCCAATCTCTACGAGGGCACGAAGGCGCTCAAGATCGAGAAGAAGGGCGGCGCGGTCGTCATCGAGACGACGAGCGGCACGATCACGGCCGACCGGGCGCTGATCGCCTGCAACGGCTATATCGGCAATCTCGAGCCCGTGACCGCGAGCCACGTCATGCCGATCCGCTCCTTCATCGGCGCGACGACGGTGCTGCACGGCCATACCGGGATTCTGCCCGGGGGCGAATCGGTCGACGATTCGCGCTTCGTCGTACGCTATTTCCGAAAATCCAAAGACGGGCGACTGCTCTTCGGCGGGCGCGAGGCCTACACTGCCGACAATCCGCGCGACATTTCGGCGCACATACGCCGGCAGATCTGCGAAATTTACCCGGATCTCGCCGATGTGGAGATCACTCACGCCTGGGGCGGCTCGGTCGGCATCACCATGCCGCGCCAACCCTTCTGCCGCGAGGTCATGCCGGGTGTCACCACCATCGGCGGTTACTCCGGCCATGGCGTCATGCTCGCCAATTATTGCGGCAAACTCTATGCCGAGCTCGCGCTCGGCAAGGCCACCGAGCTCGATCTGCTGAAGCAGCTCAAAATACCGGCCTTCCCCGGCGGAACGCGGTTCCGCTCGGCACTCCTGTTCCTGGCGCTCAGCTGGTACGCACTGCGCGACCGGTTCTAAAGGGAAGGCCCTCCGAGATTCCAGACGGTGGGCGCAAAGTCATTGAAATGCTGCATATTTCTGTTCTCCGGGCGGTGATGATATAAGGAACGGTGTGTCGGCAGCCGTGCGGCCAGCCATTTTGTTGCGGTGCACCCTAGCCATTTTAAATCGATTAGATTATACCAGCCCAGACCTCAACGAGATCGAGACATCCCATGAGCAGCCAGATCATTCCCGTCGAACCGTTTGACTATGTGGTGTTCGGGGGCACCGGCGATCTTGCCGAGCGCAAGCTGCTGCCGGCACTCTACCACCGTCAGATGGAAGGTCAGTTCACGGAGCCGACGCGGATCATCGGCGCCTCGCGCGCGAGCCTTTCCCATGACGAATACCGCAAGTTCGCGAGCGACGCCCTGAAAGAACACCTGAAGGCCGGGGAGTTCAACGAGGCGGAAGTCGAGAAATTCACCTCGCGTCTCTACTACGTCTCCGTCGACGCCAAGTCCGAGCAGGGCTGGGACGATCTGAAGAAGCTTCTGGAAGAGGGCAAGGACCGTACCCGTGCCTTCTATCTCGCCGTCGGACCGGCGATCTTCAGCGACATTTCCGAAAAGATCCGCGATCACAAGCTCATCACCAGGAACACCCGCATCGTCGTCGAGAAGCCGATCGGCCGCGACCTCGCTTCCGCGACGGAGCTCAACGACACGATCGGCAAAGTCTTCCGCGAAGAGCAGATTTTCCGCATCGACCACTATCTCGGCAAGGAGACGGTGCAGAATCTGATGGCGTTGCGCTTTGCCAACGCGCTGTACGAGCCATTGTGGAATTCCGCCCACATCGACCACGTTCAGATCACCGTTTCCGAAGCCGTCGGGCTCGAGAATCGCGCAGGTTACTACGACAAGGCGGGCGCGCTGCGCGACATGGTGCAGAACCACATCCTCCAGCTCCTCTGTTTCGTCGCCATGGAGGCGCCGACGTCGATGGACGCGGAGGCCGTGCGCGACGAGAAGCTCAAGGTGCTTCGCGCGCTGAAGCCGATCACCGCCTCCAATGTCGAGCAGGTGACGGTCCGGGGCCAGTACCGCGCGGGCGCATCGTCCGGAGGCCCGGTCAAGGGCTATCTCGAAGAGCTCGAAGGAGGCGTTTCCAATACGGAAACCTTCGTCGCGATCAAGGCCGAAATAAGCAATTGGCGCTGGGCAGGCGTGCCCTTCTATCTGCGTACCGGAAAGCGCATGGCGGGCCGCATGTCGGAGATCGTCATCACCTTCAAGCAGATTCCGCACTCGATCTTCGATCAGAGCGCCGGCCGCATTTCGGCCAACCAGCTGATGATCCGCCTGCAGCCGAATGAAGGCGTCAAGCAGTCGCTGATGATCAAGGATCCCGGACCGGGCGGCATGCGGCTGAGAAACGTGCCCCTGGACATGAGCTTCGCCGAGGCCTTTGCGGTTCGCAATGCGGATGCCTATGAACGCCTGCTGCTGGACGTCATCCGCAACAACCAGACCCTGTTCGTGCGCCGCGACGAAGTGGAAGCGGCCTGGCAATGGATCGACCCGATCCTCAAGGCCTGGGAAGCAACCGGACAGCAGGTGCAAGGCTATACCGCCGGAACCTGGGGCCCGAGCCAATCGATCGCGCTGATCGAGCGCGACGGCCGTACTTGGAACGATGCGATCTAGGGCCGATCATGAGCGCGAACATGCACATATTCGAAAATCCGTCCGCATTGGCCGAGGCCCTCGCGGACGACGTCGGTGCAAGGCTCGCCGCCGCGATCGCTGCGAGAGGCACGGCAAGCTTCGCGGTATCGGGCGGCTCGACCCCGAAGGCCTTTTTCCGGTCGCTGTCGCGTCGCGAGCTCGATTGGTCGAAAGTGACGCTCACCCTCGTCGACGAGCGTTTCGTGCCACCGGAAAACGAGCGCTCCAACCATCGCCTGGTTGCCGACAACCTGCTCAAGGACCGGGCTGCGCAGGCGCGTTTCGTTCCGCTCTATCACCAGGCCGAGACTGCGGAAGCGGCCGCGGCGATCGCGAGCGACAGGACGGCAAGTCTCGGCGCACCCTTCGATGTCGTGGTGCTCGGCATGGGAACGGACGGGCATACGGCCTCGTTCTTTCCCGGGGGGACGCGCCTTGAAGAGGCGCTCGACCCCACGACGCCGCGCGGCGTGATCACCATGGAAGCGGAAGGAGCCGGCGAACCCCGCCTCACCTTCACCTTCTCCAGCCTGCAGGATGCCGGCTATCTGGTGCTGCATATCGAAGGCAGCGGCAAGAAAGAGGTGCTTGCCCAGGCCCAGGCGCCCGGCGACGAGGCAGAGATGCCCATCCGGGCCGTGCTTCGGCGGGCCACATCGCCGCTGCAGATTTACTGGGCGCCCTGAGGCGACCCGGAAAGCGCCGCAACGCTCCCCGCACGCTGTGGCGCTCAAAGCCGATGATCGATGAAGAAAGGAGTCGTAAGACTCCGGAAGAGGATGTGTCCATGTCCGCCGATTCCCGCATAGCCGCCATTACCGCCCGCATCGTCGAACGCTCGAAGCCCCACCGCGAGCCCTACCTCGATCGCGTCCGCAGCGCTGCTACGAACGGACCGCACCGGACCGTTCTCGGCTGCGGCAATCTTGCGCACGGATTTGCGGTCTGTTCCCCCGCCGAGAAGGTGGCGCTTGCGGGCGACCGCGTCCCCAACCTCGGCATCATCACCTCTTACAACGACATGCTTTCGGCGCATCAGCCGTTCGAAACCTATCCGGCACTGATCCGGGAGGCCGCGCACGAGGCGGGCGGCGTCGCTCAGGTCGCCGGCGGCGTTCCGGCAATGTGCGACGGCGTCACCCAAGGGCAGCCCGGCATGGAGCTGTCGCTCTTCTCGCGCGATGTCATCGCCATGGCGGCCGGCATCGGCCTGTCGCACAACATGTTCGACGCGGCCGTCTATCTCGGCGTCTGCGACAAGATCGTGCCCGGGCTCGCGATCGCGGCGCTCACCTTCGGCCATCTGCCCGCGGTCTTCATCCCCGCCGGACCGATGACCACGGGCCTGCCGAACGACGAGAAAGCCAGGGTTCGGCAACTCTTCGCCGAAGGCAAGGTCGGCCGCGACGAGCTCCTGGAGGCGGAGTCCAAGTCCTATCACGGCCCCGGCACCTGTACCTTTTACGGCACCGCCAATTCCAACCAGATGCTGATGGAGATCATGGGCTTCCACCTGCCCGGCGCCTCCTTCATCAATCCCGGCACGCCGCTTCGCGACGCGCTGACCAGGGAAGCGACGAAGCGGGCGCTTGCAATCACCGCGCTCGGCAACGAATTCACGCCCGCCGGCGAGATGATCGACGAGCGGTCGATCGTCAACGGCGTCGTCGGCCTGCATGCGACCGGCGGCTCGACGAACCACACGATGCATCTCGTCGCGATGGCCCGCGCCGCGGGGATCGTGCTTACCTGGCAGGACATTTCGGAGCTTTCCGATCTCGTGCCGCTGCTCGCGCGCGTCTATCCGAACGGGCTGGCCGACGTGAACCATTTCCACGCCGCAGGCGGCATGGGCTTCCTCATCGCCCAGCTCCTCAGGAAAGGCTTGCTGCACGACGACGTCCGTACCGTCTACGGGCAGGGGCTCAGCGCCTATGCGATCGACGTGAAGCTCGGCGAGAACGGCAGCGTCAAGCGCGAGCCTGCGCCGGAGACGAGCGCCGACCCGAAGGTGCTCGCGACCGTCGAGCGCCCGTTCCAGCATACCGGCGGCCTCAAGATGCTGAGCGGAAATATCGGCAAGGCGGTCATCAAGATCTCCGCCGTCAAGCCAGAGAGCCACGTCATCGAAGCTCCGGCCAAGATCTTCAACGATCAGGCGGAACTGAACGCCGCCTTCAAGGCGGGAAGGCTCGAAGGCGACTTCGTAGCCGTCGTGCGCTTTCAGGGGCCGAAGGCCAACGGCATGCCGGAACTGCATAAGCTGACGACGGTGCTCGGCATCCTGCAGGATCGCGGCCAGAAAGTCGCGATCCTCACCGACGGGCGTATGTCGGGCGCCTCCGGCAAGGTTCCGGCAGCGATCCATGTGACCCCGGAAGCGAAGGAAGGCGGCCCGATCGCACGCATCCAGGAGGGCGACATCGTCCGCATCGACGCGATCAACGGCAAGGTCGAGGTGCTCGTCGAGGACATCGCGCTGAAAACGCGCGTGCCGGCGCATATCGACCTCTCCGACAACGAATTCGGAATGGGCCGCGAGCTCTTCGCTCCGTTCAGGCAGATCGCCGGCGCGGCCGACCGCGGCGGAAGCGTGCTGTTTCATTAGGGCCCGTTGCGATTCATTTCGAGTTTATGACGGCTGCTGCGAGATGAATGATGGCGTGGAAGCTCTGGTCGGTTTGTCGGCACGCAGGGCGATGCGCGTCTCATAAGACGCGCGGCGCTGTAGGAAACTTTTTGGAGGACTGCGACGTCTCCTCCCCTCATCCCTGGCTCGTCACAGGGATCCAGCAACGCCGCGTCTGCGGCGCGGAAGAGCCTTTCCAGCCCAAGGACTTGGTCTGGCTGGATTCCTGTGACAAGCACAGGAATGAGGGAGCGGGGATGTGCGGCGACTACATCGAAGCGAAGCGGGACATACACCGGCGTGACTCGCGACCTTCCGCGCCTCGCTATCTTCACGGCTTATGAAGCGCGGCGAGGGGCCGCACCCTCTCGACCCTCATCCCTGTGCTCGTCACAGGGATCCAGCAGCGCCGCGTCTGCGGCGCGGGAAGCGTTCTTTCAGCCCAAGGACTTGGTCTGGCTGGATTCCTGTGACAAGCACAGGAATGAGGGACCGGGATGTACGGCTCCTACAACATTCGCTTGTGAATATGCGAGGGGATGGTCAATCTGTGACGCAATGAAACGCGCCGTTGGCGGTGGCTACGCTGAACTGTCTGCGCCGGCGACAGCGCTCCTTGCTTTCGCGATCTACGCAGTTGGCCTGATGTTTGCGCGACGCGAGTGGTTTTTTGCAGCCGAGTAAGCTACCGAGACGATCCGCGCAGCGGTTCCCCCGGTCCCTTGCGACCGGAGGGCCGCGTCATTCTCAGCGATAGATGTCGAGCGTGCGGTTCCGGTGGTTCGGATGGGTGCTGTAGACGAAGATCCGGTTGAGGTCCCGCTCGCTCAGAAGCCGCAGGAATCGCGCCTCGATGATGTTGTTGGCATGGACCCGCTTCAGAAGGCAGCCGATCAGGGGGATGCGGGCGCTCGGTATGTCCAGATAGAAATTCTGCGGCAGCTGGAACTGGGTCAGAATGCCGATCAGGGCGCTGCTCCTGGAGAGCTTGATGATCTCGCAGCGGCGCGACGAGAGATTCTGCATACCCTTTTCGGTGAATTCGATCCGCGCCTCGTTCCGCGTGTCCTCCATCGGGAAATTCGCCTCCCGATCGTACATGAATGACTCTTCCTTGTTGAGAAAGTGCCGGTTGATCACGGGGGCTGCACTGCTCATCGAACTCGCCTTTTCGCATTTCACTGCGACGACGCTAACCCATGAAATTTAACAGAGGGTTCAGGGCTGCAGGCCGAAAATGCCCCCGGCCCTGCAGCCGAACTACGCCCGATAGCTCTGTCCCTTGGTGTCGAAGAGATGCAGCTTCGCCTTGTCGGCCGTGAACCGCACCTTGTCGCCGCGGCCGACGCGGGCGATACCGGGCATCTTGGCGATGATCGGCTCGTTTTCGACCAGTCCTTCGATGTAGAGCAAGGTCACCTCGCCCAGCGCCTCGACGATCGAGACCGTGCCCTCGAACAGGAAATCGTCGGTCTCGGTCACCTGCAGGTCTTCCGGGCGCACGCCGAAGCTTGCCGTCTTGCCGTTTTCGGAGGCATTGGTCGGAATGTCGAGCGTCACCGATTTTCCGCCCGCGAGCGTGACGGCGGTCTGTTGGCCGGTCGCGGTGATCGTCGCCGGGATGACGTTCATGGCCGGGGAGCCGATGAAGCGCGCAACGAAGAGATTTGCCGGCCGCTCGTAGAGTTCGAGGGGCGCCCCGACCTGCTCGATGTGACCGGCGGAGAGAACCACGATCCGGTCGGCCAGCGTCATCGCCTCCACCTGGTCATGGGTGACGTAGATCATGGTGGTGTCCGACAGCCGCTCGCTGAGCTTGGCGATCTCGATGCGGGTCGCCACCCGCAGCGCGGCGTCGAGGTTTGAGAGCGGCTCGTCGAAAAGGAAGACCTTGGGATTTCGGCAGATCGCCCGGCCGATGGCCACGCGCTGCCGCTGGCCGCCGGAAAGCGCCTTCGGAAGCCGGTCGAGATAGGGGGTGAGCTGAAGCATGTCCGCGGCTCCACGCACACGGCGGTCGATCTCCTCCTTCGATTCCCTGGCGATCCGCATGCCGAAGGCCATGTTGTCGTAAACGGTCATATGCGGATAGAGCGCATAGGACTGGAACACCATGGCGATGCCGCGCTTGGAAGGCGGCACATCGTTGACCCGCTCGCCGTCGATGAACATGTCGCCGGCGGTTATTTCCTCGAGCCCGGCGATCATGCGCAGAAGCGTGGACTTCCCGCATCCGGACGGTCCGACGAAGACGACGAACTCGCCTTCCTTGATGTCGAGATCGATGCCGTGAATTACGTCGACGGCCCCGTAGGACTTGCGGATATCTTTCAGCAGCAGGCCTGTCATGGCACCCTCCCCTCGGTTCTCAGGCCAGACGCGCGAAAAACGCGCCCCAGGCCGGCAGCTTGACCTCGTGATCCAGTATCCCCGTGACGAAGCCGTGGCCCTCGAGCGGCTCCAGCCGCTTCATCGGCAGTTCCTTCGTCGCAGCTTCGTCGCTCATGTTGAACAGGCAAAAGATTCTCTCATTGCCATGGCTGCGCAGGAAGCCGAGCAAGGAGCCCCTGGTCTCGACGAATTCGATCTCGCCCTTGGCCAAGGCCGGATGCGCCTTTCTGAAGGCGAGAAAGCGGCGGTAGTGATGCAGCACCGAGGCCGGGTCGCCCTCCTGCACGGCAACCGCCCGCGGAATGTGGCTCTCGGAAATCGGCAGCCACGGCCTCGCGCTGCTGAAGCCGCCATCGGGCAGACTCTCCCATACCATCGGCGTGCGGCAGCCGTCCCGACCCTTGAAGTCGGGCCAGAACTGAATGCCATAGGGATCCCGGAGATCCTCATAGGCGAGCTCCGCCTCGGCGAGCGCAAGTTCCTCGCCCTGATAGATGCAGACGGTACCGCGCAACGACATCAAGAGGCTGGCGAGCAACTTCGCATGCGCGTGATGATCGGTAACGCCATCGGCCCAGCGGCTGACGTGGCGGACCACATCATGGTTCGAGAAGGCCCAGCAGGCCCAGCCTTCGGGGGCGGCCCTCTGGAAGTCGCGCAGAACCTCGGCCACGCGCTGCGGCGTCAGCCGATCGGGCGCCAAAAACTCGAAGGCGTAGCACATGTGCACCTTGTCGCCGCCCGAGGTGTATTCGCCTGCGATCTCGAGGCCGCGCTGGCTGTCGCCGACCTCGCCGACGGCGGCGATCGCCGGGAACTCGTCCATCACGGCCCGGAAACGCTTCAGGAACTCCAGGTTCTCCGGCCGGTTCTTGTCGTAGATATGCTCCTGATAGTTATAGGGATTGACCGCCGGCGCAGTCGAGGCGTTGCGGCGCTCGGGAACGAGCACGGGGTTGTCGCGCAGTTCGCGGTCATGGAAATAGAAGTTGATGGTGTCCAGCCGGAAACCGTCGACGCCCCGCTCCAGCCAGAAGCGCTCGACCGCAAGCAGGGCCTCCTGAACCTCGGCGTTATGCAGATTGAGGTCGGGCTGCGAGGTGAGAAAGTTGTGCAGATAATATTGCAGGCGGGTGGGATCCCACTGCCAGGCGGAACCGCCGAAAATCGACAGCCAATTGTTGGGCGGCGTGCCGTCCGGCTTCGAATCCGCCCAGACATACCAGTCCGCTTTCGCATTGCTGCGGCTGGAGCGGCTTTCGACGAACCAGGGATGCTGGTCGGAGGTATGTGACAGCACGAGGTCGGTCATCACCCGGAGGCCGAGCCGGTGGGCCTCGGCGATCAGCGCATCGAAGTCTTCGAGCGCCCCGAAGATAGGATCGACATCGACATAGTTCGAGACGTCGTAACCGAAGTCCCGCATCGGCGACGTGAAGAAGGGCGAAATCCAGATCGCGTCCGCGCCGAGCCCCGCAATGTGGGGCAGACGGGCAGTGATCCCCTGCAGATCTCCGATGCCGTCGCCATTGCTGTCCTGAAAGGAGCGGGGATAGATCTGATAGATCACCGCGCCGCGCCACCAATCCCTGTCGGGCTCGAGGATTGAGCTCGTCGTTTCGTTCATTGTCATGCTGTTCAGGATTCCTTGTCTGAAATCGATCAGCCGCCCTTGACCGACCCAGCCAGCAGGCCGCGCACCAGGTAGCGTTGCAGGGCGAAGAAGACGATCAGCGGAACGACGATGGTGATGAAGGCGGAGGCGGTGAGAATCTCCCAATTGCCGCCGCGCGAGCCGAGGAGATTGACCAGACGCCCGGTCAGCACCAGTTTGTCGTCCCCCGCTCCGAGGAAGACGATGGCGACGAGAAGGTCGTTCCAGGTCCAGAGAAACTGGAAGATGGCAAAGGAGGCGAGCGCCGGAAACGACAGGGGCAGAATGATCTTGACGAAGATATCGAAATCGCTGGCGCCGTCGACTCGCGCCGATTCCATGATCTCGCGCGGCAGGCCGGCCATGTAGTTGCGCAGGAGATAGATGGCGAGCGGCAGGCCGAAGCCGGTATGGGCGAGCCAGATGCCCATATAGGTCTTGGCGGACACGCCGAAGAAGGCGCCGACGCCGTTATAAAGCTGCAGCAGCGGAATGAGCGACATCTGCAGCGGCACGACGAGAAGACCGACGACCACGGCGAGCAGGATCGCGCGGCCGGGAAAGGGCATCCAGGCGAGCGCGTAGGCGGCGAAGGCCGCGATCAGAATGGGAATGACGGTTGACGGTACGGCGACGGTCAGCGAATTCAGAAAGGATCTGCCGATGCCCGCAGCACTCAGGACCTCGGCATAATTGTCGAGCGTGAAGCGCGGTGGCGTGGTGGCCGTAAAGAAGATCCGCTGGCCGCGCGAGCCCTCCATCCGCTGATCCGAAACGATCTCGAAACTGCCGTCTGCTTGCACCGTCAGCTTTTCGCCGTCGTTGAGCTCGGCCGTTTCGCCGGGTTTGAATTTGGTGGGTTCGCGGCTGGAAAATCCGAAGGCGGAAACCTCGCCCCGGCTCTCCAGCAGGTTCCCGGAAATCACGAACTTGCCGTCGCGCTCGACCTGGTTCTCGGCCGAGGGCGCGCGGGCGACGGCATTGCGCGACGAGCTGGAAAGGGCCGTCCACCAGCCGGAAACGGCGAGCTGGTCCTTGTCGCGCAAGGAGGAAATCAAAAGGCCGGCCGTCGGCAGGGTCCAGAGCAGGACCAGAAGCAGGACGGAAAGATGTACGGCCCAGGTGAGTGGAGAACGCCTTGACGGATTCATTTCAGTGCCCCCCGGATTCCCTGGTCGCATTGCGGATGTTCCAGATCATGATCGGGACGACCAGGATCATGATGACCACCGCGATCGCCGCGCCCCGGCCGAAGTCGCCGCCGCCGCGGAACATCCAGTCGAACATGAGGTTGGCAAGCACCTGGCTCTGCCATTGCCCGTTCGTCATCGCGAGCACGATATCGAAAACCTTGAGGACCAGGATGGTGATGGTCGTCCACACGACGGCGATCGTGCCCCAGATCTGCGGCACCATGATCTTGAAGAATATCTGCCAGCCATTGGCGCCGTCGATGACCGCCGCCTCGATCGTCTCCTCCGGAATGCCGCGCAGCGCCGCCGAAAGGATGACCATGGCAAAGCCGGTCTGGATCCAGATGAGGATGACCATCAGGAAGAAGTTGTTCCAGAAGGGCAGCGTGATCCAGGCCTGCGGCTCGCCGCCAAGCGCGACGACGATGGCGTTCAGGAGACCGATCTGTTCGGAGCCTGCGGCGCGGTAGTCATAGATGAATTTCCAGATGACGGCTGCGCCGACGAAGGAAATCGCCATCGGCATGAAGATCAGCGTCTTGGCGATATTGCCCCACCAGATGCGATCGGTCAGTGCCGCAATGATCAGGCCGAAGAAGGTCGAAAGCGCCGGCACGACGAGAAGCCAGAGGAAATTGTTGAAGATCGACTGGCGGAATTCGCCGTCATTGATCATCCAGGAATAGTTGCTCAGGCCGACGAAGTTCTGGCCTCCCCGCCCATGAAGGCTCAGCCAGACCGATTGGACGACGGGGTAGACGAGGTAGAGCGTCAGCGCCAGCAGTGCCGGGGCGAGAAACAGCCAGGGACGAATGCTGTTGGCGATACGCAGGTTGCGCGAGGCGACGGCACCGAACTTGCCCTTGGATGGGAAGATCCAGTCGAGAACGAGATTCGTGCTCCAGAAATAGGCTGCGCAGACCAGAACGCCGGCCACCATCGTCAGAATGGCAGCAATCAACTGCTCCATGACACATTCCTCCCCTCTCACGCCTTCGCAGGCGTCTGCAGGCGCTTTGCATAACGGCCGCTGCCGTTTTTATCGGGCGGCCCTCCAGCCGGAGGACCGCCGAATGAGGAACAGGCAGACGATGCCCCCACCGTCCGGCTGACCGGATCTTACTTGATGGAGTCCCATGCCTTCTGTACGCCGGCCGCGACGTCGGCCGAGGACTTGCCTCCGACGAAATCGACCATGCCGGTCCAGAAGGCGCCGGCCCCGATCTTGCCGGGCATCAGGTCGGAGCCGTCGAAGCGGAACGTCGTGGCGTTCAGCAGGATTTCACCCTGTTTCTTCAGCGGCGGATTTCCGTAGACGTCGACATTGACGCTCTTGTAAGGCGTGAGGAAGCTCGTCTGCGCCATCCAGACCTCGTGCGCGATCGGGGTCTTCAGGAACTCGATGAAGGCGCGTGCCGCCGGCGTGTCCTTGGTGATCATCGCAAGGGTGCCTGCGCCGAGGACCGGATTGCCGAGCTCCTTTTTGCTTTCATAGGGCGGCATGTAGAAGAAGTCGGCATCCTCTCCGACGACCTTGCCTTCCGGGAAGAAGGACGGAATGAACGAGGCCTGATGGTGCAGGTAGCACTTCGGCGGAGAACTGAAGAGCCCTTTCGGGCTGTCCCGGAAGTCGGTCGACGCCACCGCCGCTGCGCCGCCGTCGACGAAGGCGTCATTGCGCGCGAACCAGCCGAACTCCTCCAGCGCACCCGTGACCGCCGCATCCGTGAACGGTATCTCGTTCTTCACCCATTTGTCGTAGGTCTCCGCGGGCTGGGTCCGCAGCATCAGGTCCTCGACCCAGTCGGTCGCCGGCCAGCCGGTCGCGCCGCCCGAACCGAGGCCTATGCACCACGGCTTTTCGCCATCTTCGGCGATCTTCTCCGTCAGTGCTTTCAATTCTTCCATGGTCTTCGGCACTTCGTAGCCGGCATCCTCGAAGTTCTCCGGCACGTACCAGACCAGAGACTTGACGTCGATCTTGTACGGGAACGCGTAAAGCGCCGGCGTTCCGTCCTTGCCGTTATAGGTGGAGAGGTCGACCCAGGACTGGCCTGCAGCATAATTGTCGAGGAGCCATTGCTTGGTTTCGTCGCCGAGCGGCGTCAGAAGGCCCTTGGCGGCCAGATCGGCGATGAGACCCGGCTGCGGCAGGATTGCGACATCGGGCGGGCTTCCCGCCTGCGTATCGATGACGATCTGCTGCTCGTAGTTTTCCGAGGAGGAATATTTGAGCTCCACGCCGGTCGCCTCGACGAAATAGGCATAGACGCTCTTGAACAGAGCCTCGTCCTCGCCGCGCCAGGGACCGAAGATCGTGAGCGTCTGACCCTTGAGGTCGTGACCTTTCTTGAACTCCTCCAGGCTCGCCCAGTTGAACCTGGAATCCTCTCCCGGCTTGAACTTCAGGTCGGCGGCGCCCGCAGTCCCTGCAAGCAATGCGAATGCGGCCACGCCGATCAGCAACGATCTCTTCACCTCTTGTCCTCCCCAAAAAGAAGCCCGGGCGGACGCCTCGGGCGAATGTCGAAGCGCGAATTCATGGCTCCATTTATGAGCAGCATTCAAAGCGCTTTGAGCTCGCTAACACTCCATTGCTGCAGAGAAAGAGTCAAGAGCTTTCCTTCTCGTCCGGAATTGTGCGGCATTTTTGCTTTGCGGCAACGTTTTACGGCGCAAGATGCAGGTTTTTCGCTTTTTAGAACCCTATCCCGATGATACAGGACATCAGAGGTGCTTGCCGAAGCAAGAAAAATGAAAAAGATATTCAAAGCGCTTTGGAAGGGATTCTCGCCATGCCGGTCAATCTCAAGCAATTGGCGGAACTGCTCGGTCTGTCCCAGACCACGGTCAGCCGGGCGCTGAACGGCTATCCGGAGGTCAATGCGGAAACGCGGGCGCGGGTGCTGGAGGCGGTGCGCGAGACGGGTTACAGGCCCAACCGCGCCGCACAGCGCCTCGCGACCGGAAAAGCCTATTCGATCGGGCTCGTCATGCCGATCGCATCGGGAATCGATTCGGACATCCATTTCGGTGAATTCCTGGCGGGGCTGGCGGAGGAAGCGGTCGAGCACGATTTCCACTTCGTGCTGAACCCCAGTGCGCCCGAAGACGAGGAGGCGACATTCCGCCGGCTTGCGGCGAGCGGCAATGTCGACGCTGTCTTCACCGCCTATATGCGCGCGAACGATCCCCGCATCGAGATGCTGAAGGGTCTTTCCATTCCCTTCGTGGTGCATGGCCGCTCCATCGGCGGTCCCCGGGACTATCCCTTCCTCGACGTGGACAATACCGGCGCCTTCTACGACGCCGCCAGGCTTCTCATCCAGCTCGGCCACAACCGCATCGCCCTGATCAACGGGCCGGAACACCTCACCTTCTCCATCCGCCGGAAAAAGGGGCTGGTGCGCGCGCTTGCGGAAAAGGGCCTCAACCTCGACGATGCGCTCGTCCATCACTCTGCGATGACTGACGAGCATGGCTATCGGAGCATGCAGCGTTTCCTCAAACGGCCGAACCCGCCGACCGCCGTCCTTTGTTCCAGTACCGTGCTGGCGCTCGGCGCGGTGCGCGCGATCAACCAGGCCGGACTCACTATCGGCACCGACATCTCGCTCATCGCCCATGACGACGTCCTGCCGATGCTGAAGCCCGAGAACTTCAGCATACCACTGACGACGACGCGCTCCTCGCTTCGCGCAGCCGGTGCACGCATCGCCAAACGGCTGATCGGCGGCATACTCAATCAGGCAGACTATCCCGAGCAGGAGCTTTGGCGCGCCGAACTGATCGTGCGCGCCTCGACGGGGCCTGCACCGAACAGGTAGAGCCGCGATCGTTACGCAAACCGCTTCACCCCTCCCCAACCCCTCCCCACAGGTGGGAGGAGTTGCGGATGGACTGTCTAGTCCCAAGCGGCAGTCAGAATTTCGGAGGCTTGCGGCCGGCCATGCGGCAGGCGGCGATGATCGTGTTCGCCATCAGCATCGCGATCGTCATCGGCCCGACGCCTCCCGGGACCGGCGTGATTACGCCTGCGACCTTCGCACACTCCTCGAAGGCGACATCGCCGACGAGCTTCGTCCTGCCCTCGCCGCGTTCGGGCGCCGGGACGCGGTTGATGCCGACGTCGACCACCATGGCACCGGGCTTCACCCAGTCCGCCTTGACCATCTCGGGGCGCCCGACCGCGGCCACCAGGATGTCTGCCTTGCGGCAAACGGCCGCGAGATCCTTGGTGCGCGAATGCGCCGTCGTGACCGTCGCATTGGACGCGAGAAGCAGGGCGGACATGGGCTTGCCGAAGAGGTTGGAGCGGCCGATGACGACGGCGTCGAGCCCGGAAAGATCATCCCCGTAAATCCGGCGCACGAAGACCATGGCGCCGGCCGGCGTGCAGGAGACGAGCCCGCCTTCGAGATCACCGGTCGCCAGCTTGCCGGCATTGACGACATGCAGTCCGTCTACGTCCTTTTCCGGAAGGATCGACTGGATAATCGGTTCCGAGCGGAGGTGTTTCGGCAAAGGCAGCTGCACGAGAATGCCGTGGATGGACGGATCCGCATTGAGCTCGGCGACCAGCGCCGCGAGTTCCTCCTGCGAGGTCTCCTCCGGCAGCGTATGCTGAACCGACAGGAAGCCGCATTCCTTCGCCATCCTGCTCTTCGCCGACACGTAAGTGTGGCTCGCGGGATCGTCCCCGACGATGACGACCGCGAGACCGGCGCGCACGCCCGTTTCGCTTTCCAGTGCGCTCGTGGCGGATTTCACGGTTTCGATGACCGAAGCAGCAACGTCCTTGCCATCAATCACAGTCGTCACGGCGTATCTCCCGATTAGTCCCGAACGCGGCACACTCTAGATCAAGCCGCATCCGGCGATTGCCTGCATGCGCCCTATGCTGTTCCAAACGCATAATTGCAAGTGCCCCGCGCGTATGGAAGCGCCATCCGCTCCTGTGCGGTAATTTCCTTGCACGATGAGAGATCGCCCCGGATCCTGGGTGGCGTATCCACGATTCCGGCTTTTGCATTGCCGAGACCGGGCGTAAAATCCTCATTCGAAAGGCCGTTTTGGATTCAACCTCTGTTTAGGAAGATTTGCTGTACTCATTGCATCGAATCGGCGCGGGCTTTGACGATGACGTCGGACGGCCAGGACAGTTTCATTCATTTTCAGACGAAGCTGGAAGACGCGTCGGATATCGAGCTCGTCGTGATCGTGCCGACGTTCCGGCGTCCGGATCATATCGTCAAGACGCTGAAGACAATCGTCTCGCAAAGGCCCGATGTCCCCCTCGCGACCATTGTCGTCGAAAACGACGCGGACGGATTTGCCGGCGCGCGGTCGGCCAAAGACTTCCTGAGCGGCCATTCTTTCGATTCCGCCGTCGTCGTCGCCCGCCGCCGCGGATATGCCCATGCCTGCAATGCCGGATTGACAGCCGCTCTCGACCTCTTTCCGAGCCTCGGCTTCGCGGCCCTCATCTATGATGACGAGATAGCCGCTCCCGAATGGCTCGATGGTCTGATGGCGGTGCAGGAAGCCCATGACGCGGACATCGTCGGCGGTCCGCAGCTTCCCGTCCTGGGGCATCCCCAGGAGCAGAAGTGGAAGCGGCACCCCGTCTTCGCACCTCCCTACCACGGGAGCGGGCCCGTACCCGTCCTCTATTCCGCAGGCAACGTCCTGATCACGCGACGGGTCCTCGACGGCATGCCGCAGCCGTTCCTGGATCCGGCGCTCAATATCGTCGGCATCGGCGACGCGGATTTCTTCGACCGGTGCAGGGCAAAAGGCTTCTCCTTCGCCTGGGCTGCGGATGCCTGGGTGGCGGAGTCGGTTCCGGCGCATCACACGACGGCTTCCTGGACGCGTGCCCGCAGTATCGAGAAAGGCGCGATCTCGACGCTGATGGAGCACCAGCGCGATGCGACTTTCTCCGGGCGACTGAAAACCCTCTGCACGTCCCTATGGCTGCTCGCCTCATCGCTGCCGGTAGGCCTCAGGCTCTGGAGAGAGACCGGCCTTGCCGCGGCCAGCCTCTATCCTCTCCACGTCGCGATCGGCCGGCTCACGGCCCGGATCGACGCGGCCGATACGCGGGATGGCAATCGCGACAGGGACTGACGCTGTCTCCGGCAAGGCGCGCTGCCCTATCGGCGTCAGTGCGCGCTGGTCGCCTGCACCGCGCTCTCCGGAAGCCGGTCGGAGGCCGCCTGGCCGTTCCTGTCGAGGATCGGCACAGGCTTCTGATAAGGGCGGTTCTGGCTGTTGGCGACGCGTTCCACGTCCTCTTTGGTCAGATATTCAAGCTGCTCGACCAGAACTTCCGAAATGACCTCGCTCCCGAGCTTCCTGTTGAGGCCATCCTTGACCGCAACCTTGAAGCCGGGCAGATCGAACGTAGCGGTATCGGCGACATCGATGAACTTCGAGCCCACCAGCATGTCGTAGAGCTCGTCGGTGACGAGCTGGCGCAGAGGCGCATGCAGCTTGGCGATACCTTCCCGCGATGCCGAGAAGGAGAGCTTCGCAAGGAAGTAACCCTGCACCGCACCGTCCTTGATGGACGGGATCGTTATCATCTCACCGGGGACATATTCCTGCGACGCGCGCCGGTCCGCCTCCGCATCCGAAACCACCGGCGCCGAGGCATGCTGCATCGAAAAATAAACCGACCCGAGCGTGACGGCGCAGACCCAGACCCCGGTAAGGACAAGCTTCAACATCAGAAATCGCTGTAGCGGAATTGTGCTTCGGTATAGATGCCGTCCGCATCCGCGTCCTGGGCGGCGGTCTTGAGGAGATCGACGACGGAGCGAACCGCTTCCAGATGCGCCGCCACCTTCTGCGCGTTGACCTGCAGCTTGCTTCTGAGATGGCGCGTCTGCGCGGCGAAGGCCGGCGAGATCTCACCGGGTCCGGCGTCGCGATGAAGCATGGTCAACTCGTAGAGGCACCGGCTCTTGTGGGCGTTCGAGGTCTTGAGGTCGAATTCGGGGTCCGCACCGATACGGCTGTTCTCATTGTCGATGATCATCTCCAGTCGGCCGAGAACATTTTGGATCCGCAGGTCGTTGGATGCCACAGCTTCCATAATCAACTCCCATATGCACTATCGCAGGGCGCGGGCGGAACGATGCCCAGGCATTTTTTCGCCCGCTTGTTTCCATTGGTATGAATGTATATCGCCAGGCCGCTTCGCGGTCCGGGCGACGGCATCAGGCCTGCTTCTTCTTTTCGTCGTTGGGCAGGAAGGACGAGAGCGCCTTGCGCTCATATTCCTGGACCATGCCAGCGGCGAGGTTCCGGCTGTCGCCGTCGAGCGAGGCGTTCACCCGATCGGTCGCACCGTCGCCTACCATCTGATCGGCGATGCCGATCCCGCCGCCCTTGGCGAGCACGTCGCCGATCTGCTCGGCCATCATGCTCTTCCAGATGTCGCCGGAAGTGCCCTTGCCGAAGACGTTCTCGCTTTCGCTCGGAAGCATGGACTTCACGAAATTCTGCAGGACCATCGCCTCGAATTTCCGATAGGTCTCCGGGATCTTCTTCGCCTCGGCGCGATTGCTGATGTCTCCAAGCCCGCTCGATCCTTCGGAAGAATTGAGCACCGAAGAAACGTGCGCTGCGAAGCCGTCGCCGTTTTCTGCGAGGCTGGTCGCCTGGAAAGCGGCGCGATTCGCCTTGAGCCGCGCCTGCGCCTCCTGGACCTCAGCCGGATCGGCCGCGCGGACGACGTCCATCACCAGATCGCTGGGCGGAGAAATAGCCATGTCAGATCCTCTCAAAGCCGAAGCCGGCATCTCGTTTGCCGGGCAACGCGATGTTCGTGAAGCGGAAAGCCACCCTTGCTGGCTCTCCGGTTGAAGCATTATCACCCGTCAACCTTACCGGAGGCTGGCGCCGCCCGAGACGTGCTGGTCGATCAGGTCGAGGATCGAATTGTCGGCGGCCTCGCGGTCCTCCGACAGCCGGGCGTCCTTCATGTGTTCCTCGAGCCGGTCGCCCTTGGCGCGTTCCTTCATCATGCGGGCTTCATGGACCTGCTGGATTCCGAGCAGCATCTGGTCCTTCTGCACGAGGCGTCCGAGTTGGGAGGCATAGTGACCTGAAAACACGCGATGCATCGGATGGGCCGACCCCATGGCGTCGACCACGACGTCGATCGTTCCGGCAAGTTCGGTCCGCTGCCGGGCGGTCTCGGCCACTTCGCTTTCGGCCATCCGCTCCAGATGCCGCTGGACGGCGACCAGGCGTTTCAGCTTTTCCGACCGCGCCTTCATCGAGCTAGCCACCCTGCATGACGGGCGCGAAGCCGTCGGCGAACAGACGCAGCATCGCGGCGATGCCGAGATAGAGAAGGAACAGGCCGCCCATGATGAGGTAGGGCTGGGAAATGAAGTAGACCGGGATCTGCGGCGCCAGCTTGTTGACCATGCCGATCGCCACGTTGAACAGCAGGCCGTAGATCACGAAGGGGCTGGCGAGCCGGAGCATGATCATGAAGGTCTGACCGAGCGAATTGGTGAGCGTGATCAGCGTACCCTGCGGATCGAAGCCGGCGCCGATCGGCATCACCCGGTAGGACTGCGCGATCGCCTCGAAAATCACGTGGTGGAAATCCAGCATGAAGAGAATCATCAGCCCGGCAAAACCGATCATGCTGGTGAGCTGGTTCTCCGCCGTATCCTCCAGCACATCCGACGACGGCGGCGGGCTGAACCCCATCAGCATGGTCATTGCGGTGCCGGCAAACTGCAGCCCGAGCACATAGTAGCGCGCGACGAGCCCGATCACGGCGCCGATGGCGGTCTCGGTCGCGACGAGATAGAGATAGCTGTGACCTTTGCCCGTCACCTGCGGATAGATATCCGTCCACATGATCGGCAGGATGGCCATGGAGAGCGCCACCGCGATGAACAGCCTGATCTGCATGGGGACGCGCGCCGTCGAGAATCCCGGCATGATCATGACGCAGCCCCCGATCCGGCAGAAGGCCGCAAACAGCGCCAGGACCGTGCCCTCGGGGTCGGTGATCATGAAATCGAGCCGATGATCTTGATCTCGAGTCCCTTGGCGAGCTCGACATGCGAGAGCACGGGCAATGTGGCGAAGAGGCGTTCGATGATCATGCGCACATAAGACCGGGATTCGGGCGAACTTACCAGTACGAAGGGCATGCCGCGATCGAGATGTTCACGGATTACCTTCGTCGCCTGCTCGCTGAATTCCTCGAGATGGCGCGGGTCGATATCGAACTCGACGATCTCACCCTTGGCGTCGCGCTTCAGCGCCTGGTGGAAGACCATGTCCCACTTGTTGCCGAGCCTCAGCACGCGCAGCACGCCGTTGTCGGCGAGGTCGCCGCAGAGCTGCTGCGACATGCGCACCCGCACGTGTTCGACAATCTGCTCGGTCTTGCGCACGTGCGGGGCCAGCTCCGCCACGGCTTCGAGAATCAGATGCAGATTGCGGATCGAGACACGTTCGGCGAGCAGCAGTTTCAACACCGCCTGGAGGCCGGAATAGGACATGTGCGAGGTACAAATCTCGTCCGCGAGCTTGCGGTATTCCGGATCGAGCCGTTCGATCAGCACCTTCACGTCCTTGTAGGAGAGAAGCTGCGGCAGGTTGTTGCGGATCACTTCGCTCAAATGCGTCAGCACCACCGACACGTTGTCGATCGGGTGGAAGCCCTCGCGCTTCAGGTCTTCCGTGAACGTCTCGAGGATCGATACCGCCGGCATGCCGAAAGCCGGTTCCCGTATGTCGTCGCCGGGCACGCTCGGCCGCCGCCCGCCGCCTGTAACCACCAGCACTTCGCCCACGCGGACCGTGTTTGAGGCGATCGTGGTGCCGTGGATGCGGACATGATAGGCCTTGTCGGGAATGGTGATGTCGTCGGAAACCTTGATCTCCGGAACGACGAGGCCGTATTGGAGGGCGAACTTCCGGCGCATCTTGCCGACGCGGAAGGCAAGCTCCTGGTGGGCGCCCAGCAGCCTGGTGGAGACCTGCTTGCCGAGCAGCAGCTCGATCTCCGCGGTCTTCAGCACCGATTTGACCGAATCCTTGTCGCTTTCCTTGCTCTGCTGCGCCTTCGCCGCCTCCTCGTCCCGCTTTGCCGCCTTCTCGGCCTCGATCTGCTTCGGAATGAACCAGCTGAGGAAAGCCATGCCGCCGCCAAGCGCCGCGAAGGGGAGGAAAGGCAGGCCGGGCGTGACGGAGAGCAGGACGATCAGCCCGGAGGCGACCATCAGCGCCCGGGGATAACCGCTGAGTTGGCCGACGACCGCCTGGTCGGTGGAACCGGCGGTGCCGCCGCGCGAGACGAGCAGGCCGGCGGCGAGCGAAACGATCAGTGCCGGGATCTGGGAGACGAGACCGTCGCCGACGGAAAGCTTGACGAATACGTCGGCCGCTTCGCCGACCTCCATGTCATGACGCAGGTAGCCGATAATGATGCCGCCGAAGACGTTGATCGCGGTGATGATCAGGCCGGCGATCGCATCGCCGCGCACGAACTTGGATGCACCGTCCATGGCGCCGAAGAAGGAGCTCTCCTCCTCCAGCTCGCGGCGGCGGCGCTGCGCTTCCTTCTCGTCGATCAGGCCGGCCGAGAGGTCGGCATCGATCGACATCTGCTTGCCGGGGATCGCATCGAGGGTGAAGCGGGCGCCGACTTCGGCGATACGCGTGGCACCCTTGGTGATGACGATGAAGTTCACCGTGATCAGGATGAGGAAGACGATGAGACCGATCACGAAGTCCCCGGACATGACGAGGCTGGCGAAACCGGAGATGACCCCGCCGGCGGCGCCATGGCCCTCATGCCCGTGGGAAAGGATGACGCGCGTGGTGGCGATGTTCAGCGCCAGGCGGATCATGGTCGAGATCAGCAGAATCGTCGGGAAAGACGAGAAATCGAGCGGCCGCTGGATCCAGAGTGCGACCATCAGGATCAGCACCGAGAACGAAATGGAGAAGGCAAGCCCGAGATCGATCAGGAAGGGGGGAATGGGCAGGAACAGGATCGACAGGATCATCACGATCCCGAGCGCAAAGCCGATGTCCCGGCTCTTGGGTGCAAGTTTCGGGATGGTCAGCGTCGCCTGTTGTGCCATGTCTCTTCCGTCTCTTCATGAGAGGCGGGCAGCGATCGTAAGATCTGCCCAAGGGTATGGCAGAGTCCTAGAGGGCCAAGCTTGCGCGAAGGTGGTATGCGGGGGAAATGCCCGGCAGGGCAGAGCGGGGTATTTCGCCGCTCACCGAGCTAAAACCCGCTCTGTATTCGCGAGAACACGATATCTGTGAAGATCGAAATCTGCGCGCCGACGAAGGGCGCGGAGATGGCGGCGGTGACCATCACCGCGAGGATCTTCGGCACGAATGTCAGCGTCATCTCCTGAACCTGGGTCAGGGCCTGGAGGAAGGCGATGCCGACGCCGACCACCATTGCGGCGAGAACGGCAGGGCCCGAGGCCACGATCACTGTCCAGATCGCCGCCTGTACGATGTCGAGGGCATCTGCCTCATTCATGGGAACTCACTTCATTATGACGCCCGGACCGATAACGAGCTCCTTGCCCGTATCGAGCACCGCGATGATTCCATCGGAGTATAGTTTCACCTCCTTGACGACGCCAGTGGTCTTGCCGTCCGCGCTGGTGACCGTCCTGCCGATCACCGCGTCCGCTTCGCTGAGCGCGGTGCGCTGCAGCAGGCTTTCGAGGTTCTTGTTGGTCTTGATCGTCTGCTCCACCTGCGAGAAGGTCGCAAGCTGCGCGATCTGCTGGGTCGCGTCCATCGGCTGCGTCGGATCCTGGTTCTTCATCTGCGCCACGAGCAGCTTGAGGAAGCTCTCGTAGTTGAGCGTCGCCGCGCTGGCGTCGCCCGCCGATTCCGTGGCCGAAACCGTTGGCGTGTAGCTGTTGGACGTGTTGTTGACGCCGCTCACCGCCATGGCGCAATCTCCTTGCGTATCTGTTCGACCGTCGCAGGCGTCAGTTCCTGCGCGTTGAGGATCTGGTCCTCGATCGGATAAAGCCCCCGGATCGCCTTCAGCGCCTCGAAGGCCCGACCCTGCGTGACCAGCCCGTCGATTCGCTTCAACTCGGCCAGCACCTCGTCGTGCTTGAAGCAGTTGAGCAGCATGACGATCGACTTGCGGAACATCGCGGTCGACTGGTCCGCGCCTTCCGGATTGATCAGGATCATCTGGGCGATGAAATAGAGCTGCCGCAGCGGTGTCGTCGCGTCTTCGGGCTGCAGGACGTGGTTTTCCAGGAGGAAGGTCACGTCGTTCAGGAATTCGATCGCGACCTTGCGGTCAACGCGCAGCACTGCGCCGTTTACAAAGATCCTTTCGCCCGATTTCAGCGAAATACGCAGTGTGCTCTTCATTTCAGTCCATCCCTGATGATGGTGGTTATGTCGATTATGCCCTGGAAATTGGAAGACTCGCGTTTGCGGATCTTCTCCGTCTCGTTCAGAATCCAGATTCCGATCGAAATGAGGTTGGCGCGCAGCTCTTCGTTGAGCTGATTGTCCGGCGCGCGCAGATCTTCGATGAAACGGATCCAGAGACGCCGGGTGAAGTAGACCGCTTCGATGGCCTCCCGGGTGTATCCGTCCTTTTCCTTCGCCGCCTGCAAGAGCGCGATGGAACGATCGAGAACCTGCTTCTCCCGATCCTTGGAAACGGCTACGCCTTCCTCCATGATCTCGGCGTATGCAAACTGATACATTCAGACATCCCTCATGCTTGTCCGCATCCTCTAGTCATTAGAGGAAGTCTATCAAACTCAACCGCTGGATCCGCGCCGTCAGTGTGTAGGAGGTCTCTACCTGCGTCAGCAGCGTGTTCATCCGCGTCGAAGCCGCGTAGGTGTCGACGCCTTCGAGATCGGTGATATGTGTGTTGATCAGCTTGATCTGGGCCTGGAGGGAGGTATTCGCCTTTTTCACGCGCGCTTCGGAAATACCGAGAGTGCTGCGCTCCGCCGTGATCTTCGTATTGGCCTGCTCGACATAGCCCAGCGCGGTCTCACCGATATAGGCCCGGACTTCGGAGCTGACATTTGCGTCCATCAGTTCCAGGGCGATGACGCTTGCGAGAGCGAATTTCCGGAAGCCTTCCGTCGTCGCATTCGTGGAGCTCTGCACCACTTCCGTCGTGCTGATGCGGCTCGTCATGTTCTGGCTCGAGGCCTTGGACCAATCCGTGGCCCATTGCGCATCGCTTGCATAAAGCGGCTCGAGCGTGTTGGTGATGAAGTCCTCCATCTCGGCCTTCGTGAAATCGCTCATGGAGGCAATGCCGTTCGCCGACATGTAGGTGGCGAGCGCGGTGTCGAAGGTCGACTTCGCCGCAGCGCCATAATCCTCGAAGGGCCTCACGTCGGTGTTGATGCCGGCAAAGAGAAATTCGCCGTTGAAGGACAGGTTCGCCGCCGAAGAGAAGGCCGACATAGCGCTCTGTATTTCGGTCTTCTGGATCGCGAGCTGATCGGCGGCATCATTGCCCTTGAAGGTGACGAGGGTGTTGCGCACCTGCTGCGCCGCTTCGGCCATCGTGGCGAGAGCGGATTGCGAAGCGGCAAGCCGCTGCGTGACGACGGAATTGGTATCGACGAGCGTATCGAGTCGCGCCAGCTCGCGCTGCAGGCTTACCGAGCGCGCCGCCGAGGAACCGAGCGCCAGCCCCACATCCGCGTGGCGCCCGGTCGTCACCTCGGTCTGCAGCTTCAGAAGTTCCGCCTGCCCCTGTTGGATGGTCAGCCGCATGGCGTTCTGAACGGCCAGGTTCGAAACGAAGGACGTCTTCATGATTACCTCACGGCTTCGAGAAGCGACGCCATCATGGCGTCGACGGTGCTGATCAACTTGGCCGAGGCCTTGTAGGACTGTTCCAGGTCGAGAAGCAGCGACAGTTCCTCGTCGATGCTCACCCCGGTCACGCTGCCGAGCGCCTCCTGCGTGCGCGCCAGCAGCGCCGCTTTGTTGTCATCGGCCCTGGAGGCGCCGCTGCGTATCTGCTCGAACCAGCCGACGGAAGACGCGGCGAATTCCATGATCGAGCTCGTGGCGTCGAGCCCGGTCGCGCCGTCGAACGCCATGTCGCCGTCCAGAGCGGTGATGAGTCCGTCGAGCAGGTCCGTAAAACCGGCATTGCCATCCGGGTTCGAAACGACGCCGTTGAAGCCGCCGTCGCGCAGAAGGAAGGGGTTGGCCTTCGCTGCGGGATTGACCGAAAGGCTCGCGGCGATTCCCGGCTGGACGGCGCCCGCAACCGGTACGGTTCCGCCCGACCAGGTGAAGAGCCCGGGCAAGCCGCCTTCCCGGAAGAGGGTGACGAGGCCGCGCGCCATCTCGTCGAGCTGCGACTGAAACTTCGGAGCGATGTCGTCGCGCAGCTGAAGCAGGCCCGCGAGCTTGCCCTGGGCACTGGTATCGGCACCGCTGCCGGCAGCGAGCGGCACGCCGTCGATGAATATGCCGTTGCCGGTGACGGTAGCATCGTAAGCACTCTTCGGCGCAAACGTGACCTCTCTCGGAAGCGTCTCGAAGAGAACGGTGCCGCCCGAGGTGTAGATGACGGTATCGTTGTTCGCCCGCGTGACGGTGGAAATGCCGACAAGCTCCGATATCTGCTTCAGGGTCTTGTCGCGATCGTCGAGCGCAGCGGTCGCGTCCGTGCCTGCGGCCGTCGCCTGCTTGACGGCGTTGTTCGCCGTCTCGAACTGCGCGAGAAGGCGGTTCAGATTGGCCACCTCCTCGGCGATTTTCTTGTCCGAGTCGAGACGAAGGTCGTGAACGGCGGCCGACGTCTTGCTGATCGAGTTGGCAAGGTCCGATGCATCCGACACCACCGTGGCGGCGATCGTCGCATTGCCAGGCGTCGACGCGAAAGTCTGCAGGCTGTTGCGGAAGGCCGAGAGATAGGTGGAGGGCGACGACTCGTAATCGTTGCCGCCGAGCGCCGATTTCATGATCTCCAGCCCGGACAGGAGACTGCCCTGCGCGGAGGACTGCGAGATGCCGATCAGGTTCTGCTTGAGGAGCGCCTCGTTCTGCGCCCGATAGATCGAAACGATCTGGGCGCCGCCCGGGGTGGTCCCGAGCATCGCCATCCGGCGCGAGTAGTCCGCATTGCCGGAATTGGCAATGTTCTTCGAGACCGTGGCGGTTTGTTGCGCCGTGGTGCTGAACGCGGATTGCGCGATGGCGATTGCAGAAGACAGCGACATGCCGGGGACCGTTTTCTCAGTGCACTCCCGGGAAGAGCCCGTAATGGGCCTTACGTCCGGAAGTGCGTAGGTTCGAAGTTGGAATTACCGCTTCAGATTGACGAGAACTTCGAGCAGTTCCGAACCGGTCTGGAAGACCTTGGAGTTTGCCGTGTAGTTGCGCTGCGACTCGATCATCGCCGTCAGTTCCTCGGCGATATCGACATTCGAGCTTTCGAGCGCGCCGGAGAGGATCTCGCCGAAATCGCCCGAGCCGGCGAAACCGGTGACGATGACGCCGGAGTCGACGCCCTGCGAATAGACGTTACCGGATTCCGGCCTCAGCTTGTCCGGGCTCTGGACATTGGCGAGCGCGATGCGATAGCGCGGATCGAGCTTGCCGTTCTCGTATTTGACATAGACGATGCCGTCGGAGTCGATCTGGTAGCCGGCAACCTTGCTCGGCGCGTTGCCGTCGATGTCGCCGCCGTCGGCGTTGAAGGCGTAGCCGAGCTGCGTCGTCTTCGTCAGATCGATAGTGAGGGCCGAGAGGTTCGCCCCGGTGCCGGGAAGAGCCGCCATCGCCGATGTCGTCAATGTGGCAGGGGTCGCGGTAAGGGATCCGTCCGGGTTGAAATTCAGCGTCTGTGTGCCGAGGACCGTTGACGACGTCCGGTCGACGACCTCGACGGACCAAGCATTCGCCCCGGTTTTCTCGTAATTGAAATCCAGAATGCGGGTATTGCCCTGGCTGTCATAGACGACGAGCGAAGTGGTGGAAACATCGCCCACCGCCGCGCCCGAGGGCAGGTTCGCGCCCATGGAACCCTTGGTCGAACCGGTCGCGATGAGCCCGTCCGAAGCGAGATTGACCCTGGTCAGGCCATCGAATCCGTTGACGACGACGGTCGGGTCGACGCCGGCCTCGTATTCGTAGCCCATCAGCGTGAAGCCGGCGGCATTGACCAGATTGCCTTGGCTGTCCGGAACGAAGGAGCCGGCGCGGGTCAGATATTCCTGGCCGTTGGCGCCTTCGACGATGAAGAAGCCGCCGCCGTCGATCGCCAGGTCGCTGGCCGAGGTGGTGAAGGTCGTCGCGCCCTGCTGCGAGATGCTGTAGCGCACCTCCGTCCGTACGCCGCCTGAATTATAGGATCCGTTGCCCGACGGCAGGATCATCGATGAGAATTCCGTCGATGCGCGCTTGTAGCCGGTGGTGTTGGCATTCGCGATGTTCTCGGCGACTGTGCTGAGCCGGTTGGACTGGGCGTTCATGCCGGACACGCCCGTTCTCATGGTACCGTAGAGACTCATATCGGATCCTCATTTCCTTGTTGCGGCGACACTAGAGACCGGGCCTTGCGTGAACCTGTCTTGAGCTGTTCTCGCCCTGCCGTTTCTGCGCTCAATTCCAGTCGATGCAGTAGCCAAGGAAACGCTTCGAATCGATCGGGTCGAAGCCGAGCTTCTTGCGCAGTTTCTTGCGCAGCTTGCTGATGTGGCTTTCGACGACATTCTCTTCGACGTCCTCGTCGAAGATGCCGTAAATCGCGTTGAATATCTGCGACTTGGATACCCGGCGCCCGCGGTTGGCGACGAGATATTCGAGAATGCGCCGTTCGCGACGGGGAAGCGCGAAGACTTCGCCATTGATCTCCGGATCGCGCCCGTCGGCGAAAACGCGGATGGGACCGATATCCGTGAAGTTGGCGATGGCCGTCAAGCGCCGGCGGATCGCTGCGACGCGTGCGAGGATTTCCCTCGGATGCACCGGCTTGCGGACCACGTCGTCGACGCCGCAGTCGAAGAGCGCAAGCGTGTTTTCCAGCGACGGCGTGTCGCTCATGGCGATGACCGGCGCACGGGAACGATCACGGATCACGCGCGGCAGGGTCAATGTGCTCTCCCCCTGCCCGATCAGGAAGGCTTCGACAGCGTCGATATCGGAATCGGCGGCGGAGCTTACCCACTCGCCGAACTCCCTCGGATCGAAGCCCGTCGAGGGAATGCCCTCGCGGCCGAACAGGGACGCGTAGCCGTCCTTCACAAGAGCTCTATCATCAACCACCACGATCATTCGCCCGCCTCCGAATCAGTATGGATGCCACATTGAGACAGAGGTACGAATCCCGGGAGTCGCGAACAACTAGAGGAAGTTAATGGGGGATTTTAATAGTTGATTAAGAATTCCGTGCCGATTTGGCCTATATCTAGTAGGTGATCGTTAACCTTACCACTAACATGATGTTGAAAAGTTAACGCGATATGCTGAAATCGCTTGCGATCACAATCTGTCCGCATTGTCGCCACAATGAGGCGGCGGTTGCGGCAATGCAATCGTAAGTCGGTTATCGGCAAAACTGCTGCGCGTTCGGGGTCCACTTGCCATAGCCGGTCGCGACCAGGTTTGCGATGACGCGGCAGACGTATTTTTTCTGCGCCGGGTCGTTGTTGGGACCGGCGTGATAGCGAGCGACCGCCATCGTCCAACTCTCGTGCCGGGCGCGCAGATTGGACAGGAAGCGGGCGGCATATTCGACATTCCTGCGCGGATCGAGCATCTCCTCGGGAGAGCTGAAATGCTCGCCGTGAAAGTGGTAGTTGATCTGCATGCAGCCGAGATCGATGAGCTTGGCGCCCTCGGCACGCGCCGCGCCGAAACGTGTGAGAACATCCTGGACGCTTGCCCCGAAATAGGCTTTGCCTTCGATGTTCATCGCATAGGGCTGCAGGGACCCTTTGCGGCCCGTCTCGGTCAATCCGACGGAATATAAGATCCCGGTCGGGACGCCGTATTTGGAGGCCGCGGACGCGATCTCGCGCTCGCACACGCCTGCGCTCGCAAGGGCGCTACATGTAGACGTGGCCAGAGCGAGAACGCTCGGCACCGTCAACCATATCGTCCGTAGCATCATTGCCCGCCCACCTTTCCGCCGCCGCCCGGCCGCCATCCCGCGGCTGACGCCCCTGTCCATCATCACCTGCCCGCTCACGGCCCTCGTAGCCGAGCTGTGACTGAGCCTGAGACTGGGACTGGGACTGGCCACCGCCGCCATTTGCGGAATCTCCTCCGCCGTTGAAGACGATGTTCACCTGGTCGACCGCAAATCCTTGCGCCCGCAGGGCCTTCACCAATTCGCTCTGGTCGTCGCTGAGCTGGCGGAAGGCCTCACCGGTTTCGACCTTCAGATCGACCTGAAGCTCGTCGTCCTTCAGTCTCAGCGTCGCCGTCACCATGCCGAGGTCGACCGGGTGCATCTGGATCTTCAGCGTATTGAGCGTCTTGCCGGCCTGACTCCAGGCTTCGGGCTTCGTCGTCGCGGCGCTCGATTGCAATGCCTCGGCCCATCCGCTATCGCCGGCGATCGCGCTCGTCACCGACGCAGCGTTCTCGTTGAGCGCAAGGCCGAGATAGCGGCGCGCCTCCAGAACGGTCACGGTCTCCACTCCGGATTTGACCGACGATCGGCTGTTCTCCACGGCTGCCCGCTCGCCATCCCGCGAAATGCTCATGGAAACGGCCTGCCCCTTGCCGTCGGCACGGGCGAAGCGGAAAAGCCGATCCGGCTCGCTGTCGCCGTTCATCTCCCCGATCTGCGGATGCTCGCCGTCCGCCGCTTCCGGCGATATGCCGCCCACAGTCTTTGCCAGACCGTCGGAGCCTTCGCGAACCGCCGAGGCGGGCTTTGGCCTGCCTTCCGGATGCGAAGCCGCGGCCGCCGCCGGTGCGGCGCCGGCGAGCATCGACAGGAGATCGGAGACGGTTCCGCTGGCAGGGTCGCCGTTCTCCCCGCCTTCCCTCGCCATTACGACCGACGCTTCATCAACGGTCTCGCGCGAGGTCTGCACCGATCCACGCGAGCGGATCACCGCCCGCTCCGCCGGTTGGTCGATTTCCTCTTGGCCACCTTCACGTTCCCGCGACAGATGCGGCGTGCCGGCAGGGTGGCCGTGCTGCGATGATTTCGGCGCCTGACCCGATGTCACGATCGCGCGCTCGGAGGCGGGCCGAGCGTCGGGCGCCGCAGCATCCGCCATGAATGCCGGATCATCCGCGCCAAAGCCGTCGACCTTCGTCACAGCCGAGGCGTTGCCGCCGTTCGCGACGGGGTCCCGTCGCGCGTCATCGGCAGATGCCTGGCCGCCTTGCCCCTGCGTCCTGCGGCGGCCTGCATCGGCGATCGCCTCGCCAAAGGCCCCCGGTTCGGCCTCTGGCTGACCCCGAACACTCAGCGACTGTGCCGGCCTGTTGGCGGCGGGCGCGCGCAAACTCTCGTCAAGAGGCCTCATTGTCCTTCCCTCTTCAGCAGCGCATCGATCTCGTCGATCTTCGAACGACCGCTGGCTAGAAAGCCTTCGAGCACCGGATCGCCTGGAGCGGCGATATCGGCTTCGGCCGTCCCGGCCTCGGCCGGCATCTCGGTTGGCCTGTCGGACGACCCCTCGAAAGGCTGCCCGAAGGGACTCATGCCGCTTCCGCTTTCCTCCGCAACCAGCTCGCTTTGCTCCCCGGCCGGTCTTTCCGCTATAGGCCCGGGTGCTTGCGCCGGGCTTTCTCCCAATGGTGGCCGGACCACCGCATCGGCAACGGCCTTGGCCGCCTCGCGCAGGGCGCGGTCGCGCGGGGAAAGCTTTTCGTCGGGGATCGCTTCGAGGGCTTCGGCGGCCGAAAAGACATCGGCGGAAGGCACGGCAGCCAGCCCCTCGTAGAAACTCGCAAGCACCTGCGATCGGGAACTGTCATCCCCTGCCAGTTCCTCGGCGCGCCTGGAGGCCAGCCGCGCCAGGGCCTGGTTGCCGGCAATCGCGGCGCGGCGCGCCACCCGCAGATAGACCTCGCGCTGGCGCGCGCTGTCCATGAAGGAGAGTATCTCCGAGACGCGCCCATCGGCCGCCTCGTCGAAATGGGCGACCGCCAGCTCGACGAAGACATCGGCAAACTGGCTCGCATAGGGTGAGGTCAGGTAGCGCCGCGCGTAGTTCAGCGCATAGCGAAAGCCCTTCTCCGGAAGGCCGGCCCGCGCCGCCAGCGAGACCGAACGGCGAAGGGCAGCCTCCTCGATGATGGTGCCCGGTGCCGTCAGGCGCGCCCAATCGTAATGTTTCATCGCCTCGACCGGATCCTGCTGCGACATGGCGTTGCCAAGGATCAGGAACAGATACGGACCGATGCGTGAATTCTTGTATTCCGGGGCGGCCTTGGTGAGATTCTCGACGATCAGAGGGCCCTTGCCGTTCAGATAGTGCCTGAGCGCCTCGGTCACCCGCGAGTCGAAATTGCCCTCGATGTCGCGGTCGGCCAGAAGGTCGAGCGTCGCCGGATTGCCGCCGCTCATGACATAGACGAGAGCTGCGTCGACATTGCGCGGATCGCGAAACGCCGAAGGATCGGCGGCCCTCAGCCGCTCGTCGATCGCGCCGAGCATGAAGCGTTGCATCTCGATCGCCGAATGGTCGCCGAGCACCACCGAATCCTGCACATATTGCAGCGACCTTATCATCTTGTAAGGCGTGAGCTCCTCCTTCCCGCTCGCGCGGGCAGGGCCAAGCGCGAGGGGAGCGGCAAGGGCCGATGCCGCAAGAATGGTGCAGAGCCGCTTCAGCATTTCTCAGCCCTGGCCCGACTGCAGCAGGATTTCGATCCGCCGGTTCGCAGGCGCATAGGGATCGTTCGGCACCTGGAGCCGGCGGTCGGCAAAGCCGCTGATCTGCTTCACGCGCTCCTCCTTCAGGCCGCCGCGCACCAGCATGTAATAGGCGCTCTGGGCACGTGCCGCCGAAAGGCGCCAATTATCGTAGGTGCCATCCTTGAACGGCCGCCCGTCGGTATGGCCGCGAACGGCCACAGCGCCCGGGCGCTCGGCAAGCAGCCTGCCGATCTTTTCCATCGCGAGCACCAGTTCCTTTTGCGGCACGGCGGACCCGACCGCGAACATCGGCGTATCCGTCTGCTCGCTGATCGTCACCAGCAGGCCGCCCTCGGCCGGGGTTACGGCGAGGCTTTCGAGAAGCCGCCCGGCATCGCCCCCGAGTTCCTTTTCGATTTCGGCCTTCAGGGCTTCGGCTTCCTTCTGCGGATTTTCAGCCGGGGCTTGGTTCTCGGGTGCATCCGCGGCCTTTGCACCCTCCGCGCTGTCCGGCGCTTTCGGCCCGGAAGCGGTTTCGCGGGCGCTGTGTGCCGCTGAAGCCATGTCGCTTTCGGCCGTGTTGCCGGCGTCCTTCACTTCCACCTGCTTGGTCCAGAAGTCCGGGTCGAAGGGATCGCGATAGGCTTCGCCCCCGGCGGCGCCGGTTGACGGCCCGGACTGGGCCGCCCCGCCGTCGCCCTTGACGCTGATATTCGCCTCGTGGCCCACTTCGCGGGCGATCTCGGACAGGACCGAGTAAGGATTTTCGAAGAAATCGGCATCCGAATATTTGGTCTCTTCGCCCGAGGTCGCCGTCAGCTGATCGCCGGTCTTGGCCGAACCGCCCGACTTGGCCTGTTCGCCGTCGACCTTGGAGCGCTGCTGCGTCTGTTCGCCCTGCGCATCCTTGGCAGGATCCTTGAGGCCCTTTTCCGCCGGCTTCTGATCGGTCAACTGCACCGGATTGAAATAGGCGGCGATCGCCGCCTTGGTCTCCTCGTTCGCGGCGTTGATCAGCCACATGACCAGGAAGAAGGCCATCATCGCGGTCATGAAGTCGGCATAGGCGATCTTCCACCCGCCGCCGTGATGGCCGTCGTGGCTCTCTGCCGAACGCCGGACGATGATGATTTCGTTCTTGCCGTTGCTCTCGTCGTTCATGCCAGAACCTTGCGAACAGTATCGGACCACGCGGCCATTCGCGTCACCAGTATCGCCTCGCCCATTTCGACGGTCAGGTCGACATCATCGCTTTCGACGTGACGGAACGCGGTCGCTTCGGGCAGCAGGGCCTTCAACGCCTCGAAAAGCGCAAGCGGGCCCCGCACCGTGATCGCGATCTCTTCACCGGCAGCGAGGCCGTGCCGGACCATGCCGGCCAGGTTCTCGACCGCGCGCTTGGCGAGCGCCTCGTCCATGACCGGAGCGAGGACGCGCGCCGCCTGGTCGCCGAGCGCGAGCGCCAGCCGATCCGCCATTTCGCCGAAACCGGCGGCGATCCTGGCGGCTGCCTGTTCCTCGAGGCGCTGCTTCAGGGCGTCGATCTCTTCTGCATGGCGCGCCCTGAGATCGGCGATCTCTTTCTGATGTTCGAGAGCGAGTTCGGCACTGGCCTCGGCACGTCCTTTCGCAAAGGCTTCGCTGCGCTCGGCGTCGATATCGATCTCGGGCATGACCGGCTCCGCCCATGCACGGTTCTGCGAAAGGTCGGTGTCGAGATCCGGAAAATATCTCGGCGTTACCCGCGTCAGCTCGATCTTCGGCGGGCTGAAATCCTTGAGATAGCGGGACAGCGACGCGCTCATCGGCACGCCTCCCGGCTCACCTCGGCGAAGGCCGATATTGCCAGCCGCATCTGCGAAGGCTCGCTTGCGGCCCGGAAATCCATAGAGCCCGACACGTCTTGACCGTCTCCTTAGGCCCGTTCGCCCGAATGGCGACGGACCGGCATTCTTGATTCTGCAGCGGTTCGCGGAAGGCGAAGCGCGATGCAAGCGGCAGCCGGAGTGGTTTCCGGCCGGCAATTTCCAACATGACTGCGAAGGAAGGCTATCCGGTCAAACTTGTGCGAAGGTGTTGGACCGCGCCAGGGCAATAGCGCGGTCCAACCATTTTCCCCCGATGCCGATGACCGGCGGCACGGCGGAAAGCGATGTCGTCACTCCTGGAACAGGCGGAGAATGTTCTCGGAGGTGGTGTTCGCGATCGAGAGCGACTGGATGCCGAGCTGCTGCTGCGTCTGCAGCGCCTTCAGCCGTGTCGATTCCTCGTTCATGTCGGCATCGACGAGACGCCCGACGCCCTTGTCGATCACATCCATCAGATTGGCGACGAAGCTTTCCTGCATCTCGATGCGGCTGGTGATGGCGCCAAGCGTGGCGGCGGAGTCGGTCAGCTGGCTGATGAGCTCGTCGACGACGCTGATCATGTCGCCCAATTGCGCACCGGTCGTTGCGTTGTCGATCTCGATCTCGGTCGCGCCCGCGGGAGCTGCACCTGCATCGATGAGATAGTAGTTGCGCGCCGTGCCGGTCGGAGTGGATTGAAGCGCGTCCGCATTCACCGCCTTGGTGAGCATGCCGCGGCTTGGATCGGTGACGTCGATCAGGACGGATTTGGCTGTGTCGTAATTGAGAGTCGAGACCGTAACGCTGCCGTCGGCGCTGCGGTTGAAGGAGGCGACGATGGTCTTTGGGCCGAGGGCCGCAGCCGCATCATTATAGAGCCAGTTCTCGCCGGAAAAGGAAGCGGACTGCGCGGCGGAAGCGAGCTGGTTTTTCAGCTCTTTCAGTTCGGCATTGATCTTGTCCTTGTCGACACCGTCCTCCGTCGCAGCGGTCAGCTTGGCCTTGACCTCGCTCAGCACGTCAATGACGGTATCCATCGCCGAATAGAATGTATCGACTTTGGCGGCGCCCAAACCCAGGGCGTCGTGAACCGCCGAAAGAGCACCATTGTCTGAGCGCATCGTGGTCGCGATCGACCAGTAGGCGGCGTTGTCGGCCGCGGTTTCGACACGGTAGCCGGAGGAAATACGGCCTTGCGTCGTCTCGAGGTTCTGGTTGATGGCGCGCAAGGTCTGCAATGCGGCCATGGCGGCGGGATTGGTCAAGATGCTGGTCATGGGAAACTGCCCTGCTGGGGAGAACGGGAACATCCCGGCAGAGGGCCGGCAACGGACAGTGGGGCGTCATGCGCGCTGCCACATCATTTGCCCTGAGTGACAGACCGCCGTTCTTAATGGATCGTTAACGATCAATGGTTAACGAATGGTTAACGACGGTAAGGGATTATTAAGAGGCGTAAAGGAGTGGTTACGCAGGAGCAACGCGTCGGCCGACATACAGCTGAAAATAACAAAGAACCGCGCCTCTGCCGAAGCGCGGTTCCTGATTTTTAAGTGGACTGCCTAGTCCGATTAACGGAAGAGCGTCAGGATGCTTTCCGATGCGGAGTTGGCGATCGAGAGCGCCTGGATGGCGAGCTGCTGCTGCGTCTGCAGTGCCTTCAGGCGGGTCGATTCCTCGTTCATGTCGGCATCGACGAGGCGGCCGACACCGGAGTCGATGGAGTCGGTCAGCTTGGAGACAAACTCTTCCTGCAATTCGATGCGCATTCCGATCGAACCGAGGTCCGCGGCGGCACTGGTCATTGTTTCGAGAGCTGCATCAACCATCGAGAGCATGCCGGCAAGCTGAGTAGG
>NZ_JCAXDX010000029.1:0-18587 GCF_059758575.1 Sinorhizobium sp. GQ132 | reverse complement strand
CCACCCCGAAACACTGTTGGAATTTGCAAGCGGCCCAGCCGAGACGGTTGTAGCCGAAGCGCGTAATCTGGTACGTATCCGCATGGACCATCGTTTCACCGTACAGTCCGTGGAATTGCTCGGTGACGCCGTTGATGAAAAGCTGCGGTCCGACCTGGAAGGAGCGATTGGCGACGCCTTTAGGGAGGCCATGCAGCAAGTGTTGGAGCAGAGCATTCATAAACTACGAGCCATCGCCGAAAGTCAGAATACCGACGGGCAACAAGCGAGTCGAAGATCACCGATATGAGCGATCGCCGCCCTGCGAGCCGACTGCATCCGTCGGCTTGATGGAAGCAAACTGAGACCCCTATTCGACGGGGGCGCTATTGAGCAGATTTGGACCGGAGACCCGTGGGCGCGCACAGATTTGAGAACGTGATTTCAAGCGTTTCCGCCGGTGAACCACCTTAAGAAGGCGGACCGGAGCATCGGCGAGGTCATTTCCCAGCTCGCGAGACAGCATCTGCGCCGGCCGCGCAGCAGCGGCGGGCGCAATGGCATTCCTGTCCTTTCAGCTCGGCCGGATGCGTGACGCTCGAAATCGTGAACGCCCTGGGTGCCGAACTGCCGTGACATTCCTGCTCGATGTCAATGTGCTGATTGCCTAAATCGATAGGGGCTATGTCGCCTATGACGGTGCGCACAAATGGTTCGCGGCGATGGGTCACGCCGCGTGGGCTAGCTGCCCCATTACCGAAAATGCGTCATCCATATTGTCGGCAACTCCAAATATCCCAACTCTCCCGGTTCACCGTCACTCGCGATGGAGACCGTTCGCAAATTGCGGTCGCGCCCCTGTCACTGTTTTTGGCCGAACAATGTGTTCAGCAGCAGCCTTCACAAGGGGCAATTCTGCCTTGCACCTGATCACCACAAAAAGCATCATGAGTCCCCGTCGATACACCATGCGATCTTTTGAGCACAGAACGAGAACGTCTCCCGGGAGGCCGCGTTCCCAACGCCTTCAAACGCCCCTCCTCTCAACCCGCTGCACCGCGCTGAGGAACGCAAGAAGGAAACGCCTAACCCCGTAGCACAACGCCGAAGCTTCCGAGCACCCCCTCTCCGTCGTCGAGCGTCTGGATTAGCTCAACCGCGGTGAATTGACCTCGCCCGGGGTCACCCAGCAACCGCAGTCCGACGTGGATGTTGCGATGTTCGCCCGCTTGTAGATCAACGCGGATCGTCCTTACCCCCGCCTCCAGCTGCAGATCCTCATTTTCACCGATTGCCAGCAGCCCCTCGAAAAAGACAGGCTCCGCATGCAACTCTTCCCCCAGCCGCCTCAGAGACTCCTCGCCGGAAGGCCGGGCAATTAGCAGAAAGGTTGCATCGTTCTTGAAGGGATTGCCCGCGTTGAACACCAGCTTCACGGGTACGCCGGGTTGCGCCTGCATTGCAGCAAGATTCCGCTGGGCCCAATGGCGGTCGTTGACCGGATCCGCGATGTTCCCGGCGCGATCAAACTGATGGGAGACTCGTGCCAGGAGGCAGATATGGGGAGGGGCTGAAACCGGAATTTCCTTGCTCATCGTCGGCGATGTGGCCTTGCCGCCGCGTCCGGACACAGGAACCATCTGGAAGCCGATCAGGCGGTCGGGGGAAAGTACGAATCCCGTCGCCGGATCGGCCCACCAGACGGTCACCTGCGCCTGCTGCAGCGTATTCGCGCCGCCGTGGTTGTGGACCTCCACGGTGACGTCTAGTCTTTCACCGGGTTGGTATGCCGATGCCTTGATGCCCCCGCAGAGATAGGAGACGATGTTCCCGAGAAGAGGGCGAATGTTGCCGTTGTCCCCGGAAACTCCGGGCCCGGGCGAGTCCCAGTAGGGGATGACGAAGTGGGGTCTCGAGTCGTTGGGAAATTCCTCTGGCATGACGATTCCCTCAGGTTTCATCGTAGGTCAGGACGCGAACGTTGATCGGCTGTTCGGTGATCGACCCGTCGGCTGTCCAACACGGATGCAACCAGCCCCGGTCGGCGTCGAGGTCAAGGTTCGAGGAATCGACATCGTCGTTCGCCATCTGGAGCCACAGGCTTTCGCAGATGTCGGCGGCGGATCTGAATTCAACGTGAGGCACCCTGGCTAGGACGGCGCCTGGAGTGGAGCCTGTTGGGTATCCGAAGGCGAAGACGGCTGGCTGCTCGACGGCGGACGTCGGATATTCGTCGAAGCGGCCTCCGGTATCATCCAGGCGCGGCCAGTCTCCTGGTTCCGCCTGTGGGACGGACAGATACTGGCTGTACCGCCAGCGCTCCAGCAACCCGTCGGGATACACGAGGCCGTAGACAGCCAAAAAGTCCTGGGCCTTGTTGAAGCCCTCCCACATCAGCGACTGCAGATTGTGCATGTCTCCGACAAATCGGAGGATCTGCTCTGCCTGCGCGATGTTCGCAAGATCGCTCGACGTGAGTGCGCTAAAGCCGCTGGAACTGACCTCCACCGCACCCTGCGCCCCGTCGGGGAACGCTTCCTCCCAGTTCTGGGTGATATCGTCCCAGAGAGCACACCTGTCACCGTCTTGCCACCGGATAACGCAGGCGATCCACCCTCCGAGCAGGAAAATGAGCGACCACCACACCGCCTCCCAGAACGCTCCGCATTTCGCCTCGGTTGTCGGTGGCGGTTCGGAATGGTCCGGCCCGTCGTCCCGTCCCACGTTTTTCGGCAGCACCGCCCCGGGGTTGCTGCCGCCGTTTCCGACGGGGCTTCCGGATTCGACAAGTCCGGTGCCCTCAGGCATTGAGGGAACGTAGGGGTTCGCCGGATCACCGAACAACTTGGTCAGGAAAGGTTCCCGTGGTGCAGGCGGGGCTTCGGGAATCCGGAAACTTGCCAAGAGCTCCAGGTGAGCCAGGAGGCGGGTGTAGCCTAGCTGCAGGTCTGGCAGGGCCGGCGTCGCACCGAGATCGTATGCCTTTTCGAGCGATATTTGGATCTGCTGCTCGACCGCATCAGGAAGTCCCGTCGGGAACGCCTGCTTCAGCCTCTGAGCGAGCTGCTCGAGGGTGGGCGCAAATGGATCGTTCTCCCCGACCCAGCTTCCAATCGTGTTGCTCGCAACGCGTGTTCGATAGCGGTGACTGCGCCGTGGACCACCCACGACTTGGCCGAGATAGGCTGCCCCAGCGGCGTTCGCCCCGTAACTGGACAGCACCCCGAAGGCAAACGCGCTGGTTTCCGTGTCGGCCGCCTGCCTTCGCATCTCCCTGGTGAAGACATCTGTTCGTCGAGCGAGAAGCACGTCGCCCCAGGACCAGTTCGACAGGGTTTTGTCGAGCTGCCGTGGATGGGGGCGCAGATGGTGCAGCTTTGCAATTTCCGTCTTCAGGGACTTCAGTTGCAGATCATATTCGGTAAGCTGCTGGGCAAATCCCTGCAGCGCAGTCGTGGCATTATTCAGGCCCTGTAACGCCGGGAGATTGCTCGGATCCTGAAGCCCGTTTTCGAGATGCAGCCTGAATTCGCCTATGCCGGCATAGATCTCTCGCCCCGCCTGCCACAATGCGGATACTTTGCCGAGCAGCTCAAGCTCCTGTCCGTCTGACGAAGCGTGCCAAATGAGAAGGTCGATCATCGACCCGAGCAGCGCATGTTCCGGGGATTGATCTGCGTCACTGACATGCTGGTCCCGTAAGGAAGAGACCGTGGGATCTGGTATGTTGGAGAGCGCCAGTTGCTCTCGGAAGGCTTCCAGAGCGGCAACGTGAATGCGATAGTCCACCATGAGAGCACCTCAGAAAAAGGGACGCTTCGCTGCACTGAATTGCACTGGTATGGAGATGCTGAGTCAGGCAAAAATGCAGCCTGACTGCAACCGAGGTTGCTTATAGGATTGAAGTTAAACCTGAACTCGAAGTCTTTCAAGCCAAGACAGCAGGACCTACACCCGGCAAATGTGTCGTGGTGGGCGGGGGGCGCTAGCGATCGGTCGCGCGGGAGGGCTGCCTTTGGCGCGCGAAGCAGAGGTATCTCCCACCGACGATGGTGACCGCCGGCACTTCCACCGCTTTCCGGAAGTCGGCTCTGCGTCCCTCGCCTTGAAAGGAACCGTACCCAATACCCGCTCACATCGAAAACGAACGCGTGATAGGTTCTTCGCAAATCACGATTTCTCGTGCAAACGATAAGACTTGGGCTTTTGGCGTGATGAGAACTACCTTCGCGGCGAGCCGTGGCATTTCCATAAGCCTCACACGACCTCTTGAAGAGCCACCATTAAGGTGGCATATAGGGCCATGGAGAAATTGCGCCCGACCTACGATCTCGAGGCAATCAAGGCAACGCTCGGATCGGTCGAGACGCTAGCGATGACCTCAACCGCGCTACGAGATGCCACAGCATTGGGATTCGACCGGGCGGGTGTTGTGGAAACAATCGCCGGGATCGAGCGGCGGATGTTTTATAAGTCGATGACGACTTTTGCGGATCATCGCGTTTGGCAGGACGTTTATCATGTGCCAGCGCGCGGAATGGTTCTCTACGTGAAGTTCCAGGCGGACGTCATCACCGAATTCGTGGTCATGTCTTTCAAGGAGAAATGAGTATGGCAGTATTGACAAGGGATCTGCCCGACACGATGGTCTCCCCCGAGACCGGCGAGACGCTACGCCGGGGGGTGCGCCCCTTCGTGGTTACCTATAAGGGGAAGAGTAAAACCATCGAACTTTCGGGATACTATCCGGAAAACGGTGACGAAGGCATTCATGTGGGTAACGACATGGCCGCTAGCGACGCGGCCCTGAGGGCGTTGAAGGAGGAGGTCGAAGGCATTCCCTCGCCTGCCACCATAAAAAGAGTACGCAAGAAACTGAAACTGTCTCAGCGTGAGGCTGGCGGCCTGCTCAAGGTTGGGGAAAATGCCTTCGACAAGTACGAGCGGGGGTTGGTCGAGCCAAGCGGCCCGACCAGCCAATTGCTGCGTCTACTCGATCACCATCCCGAGTTGATCGAGGAACTCCGTCAAGGTGCAGCCTAGTCGCTCATGATGCCGGCGTGCAGAGACGCGGTTCCCGGTGATACATTACGATTTTAGAAGCACGTAACGGGAACGTTTTGGCTGTTCGATGAGACCGCTTTGCGCTGATAAGCAACTTCGCCAATGGGGACGACATTTCGAGGGCTTCGGGTCGAGATCCGGCTCCTGAGAGCCCATGAATTAAGCCTGACGATATGCGCCGAGCTCACTTCCCCCCATAGCCAGATTCAAGAACGCGAACGGTACCGCAGTATTATGCCCTTGTAGCCTCCAATAGTGGGCGCCAACACCAATGCGTCGCCGAATGGAACCGACCCTCCCGCGGAGCGTTCCCACTTGTCCGAGTACAATCAAGAACCCACCGCGCGAAGCGATGGAGACGACTGGGGTACGCTACTTCAGGAGGATCAGATGGATATCACCACGCTTTTAGTTATCGTCCTCATTATTCTTCTGTTAGGTGGCGGCTGGTACGGCCGAGGACGCTGGTACTAGCAATCCCTGAAGCGCTCGGCCCTCGAACCGCTCGGCGTAGCAGTTTGTCTCGGAGAGCCGCCGACGTACGGCAAGGCCTTATTGTGCCTGTACCAAGCCGAGGAGAAACCGGCGCATCTCCACTTGGCGTTCAGGGCCGGAATCGCCAGCAAGCCCAAGCTCTCTGTTCGCGCAGCTCTGGAGGGGGGTGGCAGAGACAACGGTGCTCCCGGTCTGCGCGCCCACTACCACGCGAGCTACCATGCAGTTTCGTCATTGGTTCGGACGGCACAATCTCGAAGCGGTTTGCCACGAACCTGGGGCCTAGCCTTCCGTCGCGGGGATGTCGGCGAGCAGGCCAACTTGCGCCCTGGCCCTGTCGTGCGTCAAAGACCATGCCGTGTCCGCCACTGCGACCACTAGTACAATTTGATTATTCGCATACACCGTATGACGTATATTTTGTCGATAACGAATAGATTTGCTTCAACGTGGTGCTAGATATATTTTCACAAACCTATTATGCTATCACGCATTATGAGTTGGGGGTGGACGATGAGCGATCCCTTTGACCCTTACAATCCCTTGACCGGTCTCGGACAAACCAGCTGGGGCAGTCTCATACGCAGTCAGAACGAATTGTCCGAGCGGATGCGTGAGAGCAACCGCCAGTCAGCGGAACTCGTCGAAAAAATGCAAAGACGAAACGGCACGGCGGTCGCGACGTATACGCCGTCGCGGCTGCTTACGGCGGAAGAAAAGGCCGAACTCAGACGGCGGCAATCGAACGTAGCAATTATCAACAAGCGCGCCCCTTTGCTGCAACGCCTTTCAGGTAAGGTCGTCTCTTACCTTGACGTCAACGGCGGCCTCGTTGTGAACTCAACCGGGGATCTCGCTGCCGGTGACGTGGTGCCCCGACGCCAACATCTGCGCAGGCTGCAGAAAGCATACGGCGAACTTTGGGAAAAGCTGCTCGAGGAGAATCTTGCAAAAAAAGATATCGATGAAACCGCGGCTGATCTTTGGCGCGACGCGACCGAGCGCCTCGCTCTTCTGAAGCGAGGTTACTTCATGTCTCCGATCGACAGCAAAGGCTCTCAGAGTTGCGTCGCCCTCTATGGAATTAAGAAGACGCTTTTCGGCAAAAAGACTGTGAAGAACAAGTTCTGGAAGGTCGGCATCAGAGACTACGACCGGCGCCTGAGACTCTTCATTGATCGCGTCTTCAGCGGCCAGAGCAGGTTTTCAAGGTTTCAATACCGTGACGCCGCTTTGGCGTCCTCAGCAACTCAGAACGCATTTCTCTTTTTCCTACGGGCGCCGTCGAGACTCGGTAAAGACGGTTAAGGCGGGATTCCGGCTGGAGGGTAGATGTCATGCCTTCGCTTCGGCGATCCGGACTCCTCGGACTCGTCCTGTTGGCGAGTCTTCCACGCACTAACCTTTGCGCTGGGGAACCAGTCCCTACCCTGGATCGGTCATTGGACATACTTGTTCAGCAGGCCGACTCGGGAGATGCTGAGGCTCAGTTCCTGCTTGCGCTTTACCTCCAACACTCGAAGCCGATGCTCGAAGGCGGCGAGGTCGATTATGCCAAGGCGATCGACCTTTATAACCGGGCCATCGCGCAGGGGCATGCGGGGGCGAGTTTCGCCCTCGGTAGGCTGTACGACAAGGGACTGGGCGTGAAGGAGGATCTTCAGAAAGCCATCGAACTCTATTCCGTCGCCGCAAAAGCAGGCCATGCTGAAGCAATGGGTTGGCTGGCCGCGTCATATTTCGCGATAAGAGACGACACTTTTGCGTTCATTTGGGCCAACAAGGCAGCCGAGGCGGGTGACGCCGGCGGTACCAATGTCCTCGGCGTTCTTCATCACAAGGGATATGGGACAGAAAAGGACTATACAAAAGCAATGGAGTTGTTCCATCGCGCCGCTGAGGCGGGCGAATGCCATGCGCTGATGAATGTGGGTGGCCTTTACTACAACGGCGACGGGGTTCCGCAAGATGGCCTTGAGGCCGAGCGCTGGTTCCAGAAAGCCAAGAACTGCCAATCGGAGGATGCGGCTTTCATTTCCGAATACACGGACAAATTCCTGGGCAGGATTCGCGACGGCCAAATGCCGGAACCCCTCCGTGAAGCACGCCCGGGTAGCACGGAAGGGCTTATAGGAGCCGCGGTCATCGCAGCAATTGCCGCCGCGGCAGCAGCGGCCGCCACCGGCGATGGACCTTCCGGTGTGTCCGGCCAGGATCCTCCCGACGGGGAATGGAGGGCGGAATTCTGGTGTTACACCGACTTCAGCGATCCTGATCCTGTGAACAAGCCAACCTACTGCAAGAATCGTTCCGGAGGCGTCTGGGATCGGAGCGGCCTGTTTGATCCGTGCGCAGGGGTCGACGGCTGGTGCGACGGCTTTGGACTGGGCCCCAAGCTCGGATTCAACCAGTGAGTTTCTGGACAGTCCGGAGATGGACACCTTAGCGGCAGGAACATTGGAGGCGGACAATGATGCGGAGCACCTGCTTTCTAGCCGCGGCGGCTTTGAGTGCGATCGCTCTATTATCTCCGGCACGTTCGCAGGGTTTTCTATCCACGGACGATGACGAACGTCTGGGTCCATTCTGGGGGGCATGGTTTGGACACCAAGCGGTTGGCGGAGCAAGCGCCCACATCCGCCGGGTCGTTCTCGTTGTCAACAACGCTTCGACCTTTGAAATAGAAGGCGCCTGCAGCGGCGATCTGATCCCACTCGGTGCTGTCGGATCAGGCTTCATATTCAAGTATGAGCCGAAATCGGGCAAGTGCCTAGCCGGCAAAGCACGGATATCGTTCACAGAAAATCCCCGAGACAGGTACCGACGGAAGTTCGTGAAGTTCGAACTTGAAAATGCTGATGGGATGCACCCGCTGCTCTTGGTGAAGCCGCAGCCATTGAGCACGCCAATCCGTTATCTCACCGTGGATTACTTCAACCATTTCACATATGCGGACGACGCCGCTAAATCTGCCACGGGAGATCAGCCGGAAAGCGCGAAGCGGACCATAGCCAACCTCGCGGACAAGGGATGGAAATGCCTGTCGAGCCTCAGCAAGGAATTCAAACGCTCAGAACGGGTGAACTTCCAATTTGGAACGGAAGAGAAACCCTCTCGCAATTCCCGGGCGTATGTCATTGGCTGTACAGGCCAATGTGAAGAGATTTCATATACCTTCGAATCCAAGGTGAACAATTACGTGACGCATTTCGGGGCCAATTATCCGGTCCCTGTTCTGCTATTTGATACCGGGCCACTAACTGGCCACGAAGACTTCCTGAACCTGCGTCGGTTTGGTCCCGTCGATATGGATCAGCGGACTGAGCCGGCGGAAGAAACCAAGGTGTGGGTGGCCGAACTGTCAAATAGTCCTGGAGACACCGGACCCGGATGCGGCGACGAGCTTCGGTAAGGTTCCACACAGATTGATTGACCGAAAGCGACAGCGCGAACAGGCCGTGCACGGGACCAACTTGGCCGAGCGAGGAACTATGGGGTACCAGATTACCGCTGAAACAAGGCGTACGTTAACCCGATGTTTGACGCTGGTCACTTGGTCCATAACATGCTGCATTGGAACACCAAGGGATGCCGCGCAAGCTGGCACGCCAGTGGTTGAAGGTCGATCAGCAACAATCGATATGCCACAATCTGGCGAAGCAGGGGGCGTCATCTTCCAGGAGTTGGACAACGAATGCTTCATCATTGAGAAGAGGCCCGACGATTCAGGGTTCAGCATTCCGCGCCGATACGTCTGTCCCATTGTTCGCCCGCTGGAGCCGAGCAGCGGAGGATCGGAGAAGCGACCACGAATACAACGCGGATGAGGGACCGCGTTCTTCGGCGCGTCTTCGCGATCAATCGAATTTTTGAGTTCGATTCCGGCGCAAGAGACGAAGGTGTGGGTTGCCTAAGTCTCGAATGGTTCCGGGGACGTGGCTGGACTTCGACGAGTCAGCCAGGATCGTTCCGGCGCGGAGCGCAAGATTTCGGCAGTCCTGATCCGGTCAACAAGCCCAACCTACTGTATGGGGCCGGAGCGGTCCAGTTCCATCAGCCTCCCGGTGCACAAGCGGCGTGAAGAGCTTTCCTAAAGCAAGCGGAACAAGTCAAGTTTGCGTCGCCGAGCATTCAAATGGCTTTAGCAAAACCAGATCAGAGCGCGAGGAGGTACTTCAGTAGTGGCAGGTCGAGGCCACGGTTTCCCAGCACCTGGATTGTCATTTCCGACAGCGATACTGCAGTATTCGAATTTTTTTCTTGTAGTAGTCCACAGCTACCTGTATCACATGCAGAACATGTTCGTAAGCTTCTGCTTTTTCCTCGAATGTGCGAGGCGCAATCTTCCTCGACAACAATCTTGTCTTCGTAAGAACTATTGTCTTCAAGAGCAACTGCTGCGCCCGGTTCAATGCTGTTTCGATGAAGCCAGGCAAACATACCATTCTTATCCACGGCTTATCACCAGAACGTTCATGTCACTCTATTCTTTCAATGTATCCTTCTTTTTCCAACTTCGAAATGGAAACCCTAAACATATATTGAGCGGCCCCACCGCGTTGTCCGAACCACGGCGCCGCTGGTCCCATCCAAGCCTTAATTGGCTTCACAACGCGATACCTTGTAAGCGGATAAGTATCCATCTCGCGAGGCAGAGCGCGCCTCGCGAATGGAGTCCCCTGGGGGGCACCATATTTTCCCCACGGGCTGCCATACCGATCAAAGGTCTGTCCCACTTGCAAGGTTACTAAGCTCGGCTTGCCGTAAAATCCGTTGTTTGGCGGATAGTTGGAGACTTGGCCCCGCCGCCACAAGGAGTATGCATACAGTTTGCCGACTGCTCGGGCGCCAGCCGGATCTCCCCGTAAAAGGGCCTTGGGGCCTAAGTTATATGTGCTGCCACCGCGGCCGTCGCTGCGAGCGACGAGGGCAGTACGCTTAGTGACAGCAAGGGCGGTCGCCAATTGGCGGCCGGTTCCCCTGGCGCTTTGATTGAATGCGCTTCGAACACCTGCTCCCGACCTCTTTCCTGCATCGCGGATGTTGTCATTTGCGGCGGTGTTTGCACCCCTTTGAGAGCGCCCCGGTGTGAATGCTCTGTCTGCAGTTCGCGCATACTGCCTCACGCCACGCATCAACTGCGGGCGTCCAATCGCCAGCCTCGTCACCCGCTCGGCAGACCTGATCAGCCCGACGCGCGGGGTGCGAACAATATTTACGGTGGTTCTATTCCCTCTGCCGATCAAGCCAGTCGGAGAAATCCGTGCGGCCAATCCTGTCAGCCCGCGGCGCGGCGAAAACTGCGCCGCAGCGCGACCAACGGCAGCGCCAGACGATCGCACCCCGGGCGGCGCGAACTTCAAGCCCGGTCGGCCGCCTACAGGCGGGCGGATTACGGAAGGTATTGTGACCTGTGGAGTTGGCGGACGAACAATCGGCGGGCGGACGACTGGAGGACGGGAAATGAAGACTGCTGGCGCCGGCATGCGCATACCGAAACCGCCGCGGAACTGAGCAAGGATCAGGTGCTCCGTTTGCGCAGTTTCAGTCCGAACGGGCGTCGAACGCCCGCGAAGCGCGCCAGCAGCGTCAGACGCACCCAATATCATTCCTGAAAGTACTATCCCTACTACAATTCGGTTAAATGCGCGCATAGACGTAATCCATTAGAAGTATAGCTGTTAGCATCTTCAATAATTTTACATTTGATGTTAATCTCCAACGCCCGAATTGTCATCAATCGACGACGCTAATGACGTTACGACCAACCCTCCTCTTTTGTCTTGCTATGGCGCTGCCATCCGCGGCTTCGTCGCAGGAGGCTTCGATTATCGAGCTGGTCGAAGAATGCGACATCCTCGCGGCCCATCCTGACGACCCGCAGCGCATGGCGGACGGGATCGCCGACGACGCCATCGTGCCCCGCCTTGCCGTGCTTGCCTGCGAAGAGGCGATCGAGCGTGACCCAGATGATCCGCGGTTCACGTTTCAACTCGGCCGCGCCCTGCTCGCCGCAAACGACGAGAAAAAGGCGGTGGAGTCATTCAAGAAGGCGGCAGACGCCGGCTATGCGGCAGCCTGGGCATATCTGGGCGACGCCTATCAATTCGGTCTGGGCACCGACGTCGAAGGTCATAAGTCCCTTTCCGCGTACAAGAAGGCTCTGGATGGCGGCTTCAAGCAGGCCGAGGATCAGATCAAGCAGTTGCAGTTCGATGCGTCGATGTACGCTCGGCCCTTTGCGAAACTGTTCTACGACGGAAATTACGCGGAAATACGCACGCTGTCCGACGGTTCCAGCGGGTCGCTCAATCGGAACTACGTCTTCAACTTCATTCAGTCATTGCTGCAGGAGTGCGAGCCCTTCGTGCAGCCGGACAATGTTGCGAGCCTGTACAGCTACCGCTACCCACCAAACTGGAAAGCTGAGCAGGACGACAACGTGATTGTTGCGATCCAAACCTCGGTCGCTGAATACGACGCGTCTACCTTTCTCCGCCGACACGTCTGCGGCGGACTGATCGCCAAGCATGTTTTCAAGAGCATCAATCTCTTCCTGGGGGAGAATCCATAGGGAGGCACTGCCATGACGGAGTTGAGATGGGGTTGTTCCGTGGCGGTGGCGGCTGCAACTCTTGCCTGCGCGGCGCTGACGGCGCCGGAAGTGCGGGCGGAAAAGACGCTGGGCCACTTTCAGGAGATCACCGTCGCAGTGGCTGATGATTTTGCCTGCGGCGAACGCGTCAAGATCCGGCTGGCCGCGCCCGCCCCCGCATCCTACGCCGACCGGAAACGCATGGAGCAACTCGTCGCCACGCTGCAGGCGATGCTTCGCTTCGAGTGCGAAAGCTTCAAGGACGTCATGTTTGAGGGCTTCGTCGCCGATCAGGCTGTCTATCGCGCCGTTACATCCGAAAAGGGGGGATGGGCGCTGTTGACGATGAAGGAGCCGGCGGCTCCAGCACAGCCAACAGGTCCGGCTGCTTCCACCACGCCGCAGGAAGTGCAGTCGAAGGACACGGCGAAAAGCTTCCTTCCTGAGCTGGGATCCGCGCCGAAACCGCAGCCACGTCGGCCAGCGCAAGCCACTCCGGTAGCCCCCTCTGCCGGAAGCGACCCCTGGACGAAAATGCAGAAGACCACCACTGCCGGGGCGTTCGCAATAGACAATTATAATTTCCCCGTGCTGATGTCGCGGCTGTATTTTGGCGAGTTTGACAAAATACCCGATGACGAGAAAACGAGGAGCGTGGTCGTTTCTGTGATGTCAGCGCTGAATCGCAATTGCGGCGAGCGGCCAACGCAGGTCGGTCTCGCAGCCATGCGTTACGGCTCGCGCATGATGCGCGAGATGGATCGCGATCCTACGAAAGTCCTCGAGCACACGTTGGGACCGCTGGCCAAGATGATTCAGGGGTTTGAGTCTGGGGGCGGGATTCTCTCCGGGTTTGAGGCCATGGCGAGCAGCAGTGGCTCGATGATCGTCACCGAGGCTGTCGAGGACGGCGAAAATCTTGTGCGAACACAGGGCTGCGGCACGGCCAATTACAAGCAGTTCGCGCGCAATATGGACGATCTAATTCTTGGTCGGAGCCGCCAGGAGCCAGCGCCTGACGATGAGGTGCTTTTCAGCACTTTGATGCACCCGTCGCTGAGGCAGCGGCTCGCGTTGCCTGATCCGGATGCGGTGCTGCGCGAGCGGCAAATGCAGGCATACATGACCGCGGCCAATGATAGCTGCACTAAAAAGTACACCAATCGGGTTTTCTGCAATTGCGTGGTCTCCGAACTGAAGAAGATGGAATTCGCGGACGGCGAATGGGAGCAGATTGGCGCCGATTTCTCTGCTTTGGCGAAGTTAGGAAGGACGCATCAGGAACTGAGGGCAACGGTCCGGTCCTGCAACAAGTAAGAGCGGCGGTGCGGACAAGCCGCGTAATGGGTCTAGGCATCAGGCTGATGATGAGGGGAGCCGAGAAAATGTCACAACGCTCGGTCGAGGCGGCAACTGATATCCTGAGGTGCCAGTGGCGTTCGGGGGGTGTCAGGCGAACTGTCCGGCATGGATGGCGGGGGTTCCGTATCATCGGGGTAGCCGCTCTTCTTGGAAGCTGGGTGCCCACTCCTGCAGTTGCTCTGGACGAGAGAGACATCCTCCGTTTAGGTGTCGAAATCCTGCAGCAGGTTCCACAGGACCGCTCGTTCCTGCCTCCCCCTCAGCGCAGACAAGCCACACCCCCGCCAGTGGCCCGGCAAACACCGTCATTGAGCCGGGCAGATATTTCTCAGGCACAGCTATTGCTCAACCAGCTTGGCTATCCAACAGGGACCCCCGATGGCAGGATCGGCCCGAAGACCCGGGAGGCAATCAAGTCATTCCAGCACGATTTCAACCTCCCCACGACCGGTCGCCCCGACCCTAGCTTGCTATCCGTGCTACGCGTGGCGGCGGAGGCGACAGCCAAGACAGAAACGGCAGCCCCGGCCCCGCTGAATGCCGAGCGCTCTGGGAAATTCGCCAGCCTGGAAGGCTTCGATCTGCCCCAAGGCGACTATCGATCGGGGATAGAAGATCCTGGTCTTACAGGAATCTCCGTGCGCGAATGTGAGGTGCAATGCGCATCGGACGATCGATGCAGGGCGTTCACCTATAACAGTGGGCGCCGCGTGTGCATGCTAAAGAATACCGTGCCGCAGCCGGCGCCATTTACGGGGGCGATCTCCGGCATCAAGCTGGCGACCGGACCGGCCCCCGCCCCACCCCGCGCCAAAGAGGAACATGACGCGGCCGCGTATTCGAATGCAAAGGTTGAGGACCTGACGGCGTGGCTGCGCGCACATTATCCCGCAGCGCTTCAGGTCACCGCGAGCAGCACCACCTATGGCGCCAACAACAGCTTGGTCGTCGATGGCAGCACGGAAGGCGACTACCATGTGTGGAACCACACGCGGAACGGTCCTGACGAATGGCTCCAGGTGGACCTCGGGGGGGAATACAGGCTTAGTCGAGTCGAAATCTTCAACCGTAACAACAAGAAATTTGCACCACGCCTGAACGGCGCCGTCGCGGAATTGCGGAACGCGACCGGAAATGTCGTGGCCGAATTCGAGCCGATCAGCAGCGCGCACGAGGGAAGCAAACATAGCTTCGACACGGAACAGGCCGCGCGCTATGTGCGCATCAGGCACAGCAACCAGTATCTACATGTGACTGAAGTCAAGGTGTATGGCTTCCAGGCCGCTACTGCAAACGGACCTGCCGCTTCGGCCTTCCCTGATCCCGAAGGCGCAGCTTCGCAGCAGGAAGCACAAGCCGCGAGTCCCACCGGCGGCGGTCCTTCGGTGCGGACAACCGCAGAAACCTATGCCCCTTGGGAACCCATCGAGGTTGTCTTCGAAGGGGCACCAGGCAATCACCTGGACTGGGTAACCATCGTGCAAAAGACCAGCGATGGTCAGTACAAGCCGCCCGACACGGCGCGCAGAATGGCCTTCAGACCGCCCGACGGGGAGGTGAAGCCATGGGGGCCGTTGGACGGTCGGACTGCCGGCAGCCAAATCCTCGACGGGCTCGGGGAAGGCGAATACGAGGTGCAACTCTATGCGAGGCCGGCAAATCGGGACATCGGGGAGATCATCGCGCGTCACGCATTTTCCGTGGTCGGCGATGCCGCCCGCGAAGCGGCAGGATTGCTGCGCGAGCACAAGCGACCATCGTTGGAGACAGGACAGAAGATACCGGCCCCCGACCCCGGGCTCGCCGGCCTTTGGCTCGCCTACAATACCTGCGAAATGTCGCGGGGAACCACGCGGACGATGACCTATCACGCCCTCCTGGAGATTTCCGGTACCGACGATGTCAGCGCCGAACTGATCCTTCTTTGGAGCGAAGGTATTGCCATACGAATGACCGGGACTTTCCAACAAGGGGCGGGGCAGCTTAGCCTGGAACCCTCGGAGTGGATCATTCACCCGAACCGCGCAATCGAGCCTCCTCGTCTCTCTCTTGCCCTCGACAAATCGGAACTGCGGCTGACCGGTGAGCTGTTGGATGCCGAAGGCTGCTCCACCTTCGAGGCTTATAAGTTCAAGCGGGACAGTCGTCCTGTCGATGCCCGCGTGCCGATCGCAGCCTACGACAAGTATAAGCAGGCGGCCGTGAACGAGGCCAATTGTATCCGGCTTGCGAAATGGGTGATCGACGGGGGTATCGTTGAGATGAACAAAGAGGAAGTGCCCCTGCAGGTGTTGGATGGAGAGGCGTTCTATCACTTCGCGGGCAAGACATACGACGACTGGACGTATGACGATGCCGTTTCGTATGGCCAGTTTTGGCAGAGTTGCATGGGCTTCCTGCCGACCAGCAAAAACGTGATGGCTTTGTCCCTGCGCGACAAGGCATTGCGCGCCCGCTCATCCGTTGAGAACTTCCTTCGATTCGGCCGTCTTACGGATCGGGCTGGCGGAGGCCATGTCCGCAGCAGCGTCTTTGAATATTCCGCGAAATACGCGCTAATCATTTCGATGCGGATAGCCCGCCAATACGCCGATCGCGCCCTGGCTGAGGCGAAGTCACTGACGGGGAGTGCGGAAAATCATAAGCACATTTCGAGGCTAATGACCCATATTGATGGACAGTTCGGGCCATTTGCCGGGCTCCCGCCCGAGCAGGCCAAGCGATATGTCGCTGCGTTGCAGGAGCAGCAACGGCGGTTGGTGGCGGAGCAGGCCAAGGCGGCGCTCGTGGAAGCCGAGGCAGAGATTCGGCGGCTCCGGGACCTGGCGCCTGCTTCTGAACAACTTTCCGGACTTACAGCATTGTATCAGGGACAATCAGGATTTCATGCGCGCCTTGACCCGGCCGATCGTCTCGCGCTCAGGTCACGAGTGATGAATGAGCAGCGCACCGCCGCGGAAAAGTCGGTTGGGGCTAAACTGGCGGCGCTTGCTGCATTACCGGCTGACGAAGGGACACTCGCTAAGATCGACGCGGTAGAGGATGAGCTTCAACCCACATTCTCATTGCTCATCGCGCGCCTGGCAGAAGAGTACCGCGCGACGATCGAGAAAAAGCGGCAAGCAACATTTGCGGCGCTAGTGCGAAAACGGATCGAGATTCTTTCCACCTACACAGCTGACGAGGCCGGCCTTGAAGCAAGCGCTCACTGGCCGGCCGAGTTCACGAAGGCGTTTTCCGGTTTCCAGGATTCGCGCGAATATAAGGATGCGATGCGGCAATTCAACCGTTCCAGAAACCAGCTCCTTCTGAAGGCGTTGCCTGAATTCGAAAAAGCGCTCGAAACGGCCGTCGAACAGCGCGGCGCGACTGCGATCGACGAGGTGCAGGCCAGCTTTCTCGCCTGGGAGGGTGATGACAGGCTGCCCGCATTCCTGGAGTACCAATTTGCCGCAGACAGCCACAGGTGACAGCAGGGACACGGCGGCAACGGCAGCAGGACCAACAAGTGGCCGTGATCTGCGAAACGCGTTAAGGCGGGAGTGTGGCGGAAGGAGAATGAGCAATGGCTCCACGGATCGGGAGAGTTGCGAGTCGATGGACGACAGCAAACCTGGGAGCGGTTCTTCTCACCGCAGCGCTCGCAATGCCGCTGGTGCCGTCCTCGTCGCTGGCGCAGCTCGACGAACTCTGTAGGCAGGATGCAGAGCGCTATGATCTGCTGCTCTCCTTCAGGCGCAAAATACGTCCGGACCGGGTGGTGGAGGTCTATGCCGAGCACTTCCTTGCCAAGGGCGCTGATCCCGAGACGCAGGCAGTCTGGTTCCGGATGCTGGCGACAGGTGCGCCCCGAGATGAAGCAATCGAGGCCCACATTGTCCGTGAGCACGCGACGCGCACGGAAGGTGAGCGAGCAGAACTCAGGGAGACTATCGATGCGCAGATCCGGGACATGGAAGTGATCACCGAACTCGTCCGTGCCTTCGAGACCGCAGTCGTCTGGCCTGACTTCACCGCACAGGTTGCGGAGCAGAGTTGGCGAGCCCATCGGGGGTGGGACGCCACCCATCCGGTCGAGCACTATGTGGACATGATCTACACCAAAGCCGAAGAATACCAAGATGCGGGCCTGACTGTTGAGGACGCTGCCGTGCGCGCCGGAGTGGATGCCCGTAACTCTTGGGACCGCGATCGGGGCGTGCCGGCGACCTTGATGCGCAATCTGGAAGGCGGCTGTTATAAGAGCGAACTGTTGCGTTACGAGATGTGGCTGCGTCATGCTGCGGTCCGCGAGGAGCTTGGCCCGCTGACCCCCGACGAAGCGAACGATCTGAAGCAGATGGGCCGCAGCCAGGAAAACATTTCGCGGCTAACTTACTACACTCATATGAAGTTCGGTCCTCGGGACTACTCGCTGGATCGCTTTAAAGTCTGGGAGAAGGCCGCGGAGCAGTAGCGCACGTGATCGTTAGGTTTCAGCAAGAGCAAAGTTCACACCGCGCTGCTCGAAGTCTCTCCAGGGGGAACGCTGCTGAATGGGAGGCAGCAAGCTAATGAACGACGAACAGTTGAAAATTCTCGACGATGAATATGACTCAAAATACTACGTTCTCGGCAATACCGTGCCTGTCAGGGTGATATTTACGAAACGCGACGGCCTGAAAGCAGGCGCCATTGCTCCCGACATTCATTCAGGTGAATTGACATGGCGGCACGAACTGCTATCGCGCCTGGAGCAAAGCTATGAAGTGGAAGCCATCGACGGCGAAGAATTTTACCGTCTTTGCCGAGCGTTTCAAAAACCGGCAGTACCGCCCCGGCGCAACGATTGAGCGCAAACCGCAGACGGTCATAAAGAAGTTGTCGAGCGCCGCCAGTTCTTGTCAATCCGCCGCCTTGCAAGCTCGAATTCTGAGGCGTTCAGAGATCGGGGCAACAGTTCCCCTCGATACATTATGCGATCTTCTGTAACGGGCTGGTACATTCTATTTCCAAGTGCGACATGCCAATGATTTCAATGGGTTCCCCTTGGAGATTTTGGAATGTCCCGACGCTATTCGCAGCTGAATCTGACTGATCGACGCGCCTCTTC
>NZ_JCAXDX010000028.1:0-18694 GCF_059758575.1 Sinorhizobium sp. GQ132 | reverse complement strand
TCGAGCGCGACCGGGGTGTTTTTGGAATACAGGTCCGTGTCGGGTTCAGCGCCGCGCGACAATGACCGGGCTGCCTGTTCGAGCGCGACCGGGGTGTTTTTGGAATACAGGTCCGTGTCAGGTTCAGCGCTGCGCGACAATGGCCGGGCCGCCTGTTCGAGCGCGACCGGAGTATTTTTTGTGTAGAGATCGCTCTCGAGGCCTGCCTGCCCCTCACGCTCCAAAGAATCCAGATGGTCCCTAATTGCTTGTAAGATAGTCGACTTGGCTCGCTTTGTCTCATCTGGCATGACTGCCTCCCTTGGGGCCTGCACCGCGATGTTGTCGAAGACTACGCCAATATGCGCTTACACTGCATCAGCCACTCCTTAAATGTCAACCCTCAACTTCACCGCGAGGCCGGATGCCAACGCAATTGCGTAAATCCGACAAATATAGTATTTAGTTGCCTCATGTTAGGTGAGCTTTAGAGGTTGATTTCAGTGTCCCCTTCAGTTGATGAGTCTTCCGAGCCACTGCCACGGACATCAACTGGCACTTACTTTACGATCGGCGTCTCTCCCGGCGAACTGCTAGATCGCGCGACCATTTCCGAGCTCAAAGCTAGCCGCATCAGCGATCCTGCGAAGCGCCAGGTGGCCACCGATGAGTTAGCGCGACTCGGCCTGCCACTTCGTCAGGTGTTCGACAGCTTCGGCGCGGTGATCGAACAGTGGAGGGGGGAACTCCTTGAGATTAATTCGCGGCTATGGGACCTAGAGTCAGACCTGCGTGCCCAAATCGAGGCGTCCGCCGATAGCGAGCAGCTTTCTCGCCGCTCCAGAGAGATCGTGCGCCTGAACGACCTTCGTGCCAGCACCAAGGCCCGCATCAACGCGGCCCTGGGCAGCGAGGGCGAGGTCAAGGACTACGGCGGGGATCTCGCAGGGGGTGCCGGTGACACTGCGCAGCAGCCCTATCGTCAGGTCTTGGACTTTCTTTCGCTTGACGAGAAAGAAGAAATACTCGAGCGTATCATTCTGCGGCGATCGGAATTTGTAACCTCGGCGATAAGCGGCAACACCGTCCACTATCGCCGATCGCTGGCGATGCCGGCAGATGCCGACACACGGGCGCTATTTAGCCGCCGCATTGCTGAGCACTGGCCGCTGCTCGCCTCAATCGCTGGAGACCGCACACGCCTCAATCCCCAGGAGCTCGAGTGCCAGATCACGGCTCACACGGACCTATGTCATTTTCACGTCCATTCAGACAACGGATCGGACGCCGTACGCTGTCGCGCCCTTTCTTACGTGTACTACCTACGCCTGCGCCCCGGTTCGTTTTTCGGTGGAGAGCTGAAGATCTACCCCGACCGGAAGCGACTTGATGAGGTTATCCTGATCCGGCCGATCGATAATTCGGCGTTTTTCTTTCGCAGCGAACTGTTACATGAAGTGATCCCTACCTACGTACCGTCGGGAGCGTTCGAGGACAGCCGCTTTACCGTCAACGGCTGGATCGCTGGGAGTGCGATGTGACGGCGCTACGGCTAGAACCCGGGCGATCGCTACCGGCCGCAAACCTTGTCATCGTAGTAGTATGAAACGGTGACCTGGTTCTGACCGTGACACGCCGAGCAGGTCAGCGCGACAGGAAGGGTCCGGCCCATGGAGAGGTTCGAGTCGAGAAACCTTACCATGAACTCCTTGGAGTGCTCGCCGCTCTCGAAAGCGGTTGTAACGAAGTCAAAGAAGTCGAGCTCCTTGCCGCAATGGGCGCAGAAGCCTGGAGTAGCGGCAAAGCGCGGCGACTTCCGACCGACACGCTGCGGTTCAATCTCCAGAAAAGCGGCAACCGAGGCCAGCACGGCGTCGGAAACAGGTTTTATAGTATTTGGGGTCACTTAACCCTCCAGTCCTGATGGAACGTGCTTCTTATACGTTTTTTTTGCGTCCAATTGTTAACGCACTAGATCGGCTTTTTCGGATATCTGTTTCTTCGCCTCCAACTGCTGTACGGCCAGCGCTTTCGCCTTTTCAGACAATTATTTCTTCGCTTCGAGCTGTTGTACGCTCAAGGTCTCGGCCTTCTTTGCGAGCTGTTTCTTGGCCTCTAGCTGAAGCTTTGCTGCGGCTGACATCGTATCTCTCCTTAGCGAAGTGCAGGAATGTGGCTCTTGATAAACTCAATCGCGTCAGATTGCAGATCAGTGAATAGTCTTTCAGCAGTAGCTCGTCTGCTGTTAAGGTGCAGCCCTTGATCAAGTTTGGATCCGCGCCCCGTGTCGCCAGGCGCACTTGTTCTTCAAATCCTGCCTGGCGAAGCGTTGATAAACGGACATTTAATGCATCCACGACGATCGCGACTTGCGGGCAGATAGCCGCCATGATCGGTACAGAACTCATCAAACTCTGGCCCACCATATGGCAAAGCTGGATCGGTACCGAATTGGCTACTCATCTTCCCCTCCTGTACGCAGCAACCATACTACAGCAAATAGTAAATTAGGCAAGTCTAACGTGCATGACTCAACTTTCAAACTTAAAAGGTGAAATGGAACGCGAGCTTAACGTTCTCAGCCTGCAGCTTCTGTAAGCGTGTCGTAAGGACCGCGCGGAAGCATTCGGACTGGAGCCGGATAGTGTCCACTGTGGATGTTGCTTGGCACGTAAATGGGGTCTTCCTCAATTTGTGTGGTTCACTCGCCGTTAACGGCATGGCTGGTCCAAACGATTGCTTCCCCTTATGCGCGCCGGACAAGGAGGGTATCCGAGATTGTCGGTCTGCTCGGCCACAGCGCCGGCGGCCGACCCGGCGAGCGCTTGATGCGACGGCTCGGGATGCCGGTCAGCGACGACACGATCCTGCGGCAGCTATGGCGACGATTGCCTGCAGGAGCTTCGATGGCTCTATGATCGCCGCGACCTCGATGAGGCGAAGGCCGATCTCGCCGCGTCATGGCGACATACATTAGTGACTATTTCGGCGTCGATGTGGAAGTATTCGAGGAGTATGGGGCTCTCAATATTTCTATCGTGAATGACCTGTCGCTGTTCATCGACCCGTTCCTGCTCTTCCACAGCGACAAGCCGGAGTATGTCGAGCTTCACGAAGCGATCATCAATTATCTCGTGTTCCTGCGCGATCGGGCGGCCGCCGGATCCGTAAACGACGGTGATCTGCGCAACTGGTATTGCTTCAAGGAAGTTAAGCAGAACTGGTTGGGATTCTCGGTTTCCGGAAACGGTGGCGCCGGTCTAGGGATGGACTTCGCGCGAAACCTTCACGCCAATCTCAATGTCATCTTCTCTAATTTTGGCGAAGAGCAGATCACGGAAAGCAGCCACCTAGAAAAGGTGTGTCTGGTTTCTGATGGTGTCGGACGCGATAACATCAGCGATTTCACCACCAACCTGATCAAGGACTTCCTCTGCAAATATACGGAGACGTTCGCCGCGGCCCACTTGCCCCCCGGGGCAGTACGGGAGGTGTGGGTTGAGCGCGCTCGCTTCAACTATCAGACCCAGGCCTGGGCACGCGCCAAATACAAGCTACCTTGGATTAACGGCGACTATGTCATCTTGACACCGCAAGACATGCTCACCCGCGACGAAAACTGGATCAACAAGGGTGACTTGATCGATGGGTTCGAGAATGTCCCGACCGCTATTCCAGACGTGCAGTTGCGCGCGTCCGTCTTCAATTATTTCGAAACCGAACTGAAACGGCGTCCCAAGCAGCCGGGAAAGAAGCAGCGCGAGCCCACCAAGGAAGAACGCGCGAAGGCGGCCGTCGCAACGATGCGCCGGTTCCCCGAAATCATCGACTATTATATCCGCCTGAAGGAGCAGAGCGGGGATGACGCTTCAGACGTGAGTGCCGAAAAGGTTTTGGCGACCGAATACATGTTCATTGAGCAGCTGAGGGCCCTGCAGGCCTTACTCGGCGCCGACACCAAGTTCTATGAGATCGGGAAATCGACCTATGAGGAAGCCCACGCCCGCCTGGACTATCTAAAGGACGTCATTGAAAACAAAGGCGGTCACCGGTTCTTTTACGACGATAAAGGCGTGCCTATCGAGCGCGAGAAGGATCTGCATGTTCTCTATCGCCTGGTCTGGTTCGGGACGACGGCAGAGTTGGCCAAGGTCAAGGTCATCCTGAAAGACCTCAAACTGACCGACAGCCCGGACGTCGTGTTGATTGACGCGCGACGGGATAACAAGCCATCGGCCTCGAAAGCAGCGTAGCCGCTCCTTACACTCAACCTCGAAGAAACATTTTTATGAGGAAATGTGATGAGAAGTGCATCACATTGTTGATGGCGAAGCGACAGCGCGATATTGTCCGTGGCATAACTAGGAGTTGTGCATGTCAAACCGCAGCAAGAAGACGGTCCGGCTGACCGTGAGCCTCGATCAGAAGGATTATGCAGCCGTTGCAGCCGTTGCTGACCAACACGACGCCTCGCTTTCATGGGTGATCAGACAAGCTATTCATAATTTCGTTCACCGAGCGGATGTCGAGCTTCAGGCGTCTCGCCGGATCTCCGAAGCCACGGTTATCCAAGATTTAAAAAATTAGGCCCATCAATTCTGCAAAGCAAAGCCTCCGATAAAAGAGTATTTTCGTGTCCCGCCTTACTGACCTTCTTGCACAAGCTAAAGCCAAAGATCCCGCACTCGGCCGCGAGCTGGAGCGGGAATTTAAAGTTCTTTCCTCACGACGGTCATTCGGTCTGAATTTTGAGCGCCATCGACCGGAAAATGTCGAGCTTCCTGGTCGACCTGTCCGCAAGGGAGACAAAGTGCGCGTCCTCCCACCCAGAGGGTCCAAGTCCAAAGGTGACCAAAGGCTCTGGAAGGTTGTTGGTTTTGACAACGCCAATTCGAAAAAGGAGGCGGTTCTTGAACTGCTTGACGGTGCAGAGTCAGAACAGACACAAGTCTTGTTAGACGATCTGCTCGTCGTAGCCGACTTCAAAGACTACATCTACCCAGGCCTTGTGAGCACGGGAAAGGTGTCTCGAGGCGGCGACAAACCCTTCCACACTGTCATCAATGGCGAGAATTTCCACGCACTGGAGGCCCTGACCTTCACCCATCGAGGCAAAATCGACGCGATATATATCGATCCGCCTTACAATACGGGGGCTAAGGATTGGAAATATAACAATGACTATGTTGAGTCCGAAGACCTGTATCGCCACTCCAAGTGGCTTGCCTTCATGGAGAGACGCTTAAAGATCGCCGCCGATCTACTTAATCCTACCGGAAGCGTACTGATCGCGACTATCGACGAAAAAGAATACCTAAGGCTAGGGCTTCTTCTGGAACAAACGTTTCCAGACGCTGAAATCCAGATGGTCAGCAGCGTTATCAATCCGAAAGGCACTGCGCGAGGGAACGAGTTCGCGCGTGTAGATGAGTACATCTTCTTCGTAAAAATTGGGAACGTTCAGCTTACCCGGTGGAACTGGGACATGCTGACCGAACGAGATTACGCTCTGGATGAAGAGGTTCGGTGGCGTGGTCTCGCGCGGACAGGCCGAAAAGGCTTGAGGGCTCACAACCCGGGTTCCTGGTACCCCATCTACGTTAATGAAGATGGTTCTGGCATCCACTCGGTGGGTGATACGGTGTTGGTTGGAAAACCGGAGCCATCGGAAATCCCAGAAGGTACTGTGGCTATATGGCCTCCGGCGAGTAACGGGCAGCAATATAGCTGGTCTGTAGTTCCTGAAACCCTGCGCTCATTGATGAAAAAGGGAGCCGTCCGCACCGGAAAAATCGACCTGCGCAAGAACTCTGTTCCAATTTACTATCTTTCCTTCAATCAGCTCGCGGCGATAGATGAAGGACGTCTTAAAGTCGTGGGAACCAGTGAGGATGGAAGCCTAGATCTACGCTATGCCGATGGTGCCCGCTCGGCTGCACCGAGGACTGTCTGGAACATGACGTCGCACGACGCGGGGAGTCATGGCACTAGTCTTCTAAGGGCTCTGATGCCAGATCGCCGCTTTCCTTTTCCTAAGTCGCTATATGCGGTTGAGGATGCACTCAGATTTTTCGTGAAGAGCAAGCCTGAGGCGGTGATCTTGGACTTCTTCGCGGGGTCCGGAACAACCGCTCATGCTGTCATGCGCTTAAATCGGCAAGACGGCGGCCGTCGCCAATGCATTTCAGTGACCAATAACGAAGTAGCTGCAGATGAGCACGCAACTCTCCGCACTGCGGGGCTGCGGCCGGGTGATCGCGACTGGGAAAAATGGGGTATTTGTGAATACATCACGAAACCTCGTATTGCTGCTGCGGTCACTGGCAAAACTCCGGACGGGACCGACATCGACGGGGACTATAATTTCGCAGATAAGTTTCCCATGAGCGTTGGGTTCCAAGAGAACGCGGAGTTCTTCACCCTCACCTACGAAACGCCTATATCCGTCAGTCACAACCGTGCTTTCTCGCGAATTGCTCCCCTGCTTTGGATGCGTGCCGGAAGCGAAGGCCGCCGCATTGACGCCCTTCCGGCAACGGGGTGGGAGTTAGGCGACACCTATGGACTGCTCACCGACCTTGATAAGGCCGCAGCATTCTGCGGGGCCGCCGCGGCGGAAACCGAAATCCGCATCGCCTACATAGTCACGGATGATGACCGGCGGTTCCAGGCCGTAACCCGTCACCTGCCCAGCCACATCGAGCCGGTTCGGCTTTACGAGTCATATTTAACAAATTTTCGATTTTCGATGGGACGCTAAGGCATGAAATTTACACTGAAAGATTATCAGGATGAGGCCGTAAAAGACGTTCTCGACCGCCTCAAGAAAGCGCGCAAGCGCTGGCAGGAGGACGGCGATAAGCATGCGTTCTCACTCACCGCAACCACCGGCGCCGGTAAGACCATTATGGCTGCCGCTGTGTTCGAAGCTCTGTTCTACGGGCATGATGATTACGACTTCGACGCCGATCCGGGTGCTGTCGTCCTGTGGTTCAGTGATGACCCGTCGCTGAACGAGCAATCCCGCTGGCGCCTCCAGGAGGCGGCTGACAAGCTCACAATCTCGGACCTGGTCACGGTAGGCAACTCCTTCGCCAGTGAGAGGTTTGAGCCCGGCAAGGTCTACTTCCTCAACACACAGAAATTCTCGAAAAACAGCCTGCTCGTGCGAGGCCACGATGCGGATGACTCTGCACTAGAAACCGCCGAGGGGCAGTTGGTGATGCCCGACATGCGGACCCATACTATCTGGGACACGATCCGCAATACCATCGAAGACCCTGATTTGACGCTCTATCTGGTGCTGGATGAGGCCCATCGCGGCATGAAGGAAGGAGGGCGCTCGAGCAGCGACGGCAAGCCGACGATCGTCAAGCAGCTGATCAATGGGACCGGCAGCGTTCCGGGCATTCCCATCGTATGGGGAATTTCGGCGACGGTGCAGCGTTTCAATGACGCAGTAGCCGGCATGCAGGACCGCGGCACTCTGCCAAACGTCGTTGTGGATGCCAAAAAAGTCCAGGACTCCGGCCTGCTGAAAGACACCATCAATCTCGACGTGCCGGATGATACCGGAGAGTTTTCGACGGTCCTGTTGCGGAGGGGGACGACCAAACTCCGCGAAATCACCGACGCGTGGGCGGCGTATGCGCAGCAACAGGATGACGCAGATACCGTCCTTCCGCTCATGGTTTTGCAGGTTCCGAATTCGCCGAACCCGCAAGATATCGCCAAGTGGCTTGACACCATTTTCGAACAGTGGCCGGAGCTGCCCCAGGACAGCGTCGCCAACGTGTTCGGTGAACATCGAACCGAAGCATTCGGCCGCCACAATGTGCCTTATATCGCTCCCGAACGTGTCCAGGAAGCATCCTGGGTGCGCATACTGATCGCCAAGGACGCTATCAGTACGGGATGGGACTGCCCCCGCGCTGAGGTGATGGTGTCGTTTCGAGCTGCATCCGACCGCACCCACATCACGCAGCTGCTCGGCCGCATGGTACGTACGCCACTAGCGCGTCGCATCCCGGGCAATGACCGTCTTAACGCCGTTGACTGCCTCCTGCCTCATTTTGACAAGAAGTCGGTATCTGCCGTTGTGACAAGTTTGATGACCGGAGGTGATCAAGGCGAGGAGCTTCCCGGTCGCCGCGTACTGGTCAATCCCATCGAGGTCCATCCGAATCCATCCGTTCCTGAAGAAGTCTGGCAAAAGCTGCTTGTCCTTCCCGCCCAAGCGCTGCCGAAACGGCAAGCGCGACCGATCAAGCGGCTCACGGCTCTTGCCCACGAACTTGCCGTTGACGGATTGCTGGCCGATGCCGGCAAAAAAGCGCATGCGGACATGCACAAGGTTCTGGATGGCCTACAGGTCCGTTACGTCGATGAAATCAAGAAAGCGCGCGAGGCGGTGCTAACCGTGGAAGGGAAGACCCTTCGAGCCGATGTAAAAACCAGCGGCATGAGCTTCGACGACTTCGTTGAAAAAGCCGATTACGCGGTCATCGAAGACGCGTACCGGCGAGCGGCTCGCGTGATCAGCCCCGACCTTTCGACGAGCTACAGTGAACATCTTGCGAGCCAATCCTCAGAGGACCAGACGGGGGATGACGCGCTTATCGAAGCGCATACGGCGATTGCCGCGCTGGGTCTCGTTGCACCGGTCAAAGACGATCTCGAGGCTGCCGCAGAAAAGCTCGCCACGCAGTGGCTGACAGAGTACCGCGTCGCCATCAAGAGCCTTTCGGATGAACGCCAGGACGTCTACCGGCAGATCCGCGAAATGAGCGCTGATCCTCTCGACAGCACCCTTGCCCGCCCCTCGTCTTGGCTCCAGCCGACCACTGTGCGCCACAGTGATGGAAAAGAAGACCCTCTCCCCCGGTTCGAAAACCATCTGCTCTGCGACGCAGACGGGCTCTTCCCTGAAGAGTTCAATGCCTGGGAGGCAAAGGTCCTTGCGGCTGAACTGGCGCGAGACGGCACGATTGCCTGGTACCGGAACCCGGCCCGTGCCAGCCAGGACTCACTCGGAGTGACCTATGAAGACGGGAGTGAGGGAAGAATCGTTCGCCCCGATTTTATCTTCTTTGCGAAGCTGCCGGACGGAAGTGTCATCGCGGATATCGTCGACCCTCACGGGATTCAGTTCGCCGATGCGTTACCAAAGCTAAAGGGGCTGGCCAAATATGCAGAGAAGCATGGGGCCCATTATCGGCGTATCGAGGCAATTGCCGAATGTGACGGCAAGTTCCGTGCCCTTGATTTGACGGAAGCGGCCGCAAGATCAGCCGTTTTTGCTGCAACTACTGCCAAAGAAGCCTATGAGAGCGGATCTGCGGCAGACTACATCATCTAGCCTGTAGATCACGCCACCCTGAATCAACATTGGTGCCCCGGGCCCAAACCGGTGGCACCTCCTTGACCATCCCTTTAGAGCCGTTAGCGCCGCGTGAACGCTAACGTGCGGGCGCAGAAATCCACCAGCTCCAGATCATTGATCACGGCCGTTTGCCACGCCGGGTTGGTGTCGTGATGAAACCGATTTCCGTAATCCTTCAATACTTCCAGCTCATCGATGTCAGCGTGGCTCAGTATTTGCTGAGGCGTTCCGACGCGTTGCTCGCAGATATTGATGAATGGCCCCAACAGAGAACCGGGTCTGAAGTTGTCCGGATAGGCTACCCGTACGAAGGCTTCCAGAATTGGTCGCAGCGCCTCGGCTACTGCCCGCTGCGTTGCGGGGTCGCCGGCCTGAATATAGCTGCTCACGAGGGCATGCCGGCGATCATGTTCTGTGATGCAATCCTGATTGACATCCCAAACCACCAACGTGGAGCCTGCACCCTGTCGGATCAGACGGAGAGCAGTGCGCGTGAGCGTATCCGCACCTTCCCACAACGCGCACAAAAACGGCTTCGAGTGCGAGAGCACGATTATCTGACTGACGCGGTCGTGCAGACGCCGCATCTCAAGAACGGTCGTCAAGGAACGATGCTCATCCAGGCTGGTCATCGGATCATCGATCACAACGACCTTCTGGGCGAGTTGTGGATCCTGTTCGAGGGACGCGAAGAAGAAGGCGAGCGCCAAAGTGTTACGGTCGCCGGCGCTCAACGTATTCCGAAATGAGGGCCCGTTATCGGCTGCGAGGGCCACCGGCGTGTTGTTGATCACGACATTGTAGCTTGCTGCCGACCCCGCGCGATTGTTAACCGAGGCTACGGCGCCGATGCGGAAACCCGCATTGAAGCGCTGAAGGTAGGTATTGATCGCCGCTTCGTAAGCCGGAAAAACCTGCTGCCGATACTGATCCAAGGCGGCCCGTGCCTGGTCACGCAGCCGCTCGGTCGCCGTTTTGGCCTGCTTCTCCGCAAGATACGACGCGCATGCGCCCGCCATGGGATCTGTGTGACGCGTGCGAAGAAGGGTCAATCGTTGCAAATCGGCTGTCAACGTCGCGATGTTCGCTCCGGCTGCCTGCTCTTTGACGACGGCGATCGGCGCGTTGAGGGCTTGGAGTCGAGTGGACAGACTATTGATCGCGCCCCGCAATTCTTCATATGCCGCAATGGCTTCCAGCGTCTCCGCCGGGAGCGCCGTCGGCTCCAACGGCGCAGCCTGCTTGGCGCGGAGTATCTCGAGGACAGCAGTTCTTGCTGCACCCCATGCTCGGGCGATGGCGGCCGTGTCAACCTCGATCGCCGGTACGCCTTCCGTAAATTGGGTCCAGAACTCGGCCGTCTGCCCTGTTACGCGCACGGCGCGCTCAAACGCTGCGGGAATATCGCCACCGTGCGCCGCGTTCACCCCGGAAATCGCGCTCGCGATGTCGGCTTTGAGGGACTGATACTCCGCCCCGAAATAAACTTGATAGTGTCCGATCAGCGGGGATCCCGCCAGGTCTTGAGCACAGAATGGACATACCTCATGATCGTGCCCCTCGGACACGGGACCAATCCGTGCCATACCCTGGCCTACCCACGCCTCACCCCCCTTTCCTAACCGGGCGACATGTGCCTGGACGTGGGCCGCTGCCCCGGCTTCCAGTGCGGGAAGATCCCGAGCTAGAATGGCGTTGATTGCCGGGATATCAAAAGCGGGCAGCGTCAAGGGAAGGAAGTCTGCCTGACGCTGGATCGCGTCGGCCGATCGCGCCGCCGCCAATCTCCGCTCAGCCCCCTGAATTTTGGCGTCGATTTGCGGATCCGCCTGAAGCGCGCAAAAAGCATCCACGGTAAGTGCACCGCGAACAGCAACAGGAATAGCCTCTCCCCGCTCCCGGAGAGTGCGGTTATGCTCCTCGACCGCCGCGATGTGCTGCTGCAATGCGGTGTTGAGTCGGACACCCTGGGCACCCAATATCAACTCATGCAGGTTTTGGCGGTGTGCCGCCTCAATCTCGATGCCGGAACAGACGTTCTGCGCAACAAACGCATCATCAAAGACAGCGACTTGGGGCAACGCTGCATTCCAGGCTCCATTCTGGAAAATATGCGCCGCACCGCCGGCTGCTGCCAGGACGATGTGGGGTGGATGAACTGATCCGAGGCGGTGTCGTTCGCTAATCAGTCGGGCGTCACCGGTGCTAAGCGATCGAAGGATTGTCGCTAATGTTGTTTTGCCGCGGCCATTTTCGGCGTAGATCAGGGTCAGTTTCGTCAGGGGGAGCTGCCCTGCATTGACGGAGTCAAATTGCCCTGTGTTGCGTAGAAGCTGAAATCGGTCGACTGACATGGTCCCCCCATAGATGGCGATCAATCTCTAACACAACCTCAGACTGCTTTGGCAAGGAAATACATTGTCAAAGAGACGCGGTCCCTGCGGCTACACTCGCGTGCTGTGGGTGGAGACAGGCGCTACACAATCTGCGTGTCGCTTGGCAGTTAAGTGGGTTCTTCCTCAATTTCTGTGGTTAACAGAGTGTTAGCGCCGCGATTGTTATCTGCGGGGATGCGAACGAAATTGAAATGGTCGCCCGGCCCAGGGGTCAAAGTTTTGGGTATCGCCCTTCAAGATGCGGAGAACTGGGTTGTTTCTGCCGCTGCAAAACCTGTCGGTGTCTGCCCGGATTGCGGTGCGCGAAGCCGGCATCGGCACGGCTGGCATAACCGTCGCCTCCAGGACTTGCCTGTTCAGGGTCAAGTTGTGAAAATCAACCTCGCACTGAACCGGTGGCAGTGTAGACACCGAAAATGCGGGCGGCGGACGTTCACCGACAGGTTGCCCGAGATTGCTTCGCCCTACATGCGACGAACTGAACGGATGGCTGAGATAGTGGGCTTGATTGGCCACAGGGTGGGCGGTCGCCCGGGTGAATACTTGATGCATCGGCTCGGCATGCCGGTCAGCGACGACACGATCTTGCGGCAATTGAAGCGCGATAATCCGGCGTCCATACAAAAAGACAATATACGGGTCGTGGGCATTGATGATTGGAGCTGGCGGCATTCCTCGCGGTAGGGCACGATCATGGTCGATCTCGAGCGTCATTCGGTCGTCGATGTTCTGGGCGACCGCAGCGTCGAGAGCGCAAAAGCATGGTTGCGAGAACGTCCGACTATCGAGGTCGTTAGCCGAGTATAGCGCGGCGATCAGGATGAGACGTCTCACCTTGATTGTCGCCGCGCAGCCGAGATCGCTGTGGCCTATATGCCCAGGCAACCCGGGAGGGCGCACCGCAGGCCCGCCAGGTAGCTGACCGTTTTCATCTGGTCCAAAATCTCAGGGAGGCAATCAAGGAACAGATGAGCGTTTATGTTCACGCCCATGTCAGACCCATTCTCTCCGAAGATGCGATCGCCAGCGCCAGGTCACAACAGCGCCGTGCCCGCTTGGCGCACAGGCAATCCCGTCAGGAGATATTCGACACGCTTCAAGCTTTGCGCCAGCAGGGCCTCACCTACAGCGAGATTGCAAGGCGGACCGGAAACGAGCGCCGCAGCATCGCGAATTGGCTTACTTCCAATGCACCTCGAGACAGAAATCGGGCCGCATTGAATCCGACTTCGCCACTGTACTTTGAAGCTTTCCTGGCTGAATGCTGGAAAAATGGAAACCGCGTTGGGCGCCATCTGTTTTACGATATCAAGAACCGCGGCTACACGGGCAGCCGCTCCAATCTGGAGCGCCTGTTGAAGGTGTGGCGTGAAGTCGAAAGCTTTCAACCCCACGACCCGCCTCCAGATGTGGATGTTTCAGAACCCGTCCGCGATCCTGACACCGGCCATATGATCTCGTCTGTAGTGGCCGCAGCTTTGTGCATAAAACCGCGCCGCCTGCTGACCGATCGTCAGGCCGGAAAGGTCAATGCCTTGAAGCAGGGCTCGACGGTCTTCGCCATAATGCGTGGCCTGGCCATGCGCTTCAACGGCATCTTGCGCAGCAGGAGCTCGGAGGCACTGGATGAATGGATCGACGATGCCATTGATACCGAACTCACTGCGATCATGCGCTTCGCCAGCGTTTTGCGCCGGGATATCGATGCCGACAAAAATTCAATCGAACTCTCCTGGAGCAACGGTCAAGCGGCAGCGCAGATCAACCGCCTCAAGATGCTGAAACGAGCAATGTACGGTCGCGCCGGCCCAGAACTGATGAGGGCGAGAATGCTGCCGCTGAATCACAGAATTTGAGGATGAACCTCTGGAAGCGCCTATGCGGCCCAGATTACGAACATCCGCTGTGGCGGCCGACGCTCAAGAAGGCGTTCCCGAACAAAAAGGTGAAACGCTCCGACGTGGCCGACAACCTTGAGATCGTCTACCAGTCGCGCAATCGCTTGGCGCACCATGAACCTGTTCTTTACAATCGGTTCACTGAGACGATAGCAGCTATCAAATACATCGCGCAGCACCTTGAGGCCCGCAATCCAAGCGATCAAACCCCGCTGTATCGGTTGATTGCCGACGATATCTCCACGACCGAGGCAAGCGCCGCGATACTGCATGCTGAGCTGGATGCTTACAGGACGCCTTAGGCGCACGAGCGCGCCTTTGCGCCGCGATTTCAGAGGGACCAATGATCGCTATTTTTTGGATCGTTTATATAGTGGCGGCATTTGCTGGTCCCCCGACGGTAGTGCGGATATTTCTACAAGATCGTGGGAAGAGGGGAGAATTCGCTGAGATCGGGACACTGATCTACATCCCGGCGCTGCTATTTGTCGGCGCTGTGCTGAACGCGGGCGCATTCCTCCCCGCTTTCATCATGTTTGTTGTCGGCACGCTGCTCTGGATCGTCAGCCTGCGCTACAAATGGGACTTGGGAAATCCGCCAGCTTGACGGCGAGGCCGTGGTCGCGCTCATTGGTCGAAAATCGCTCGGATTCGCCCATGACCCTTGAAACGATCTCCAAGACAATCTCCGAATGGCAAACGCTGATCAGCGCTATCCTCGCCTTGATCGCAGCCCTTTGGACGGTCCATGAAATGCGAAAGCAGACCCGTGGCGACGAGACGCGCCACGAGAACGAGCTGCTACGCAAGAAGCTGGCCGCCCGCGCGCAGATGCCCGACGCCCTGAGCGAGATGAGCGGGTATGTCCGTGAATCCTGCCGGTATCTCGTATGCGGCGAGAAGAAGCCCACCGCGCCCGTGGGTGCGACCAACACGCTGAAGACAGTCATCGAGCATATCGACACCAAGGAGGCCGAAAAGACCTTCGATCTTGTTTCCTGGTTCCAGGTGCAGCATGCGCGGCTCATGGGTTCTCAGAAGCCTAAAGCGATCGAGACGGCAGAAATGCTCTACGACGCCGCGCTCTTGCAGGCGAAGGTAAACCGCCTCTTCGATTACGCCCGCAACGAGACAGAGGAAGTGCGTCCCGAAAAGCCGTCGCAAGAGGAAATGATAGGCAGTCTGAAAAGCGCCGTGACCGTCCAAGTGTGGGCGATGCGGAATGACGACTTTGCTGAGACCGTGAATATCATCAAGAGGCGGCATGTGTCTGAAAAGGAAAAATCGGCGACTCGGCCTGCTGGTTGATGATTTATACGGCCAAGACCGACGAAGTCCGCAAACTACACACAAACCCGAGGGGTTTGAGGACGGAGACAGAGGATGCAGGTGCCGGAGAGTATCGAAGTGCTCATCGCCGAGTTCGATCGGCAGATGGAACCGCTTGACACCCACACGGTGCAGGCGGCGCTCTCAAGCGCTCGCACTAAGCTCGCGGAGAAGATTCCTACTGGGGACGCCTGGGCTGATCTGGTCGCGTTCGCTCTCCAAGTAGCGCAGGAAGAACACCTGCCTTGGAATACCTATTTTGGCCCGATGGGCTCGTGCAAGTATAAGGATGGGAGTGTCTCATACTCGCCGGACCCAAGAGACATCACGCCCGAGATAGTCGATCACTGGGAACAGCGTGCAGATGTCCTGACGAACCCGGTATTGAAGGCCCGCTATGCGGACTTAGTCTGGGACCTGAGCCGCAAGGCCGCCGATTGGCGTGCGAACATTCGCTTCGCTTACATTGCCATCGACAGCTATCTCGCCAGTGTTTCAGATGGTCGCAATAGAGATGTTCACGACGACATCGAGGCGCTGATGCGTGCGCTTCAATTGTCTACGTCGATCCGCGACAATGATAGGACCGCGATTGCCAAAGGAATGATGATCGAGCGCTTTCATGCGGAAGTCGGTCAGGATGGGTGGTGGATTCAGCTTTACGACGCGCTCGTCGCCAATCGGAAATGTGGTCTAACGGACGCCGATAAAAATGGCATGATCGCAGGGCTGGAGAAGCTTTTCGCTCGGGCCACAACCGATGAGACGCTTGATCCGCACAGCGCGGAACGGATCGCGTGCCGCCTTTTGCCGTTCTATTCATCAGGTGACGATTTTGACAACGTAAAGCGCGTTGGGATCGCGGTCAGCGAAGCTTTCGAGAGGATTGCGAGCACCGGGTCGCGTATGCAGGCCATGGTTTGGTTGCAAACTGCCGCCGACTTCGCACGCCGCGCGGGCGAAGCGGTTCGCCTGAATAGATTGAAGGTGGAACGTGAGGAAGCCATCCGGGCCTCGGCATCCGAGATGAAGTCCTTCAGCTTTTCGCACGAATTCAAAAAGGCGGAGGTTGAGGAATACGTCGAGGCAATTCTCGACGAAACAAACTGGCAGCAGTCCCTCTTCAACATAGCCGCTCATTTTATAGTCCCGAAACAACAACTGAGGCACCAGGCCGAGCGAGCCGCTGAGACCTCACCGCTGATGGCGGCAATCACGATGTCGGTCATCGCGGACGATCACGTCGCGGCCCAAGTGGACGGTGACGATGACGCAGATGGCCCACTCTATCGTCACGCCGACTTCTCGCGGCAATTCAACAGGCTGCATCTTTGCAAAGCATTGGAAGGAGCCGTCAAAAGACATTCACTTTCTCCGGAGGAAATTGCCGCCTTTATGCAGCGGTCATCCCTTTTTTCCGACCTACCTCTGTTGGTTGCGGGCGTGAAAGCCTGGCTCGATGGCGACTATGTGAAGAGCATCTTTGTTCTGGTTCCGCAGGTCGAAGACGCCTTTCGGAATGTCGCGCGGAACCTCGGCGAGTCGGTGACCAAGGATAAGCGTGGTCAGTCGGGGTGGGAAGTCTCAATGAACCTCGGTGATCTGCTCTCCATGGGGAAGGTTAGGGCCGAGGTCGGCGAAGATATCCACTTCTGGATGCGAGCGATCTTTGCTGATGCGCGCGGAATGAACCTTCGCAACCAGATCGCGCATGGCCTCGTGGGCCGTGAGGCTGCAACATACTACAACTGCGAAATGGTCATCCATTGCATGTTGATCCTTGGGGCATACAAAGATGTAGCAATCGCCTGCGCTCGAAGAGCAGAAGCGGCAGAAGGAAAGAGGGCTGCATCGGTCGCCGAGGAAACAATCTTGGAATCCGAGGAATTCGTGTCTCCCGAATTTGAAGAAGGGGACGATATTGCGCTGGTGCTTGAGCGGGAGGAATTGGGGAAAGAGTAATCATCGTTATGCCGCGGCATTGAAATAGCGGGTCCGCGGTTCGAGTCCTTTCAAGGCGAGGGATTGAAAGTCGCTCTGGGGCCGTAACCTGACCGGCGGTTTCCCCGCGTATGGGCAGCGTTGCGGACGTCGGCAGCGCACAGGTCTTGGCCTGACCCAAGGCGGACACCGTAATTTGAAGAGAATAGGTCCGCTCTCGCCGATAGCAGCCATTAAGTCCAAGGCTGTTCGAATCCTACGCGGCGCGCCATTTTTCTATGGTCCATTCTTGCGAACCAATGTCGCGGCGGAGCGTGTTTACCGATAGGCTTTCGGAAAGGAGCGCGAAAAGGCCGGGCCAGTGGCCTTTCAAAAATATTCGATCCAATATTTGTATTTCATCGTGAACGTCAGGCTGTCCCCCAGATCGGCGTAAATCTCGTCGCTGGCTTCGATGACGGTTTCGTCCGTCGTGTTTTGAGGAATGTTCAATTCTTTCGCGCCCGAGGCGGCTTCAAAGGCACCAATGTCGAAGTAGGACCGGTCATCGTCCTCGCCCGAGGCATGCACGCGGGCTGCGACATCGGCGCGGGCGACAGGTTCGGGACCAATCTCGATCTCGGCGGGCACCTCAGGCAGCGCGGCGTTATCGCCAAAATCGCCGTTCGTAACTGAGGTTTCCCCGCGGTTTCGCCACTGGGACTGGTCGTCACCTTTGCCGGTCTGCAGTATGCATCTGAATACGCCTTCGCCCGTCGATCCGGGATCGCTGTCGTCGTGAACGAGGATTTCAGTGGGCTTTACGCGAATGCGACGCTTGAGTGTGGTGAATTCATTCATCAGAAATTGCCAGTTGCCGAACCTGTCGGTCAGCCGAACCATTTCGAAATAGTGGGTGCCCGGAAGCAGGTCGAATAGCTGCAGGTTAAAGCTCTGGTTCTCCACTTCATAGGTCAAGGCGTCCGTTTGGTTGAACGAGTAGATTCCGTTGGCGTCCGCCTGAGGCGCGCTCGTGCTGACGGCCATCACGGCCCGCACCGGCACGCTCGTGAAAACATCGTGCTCGCGATACGTACCGCCGGTACGGATGTTCTCATCCCGCAGGAACGACCTTTGCTCGGGCCGCTTTCTCAATGCGAAAACCGCGGTCGCGGCATGCGCTTGCGGCGGGCGGTCGACGTTGGTCGGGAGACGATTCGGGTCGACGCCCTTGTCCCACAGCGCCGCTTCGTAAATATCGCCGGGCTCGAGATCGGGCGAATCGAATTCGCCATGAAAATTGGCCGGGTCGGAAGTGTCAGAGACCGGGATCTTTTTTCTGGTCCAATCGCCCGGCTTCCAGCGATGCCAGATGACGTATGACGATTCCTTTGTGTATTTGACCTTGGTACTGCCGGTCATTTGCCCGTTCTCGGTGTCTATTACGACAGGGTCCGGTAACGCTTCGAGAGACGCCGTTGTAGACATGCCCTCCTCCCTCTCCAACCGCGAGCGAGCAAAATTTACCACTGGATAGTACATTAAGAAAGTCCGACCGCCCGGGCCCACCACCCGGGCCCCGACTTCCATGCCCGGTATTGGCGCAACCTCGACCTACAGCGTGGTCAACCGCAACGTCTGCTATCGGGCCGCGGCGAAGATCACCGCAACGGCCGAAATTTGGGCGCAATGCTGCCGTTCACAGACTTATGCGTGGACGTCGCCTTAGGGACTGACGGAATGGTGCTCCCAAGAGCCCTGCACGGCTTGTTGCTGTGATGTTCGCGTTT
>NZ_JCAXDX010000027.1:0-18931 GCF_059758575.1 Sinorhizobium sp. GQ132 | reverse complement strand
TTCCGGCTCTCCGTTTCCTGTCCCCTAGAGGGGAAATCTTTTCATTCTGTTTCAGCGCGAGGCTATTCCGGTCACTTCTGACCGGAATATTTCGCCTGGATTTCCTGCGCGACGTTCGACGGAACCGGCGCGTAGTGATCGAACAGCATCGTGTACTGAGCGCGGCCCTGCGACATCGAGCGCAGGTTGTCCACGTACTTGAACATGTTCGCGAGCGGCACGTGGGCATTGATCACCACGGCGACGCCGCGTGCTTCCTGACCCTGGATCTGGCCACGGCGAGAGTTCAGGTCACCGATAACGTCACCGACGTAATCTTCCGGCGTCACGACCTCGACCTTCATGATCGGCTCGAGGAGCTGAGCTCCAGCCTTCTTCGCGGCTTCACGGAAGCATGCACGGGAAGCGATTTCGAAGGCCAGGACCGACGAGTCGACGTCGTGGAACGCACCGTCGATCAGCGTCGCCTTGACGCCGAGCATCGGGAAGCCCGCGAGCGGACCCGAGGACAGGACGCTTTCGATACCCTTCTGAACGCCGGGGATATATTCCTTCGGAACAGCACCACCGACAATCTTCGATTCGAATGCGAAGTCTTCGCCTTCCGGGTTCGGTTCGAAGACGATCTTGACGCGCGCGAACTGGCCGGTACCACCGGACTGCTTCTTGTGCGTGTAATCTTCCTCGTGCTTGCGCGTAATGGTCTCGCGGTAGGCAACCTGCGGAGCACCGACCGAAGCTTCGACCTTGAACTCGCGACGCATGCGGTCGACGATGATGTCCAGGTGAAGTTCGCCCATGCCGGCGATGATCGTCTGGCCGGATTCCTCGTCGGTCTTGACGCGGAAGGACGGATCCTCGGCAGCCAGGCGGTTGAGCGCGAGGCCCATCTTTTCCTGGTCGCCCTTGGTCTTCGGCTCGATCGCGATCTGGATGACCGGCTCCGGGAATTCCATGCGCTCGAGGATAACCGGCTTCAGCGGATCGCAAAGCGTATCGCCCGTGGTGGTTTCCTTGAGGCCGGCCAGAGCAACGATGTCGCCCGCGAAGGCTTCTTCGATGTCTTCACGCGAGTTGGAATGCATCTGCAGCATGCGGCCGACGCGCTCGCGCTTTTCCTTGACCGTGTTCATCACCGACGTGCCCTTTTCGAGCTTGCCGGAATAGATGCGCGCGAAGGTCAGCGAACCGACGAAGGGGTCGTTCATGATCTTGAACGCCAGCATCGAAAGCGGCTCGTTGTCGTCGGCCTTACGGGTGATCTCGCCCTCGGTCTTGACGTCGATACCCTTGATCGCTGGAATGTCGATCGGCGACGGCAGGTAATCGACAACGGCGTCGAGCAGAGGCTGAACGCCCTTGTTCTTGAAGGCGGTGCCGCAGAACATGGGGTGGAACTTGACGTCGATCGTACCGCGACGGACCAGTTCACGGATCTTGTCGTTATCCGGATAGGTACCTTCCAGGTAGGCTTCCATTGCCGCTTCGTCGATCTCGACAACCGTCTCGATCAGCTTTTCGCGGTATTCTTCCGCCTTTTCCTTCATGTCGGCCGGGATTTCGACGACGTCCCACTGGGCGCCGAGCGATTCGTCGCGCCATACGAGAGCATTCATCTCGATCAGGTCGACAACACCCTTGAAGTCGCTTTCAGCGCCGATCGGCAGCTGCATAACGACGGCCGTCGCGCCGAGGCGCGTCTTGATCATCTCGACCGAGCGGTAGAAGTCCGCACCGGTCTTGTCCATCTTGTTGCAGAAGATCATGCGCGGAACATGATACTTCTCGGCCTGGCGCCAGACGGTTTCCGTCTGCGGCTCGACACCGGCGTTGGCGTCGAGAAGCGCGATCGCACCGTCGAGAACGCGCAGCGAGCGCTCGACTTCGATGGTGAAGTCGACGTGGCCGGGAGTGTCGATGATGTTGAAGCGCCGCGTCTTGCCGTCGCGACCCTTCCAGAAGGTGGTCGTCGCAGCAGACGTGATCGTGATGCCGCGCTCCTGCTCCTGCTCCATCCAGTCCATCGTCGCGGCGCCGTCATGGACTTCGCCGATCTTGTGGGACTTGCCGGTGTAGTAGAGGATACGCTCGGTCGTCGTCGTCTTGCCGGCGTCGATGTGCGCCATGATACCGAAGTTTCGGTAGTCTTCGATTTTATATTCGCGAGCCATGAGAGACTGCCTTTCGGAACCTGTTCTGATTACCAGCGGTAGTGCGAGAACGCACGGTTGGCATCAGCCATCTTGTGGGTGTCTTCGCGCTTCTTCACTGCGCTGCCGCGATTGTTCGCCGCGTCCATGAGTTCGCCGCACAGGCGATCGACCATGGTCGTTTCATTGCGCTTACGGGCAGCTGCGATCAGCCAGCGGATAGCGAGAGCCTGACGGCGCTCCGGACGAACGTCGACCGGCACCTGGTAGGTAGCACCACCGACGCGGCGCGAACGCACTTCGACATGCGGAGCGATGTTGTCGAGCGCGGAATGGAACACGGCGACCGGCTCCTGCTTCAGCTTCGACTGGACCGCATCGAACGCACCGTAGACGATGCTTTCCGCAACGGACTTCTTGCCGTGCAGCATGATTGCGTTCATGAACTTCGTGACGACCAGATCACCGAACTTCGGATCCGGGTTGATCTCACGCTTTTCTGCTCTGTGACGTCGGGACATACTTCTCGTCTCTCAACTTTAAATCTTATGACCAGCGAAATGGCGCCGGTTGCGATGTTATTTCGGACGCTTCGCGCCGTACTTCGAGCGGCGCTGCTTACGGTTCTTCACACCCTGCGTATCGAGAACGCCGCGGATGATGTGGTAACGAACACCCGGAAGGTCCTTCACGCGGCCGCCGCGGATCATGACCACGGAGTGCTCCTGAAGGTTGTGGCCTTCACCCGGAATGTAGCCGATCACTTCGAAGCCATTCGTCAGACGGATCTTGGCGACCTTACGGAGAGCCGAGTTCGGCTTCTTCGGGGTCGTCGTGTAGACGCGGGTGCAAACGCCGCGCTTCTGCGGGTTCTCCTGCAGTGCAGGAACCTTGTTGCGCTTTACCTGTGCCTGACGCGGCTTGCGGATCAGCTGGTTTACGGTAGGCATCTAACCATCCCTTACAAAAACTTGTCTCGTTACCCTTTCGGGCGGATCGCTTGCCGTCGCCGGCAACAACGAACGCCTATGAAATGCGCAAAACGAGGGCCGATCCGCTTTTTCGCAGATGGCCCCACAAAAAGCAGAGGACGCACTATTTCGCGCGTCTTGCGTGCAGCATTATGTCGTCAGCGTGCGTTTTGAACCTTGTTTGAGGCGAACTCCAGAACGCGTCGTTCCGAACCAGCCAGCCTCACATGGGCTCTGATGCGGCGGGGTGTACTGATTTCGGGGCGATCCGTCAAGGGCAATTAAGAAATATCTGGGCGTTGCAGCCCTGATATGCCCGAGAAACAAGGCTTTGCGCGCTTGCCGTGCCCTAGGTCCGGCCGAACGCCGGCCCGTGTCGTCGCATAGTCGTTCCCACTTAAGGAATCAGCAACCTCTTTCTGTCGTTTTCCACGACCGCGAGTCGCGCCCTGCCCGATATCCTGCTCGACGTCATCCCTGACCAAAAATGTTTCGGGCCATCGTACGATTCGTGGAACGGGTTTCGGTCTGGCGCAATATGCAGTAGAGCAGGATGAGGCAAAGTGTATCCGGTTTCCCCGCATCCCGCGTCTCAACGCTTGAGAATCGATCGCGCCGGTTTCGGCCTCTTTCGACTTAAAAGAAACGCGATCGCCCGTTACTATTCTTCAAAGAGGATGTTTCCATGTCTGTCACACCGGATAACGACAACGCACCCGACGAACCGCTGATCTTCATCGTTATCGGCAAGGCCTACGAGACCGACGGCGATGCCGAGGGCGTCGACATCCATGTGATGCTGCGGGCACCCGATGACGATACGGCCGTGCGCGAGGCGCTGAACGCACTCGCCGAGGAAGGCTTCCTTGAAGCCGATCTCGACCAGATCGGCACCTTAGACGGCATACCGGACGAGGAGCCGCACGCTTCCGCCTATCAGGGCGCCCTCGAGGGCGAAGTCGCCATCATTCGCTTCGGTTGAGAGATCGCGCGGCATCTGGAGCCGCATCGACGGCAAACACATCGACCTGAAAAAGCCGCCCGGATCGCTCCGGGCGGCTTTATCGTTTCGCCAGGGAGGGCAGATACCCTCCCCTTTTTTGCTTATTCTGCCGCGGCGGGATCGTTTGCCATGTCGGCGAGCATCGGCGTGGCGCTTTCCGCACCGGTGCCCTTGCGGCGCTCTTCGAGAATCAACTCGTCGCGGGCCGTAGCGATGCGGCGGATCTGCGTCATCGTTCCGCCCGTACCGGCCGGGATGAGACGGCCGACAATGACGTTCTCCTTGAGACCCTGCAGATTGTCCGTCTTGCCTGCGACCGCAGCTTCGGTGAGGACCTTGGTGGTCTCCTGGAACGAAGCGGCCGAGATGAAGGACGGCGTCTGCAGCGATGCCTTGGTGATACCCAGCAGCACCGGCTCGCCAAAGGCGGGCTTCTTGCCTTCGGCAAGCAGAGAGTCGTTGACGTCCTCGAGCTCGATGCGGTCGACGTTGTCGCCGACGATATAGGTCGAGTCACCGGCGTCGGTGATTTCGACCTTCTGAAGCATCTGCCGGACGATCACCTCGATGTGCTTGTCGTTGATGACAACGCCCTGCAGTCGGTAGACTTCCTGGATTTCGTTCACGAGATAGGAAGCAAGTGCTTCCACGCCCTTGATCGCCAGGATGTCGTGCGGTGCCGGATTGCCGTCGAGGATGTAGTCGCCCTTCTCGATGTAGTCGCCATCCTGAAGATGGAAGGGCTTGCCCTTCGGGATCAGGTATTCGACCGGTTCGACACCGTCTTCCGCCGGCTCGATCATCACGCGACGCTTGTTCTTGTAATCGCGGCCGAAACGGATCGTTCCATCGATCTCCGCGATGATGGCGTGATCCTTCGGACGACGTGCCTCGAACAGTTCGGCAACACGCGGCAGACCACCGGTGATGTCCTTGGTCTTGGCGCTTTCGAGCGGCGAACGGGCAAGAACGTCGCCCTGGCTGACCTTCTGTCCCGGCTCGACCGAAAGGATCGCGTCGACCGAGAGCATGAAGCGGGCTTCGCCGCCGCGGGCAAGCTTGGCGATATTGCCATTCTTGTCCTTGATGACGATCGCCGGCTTCAGGTCGGTACCGCGTGGCGTCGAACGCCAGTCGATAACCTGACGCTTGGTGATGCCGGTCGACTCGTCGGTCGATTCCAGAACCGAGATGCCGTCGACCACGTCTTCGAAGTGAACGGTACCTTCCACTTCCGTCATCATCGGACGGGTGTAGGGATCCCATTCGGCGAAACGCTGTCCGCGCTTCACCTTATCGCCATCGTCGACGAAGATCTTCGAACCGTAGGCAACGCGCTGCGAGGAGCGCTCGACACCGCGTTCGTCGAGGATCTGGATCGCCATGTTGCGGCCCATGGCGACGAGTACGCCATCGGAGTTGCGCAGCATGTTGCGGTTCTTGATCTGAACCGTGCCCTCATAAGAGGCTTCCAGGAACGACTGGTCAACCACCGTTGCCGTACCACCAAGGTGGAACGTACGCATGGTCAGCTGCGTGCCCGGCTCGCCGATCGACTGAGCCGCGATGACGCCGACGGCTTCGCCCATGTTGACAGGCGTACCGCGGGCGAGGTCCCGGCCGTAGCAAACGCCGCAGACGCCGGTCTGGATTTCGCAGGTCAGTGCCGAACGAATGCGGACGGACTGGATACCGGCCTTTTCGATCGCGACGACGTCCGGCTCGAGAATCATCTTGCCGGCATCGACGATGCGTTCACCGGTGACCGGGTTGTCGATGTTGTCGAGCGCCGTACGGCCGAGGATACGCTGGCCGATCGAGGCCACGACCTGACCGGCATCGACGATCGCAGTCATGGTGAGGCCCTTGTCGGTGCCGCAATCCGTATGCGTGACGATGCAGTCCTGTGCCACGTCGACGAGACGACGGGTCAGGTAACCGGAGTTCGCAGTCTTCAAGGCGGTGTCGGCGAGACCCTTACGGGCACCGTGCGTCGAGTTGAAGTACTCGTTCACGGTCAGGCCTTCCTTGAAGTTCGAGATGATCGGCGTTTCGATGATCTCGCCCGAGGGCTTTGCCATGAGGCCGCGCATGCCGCCAAGCTGACGCATCTGGTTCGGCGAACCGCGGGCGCCCGAGTGCGACATCATGTAGATCGAGTTCATCGGCTTCTGGCGGCCGCTGTCGTCGAACTCGACGGCCTTGATGCGCGCCATCATCTCTTCGGCGACCTTCTCGGTCGCCTTGCCCCAGGCGTCGACGACCTTGTTGTACTTTTCGCCCTGGGTGATGAGGCCGTCATTGTACTGCTGCTCGTATTCCTTCACGAGCGCTTCGGTGTCGCCGACGATCTTCACCTTCGTGTCCGGAATGACCATGTCGTCCTTGCCGAACGAAATGCCGGCGCGGCAGGCATGCGAGAAGCCGAGCTGCATGATCCGGTCGCAGAAGATGACCGTGTCCTTCTGACCGCAATGGCGATAGACCGTGTCGATCATCTTGGAGATGTTCTTCTTGGTCATTTCCTGGTTGCAGATTTCGAAGGGGACGTTCGGGTTCTTCGGCAGGAGTTCGCCGATGATCATGCGGCCAGGCGTCGTTTCATAGATCTTCGAAACCGGGTTGCCCTCGGCATCGACGGTCTTGTAACGGCCACGGATCTTGGCGTGCAGGGTGACGGCCTTGGTCTCCAGCGCATGGTGCAATTCGCCCATGTCGGAGAAGGCCATGCCTTCGCCCGGCTCGTTCTGGTTCATGATCGAGAGATAATAGAGGCCGAGAACCATGTCCTGCGACGGCACGATGATCGGGGCACCGTTTGCCGGATGCAGGATGTTGTTCGTCGACATCATCAGCACGCGTGCTTCGAGCTGTGCTTCGAGCGACAGCGGCACGTGAACGGCCATCTGGTCGCCGTCGAAGTCGGCGTTGAAGGCCGTGCAGACGAGCGGGTGCAGCTGGATCGCCTTGCCTTCGACCAGGATCGGCTCGAAGGCCTGGATGCCCAGGCGGTGCAGGGTCGGCGCGCGGTTCAGAAGGACCGGGTGCTCGCGGATGACCTCGTCGAGGATATCCCAGACTTCCGGCTTTTCCTTCTCGACCAGCTTCTTCGCCTGCTTGACGGTCGAGGAGTAACCCTTGGCGTCGAGGCGGGCGTAGATGAACGGCTTGAAGAGCTCGAGCGCCATCTTCTTCGGCAGGCCGCACTGGTGCAGCTTGAGTTCCGGACCGGTCACGATGACCGAACGGCCGGAATAGTCGACGCGCTTGCCGAGCAGGTTCTGACGGAAGCGGCCCTGCTTGCCCTTGAGCATGTCGGAGAGCGACTTCAGCGGACGCTTGTTCGCACCCGTGATGACGCGGCCGCGGCGGCCGTTGTCGAACAGCGCGTCCACGGATTCCTGCAGCATCCGCTTTTCGTTGCGGATGATGATGCCCGGCGCACGCAGCTCGATCAGCCGCTTCAGGCGGTTGTTGCGGTTGATGACGCGGCGATAGAGATCGTTGAGGTCCGACGTCGCGAACCGGCCGCCGTCAAGCGGCACGAGCGGACGCAGGTCCGGCGGGATCACCGGAACCACCTTCATGATCATCCATTCCGGACGATTGCCGGATTCCATGAAGTTCTCGACGATCTTCAGTCGCTTCATCAGCTTCTTCTGCTTCAGATCGGACGTCGTCTCGGCCATCTCCGAACGCAGATCACCCGCGATCTTCTCGAGATTCATCGATGCGAGCATCTCGTAGATCGCTTCGGCGCCGATCATTGCGGTGAACTGGTCCTCACCGAACTCGTCGACCGCGATCATGTATTCTTCTTCGCTCAGGAGCTGATTTTCCTTGAGCGACGTCAGACCCGGCTCGGTGACGATGTAGTTCTCGAAATAGAGAACGCGTTCGATATCCTTGAGCGTCATGTCGAGCAGCGTTGCGATGCGGCTCGGCAGCGACTTCAGGAACCAGATGTGAGCAACCGGCGCGGCGAGCTCGATATGGCCCATGCGCTCGCGGCGAACGCGCGACAGCGTGACTTCGACGCCGCACTTTTCGCAGATGATGCCCTTGTACTTCATGCGCTTGTACTTGCCGCACAGGCACTCGTAGTCCTTGATCGGACCAAAGATGCGGGCGCAGAAAAGACCGTCGCGTTCCGGCTTGAAGGTACGGTAGTTAATCGTCTCCGGCTTCTTGATCTCACCGTAAGACCAGGAAAGAATCTTCTCCGGGGACGCTATCGAAATCCGGATGGAATCGAAGGTCTGTGCAGGCACCTGCGGATTGAAAAGATTCATGACCTCTTGGTTCATGCCTGTCTCCTTTGCGGGCATTTAAGCCCTGAGCTTGGCGAGGGTGCCGGCAATCCCGGGCGCCGACCCCTGCCCCATAAACAGCTAAAACCGCATCGGGTGCGGCCCTTTTCCTGCCGCGGACAATCAGGTGCCCGACGGCGGAAACGGTGCGCGCCGCTTAGCGGCACGCACCTGATGACTCTTACTCCGCCGCGTCCGGCAGTTGCGCCGTGCTACCGACGTCATCGACCTTGGAATTCTCCAGCTCGACCGAAAGACCCAGGGAGCGCATTTCCTTGACGAGAACGTTGAAGCTCTCCGGAATACCCGCTTCGAAGGTATCGTCGCCGCGGACGATCGCCTCGTAGACCTTGGTGCGGCCGGCCACGTCGTCCGACTTGACCGTCAGCATTTCCTGCAGCGTGTAGGCGGCACCATAGGCTTCCAGAGCCCAGACCTCCATTTCGCCGAAGCGCTGACCGCCGAACTGCGCCTTGCCGCCCAGCGGCTGCTGGGTAACGAGCGAGTAAGGACCGATCGAACGGGCGTGGATCTTGTCGTCGACCAGGTGGTTGAGCTTCAGCATGTAGATGTAGCCCACGGTCACCTGGCGATCGAAAGTCTCGCCGGTCCGGCCGTCATAGAGCGTCGACTGACCGGTCACCTTCAGGCCAGCCTGCTCCAGCATCTCGTTGACGTCCGCTTCGACAGCACCGTCGAAGACCGGTGTCGCGATCGAAACGCCGCGGCGGGTCTGCTCGGCAAGCCGAACGATCGATTCATCGTCGTACTGCTTGATCGGCTCGCCCTTCGGGCCAGATCCGATGACGCTGTCGATGGTATCGCGCAGCGGCTGAATGTCAGCGCCCGCCTTATATGCATCGAGCATCGCTCCGATCTTCTTGCCCATGCCGGCGCAAGCCCAACCGAGATGGGTCTCGAGGATCTGGCCGACATTCATGCGCGACGGCACGCCCAGAGGGTTCAGAACCACGTCGACATGCGTACCGTCTTCGAGGAACGGCATGTCTTCGATCGGGACGATCCGCGACACGACACCCTTGTTGCCGTGGCGGCCGGCCATCTTGTCACCCGGCTGGATCTTGCGCTTCACGGCGACGAAGACCTTGACCATCTTCATGACGCCCGGAGGCATCTCATCGCCGCGCTGAACCTTCTCGACCTTGTCCATGAAGCGCTGTTCAAGGCGCGACTTGGATTCGTCGTACTGTGCGCGAAGTGCTTCGATCTCGCCCTGAGCCTTCTCGTCCTCGATAGCGAACATCCACCACTGCGAGCGGGGATATTCACTGATGACGACGTTGGAGAGCTCGGTGCCCTTCTTGAAGCCCTTCGGACCGGCAACGGCGACGTGGCCGCGAAGCATGTCGACCAGACGCGCATAGACGTTGCGGTCGAGGATCGCCTGTTCGTCGTCGCGGTCCTTCGCAAGCCGCTCGATTTCCTCGCGCTCGATCGCCATCGCGCGCTCGTCCTTCTCGACGCCATGGCGGTTGAAGACGCGCACTTCTACGACCGTGCCGAAGGTGCCCGGCGGCATGCGCATCGACGTGTCGCGAACGTCCGACGCCTTCTCGCCGAAGATGGCGCGCAGAAGCTTTTCTTCCGGCGTCATCGGGCTCTCGCCCTTCGGCGTGATCTTGCCGACGAGGATGTCGCCCGGCTGAACTTCGGCGCCGATGTACACGATACCGGCTTCGTCCAGGTTCTTCAGCGCTTCTTCCGAAACGTTCGGAATGTCGCGGGTGATTTCTTCCGGACCAAGCTTGGTGTCGCGCGCCATCACTTCGAATTCCTCGATGTGGATCGAGGTGAAGACGTCGTCACGCACGATCCGCTCGGAGAGCAGGATCGAGTCTTCGTAGTTGTAGCCGTTCCACGGCATGAACGCGACGAGCGCGTTGCGGCCGAGCGCCAGATCGCCGAGGTCCGTCGACGGACCGTCCGCGATGATATCGCCCTTGTTGATCACGTCACCGACAGTGACGAGCGGGCGCTGGTTGACGCAGGTGTTCTGGTTGGAGCGCTGGAACTTCTGCAGGCGGTAGATATCGACGCCCGACTTGGACGGATCCAGGTCTTCGGTGGCGCGGATAACGATACGGGTCGCGTCCACCTGGTCGACGATACCGCCGCGGCGGGCAGCGATCGCAGCACCGGAGTCGCGCGCGACGACCGGCTCCATGCCGGTACCGACGAAGGGAGCTTCCGCACGCAGCAGCGGCACGGCCTGACGCTGCATGTTCGAGCCCATCAGCGCGCGGTTGGCGTCATCGTTCTCGAGGAACGGAATGAGCGCGGCCGCGACCGAGACGAGCTGCTTCGGCGAAACGTCCATCAGGTTGATATTGTCGCGCGGTGCCAGCATGACTTCGCCGGCGTGGCGGCAAACGACGAATTCTTCGGAGAAGGAGCCGTCGTCGTCTAGAACCGAGTTTGCCTGTGCAACGTGATACTTGGCTTCTTCCATCGCCGACAGATAGACGACGTCGTTCGTCACCTTGCCGTCCACGATCTTGCGGTACGGGCTCTCGATGAAGCCGTACTTGTTGACGCGGGCGAAGGTCGCAAGCGAGTTGATCAGACCGATGTTCGGGCCTTCCGGCGTCTCGATCGGGCAGATACGGCCGTAATGCGTCGGATGCACGTCGCGCACTTCGAAGCCGGCGCGCTCGCGGGTCAGACCGCCCGGACCCAGTGCCGAAAGACGGCGCTTATGGGTGATTTCCGAAAGCGGGTTCACCTGGTCCATGAACTGCGACAGCTGCGAGGAGCCGAAGAATTCGCGAACGGCCGCGGCAGCCGGCTTCGCGTTGATCAGGTCCTGCGGCATCACGGTGTCGATCTCGATCGAGGACATGCGTTCCTTGATCGCACGTTCCATGCGCAGGAGACCCAGGCGATACTGGTTCTCCATCAACTCGCCGACCGAGCGGACGCGACGGTTGCCGAGATTGTCGATGTCGTCGATCTCGCCCTTGCCGTCACGCAGCTCCACGAGCATCTTGACCACGGCCAGGATGTCTTCCTTGCGCAGCGTGCGAACCGTGTCCGGAACGTCCAGATCGAGGCGCATGTTCATCTTCACGCGGCCGACGGCCGAGAGGTCGTAGCGCTCCGCATCGAAGAAGAGCGCATTGAACATGGCTTCGGCCGAATCCATGGTCGGCGGCTCACCCGGACGCATGACGCGGTAGATGTCGAACAGCGCGTCCTGACGGTTCTCGTTCTTGTCGGCCGAAAGCGTGTTGCGGATATAGGCGCCGATATTGATGTGGTCGATGTCGAGCACCGGGATCTCATCGAAGCCGGCGGAAAGGATGACCGGAAGCGTCTTCTCGTCGATCTCGTCACCGGCCTCGAGATAGATCTCGCCGGTCTCGAAGTTGACGACGTCCTCGGCGAGATAGTTGCCGTAGAGATCGTCGTCGGTCGCCTTGAGTGCCTTCAGGCCCTTTTCCTGCAACTGCCGGAGCAGGCGCGGGGTCAGCTTCTTGCCGCTCTCGACGACGACCTCGCCGGTATCGGCGTCGATCATGTCTGACAGTGTCTTCTGGCCCTTGAGCGCATCCGGCTGGAACGGCACGCGCCAGCCCTCGCCGTCGCGCTGGTAGAGCGACTTCGTGTAGAAGGTGTCGAGGATTTCCTCGCCGTCCATTCCGAGCGCCATCAGCAGCGAGGTCACCGGAATCTTGCGGCGGCGGTCGATGCGCGCATGGACGATGTCCTTGGCGTCGAATTCGATGTCGAGCCACGAGCCGCGATAGGGGATCACGCGCGCGGCGAAGAGCAGCTTGCCGGACGAGTGGCTCTTGCCCTTGTCATGGTCAAAGAAGACACCCGGCGAACGGTGCATCTGCGAGACGATGACGCGCTCCGTGCCGTTGACGATGAAGGTACCGTTGTCCGTCATGAGCGGCATGTCGCCCATATAGACGTTCTGTTCCTTGATATCCTTGATCGACTTGGCGCCGGTGTCCTCGTCGATATCGAACACGATCAGCCGCAGCGTCACCTTGAGCGGCGCCGCATAGGTCAGGTCGCGCTGACGGCACTCCTCGACGTCGAACTTCGGTGCCTCGAATTCGTAGGAAACGAATTCAAGCATCGAAGCGCCGGAAAAATCCTTGATTGGAAATACCGATTTGAAAACGGCTTGAAGCCCCTCATCCGGCCGCCCGCCTTGGGGCTCGTCGACCATGAGGAACTGGTCGTAAGACGCCTTCTGAACCTCGATGAGGTTCGGCATCTCCGCGACTTCGGGAATTTTACCAAAAAACTTGCGTACGCGCCTACGACCGTTAAACGAAAGGGTCTGAGCCATCGTCGCTCCTTGTCAATCTTGCATCCGGGCCTGCAACGGACGGGAACCGATGGCCAGTCGACCCCGTCAATCAATGGGTAGTTCAATCTCGTCCAGCATTCGAAAGACGCCAGCGCGGAATGCTGTGCTGTCCTTCGATGGAGACCATCCTCTTGAAGAACCCATTACCCAAAAGCCGTTTTCGACAGGCTTTTGGGTAATATGTTCTAAAAACGGTCAAAGAGAGGCGGCCACGAAGGCCACCTCCCTTTCGCATTTCGTCGAATTACTTGACGTCGACCTTCGCGCCAGCGTCTTCGAGCTTCTTCTTGAGGTCAGCAGCTTCCGCCTTGGAAACGGCTTCCTTGACAGCCTTCGGAGCGCCTTCGACCAGGTCCTTGGCTTCCTTGAGGCCGAGGCCGGTGATGGCGCGGACTTCCTTGATGACGTTGATCTTGTTCGCGCCGGCATCCGTCAGGATGACGTCGAACTCGGTCTTTTCTTCTTCAGCCGGAGCAGCAGCGCCAGCAGCGCCACCGGCAGCAGCAACGGCTACCGGAGCAGCGGCGGAAACGCCCCACTTTTCTTCGAGAAGCTTGGAAAGCTCAGCAGCTTCCAGGACGGTCAGCGAGGAGAGGTCTTCAACGATCTTTGCGAGATCAGCCATTTTACTTTTCCTTTTGTTCGGTTCGAACTGGTTTTAAATACAACAGCGAAATTCCGCCTCAGGCGGCTTCGTCCTTCTTGGCATAGGCCGAGAACACGCGGGCAAGCTGGCTTGCCGGTGCTGCGACAACCGTCGCGACGCGGGTTGCCGGGGCGTTGAGAAGGCCCAGCAGCTTCGCGCGCAGCTCGTCGAGAGAAGGCAGGGTCGCAAGCGACTTGACACCTTCAGCGTTGAGCGTGGTTGCCCCCATGGCGCCGCCCAGAACAACGAGCTTGTCGTTGGTCTTGGCGAAATCCACGACGACCTTCGGAGCCGTTACGGGGTCTTCGCTGAAAGCGATCAGCGTCTGACCCTTGAAGAGATCGATCATCCCTTCAGACTCCGTGCCCTGAAGAGCGATCTTGGCCAGGCGGTTTTTCGCGACTCTGACGGTGCCGCCAGCAGCGCGCATCTTCGAACGGAAGTCGTTCATCTGCGCGACTGTGACACCAGCATAGTGGGCCACGACAACCGAACCGGAAGCCTTGAAGACTTCGTTCAGCTCCGTGACGAATTCGCGTTTTTCCGCTCTTTCCACTGTCTGTCTCCAGTTGGCAGGGTTGCTCATCGCAGCCCTGCCGGGTTTGCCTTTGTCACCCGGGATCATTCTCGATCCCAAGCAACGCTTGAGGATCCTGTCCCTTGGCGTTCCCGGAAAGCCGGGTCTGACACAAGGCAAGCGAGGTTCGAACCGAATTCCGACGCGTCCGCGTCTTCGTGAAATTCAGATCTTACCCGTCTCATGCGGGCTAGGTGATTAAGGTAAAACCACCCGCAATCTCGGACAGGAGTTCCGGGCGGTAGGCCCGGAATTTCCGGCCCCGAAAGGCCGGAAATCTGGTTACGGGCCGCAGCCCGTCAAATCATCAATCAGGCAGCGCTGATCGTTGCCGGGTCGACCTTGAGGCCGGGGCCCATCGTCGAAGAAACAGCCACGCGCTTGACGTAGTTGCCCTTGGCGCCGGTCGGCTTTGCCTTGATCACGGCATCTGCGAAGGCACGGATGTTTTCTTCGAGCGCCTTGGCATCGAAAGAAGCCTTGCCGATGCCGGCGTGAACGATACCCGCCTTCTCAACGCGGAACTCGACGGCGCCGCCCTTCGAAGCCTTGACTGCTCCGGCGACGTCCATGGTGACGGTGCCGACCTTCGGGTTCGGCATCATGCCACGCGGGCCGAGAACCTTACCCAGACGGCCGACGAGCGGCATCATGTCGGGGGTCGCGATGCAGCGATCGAAGTCGATCTTGCCGCCCTGTACGATTTCGACGAGCTCTTCTGCACCGACGACGTCGGCGCCGGCAGCCTTGGCTTCGTCAGCCTTCGCGCCACGGGCGAAAACGGCGACGCGAACCGACCGGCCGGTGCCGTTCGGCAGATTGACCACACCGCGGACCATCTGGTCGGCATGGCGCGGATCGACGCCGAGGTTCATAGCGACTTCGATCGTTTCGTCGAACTTGGCCGTCGCACGCTCCTTGACCAGCGTTACGGCCTCGGTAAGGCCATAGAGCTTCGCCGGATCGATGCCCTCGCGGGACTTCTGTACACGCTTTGCAATCTTCGCCATGGTCTTAGCCCGTCACTTCCAGGCCCATGGAGCGGGCCGAGCCCTCAACCATCGCCATTGCGCCTTCGATATCGGCCGCGTTGAGGTCCTTCATCTTGGCCTCTGCGATCGTGCGGATCTGAGCCTTGGAGATCGAGCCGGCCTTGGCCTTGCCCGGGGTCTTGGAGCCCGCCTGGACCTTCGCTTCGCGCTTCAGGAAGTAGCTGACAGGCGGCTGCTTCATGACGAATGTGAAGGACTTGTCCTGGTAATAGGTGATGACGACCGGGATCGGCATACCCTTTTCCATTTCCTGCGTGGCGGCGTTGAACGCCTTGCAGAATTCCATGATGTTAATGCCACGCTGACCAAGCGCAGGACCGATCGGCGGCGACGGATTCGCCGAGCCGGCCTTCACCTGCAGCTTGAGCTGGCCTGCAACTTTCTTAGCCATTTCTCTCTGCCTTTCACTGCTCCCTTGCGGCGAGGCCGAAAAGGGAGCTCATCAGCCGGTTGCCCGGCCATTTGCCGATCGATCGACCGGCGGCTGCGGTTGCGTGGTGCGGATGAACCGACCCGGCTTAAGGTCGGAAACCTCCCACGCGATGCGGATCGCTCCGCCGAACAAGCCGATAAATCGGCCTGCCCATTCGTATTCGCTTACGCTAATCAGACCTTTTCGACCTGGCCGTATTCCAGCTCGACAGGCGTCGCGCGGCCAAAGATCGACACCTCGACCTTCAAGCGCGACCGCTCTTCATCGACATCCTGAACGGTGCCGTTGAACGATGCGAACGGGCCGTCGGAAACGCGGACCTGCTCGCCGATCTCGAAGGAGACCGAAGGCTTCGGGCGCTCGACTCCGTCCTGCACCTGACCGAGAATACGGTCGGCCTCGTGATCCGGAATCGGCACCGGCTTGCTGTCCGTACCAAGGAAACCGGTCACTTTCGGCGTGTTCTTGATAAGGTGATAGGCCTCGTCGGTCAGATCGGCGCGAACGAGGACATAACCCGGAAAGAACTTCCGCTCCGCATCGACTTTGCGCCCGCGACGTACCTCGACCACCTTCTCGGTCGGGACGAGAATCTTCTCGAAGAGATGGGTGAGGCCCTTCTGCTTGGCCTTCTCCTCGATCGATTCGGCGACCTTCTTTTCAAAATTCGAATAGGCGTGAACAATATACCAGCGCGCGGCCATGCTACTCTCCACCCAATCAAGCGCCAACGTTGAGGATCAGGCTCATTACCCAACCCAGCAACTGGTCCGCACCAAAGAAAAAGGCGGCGGCAAAAGAGACCATGACGAAAACCATCAGCGTCGAGATCGTCGTCTCGCGCCGCGAAGGCCAAGTCACTTTCGACGTTTCAGCGCGCACCTGCTGCAGAAACGCAAATGGATTTGTTTTGGATGCCATATAATGCTCACGCCATTACGGCGCGTAAAGCCGACATGTCAGCCCCACGCACCGCGTGTCTGTTTGGACCCTACATAAAGACCGATTACGAAAACCACAAGAGCCAATCAGCCTTTTTTGTGAATATACAAAGACGGCAAAGCCGCCTTCCCCACGCATCCCAACACGGCAGGATCGGGAGAATGGCAGGGGCAGAGGGGCTCGAACCCCCGACCTGCGGTTTTGGAGACCGCCGCTCTACCAACTGAGCTATACCCCTACGGTGCCGCGACGCAACCGAACCGGCTGCATCCCAAGTCAGCGGCTTAATATTCAGTTTGCCGGACGCTTTCAAGCGCATTCGCAGCAAAAGAGAAAAAAGAATCAACAAAATTTCAGCCGCCCTCTCCGCGGGTGCCCGAACGGATGCTGCGACGCTTGGAAGGACGAGGAAAGCGTGAGCGGCAGTCCGCCCGCTACACGCGCCTCAACTCATCGCGATCTACTCGTTCAGCCGTACATATCTCCGCCAATCGTGCTCTTCCTTGAAACCGAGTACCTCGCGGATCTTGCGATTGGAAAGCAGCCCTTCGAACTCGCCGATCTCGCGCGTGAAGGGAACATTTGGATAGAACTGCCTGGCCAGTTCACGCGAAGGCGTGTTGGCCGATACCGTGTCGTTCGCGGCGTTGAATATCGCGAAGCCGAGACCGTCCTTCTCAACGCAAAGCTTCACGATCTGGCCGAGGTCACGGGCATCGATATAGCTCCAGGCGATCCTTTTGCGGATCTCCGGATGGGCAAAATAATGCGGGAAGTCCGCATATTCATGCGGCTCGATCACGTTGCCGATGCGCAAAGCGTAAATATCGAAGCCGGAGCGCTCGGCGAAGGCCCTCGCCGTCTTCTCGTTCACCACCTTGGAGAGCCCGTAGGAATCCATCGGATCGACGTCGTAATCCTCTTCGAGAGGAAAATGATGGAAGTCCCGGTGCCCCTCCGCAAAGCAGACGCCATAGGTCGTCTCGCTGGAAGCGACGATGATCTTTCGGATGCCGAGCTTCACCGCCGCCTCGATGACGTTGTAGGTACCCATCACGTTGACCCGGAAGGTTTCGTTGTCGGGCTTGATGAGAATGCGCGGAATGGCCGCGAAATGCACGACGGCGTCGAAGGGCTGCATGCCCTGGTCGAGATCGGGGAAGTCCCGGTGCATCGACAGCGCATTGAACATCTGGCCGCTGTCGGTGATGTCGGCGATCAGATTGGTGACGCCGGGGCTGTCGAGCGGCACGAGATCGACGTTGTGCACCTCATAGCCGGCCTCGATGAGGTAGGGCACGGCGTGCCGCCCGGCCTTTCCCGAGCCGCCGGTAAACAGAATTCGCTTTTTCATGATATATCCCCACGCAGAAGAAGACGTGCTGCAGCGACTTTGCTGTATGCGCCGCTCTGTAGGTTAGGTACTTTGCGCCCTTGCGCAAGATCGATCGTGCGTGGCGCCGAGTGTTCCTTCCGATTCACCACTTCAGACTGTAGCGGACATCGACCACGCTGCGCGGCGCCATCAACGGATCGGCGACGGCCGCGCCGAGGCGCAGATTTCCGAAATTCTGTTCCACCCCAATCCGGCTCACACCGCTGACGCCGTCACGCGATACCTGGCTCTGCACGGTAAGGGACGTTCGGCTTGCGGGAGACACGAGCTTGGCGGATTGAGTGAGCCTCGGTTCGCTGCACCGGCTCTCATAGACGTTGCATTGGATAGCGATGCTCCGGTGGACCTCCGCATCGAGCGTGGGCGTGACGATCCAACTGCGCGCGGTACCGGCGCCGAAGTTGCCGGCCCCTCGCAAAGCATTGTAGTCCACGCTGACCTGAGAGGAACGCGTGACCGCCCCTCGCCCGCTTCCGCGCGAAGCCGTTCCCCAGAGGCGGACCGGCGCGCCGGGTGGATTGATCTTGCCAAAGCGCGTGGCGTCCATCGAGACTTCGGCACCGGCGGACGTGCTCCACCGGCCCGTCCGGCGAACGCCGAACCGGAACTTGTAGGAGTTGGCTCCGGTCTTGGAAGGCGACCAGATAAGCGGGCGGTCATCGGCGGCCGAGGCAAATTGCGGGGACTTCCCGACGCAGATCAAAACGATGCCAGCCGCGGCAAGCCGCGTGGGAATACGTCTTTTCATTGGCTTCCGATCCTGCTGCATATTTCCGCCAATCGGAGTTGATGGACAAACATGCTGCAATTCAAGCGCTTAAGCGGTCTTTTCGCGCCTAAAACGCGCGGCGCTGTAGGTCGCATTCGGCAAATCGTCAGGACCGGAAGGTAACACGGACCGGCGGCAAGGTCCCGTGATATTCGGGCGATGCGTGCGGGACTATGCAAGCACTGTTGCAGACATCACACGCGAAAGAGATCGCCTCGCGCTTCAAAAGTTGATTGGTAAACGGCCAAAAAGAAAAACCCCGCGGTTGCCCGCGGGGTTCGAAGTCCGGTCCGACCGGAATTACTCGACGATGGAGGCGACGATGCCTGCGCCGACA